>NZ_JBITLI010000036.1:0-1199 GCF_044465085.1 Streptomyces sp. NPDC049813 | reverse complement strand
CAACACAGTGGACGCGAGCAACTGAGGACAAGCCCTCGGCCTATTAGTACCAGTCACCTCCACCCGTTACCGGGCTTCCAGATCTGGCCTATCAACCCAGTCGTCTACTGGGAGCCTTAACCCCTCAAAGGGGGTGGGAGTCCTCATCTTGAAGCAGGCTTCCCGCTTAGATGCTTTCAGCGGTTATCCTTTCCGAACGTAGCCAACCAGCCATGCCCTTGGCAGGACAACTGGCACACCAGAGGTTCGTCCGTCCCGGTCCTCTCGTACTAGGGACAGCCCTTCTCAAGACTCCTACGCGCACAGCGGATAGGGACCGAACTGTCTCACGACGTTCTAAACCCAGCTCGCGTACCGCTTTAATGGGCGAACAGCCCAACCCTTGGGACCGACTCCAGCCCCAGGATGCGACGAGCCGACATCGAGGTGCCAAACCATCCCGTCGATATGGACTCTTGGGGAAGATCAGCCTGTTATCCCCGGGGTACCTTTTATCCGTTGAGCGACGGCGCTTCCACAAGCCACCGCCGGATCACTAGTCCCGACTTTCGTCCCTGCTCGACCCGTCGGTCTCACAGTCAAGCTCCCTTGTGCACTTACACTCAACACCTGATTACCAACCAGGCTGAGGGAACCTTTGGGCGCCTCCGTTACTCTTTAGGAGGCAACCGCCCCAGTTAAACTACCCATCAGACACTGTCCCTGATCCGGATCACGGACCCAGGTTAGACATCCAGCACGACCAGAGTGGTATTTCAACGACGACTCCCCAACCACTGGCGTGGCTGGTTCAAAGTCTCCCACCTATCCTACACAAGCCGAACCGAACACCAATATCAAACTGTAGTAAAGGTCCCGGGGTCTTTCCGTCCTGCTGCGCGAAACGAGCATCTTTACTCGTAGTGCAATTTCACCGGGCCTATGGTTGAGACAGTCGAGAAGTCGTTACGCCATTCGTGCAGGTCGGAACTTACCCGACAAGGAATTTCGCTACCTTAGGATGGTTATAGTTACCACCGCCGTTTACTGGCGCTTAAGTTCTCAGCTTCGCCAAACCGAAGTTCGACTAACCGGTCCCCTTAACGTTCCAGCACCGGGCAGGCGTCAGTCCGTATACATCGCCTTACGGCTTCGCACGGACCTGTGTTTTTAGTAAACAGTCGCTTCTCGCTGGTCTCTGCGGCCACCCCCAGCTCAGA
>NZ_JBITLI010000035.1:0-1224 GCF_044465085.1 Streptomyces sp. NPDC049813 | reverse complement strand
GTCGCTGGTGCGTCGGGACCAGCGGGCGAAGGGTGCGTTATATCTGCGGGGGCTGTTGCTGGACGGCCGCAGGAAGTCGATGCAGCCGATGGCTGAACGGCTCGGTGTCGATCACCAGCAGTTGCAGCAGTTCATGACGACCTCGACGTGGCAGGTCAGGGACGTGCGGGCCCGGCTGGCGTGGCGGGCGGTGGCGGTCGTGCGGCCGCAGGTGTGGGTGGTGGACGACACCGGCTTCCCCAAGGACGGCCGTTCCTCGCCCGGGGTGGCCCGGCAGTATTCGGGCACCCTGGGCAAGGTCGGCAACTGCCAGATCGGCGTCAGTGTCCACGCCGCCTCCGAGGAGGCATCGTGCCCGTTGTCCTGGCGCCTGTTCCTGCCCGCCGCCTGGGACGGTCCCGACGCCCAGGCCCGCAGGCGGGCCTGCCGGATCCCCGACGACGAGTGCCACCGTCCCAAGTGGCAGCTCGCCCTGGATATGCTCGACGAACTCGCCGGCTGCGGGCTGCGGCCCGCCGTCCTGGTCGCCGATACCGGCTACGGCGCGAACGCCGACTTCCGCCACGGCCTGGACGAACGCGGTCTGGCCTGGGTGCTGCAGGCCAAGGGCGAGATGACCGCCCACGGCCAGGACGCGGTGCCGCACCAGCCCGAATACGGCGGGCTCGGCCCCAGGCCGCTGCCCCGCTATCGCACCCGGCCCGTGTCCTTGCGCGAGCACGTACTGGTCGCGGGTCGCGGCCGCGGTCGGGCCGTGACCTGGCGCAAGGGATCGAAGGCGGCGATGAGCTCGCACTTCGTGTTCCTGCGCGTCCGGCTCGCGGGCCGTCGTCCGAAACCGGCCGCCGACGGCACGATCCCCTTGTCCTGGCTGATCGCCCGGTGGCCCGAGGGCGAGCGCGAACCAGTGCAGTACTGGATCTCGAACCTGCCCGCCGATATCCCCGCCAGGGATCTGGTCCGCCTCGCGAAAGCCCGGTGGCGGATCGAGCACGACTACCGCGAGCTGAAAACAGCCCTGGGCCTGGACCACTTCGAGGGCCGTTCGTTCGCCGGCTGGCACCGGCACGTCACCCTCGTCACCGCCGCCCATCTGTTCCTGACCGAACAGCGGAGACACCCAAAAGTCCCTGCCAGGGCCTGACCCTCTACCAGGCCCTGGACCTCCTCCAACAGCTCATCGCCACCTGGACCGGCACCTGCCCCACCTGCCGACAGACCGTC
>NZ_JBITLI010000034.1:0-1463 GCF_044465085.1 Streptomyces sp. NPDC049813 | reverse complement strand
AACCGTCAACGTCGCGAGATCTGGTGGCGGTTCACCCGTCCCGCAATGGACCTTTACCGTGCCATCTCCGACTTGGACCGTGTTCTGGTGGTAGCACGGGTGAGCCGAACAGCCATGGCGACCATCGTGCCCACGGGTCAGGTACTGAACGAGAAGATCGTTCTCTTTGCCAGTGACCGTGTTGATACAATGGCCCTGCTGAACTCAAGTATTCACGTACTATGGGCATGGAAATATTCGGCGACGCTGAAATCTGACCTTCAGTACACTCCGTCCGATTGCTTTGAAACATTCCCCATGCCGCAAAATCTCCCTCTCTTGGAATCTTCCGGAAAGAACCTAATCGAAACCCGCACTGCAATCATGCGGAACCGAGAGTGCGGCCTTACGAAGCTTTATAATCTGGTCAATGATCCACAGGTTTCCGCTAGCGATATAAGTAAGCTCCGCGAGTGCCATAAAGCTGTCGATGAGGCGGTGGCTGAAGCTTACGAATGGGGCGACCTTGACCTCGGCCATGGATTCCATGAAACCCGAAATGGGGTCCGCTTCACTGTCGCTCCAGTGGTGCAAAATGAGATCCTGGACAGACTTCTTGAACTCAACCATACGCGCTTCAATCGAGAAGCAGATGCGGTAAGCCATGAACGACTGGTGCAATCACCCATGCGCGACGCCGAAGGAGTCGTCGCACTTCACGGGGATACCTTGTTCTGACGTAACTCTCAGAACAAGGTATCCCCGTGAAGTGCCGGAGTTAGGTGTTCCTGATCATGAACTGCCGATCTGGCCGCAACGCCATGCCGGTCCATTGCTTGAGGGGAATTTTTTGGTGAGTTTCTTTCATGCTGAGCATGGTTAAGCTCAAGAAGCCTGTCTAGGATTTCAATCTGAGCCGATGGCGCGACCGTGAATCGCGTACCTTGTCGATTTGGATAGAAATCGTGAGCGAGGTCGACGTCTAGCCAATTGTAGGACTCAAGTACAGATCGGTCGATCTTCCGGTGGTTCTCGCGCAGAGACTCGATGTCACTATCCTTCACGGCAGGGTCATGGACCATGTTGTATAGCCTTGTGAGTCCTACGCTTCTGTCAATCATTACATCAAATCTCAACCTGTCGAGAATTTCCCCATTGCTTCGGACTCCGACAGTGGTGACTGGGCGAGGGAATGTCTCGTAAACGTCGGACGGAGAGTAATTGAGATCCGCCTTCATCGTTGATGAATTGCGCCATGCCCAAATCGAGTGGAATGAACTCGAGAGTAGGGCGAGGTTGCTACCCTCGGCCGTAGCGAAGACTCCCAATTTATGAGAAAGGACTTGGCGGCTGGGTACACGAGCTGGCATGACCGTTCGACTGACAAGCGCTACCACCAGAACACGGTCCAAGTCGGAGATGGCACGGTAAAGGTCCATTGCGGGACGGGTGAACCGCCACCAGATCTCGCGACGTTGACGGTT
>NZ_JBITLI010000033.1:0-2479 GCF_044465085.1 Streptomyces sp. NPDC049813 | reverse complement strand
GGAAACATTCACGGAGAGTTTGATCCTGGCTCAGGACGAACGCTGGCGGCGTGCTTAACACATGCAAGTCGAACGATGAAGCCCTTCGGGGTGGATTAGTGGCGAACGGGTGAGTAACACGTGGGCAATCTGCCCTTCACTCTGGGACAAGCCCTGGAAACGGGGTCTAATACCGGATAACACTTCCCTCCTCCTGGAGGGTGGTTAAAAGCTCCGGCGGTGAAGGATGAGCCCGCGGCCTATCAGCTTGTTGGTGAGGTAATGGCTCACCAAGGCGACGACGGGTAGCCGGCCTGAGAGGGCGACCGGCCACACTGGGACTGAGACACGGCCCAGACTCCTACGGGAGGCAGCAGTGGGGAATATTGCACAATGGGCGAAAGCCTGATGCAGCGACGCCGCGTGAGGGATGACGGCCTTCGGGTTGTAAACCTCTTTCAGCAGGGAAGAAGCGAAAGTGACGGTACCTGCAGAAGAAGCGCCGGCTAACTACGTGCCAGCAGCCGCGGTAATACGTAGGGCGCAAGCGTTGTCCGGAATTATTGGGCGTAAAGAGCTCGTAGGCGGCTTGTCACGTCGGTTGTGAAAGCCCGGGGCTTAACCCCGGGTCTGCAGTCGATACGGGCAGGCTAGAGTGTGGTAGGGGAGATCGGAATTCCTGGTGTAGCGGTGAAATGCGCAGATATCAGGAGGAACACCGGTGGCGAAGGCGGATCTCTGGGCCATTACTGACGCTGAGGAGCGAAAGCGTGGGGAGCGAACAGGATTAGATACCCTGGTAGTCCACGCCGTAAACGGTGGGAACTAGGTGTTGGCGACATTCCACGTCGTCGGTGCCGCAGCTAACGCATTAAGTTCCCCGCCTGGGGAGTACGGCCGCAAGGCTAAAACTCAAAGGAATTGACGGGGGCCCGCACAAGCAGCGGAGCATGTGGCTTAATTCGACGCAACGCGAAGAACCTTACCAAGGCTTGACATACACCGGAAACGTCTGGAGACAGGCGCCCCCTTGTGGTCGGTGTACAGGTGGTGCATGGCTGTCGTCAGCTCGTGTCGTGAGATGTTGGGTTAAGTCCCGCAACGAGCGCAACCCTTGTTCTGTGTTGCCAGCATGCCCTTCGGGGTGATGGGGACTCACAGGAGACCGCCGGGGTCAACTCGGAGGAAGGTGGGGACGACGTCAAGTCATCATGCCCCTTATGTCTTGGGCTGCACACGTGCTACAATGGCCGATACAATGAGCTGCGATACCGCAAGGTGGAGCGAATCTCAAAAAGTCGGTCTCAGTTCGGATTGGGGTCTGCAACTCGACCCCATGAAGTTGGAGTTGCTAGTAATCGCAGATCAGCATTGCTGCGGTGAATACGTTCCCGGGCCTTGTACACACCGCCCGTCACGTCACGAAAGTCGGTAACACCCGAAGCCGGTGGCCCAACCCCTTGTGGGAGGGAGCTGTCGAAGGTGGGACTGGCGATTGGGACGAAGTCGTAACAAGGTAGCCGTACCGGAAGGTGCGGCTGGATCACCTCCTTTCTAAGGAGCACTTCTTACTCGGACTTGTCCGGGTCAGAGGCCAGTACATCGGCGAATGTTCGATGCTGGTTGCTCATGGGTGGAACGTTGACTATTCGATCTGGTTCACGGGTCGGAGGCTGTGAGTACTGCTCTTCGGAGCGTGGAAAACATGATCTCCGGGCGGGACCGGGTCGGGCACGCTGTTGGGTATCTGAAGGTACGGCCGCAAGGTCGCCTTCAGTGCCGGCCCCAGTGCACTCGGGATGTTGTCCCGGGGTGATGGGTGGTTGGTCGTTGTTTGAGAACTGCACAGTGGACGCGAGCATCTGTGGCCAAGTTTTTAAGGGCGCACGGTGGATGCCTTGGCACCAGGAACCGATGAAGGACGTGGGAGGCCACGATAGTCCCCGGGGAGTCGTCAACCAGGCTTTGATCCGGGGGTTTCCGAATGGGGAAACCCGGCAGTCGTCATGGGCTGTCACCCGCTGCTGAACACATAGGCAGTGTGGAGGGAACGCGGGGAAGTGAAACATCTCAGTACCCGCAGGAAGAGAAAACAACCGTGATTCCGGGAGTAGTGGCGAGCGAAACTGGATGAGGCCAAACCGTATACGTGTGAGACCCGGCAGGGGTTGCGTATGCGGGGTTGTGGGATCTCTTTTTCATAGTCTGCCGGCTGTGAGACGAGTCAGAAACCGTTGATGTAGGCGAAGGACATGCGAAAGGTCCGGCGTAGAGGGTAAGACCCCCGTAGTCGAAACGTCAGCGGCTCGTTTAAGAGACACCCAAGTAGCACGGGGCCCGAGAAATCCCGTGTGAATCTGGCGGGACCACCCGTTAAGCCTAAATATTCCCTGGTGACCGATAGCGGATAGTACCGTGAGGGAATGGTGAAAAGTACCGCGGGAGCGGAGTGAAATAGTACCTGAAACCGTGTGCCTACAAGCCGTGGGAGCGTCGCGCA
>NZ_JBITLI010000032.1:0-6119 GCF_044465085.1 Streptomyces sp. NPDC049813 | reverse complement strand
CGGCTCGTGGTGGTGGAGCGTCGTGGGGCGCAGGGGCGGTTGTCGCCTGGTGCGGGTGTGATGGTGCAGGGCGTGTGGTTCGACCGCGGCCCGGACGCCGAGGGTGTGTTGTTGCTGGTGGCGCACCATCTGGTGGTCGATGGGGTGTCGTGGCGGATCATCGTCCCGGATGTCCAGGCGGCACTGTCCGAGCCGTCGGTGGAGCCGGCGGGGGTGGCGACGTCGTTCCGTCGGTGGGCGCGGTTGCTGGTGGACGAGGCGCAGGCGCGCTCCGGCGAGCTGGAGTTCTGGCGTGGCGTGCGCAGCACCCCGGACCCGCTGCTGGGCGTACGCCCGCTGGATGCGGTGGTGGATGTGGCGTCCTCGGCCGGCCAGCTGGAGCTGCGCCTTCCTACTGCGGTGTCGCGGCGTCTGCTGGGTGCGGTGCCTGCCGCGTTCCACGGTGAGATCAATGACGTGCTGCTGGCTGCTCTGGCGCGGGCGGTGCGGCGCTGGCGTGGTGCCGGGCCGGGCTCCGTCGTCGTGGATGTGGAGGGGCATGGTCGTGAGGAGCTGCCCGGGGTTGATCTTTCGCGGACGGTGGGCTGGTTCACCTCGGTGTATCCGGTGGCGCTGGACGCAGGCCCGGGGGATGCGGCTTCCTCGGTGCGGCAGGTGAAGGAACAACTACGCCAAGTCCCGGACAAGGGCCTCGGCTACGGCCTGCTGCGCTACCTCAACGAGCAAACGGCTCCGGAGCTGGCGGGTGCGGAGCCGCAGATCGGCTTCAACTACCTCGGCCGCTTCACCACGGACAGCCACGACGGCGGACTCGGGCTGCGCAGTGGCGCTGACGACGGGATGCCGCTGGCGCACACCGTCGAGGTGAACTCCCTCATCGAAGAAGCTGGTGAGGGTCCGGTGCTGCGGGCGGTGTGGTCCTGGGCCGGCGAGATCCTCTCCCAGGAACGCGTGGGGGAGTTGGCGCAGGCCTGGTTCGAGGAGCTGACCGCGATCGCGGAAGCCGTCGAGCAGGGCGCGGGCGGTCACACGCCGTCCGACTTCCCCCTCGTAGAGATCGACCAGGAGCAGATCAACGCACTGGAAGGTGAGCTGCGGGCGGAGGGAGGCCTGGCGGACGTCACGTCCCTCTCCCCGCTCCAGCAGGGTCTGGCCTTCCACGCCGGTTACGACGAGCAGGGCACGGACGTCTACACCGCCCAGTTCGTCCTGGAACTGACCGGCCCCCTGGACGTCGAGCGGCTGCGGGCCGCCGCGCAGGCCGTCCTCGACCGGCACGCGAACCTGCGGGCCGCATTCCGGCAGACCGCAGACGGCCGGTGGATGCAGGTCGTGACCGGTTCGGTGCCGGGTTCGGTGCCGGCACCCTTCCGCACCCTGGACGTGTCGTCGTACGACACACCGGAGGACGAGGCCGCCGCCGTCGCCGACCGGGAACGCGCCACCCCCTTCGACCTGCGACGCGCACCGCTGCTGCGGTGGGTGCTGGTGCGTCTCGGCACGGACCGGCACCGCTTGGTCCTGACCAACCACCACATCCTGCTCGACGGCTGGTCCATGCCGGTCCTGTTCCGGGAGTTGCTGGCGTTCTACCGCCAGGGTGGTGCTGCTGGGCTTCCCGCGGTGCGGCCGTTCGGTGCGTATCTGGCGTGGCTGGCGGAGGCGGACCGGCCGGCCGCGGAGGCGGCCTGGCGGGAGGCGCTGGCGGGCGTAGAGGAGCCGACGCTGGTGGCGCCGGCGTTCACCGCGGCGCAGACGCGAGTCCCTGAGCGGTGTGAGGCGCGGGTTGCGGAGTCGGTGGTCGCGGAGCTGACCGTGCTGGCCCGTTCCTGGGGCGTCACGCTCAACACCCTCGTACAGACCGTGTGGGGCGTCCTCGTCGGGGGCCTGACCGGGCGCGAGGACGTGGTCTTCGGTTCCGTCGTCTCGGGCCGCCCCGCCGAACTTCCCGGCGTGGAGTCCATGGTCGGCCTGTTCATCAACACGCTGCCCGTCCGCATCCGCCTTGACGCCGCCGAGACGCTCGCAGGTCTCGTCCAGCGCGTCCAGCAGGAACAGGCAGCCCTCCTCGCCTACCACCACCTCGGCCTCACCGAGATCCAGCAACTCGCGGACACAGGCCAGCTGTTCGACACCCTCACCATCTTCGAGAACTACCCCCGCATCACCGCGGCGAGCGAAGGTGCCACGGACGGACCCGGCTTCTCCATCAGCAGCGCCGTCGACGCCACGCACTACCCGCTGGCCTTCGCGGCGATCCCCGCAGGCGACGCGATGCGGCTGCGCCTGGATTACCAGCCCGCCGCCTTCGACCAGGAACGGGCGAGCCGCATCCTGGACCGCTACCAGCACCTCCTGCACCACCTGACCACCACCGCCGACCGGCCCCTCGCCCAGCTCGACATGCTGTTGCCCGGGGAACGGAACACCCTCGACGGCTGGAACGGCATCCACAACGCCACGCTGCTCACGAGCACCCTGCCCGACCTCTTCGCGGCGCAGGTGGAGCGGACTCCTGACGCGGTTGCGCTGATCAGTGGGGACGAGCGGCTCTCGTATGCGGAGCTGGACGGGCGGGCCAGTCGTCTGGCGCGTCATCTGATGGCGCACGGTGTGGGTCCGGAGGATTTCGTGGCGGTCTATCTGCCGCGGACCGCCGATCTGGTGGTGGCGTTGTTGGCCGTCGCGAAGGCGGGTGCGGCGTATGTGGGGTTGGATCCGGCGTATCCCTCGGAGCGGGGTGCGTTCATGCTCGCGGATTCGCGGGCGGGTCTGGTGGTGACGGCGGCCGGGGTGGCGGACTCGCTGCCGGTCTCCGGTGTCCCGACGGTCGTGATCGACGATCCCGCGACGCGCACAGCCGTCGCCGCCTTGCCCGCCCACCCGGTGGCGGACGCGGAACGCAGCCGCCCCCTCACTCCCGCCCGGCCTGCCTATGTCTTCTACACGTCGGGTTCCACGGGTCGGCCCAAGGGTGTGGTCGGTACGCACATCGGTATGGTCAACCGGCTCGACTGCGGGCACCGGGAGTTCCCGTGGGGGCCGGGTGAGGTGGGGTGTGCGAAGGCGTCGCTGGCGTTCGGGGAGTCGACCAGTGAGATCTTCGGTCCGCTGCTGCACGGGGCGGCCGTCGTCCTCGCCGACCAGGACCAGATGCGTACGGGCCATGCCCTGGCCGCGCTGATCGAACAGCACGGCGTCACCCGTACCACCCTCGTCCCGAGCCTGCTCAACACGCTCCTGGAGGAGGATCTCCTCGGCCCGCAGGCAGAGAAGGTGATGTGGACCAGCAGCGGCGAGGCCCTCTCACCCGCCACCGCACGCCGCTTCCTGCGCGCCTTCCCCGAGGGGCGGCTCCTCAACTCGTACGGGTTCTCGGAGGCCAGCGCCGACAGCGTGTGGACCCGGATCAGTACGGGTGACCTGGAGCACGGCGCCCTCCCCATCGGCCGCCCCCTGCCGAACACGCAGGTGTACGTGCTGGACTCGACCCTGCGCATGGTCCCGCCCGGCACCGTCGGTGAGCTGTACGTCGCCGGCACGGGCCTGGCCCGCGGCTATGTCAACCAGCCCGCCCTCAGCGCCGAACGCTTCGTGGCGAGTCCGTTCGCGGTGGGGGAGCGGCTGTACCGGACGGGTGACCTGGCGTGCTGGGGTGCGGACGGGCGGTTGTCGTACGCGGGCCGGGCGGACGACCAGGTCAAGGTGCGCGGTATCCGTATCGAGCTGGGCGAGGTACAGGCCGCTCTCGCCGCCCACCCCGAGGTCGCGGAAGCCGTCGTCATCGCCAGCGGGACCGACGACACCGCCCGCGGCCCCCAACTTGTCGCTTACGCGGTGCCGGTCTCGGCCGATGTAGTGCTGGACGGGGGAGTGTTGCAGGGGTTCGTGGCCGAGCGGTTGCCGGAGTACATGGTGCCGTCGGTGGTGATGGTGCTGGAGCGGCTGCCGTTGAACGCGAACGGGAAGCTGGACCGGGGTGCGTTGCCGGATCCGGTGTTCGTGGGCGGGGTGTACCGGGCGCCGAGGACCGCGCGGGAAGAGGTCCTGTGCGGGTTGTTCGGGCAGTTGCTGGGTGCGGACGTGGTCGGCGTGGACGACTCCTTCTTCGATCTGGGGGGTCATTCGCTGCTGGCGACGCGGCTGGTGTCGCGGGTGCGTGCGGTCTTCGGAGTGGAACTGACGGTACGCACGGTGTTCGACGCGCCGACCGTGGCCGAACTCGCCTCGCGCCTCGACGACGCGCAGGTGAAGCGGCCGACACTGCGGCCCCGGACGAGTACGGGCGCGGTGGAGCTGGCCTACGCCCAGCAGCGCTTGTGGTTCCTGGACCAGTTCGAAGGGGACAGCGCCGCGTACCACATGCCCTACGCCGTCCGCCTCACCGGAACGGTCGACGAAGCGGCCCTGACGGACGCGCTGCAGGACGTCATGGAACGCCACGACGTCCTGCGCACCGTGATCACCACGGAAGACGGCAAGCCCTCCCAGTACGTCAAGGCCGGCGCCACCGCCGACCTCACCGTCCGCACCGTCACCGAAGCCGGACTCCCCGCCGAACTGGCCGCCGCCTCATCCGCTCCGTTCGATCTGGCGGTGCAGGTTCCGGTGCGGGCGTATCTGTTCCGTACGGGGGTGGAGTCGCAGGTTCTGTTGTTGGTGTTGCATCACATCGCGGCGGACGGGTGGTCGATGGCGCCGTTGCTCGGGGATCTGTCGCGGGCGTATGGGGTGCGGTGTGCGGGTGGTGTGCCGCAGTGGGATGCGTTGCCGGTGCAGTACGCGGATTACGCGGTGTGGCAGCGGGCGGTGCTGGGGTCCGAGGAGGATCCGGCGAGCGTGATGAGTGCTCAGCTGGAGTATTGGCGTGGGGTGTTGGCTGGTTCTCCGGCGGAGTTGGTGTTGCCGTTCGACCGGGCGCGGCCGGCGGTGGCGTCGCAGCGCGGGGGCAGTGTGCCGTTCGCGGTGGATGCGGGGGTGCATGCGCGTCTGAGTGAGCTGGCGCGTGAGCACGGGGTGTCGTTGTTCATGGTGTTGCATGCGGCGCTGGTGGTGACGTTGTCGCGGGTGGGTGCGGGTGAGGACATACCGGTGGGTGCGGCGCTGGCGGGCCGTGCGGACGAGGGTCTGGACGAGCTGGTCGGGTTCTTCGTGAACACGGTGGTGCTGCGGACGGATCTGTCGGGCGATCCGACGTTCGTGGAGCTGCTGGAGCGGGTGCGGGAGGTGCATCTGGGTGCGCATGCGCATGGGGATGTGCCGTTCGACCGGTTGGTGGACGCGTTGGGTGTGGAGCGTTCGGCGGCACGTCAGCCGTTGTTCCAGGTGATGCTCGTCCTGCAGAACAACGCCCAGGGCAGGCTCGACCTCCCCGGCGTCGAGAGCACACCAGAACCGCTCGAGACCGACACGGCCAAGTTCGACCTCACTGTGCACTTCGAGGAGGACCACCTCGCCGGGCCCGGCGGGTCCTTCTCCGGCGGTCTCGTCTACGCACGCGACCTCTTCGACCACGACACCGTCAGCGCGCTCGCCCGACGCATCACCCAGGTCCTGCGACACGTCACCGCGGCCCCCGACAGCAAGCTCTCCCAGCTGGACGTGGTGCTGCCTGGTGAGCGTGCCGCGCTGGAGGAGTGGAACAGCACCGGGGTCGAGGTGCTTACCGGATCCATTCCGGAGGTGTTCGCGGAGCAGGTGGCGCGGGCGCCGCAGGCGCCGGCCGTGGAGTTCGGCTCGGTGCGGCTGTCGTATGCGCAACTGGACCGGCGAGCCCGGCAGTTGGCGCACTGGCTTCGCGAGCAGGGCGTAGGCGCGGAGTCGCTGGTGGCGCTCCGGATGGAGCGGTGCGCGGAGCTGGTGATCGCGGAGCTGGGTGTCGCGATGGCGGGTGGCGCGTATGTGCCGTTGTTCCCGGACTGGTCGCAGGAGCACTGCGCGGCGGTCTGCGAGCAGGCGGGCGTCTCGCTGGTCGTGACGGCCGACGATGTCGCGGCCACGGCCGGGGGGCCGGCCACGGGCCTTGGTGTGGTGGTGCGTCCTGATCAGTTGGCGTATGTGATGTTCACGTCGGGGTCGACGGGTGTGGCGAAGGGGGTGGCGGTCCGGCAGCGGGATGT
>NZ_JBITLI010000031.1:0-9224 GCF_044465085.1 Streptomyces sp. NPDC049813 | reverse complement strand
GCGCACTTCGTGCGACCTCTCATCGGGCGCCCCTGGGGCTGCGGCGAAGCCGCATGCTCCAGGGGCGCGGGGAACTGCGCGAGAAGCCCCACCGGGCCCGCGGCCGAGAAGACCGGGCCCGCGGCTAGTTCCCTGCCCGATCGGCGGCAGCCCTTGGCATCCAGAGGACCAGCACCCCCACAGCCACCACCAGAATCCCGGCCCCGCACAGGAATGCCCCCGCGTACCCCCGGGTCAGCCCGACCGCCCCCGCCTCCCCCGCGGAGCGACTCGCCGCGACGGTCGACAGGATCGCGAGCCCCAGCGACCCGCCGAGCGTGCGGCTCGTGTTGACGAGCCCGGACACCAGCCCCGCGTCCCCCGGCGCCGCCCCGGACGTCGCCAGCGAGGCCAGCGGCGTCATCGCGAACCCGGCGCCGGCCATCATCACGATGCCGGGCAGCATGATGGTCGTGACGTAGGAGCCGTCCGCGCTCATCGTGGACTGCCAGGCGAACCCGGCCGCGGTGACGAGCACACCGGTCACCGCCACGTTCCGCGCCCCGAACACCCGCATCAGCCGCGGCGCGGTCTTGGAGCCCGCCACCACCGCGAGGGAGCTGGGCACGAGGGCGAGGCCCGCCTCGATGGGCGTGTAGCCGAGCACGTTCTGCGCGTAGAGCGTCATGAAGAACCACATGGCGAAGCTGCCCATGCCGCAGACGAACATCGCCGCGTTGGCCGCGGCCACCGACCGCACCCGGAAGAGTCCGAGCGGCATCAGCGGCAGCCGCGTACGGGCCTCGACGACGAGGAACCCGGTGAGCAGCGCGAGGGCGACGCCGAGCGGCACCAGGGTGGCGGCCGCGCCCCAGCCCTCCGCCTCGGTCTGCACGATGGCGTAGGCGAGGGTGGCGGTGCCCGCCGTGACGAGGAGCGCGCCCGGCAGGTCGAGGCGGCGCTCGCCGCCGGCGCGGGACTCGCGGATCCAGCGGGCGGCGGCCGCGAGGACGACGGCGCCCAGGGGCACGTTGATGAGCAGCACCCAGCGCCAGTTCAGACCCTCGGTGAGGACGCCGCCGACGAGGCCGCCGGCCGCGCCGCCGCCCGCGCCGACGGCGGTCCAGGTCGCGATGGCGCGGGCCCGCGCCGCCCCTTCCGGCACGGCGGAGGTGAGGATGGTGAGGGTGGAGGGGGCGAGCACCGCGGCGCCCAGGCCCTGCACGGCCCGCGCCGCGAGGAGCTGCCAGTCGTCCTGGGCGAGGCCGCCGGCGAGCGAGGCGAGGGTGAAGAGGCCGAGGCCGACCAGGAACATCCGCTTGCGGCCGAAGAGGTCGCCCGCCCGGCCGCCGAGCAGCATGAACCCGGCGAACGCGATCGAGTACGCGTTCACCACCCATTGCAGCCCGGTCGGGCTCAGGCCGAGGTCGGCGCGCATGGACGGCAGGGCGACGTTCACGACGGAGACGTCGAGGACGACGAGGAACTGTCCGGCGCATGCCACGGCCACGATCAGCCAGGCGGGCGGGGCGGGTCTGCGGGCGGCTATCCCCACGCCGGGGCCGGCCTTGAGGTCAGCGGAGTTCTGCGGCATGAGTGTCATGGTCGCAGGCGGGCGGGACCCCGTACATCAGGATTTCGGTGCACCCCTCATGGGCCGGAGGTCATAGGCCTTCGGGCCTAGGGCCCGTCTGACGATTCCCGTCTGCCCGAAACCCTTTCGGCGGCTGTCCGGCCCGTGGGGCAGACTTCCCGGATGACCACGACTGGCACCGCCGCGTCCCCCAACCCGGCCCCCTTCTCCCACAAGCCCGTCCTCACCGGCGACCGGACCGTCCTGCGGCCCTTCACCGAGGAGGACGCGGAGGTCATGGCCGTGATCCTGCGCGATCCCGAGCTGCTGTACTTCACCGGCGGGGACCCGGCGCCGTTCAGCGACGCGCACCTGCGGTCCTGGTACGGCTCGCGCGGCGCGCAGGAGGACCGGCTCGATCTGGCCGTCACCGATCGCGCCACCGGAGAGCTGGTCGGTGAGGTCGTGCTGAACGAGTGGGAGCCGGCGCACCGCCGCTGCACGTTCCGGACGCTGATCGGGCCGCGCGGGCGCGGCCGGGGGCTCGGTACGGAGGCGGTCCGGCTCGTCGTCGGGCACGGTTTCGAGGCGCTCGGCATGCACCGCATCGAGCTGGCGGCGTATGCGGACAACGCCCGGGCGCTGCGCGTCTACGAGAAGGCGGGCTTCGTCCTCGAAGGGGTGCGCCGCCACGTCGAGCTGCGGGACGGGGTCTGGCGTGACGAGGTGTTGATGGCGGTCCTGGCCGAGGAGTGGCGGCCGGAGCCGGCGTAGCGGACCGCGGTCAGGGGCGGCGCACCAGCGTCACGACCGCCGCCCCGCCGAGCCCGATGTTGTGCGCGAGCCCGGTCCGCGCCCCGGGTACCTGGCGGGCGCCCGCCTCACCGCGCAGCTGCCAGGTCAGTTCGGCGAGCTGGGCGATGCCGGTGGCGCCGAGCGGGTGGCCCTTGGAGATGAGGCCGCCCGAGGGGTTCACGACCCAGCGGCCGCCGTGGGTGGTCGCGCCCGACTCGACGAGCTTGCCGGACTCGCCCGCCGCGCACATGCCGAGCGCCTCGTAGGTCAGCAGCTCGTTGATCGAGAAGCAGTCGTGCAGTTCGACGACGTCGATGTCGTCGATGCCGAGCCCGGCCGTCTCGTAGACCTGCCGCGCCGCCGCCCGGGACATGGGCTGCCCCACGACGTCGACACACGAGCCCGACGCGAAGGACTCCTCGGTGTCCGTGGTCATCGCCTGGGCGACGATCTCGACCGCCCGCGCGCCCAGGCCGCGCTCCTCGACGAAGCGTCCGGAGACGACGACGGCCGCCGCCGCGCCGTCCGATGTGGGCGAGCACTGGAGCCGGGTGAGCGGCCGGTGGACGGTCTTCGCGGCGAGGATCTCATCGACCGTGTACACGTCCTGGAACTGGGCGTAGGGGTTGTGGGCCGAGTGACGGTGGTTCTTGGCGGCCACCGCGGCCAACTGCGCCGCGGTGGTGCCGTACTTCTCCATGTGCTCGCGCGCGGCGTCGCCGAAGATCTGGGCGGTGGGCGGGGACATCTCGAAGCCGTGCCGGGCGGCCATGACGCCGTAGTGGCGGGCGACGGGGGACGCCGCGAAGTCGGCGCCGGCGTCGGCGCCCCCGCCGAGCGCGCCGCGCTTCATCTTCTCGAAGCCGACCGCGAGCACGCAGTCGCTGACCCCGCCTGCCACGAACTGCCGCGCCAGCATCAGCGCGGTCGAGCCGGTCGCGCAGTTGTTGTTGACGTTGTAGACGGGGACGCCGGTCAGGCCCAGTTCGTAGACGGCGCGCTGGCCCGCCGTGGAGGGCTGGAAGCAGTGGCCTACGGGGACCTGCTGTACGTCGCCGTAGGCGATCCCGGCGTCGGCCAGCGCGGCGTCGCCCGCTTCCTTCACCATGTCCCAGTACTGCCAGTCACGGCTCTCGGGCTTCTCGAACCTGGTCATGCCGACGCCGACTATGTACGACTTCATGGCTGGGGGCCTCCTGCCGTTGCCGCCACCTGACGGGTCGTCAGATAGTGGCAGGGCGGGACGGCTAACGGAAGGCCGCGTGGCCCGTCAGTGCCTGGCCGAGGGCGAGCGTGTGCATCTCGGTCGTGCCCTCGTAGGTCAGTACGGACTCCAGGTTGTTGGCGTGCCGGATCACCGGGTACTCCAGCGAGATGCCGTTCGCACCCAGGATCGTGCGGGCGGTGCGGCAGATCTCGATGGCCTCCCGGACGTTGTTCAGCTTGCCGAAGCTGATCTGGGCCGGATGCACGCCCGCGGGCGAGTCCTTCAGGGCGGAGAGCTGGAACGCGGTCAGCGTCGTCTTGTGCAGCTCCAGCGCCATGTCGACCAGCTTCTGCTGGGTCAGCTGGAACGCGGCGATCGGCTTGCCGAACTGCTCGCGCTGCACGGCGTAGTCGCGGGCCGCCCGCCAGGCCGAGCGGGCCGCGCCGGTGACCCCCCAGACGATGCCGTAGCGGGCCTCGTTCAGGCAGGTGAGCGGCGCGCCGACGCCGCGCGCCGCGGGGAGCTGGGCGGACGCGGGCAGGCGTACGCCGTCCAGGACCAGCTCGCTCGTCACCGAAGCGCGCAGCGACATCTTGTGCTTGATGAGCGGCGCGGAGAAGCCGGGGGTGTCGGTGGGCACGACGAAGCCGCGTACGCCGTCCTCGGTCTGCGCCCAGACGACGGCGACGGCCGCCACCGAACCGTTGGTGATCCACATCTTGCGGCCGTCGAGAACCCAGTCGTCGCCGTCGCGGCGGGCCCGCGTCGTCATCGAGGCGGGGTCGGAGCCGTGGTCGGGCTCGGTGAGGCCGAAGCACCCGATGGCCTCGCCCGCGGCCATCCGCGGCAGCCACTCCTGCTTGTGCTCCTCGGAGCCGAAGCGGTGGATCGCGAACATGGCGAGGGAACCCTGGACCGAGACGAAGGAGCGCAGCCCCGAGTCGGTGGCCTCCAGTTCGCGGCAGGCGACGCCGTACGCGCGGGCCGACAGGCCGGCGCAGCCGTACCCCTCCAGGTGCATGCCGAGCAGGCCCATCTCGCCGAAGGCGCGGGCCAGGCCGGGAAGATCGGGCAGCTCGCCGCTCTCGAACCAGTCGGCGATGTGCGGTTCGACCTTGTCGTCGAGGAACTGGCGGACGGTGTCGCGTACGGCCCGCTCCTCGTCGGTCAGCAGGGCTTCCAGGTTCAGCGGGTCGGCGGGGTCGAGCGCGGCGAACGGCATCGTGGATCAGGCTCCTTGCGGGTGGGGGTCGTCGGGCGCGGCGGACAGGAGACGGTCGATCTCCTCTTCCCCGTACCCGAGTTCGGCGAGTACGGCGCGGCTCTGCTGTCCGAGGGTGGGCGGTGCGCCGCGCACGGGCGGGCGCTCGCCGCGGAAGGAGACGGGGAACGCGACCTGTTTCAGCGGCCCCGCCACCGGGTGGTCCACCTCCTGCACCATGCCGAGCGCGGCGGTCTGCGGGCAGGCGTAGACCTCGTCGAGGGTGCGGATGGCGGCGACCGGCACGCCCAGGGGCGCGAGCAGGGCCGTCCAGCGGGCGACGGGCTCATCGACCAGGACCGCTGCCAGTTTGGCGTTGAGGGCCGCCCGGTGGGCGACCCGGTCGCGGTTGGTGGCGAACCGCGGGTCGTCCGCCCACTGAGGGTGGCCGAGGGCGGTGGCGAGGCGACGGAACAGGACGTCGTTGCCGACCGCGATCACGAAGTGGCCGTCGGCCGCGGGGTACGCCTGGTACGGGACGAGGCTCGGGTGGCCGGAGCCGAGCCGGGTGGGGCGCTCGCCGGTGGCGAAGTAGCCGGTCGCCCAGTTGATGTGCAGGGCGAGCTGGGACTCGTAGAGCGACGTGGTGACGTACTGGCCGTGGCCGGTGCGTTCGCGTTCGACGAGGGCCGCGTTGACGCCGACGAGGCCGAAGAGGGCGGCGCCGAGGTCGCCCATGGCGTAGCCGGCCTTGACGGGCGGGCCGTCCGGCTCGCCCGTGAGGGACATCAGGCCGGCGCTCGCCTGCGCCACCATGTCGTAGCCGGGCTCGTCGCGCAGCGGCCCGGTGTCGCCGAACGCCGAGATGTGCAGGATGACCAGGCGCGGATAGCGCGCGCTCAGTTCCTTGTGGTCGAAGAGGCGGGCGAGGGTGGAGCCCGGCCGGAAGTTCTCCACCATGACGTCCGCGCCGGCGAGCATCCGGTGCACGGCGTCCCGGCCGGGCGGGGACTTGAGGTCGAGGGTGACGGAGCGCTTGCTGCGGTTGGCCGCGAGGTAGTAGGTGGCGTCGGGGCCGTTGAAGGGCGGGCCCCAGGAGCGGGTGGGGTCGCCGCCGTCCGGGTGCTCGACCTTGATGACGTCGGCGCCCAGGTCGGCGAGGGACATGGTGACGTACGGGCCCGCGAGGATCTTGGAGAGGTCGACGACCTTCAGGCCGGCCAGGGGTGCCGGGTTCCGGTCGGGCACGGGTGGTCTCCTGGAGGTCGGTGAGCGGGACCCGGCTCACTCTGCCCCGCACCATTAGGTGCTGTCCAAGACCGAGAACACCGCCGATTGAGACGTCATCCGGCATGATCCGGGGTGTCGGGCGGCGTCGGCAGCACCTCTTCCGCGACGCGCAGCACCGCGTCGAGCGCCGCCGACGCGTTGCCGGCGCGCCAGCCGAGAGCGATCGGCAGGACCGGGACCCCGTCCCCGGTGAGCGGCCGGAACACCACGTGCTCCAGGTGGATGCTGCGCGCGGAGTCGACCACGACGGCGACCCCGACCCCGGCCGCCACCAGGGCCAGCAGGGTGTACGAGTCCGGGGCCTCCTGCGCGATCCGGGGCGCGAACCCGGCGTCGTGGCAGGCCTGCGCCATCGCCTCGCGCACGGCGGACTCCCGGGAGAGCGGGAACGTCACGACGGGCTCCCCCGCCAGCTCGCGCACCGGCACCTCGTCGAGGGCGGCGAGCGGATGGCTGTCGGGCAGGGCGAGCACCAGCCGCTCCCGGCGCACGACGCGGGCCGTGATGCCGCGCCGCACGGGCAGTGCCATGAAACCGACGTCCAGCGTGCCGTCGGCGACCCGGCGCAGCGCCTCACCGGTGTACGTCTGGCCGACCAGCACCAGCTCGATCCCCGGGTGCCGGGAGGTGACGGCGCGGGTGAGCAGCGGCAGCGCCGCGTAGCTGCTGGCGCCCCCGAAGCCGACGGTGACCCGGCCCGCCTCGCCGAGGTGCGCGGCGCGCACGGTGCGCCGCACCGCGGAGGCGTCGGCGAGCAGCCGCCGGGCCGGCTCCACCAGGGAGTGGCCGGCCGGGGTGAGCCGGACGCTGCGGGTCGTCCGGTCGAAGAGCCGGACCCCCAGGTCCCGTTCGAGGAGCCTGATCTGCTGGCTGAGCGGCGACTGGGCGATGTGCAGCCGCTCGGCGGCCCGGCCGAAGTGCAGCTCTTCGGCGACGGCGATGAATCCGGTGAGGTGTTTGAGCTCCACGGAGCCCGACCCTACGCACCCCCGGCCGGGCACGGCCTGCGTCCTCAGTCGCGGGGCAGCCCCAGGATGCGTTCCGCCACCACATTCAGCTGGACCTGCGTGGTGCCGCCGGCGATGGTCAGGCAGCGCGACAGCAGGAAGCCGTGCAGGGCCCGCTCCCCCGGGCCCTCGCGGACCGCGCCCGCCGGGCCGAGGAGTTCGAGGGCGAGTTCGGCGACCTTCTGCTGGTGCGGGGTCTGGATCAGTTTGCGGACGGACGCGCCGGCCCCGGGCTCCTCCCCGGCGACCTGCCGCATCGTGGTGCGCAGACCGATGCAGCCCAGCGCGTGCGCCTCCGCGGCGAGGGTGCCCAGCCGCGCCCGGCCGGCGTCGTCGAGCCCGTCCGCCCGGGCGAGCAGCGCCTCGAGGCCCGTGTCGAAGGCCAGTTGGTCGGCCATGTGCACGCGTTCGTCGCCCAGGGTGTGGCGGGCGACCCGCCAGCCGTCGTCGACCGCGCCGACCACGGCGTCCGCGGGTAGCAGGACGTCGTCGAAGCGGACCTCGTTGAAGAGGGAGTCGCCGGTGATCTCGCGCAGCGGGCGGATGCCGATGCCGTCGGTGTGCTTCATGTCGACGAGGAAGTACGTGAGGCCGCGGTGCTTGGGGGCGCGGGGGTCGGTGCGGGCCAGCAGGATGCCGTGGTCGGCTTCCTGCGCGGCGCTCGTCCACACCTTCTGCCCGTTGATCCGCCAGCGGCCGTCCGCGGTCCGCTCGGCGCGGGTGCGCAGCGACGCGAGGTCCGAGCCCGCGCCGGGTTCGGAGAAGAGCTGGCACCACAGCAGGTCGCCGCGCAGGGTCGGTGGCAGGTAGCGCTCGCGCTGCGCGGCGGTGCCGTAGGTGAGGAGGGAGGGGACGACCCAGGTGGCGATGCCGAGGTCGGCGACGCGCACCCCGGCGGCCCGCAGCTCCTCCTGCACGGCGAGCTGCTGGACGGGGCCCGCGCCGAGCCCGTACGGCGGCGGGAGGTGGGGGGCGGCGTACCCGGTGGGGGCGAGGACGCGGCGGGCGGCGGCCGGGTCGAGGCCGCGGGCCGCCTGGACCGCCGCCCGCGCCCGCTCCTGGTGGCCGCGTGCCTGTGCGGGCAGCGCGAACCGCAGTCCGCGCCGGGCGCCCGCCCCGGCCAGCCGCACGGCCCGCAGCCGGTGCGCGTCCCCGGGGCCGAGCAGCTGCCGGGCGACGACGGCCCGGCGCAGATAGAGGTGGGCGTCGTGCTCCCAGGTGAAGCCGGTGCCGCCGAGGATCTGCACGCAGTCCTTGGCGCAGCCGTACGCCGCGTCGAGGGCGGTGCCCGCGGCGAGTGCGGCGGTGAGGGAGCGGACGGGCGCGGCGGGCTCGTCGTCCAGCGCCCGCGCCGCGTCCCACGCCAGGGCGCGGGCCTGCTCGACCCGGACGAGCATGTCGGCGCAGAGGTGCTTGACCCCCTGGAACTGTCCGATGGGCCGCCCGAACTGCTCGCGCACCTTGGCGTGTTCGGCGGCGGTGTGCAGGGCCCAGGCGGCGGTTCCGCACGCGTCGGCGGCGAACAGTACGGCCGCGAGGTCCCGGACGAGGGCGGTGTCGACGGCGAGACCACCGGGGCCGCCGAGGCCGCCGAGGCCACCGGGACCACCAGGACCACCGAGGCCACCGGGACCACCAGGACCACCGAGGCCACCGGGACCACCAGGACCACCGAGGCCGTCGGAACCACCAGGACCACCGAGGCCACCGGGACCACCAGGACCACCGAGGCCACCAGGACCACCGAGGCCACCGGAACCACCAGGACCACCGAGGCCACCGGAACCACCAGGACCACCGAGGCCACCGGGACCACCAGGACCACCGAGGCCACCAGGACCACCGAGGCCACCGGAACCACCAGGACCACCGAGGCCACCGGAACCACCAGGACCACCGAGGCCACCGGGACCACCAGGACCACCGAGGCCACCAGGACCACCGAGGCCACCGGAACCACCAGGACCACCGAGGCCACCGGAACCACCAGGACCACCGAGGCCACCGGGACCACCAGGACCACCGAGGCCACCAGCACCACCGAGGCCACCGGTACCACCAGGACCACCGAGGCCACCGGAACCACCAGGACCACCGAGGCCACCGGGACCACCAGGACCACCGAGGCCACCAGGACCACCGAGGCCACCGGAACCACCAGGACCACCGAGG
>NZ_JBITLI010000030.1:0-14204 GCF_044465085.1 Streptomyces sp. NPDC049813 | reverse complement strand
GGCTGCACACCTACAATCACCACCGCGGACACACCGCGCTCGCGGGCCAACCACCCGCCAGCCGCGTCCCCAACCTCACGGGGCAGTACACCTAGGGCGTGTTTTGAAAGTCCCGCCTGCCCCCCCTTCGGGCGGACGACGGGACTTTCAAAACACGCCCTAGGCTGGGGCCATGGCTCCGAACATCGCGACCAACACCCGTGTCCCCCTCGACGAGTTGCTCGACTTCGTACGCCCCCGCCACCGCGCCCTGCTGATCACCGCCCGCGCCGACGGCTCCCCGCAGGCCTCCCCGCTGACCTGCGGCGTCGACGACTCGGGCCGGATCGTCGTCTCCACCTATCCCGAGCGGGCCAAGACGCGCAACGCCAAGCGGAACCCGCGGGTGAGCGTGCTGGTCCTCAGCGACGAGTGGAACGGCCCCTGGGTCCAGGTCGACGGCACCGCCGAGGTCATCGACTCCCCCGACTCGGTCGAGCCGCTGGTGGAGTACTTCCGGAACATCTCGGGGGAGCACCCCGACTGGGACGAGTACCGGGCGGCCATGCGCAAGCAGGGCAAGTCGATCATCCGCGTGACGCCCACGTCGTGGGGGCCGATCGCCACCGGCGGTTTCCCGGCGCGGCTCGCCGAAGAAGGCTAGAGCCGGGCCGCGCACACCCGGTCAGGACTCCGGGGTCCCCTGGGTCTCCCGGGGCTCCCGGGCCTCCTGGGCGACCAGGGCCTCGATGCCCGCGACGAGCAGGTCGAGCGCGACCTGGAAGTCCATGTCGCGCATCTCCTCGACGGTCAGGCCGCTCTCCACCGCGGCCACCATCTCGTCGGCGTGCTTGAAGTCCTCGGCCATCTCCTGCGGCACCTCGAACACCGCCATCGCGTCCCGGAAGTAGTCGTCCTGGGAGAGCCCGGCCTCGGCGCAGCGGCGCCGGAAGTGGCCCTCGATGGTCCCGTAGCCGTAGACGAACTGGAAGACCGAGGCGATGGCGCCGCGCTGCCGGGTCAGCGAGAGCCCGGTGGCGGCGACGACGCGCTGGACGGCGCGGGAGAAGCGCAGCGAGTTCGGGCCGATGTTCAGGTAGTTGCCCATCTGCGGCGAGATCCAGGGGTGGCGCACGATCACCGCCCGGTAGCTCGCGGCCAGTTCGCGCAGGTGCACCCGCCAGTCCCCGGCGTCGACGGCCTCCGGCGCGGGGACGGTCAGCTCGGCGAAGACCCGGTCCAGGGCGAGTTCGAGGAGGTCGTCCTTGGTGTCGACGTACCAGTACACGGACATCGCCGTCACCCCGAGCTCGCCCGCCAGGCGCCGCATGGAGAACTTGGCGAGGCCCTCCGCGTCCAGCAGCCGCACGCTCGCCTCGGTGATCCGCTCCCGGTCGAGGCCGCTGGGCTGCTCACTGCGCCTGGTGCGCGGCGCCCTGGCCGCCGGGTCCTCCAGCCAGACGCTCATCCGCGCTGCCTTCGCCATGGCGCACCCTCCCTGGGTTCCTCGTTCGCGGCGGGTGCGGGCGGGCCCCCGCACGGAACCCGCCCGTCCGCCGCCTTGATGCTATGCGGAAGCCGCCACAGCCGAGTCTGCCCTCTCCGCCCGGCGCAGCAACGCGGCGGCGAGCAGCCCGCCGACGAGCACCGCGACGGCCCCGACCAGCTGACTGGTCTCCAGGCCCGAGGAGAACGCGTCGGCGATGCGGGCCCGTTCGCCGGCCGATCCCGCCGCCGCGAGGGCCGCCGGGAGCGAGGCCGCGGCGACCGGGACGAGCGCCGCGAAGCGGGCGTTGAGGACGGCGCCGAGGACGGCCACGCCCAGTCCGTTGCCGAACTCCGCGAGCGTGCCGTTGACCCCGGCGCCCACGCCCGCCTTCTCCGGCGGGATCGCGCTCATGATGGCGTTGGCCATGGCCGGCATGGCCAGCGCGATCCCCGCGCCCATGACGACCAGGCCGGCCAGCATGCCGCCGTAACTGTCCCCGCCGAGCAGCGAGATCGCCGCGAGCCCGGCCGCCAGGCAGGTCATCCCGGCGGCGATGGTCAGCGGTGTGCCGAGCCGGGGCAGCAGGCGCGCGCCGACGCCGGTCAGGTTGAGCGCGACGACGGTGAGCGCGAGCGGCGCGGTGCGCAGGCCCGCGTCCAGCGGCCCGTACCCGAGGACGAACTGGAGGTGCTGGGTGAGCAGGAAGAGCGAGCCGCCCATGCCGAACGCGACCAGGATCGCCCCGGCGACGGCGCCGGTGAACTGCTGGTTGCGGAAGAAGTGCATGTCCAGCATCGGGTGCGGGATGCGCAGCTCCCACGCCACGAACGCGGCCAGGACGACGACGCCGACCGCGGCCGAGGTGAGGGTGGTGGCGGAGGTCCAGCCCTCGCCGGGGCCCGAGATGATCGCGTAGACGACACCGGTCATGCCGACCGTGGAGAGCACGGCGCCCGGCAGGTCGGGACGGTCGCCGCGCGGGTTCTTCGACTCCGGTACGAGCGCCAGGACGGCGACCAGGCCGATGACGGCGACCGGGATGTTGACGAGGAAGATCGCGCCCCACCAGAAGTGGTCCAGCAGCACACCGCCGAGCAGCGGGCCGACCGCGAAGCCGAGCGAGTTGACCGTGGCCCACAGGCCGATCGCCCGGACCCGCTCGGTGTCGTCGAAGATCTGCACGACGACGGCGAGGGTCGTGGTCATCAGCAGCGCCCCGCCCACGCCCATCCCGGCCCGGGCGGCGATCAGCTGCCCGGTGGTGCCCGCGAGGCCGGCGACGAGCGAGCCCGCGCCGAACAGGACGAGCCCCGCCGCGAGCATCTTCTTGCGCCCGTAACGGTCCGCGGTGCTGCCCGCGGTGAGCAGCAGACCCGACTGGACGAGCGAGTAGGCGCTGATCACCCACTGGATGTCGGAGGTCGACGCGTGCAACTCCCGGGTGAGGGAGGGGATCGCGACGTTCAGGACGGTGTTGTCGAGCAGCACGGTCAGCTGCGCGAGGCAGATGACGCCCAGGATCAGCCAGCGCTGCGGATGGCTGCCCGCCGGGGCGGGTCCTGGTGTGCGGTCGCTGGTCGTGGTCGTCATGGCTCCCCCTGGCTCGCCGGTCGTTTCCTGTACACCGTAAGGGGATAGCCTTACGGTGTACAACCGGCTTTTGCGCATACGGTTCCGCCATGCCGACGCGCACCCGAGCACTGCCTCCCCTGGCCCTGTCCGCACTCCTTCTGGGCATCGTCGCCGCGGCCCCGCCCGCCGCCGCCGCGCCCCGCCACCACGGTTCCGTCCCGCTCCGGATCGCCTCCTACAACGTCCACTTCGGCTCCGGCATGGACAACGTCTTCGATCTCGACCGGCAGGAGGCCGCGCTGCGGGCGCTCCACGCCGACGTGATCGGGCTCCAGGAGGTCGACGTGCACTGGAGCGCGCGCAGCCAGTACCGGGACACCGCCCGGGAGTTGGCGGACCGGCTCGGGATGCGGGTGTCGTTCGCGCCGATATACAGCCTCGACCCGGAGGCGGCGGGCCGGCCGCGGCGCGAGTTCGGGGTGGCGGTGCTGTCCCGGTATCCGGTCAGGACCGCCGTCAACCACCCGATCACACGCCTGTCCACACAGGACCCGAACCCGGTTCCTGCGCTCGCGCCCGGCTTCGGCGAGGTCACCCTGAAGGTGCGCGGGGTCCCGGTGCAGGTCTTCGTGACCCACCTGGACTACCGGCCGGACCCGGCCATGCGGGTGGCGCAGGTCGCCGACACGCGGCGGATCATGGCGAATGAGCGGCGGGCCTCCCCCGGGGCGCGGCAGGTGCTGCTGGGGGACTTCAACGCGCCACCGACGGCGCCCGAACTGGCGCCGCTGTGGCAGGAGCTGCGGGACGCGGGGCCGGCCGAGGGCGGCACCTTCCCGGCCGCCGCGCCGGTGCAGCGGATCGACTACGTGGCGGTCGGCAAGGGGGTCCGGGTCCGCTCGGCCGCCGTACCGGACGAGCGGACGGCGTCGGACCACCGGCCGCTGGTCGCGGAGCTCGCTCTGCGCCGCTAGCGGCCGGGGCCCGCCCGGGCGGGCGGACCACCCGGGCCGGGACGGCGGACGACACGGACGCCGTCCCGGCCCCCCATACACAAGCGCGGGCCGGCCCACAATCCGCGCCGGGCGGACCACCCCGCGCCGGGGCGGCGGAGGTCACGGGGCGCCGTCCCGGACCCCGCCCCTCAAGCGCCGCAGGGGCTTGCTCTCACCACCGGCTCCGAGCGCCAGAGCGGGAAGGCGTCAGCTCGTGGGCTGCGTCAGGTCGTAGAACGTGGCGCTGCCGACCGTCACCTTCTTGAAGTGGTCCGCCACCCATGACGTGATCTCCGACGCCGGGCCGGAGCTCGGTCCGCCCATGCCGCCACCATTTCCGTCGCCGATGAAGTAGTGGATCCTGCCGTCCTCGACGTACTGCTTGAACTGCGCGAGCGTCGGGGACGGATCCGTCCCGTTGAAGCCACCGATCGCCATGACGGGGTCCCCGGTGGCCAGCTGGTAGCTCGCCTGGTTCTGCGAGCCGACGGTGGCCGCCACCCAGGTGTAGTCACCGGCGTTCTCCGCCAGCAGCTTCTCGGCCGCGGAGCTGACCTCGGCGCCGTTGAGCAGACCGCCCATGCCGCCACCGCCACGCCCGGCACCGCCTTCACCCGTGCCGCCCGGGCGCTGGGCCGCGCCGGCGCCCTGGTTCTGGCCGGGCGTCCCGCCGCCGGGGAAACCACCCTGCTGGTGGCCGGTGCCCTTGCCGTTGCCACCGTTGCCACCGTTGCCACCGTTGCCACCGTTGCCACCGGCCGGAGGCTGCCCCATCTGGCCGGTCTGGCCGGTCTGGCCGGTCTGGCCACCCTGGCCGCCGGGCCCGCCCCTGCCCCCGCCGGGGAACCCGCCCCCACCGGCACCACCCCCACCGGGGCGGCCGCCGCCCATCATGCTCGCCCCGGCCGGACCGGCCGTCACGATCGACCCGGTGTGCCCGGTGGTCAGCGTGCTGACGGTGTACGCGGTCGGTGCCGCGAGGGACGCCACGAGGCCCAACCCGGCCGCGCCGAGCGCCAGTCGCCGGCCGAGCCGCCCGGCGCAGGCGAGGCCGAACCCTGCCACGAGGCCCCCGGCGAGCACCGCCCAGCGCAGCCACGGCAGGTAGTCCGGCGTCCGCCCGAGCAGCACGTACGCCCACACCGCCGTGGCGGCGACCGCGGCGCCCAGTGTCGCGGAGGCCGGGACGCGCGAGCGCTCCTCCCACAGGACCGTGGCGCCCATGCCGGCGAGCGCCGCGATGTAGGGGGCCAGGGCCACCGTGTAGTACTGGTGGAAGATGCCGGCCATGAAGCTGAAGACCAGGCCGGTCATGAGCAGCGAGCCGCCCCAGGCGAGGAACGCGGCGCGGGCCGTGTCGGTGCGCGGCGCCTTCCACATCAGCACGATGCCCGCGACGAGCAGGATCAGGGCGGCCGGGATCAGCCAGGAGATCTGACCGCCGATCTCCGAGTTGAACATCCGGCCGATGCCGGTCGCGCCCCACTGCCCGGCGCCGCCGCCAATGCCGCCACCGCCGCCTCCGACGGACCCGGTCTCGTCGCCGTTGATCCGGCCGAGACCGTTGTAGCCGAAGGTCAGTTCGAGGAACGAGTTGTGCTGGGAGCCGCCGATGTACGGGCGGGAGGAGGCGGGCCACAGCTCCACCACCGCCACCCACCAGCCGCCCGCGACGACCATCGCGAGCCCGGCGAGAGCGAGTTGGCCGAGCCGCCTGCGCAGCCGTGTCGGCGCGAGGACCGCGTAGAGCAGCGCCAGCGGCGGCAGGACCAGGAAGGCCTGGAGCGTCTTGGTGAGGAAGGCGAGGCCGACGGCGACGCCCGCGAGGACCAGCCACTTCGTGCGGGTGTGCTCCAGGGCGCGCAGCACGCAGTAGACCGTGACGGTCATCAGCAGCGCGAGCAGCGCGTCCGGGTTGTTGAACCGGAACATCAGCGCGGCGACCGGCGTCGTCGCGAACACCGCCACGGCGATCAGCCCCGCGGCGGCGCTGAACCGCCGGCGCACGGCCCCGTACAGGACCCCTGCCGTGGCCAGGGCCATCAGGACTTCGGGGACGAGGATCGCCCAGGAGCTCAGGCCGAACAGCCGGACGGACAGGGCCATCGGCCACAGGGCGGCCGGGGGCTTGTCGACGGTGATGGCGTTGGCCGCGTCGGACGAGCCGAAGAACATCGCCTTCCAGCTCGCGCCGCCGGCCTGGGCGGCGGCCGAGTAGAAGGAGTTGGCGTAGCCGGAGGCCGACAGGTCCCAGAGGTAGCCGAGGCCGACGAGGAGGAGCAGGCCCAGGAAGGCCGGGCGGACCCAGCGCGCGTCCTCGGGCCTGCCGCGCCAGATCCGGCGCGGGAGCCGGGCCCGCGGGTGGCCGGGGCCCGGACCGCCGGCCGCGGCGGCGGGCGGGGCGTCGTACGGGGCGTCGTGCGGGGCGTCGTGCGGGGCGTCGTGCGGGCAGATGTCTGTGGTCATCGCAGGTCCCTGGGGTCGGGGTCGGCCGGGCACGCGCCCGCCGCGGGCACCCGCGCGGTGGCGTCCCAGGCCTCCGGGCGCAGCGGGGCGGCCGGGGCCGGGGTGGCGGGGATCGAGGCGGCCGGGGTCGGTGCGGTGGCCGGGGTCGGTGCGGTGCCCGGGGTGGCGGCGGCCGGGGCCGGGGCGGTGGCCGGGGCCGCGGGCGCCGGGTCGGGGAAGACCCAGGCGCGGAAGAGCAGGAAGCGCAGCACCGTCGCGGCGAGGTTGGCCGCGACGAGCACGGCCAGTTCGGTGGAGTGGGCGGGGGCGCCGGAGGCCGCGCCCAGGGCGGCGAGCGAGCCGCTGGTCAGGGCGAGCCCGATGCCGAAGACGACGAGGCCCTGGGCCTGGTGGCGCACGGCCCGGTCGCGGCCGCGCACGCCGAAGGTCAGGCGCCGGTTGGCCGCGGTGTTGGCGACGGCGGAGACCAGCAGGGCCAGCGCGTTGGCGACCTGCGCCCCCGAGAACGTACGGAAGCCGGAGTAGAGCAGCAGGTAGAGCAGGGTCGACAGGCCGCCGACGACGCAGAAGCCGACCAGCTGGCGGGCCAGGCCCTTGGGGACGCCGGGCAGTTGCCGGTCGCGTGGGTCGTCGCCGAAGGGGCGGGCGAGGCGGTCGAGAGCGAGCGAGCCGGTGGCCAGCGCCTTGCCGACGCGCCAGACGCCCTTGAGGTCCTCGGTCGCCGTCCGCACGATGTGGACGCTGGAGTCCGGGTCGTCGACCCAGTCGACGGGCACCTCGTGGATGCGCAGCCCCGCGCGTTCGGCGAGCACCAGCAGCTCCGTGTCGAAGAACCAGCCGGTGTCCTCCACCAGCGGCAGCAGGACCTGCGCGACATCGCGCCGGATCGCCTTGAAGCCGCACTGCGCGTCGGAGAACCGGGCCTGGAGCGAGCCGCGCAGGATCAGGTTGTAGGCCCGCGAGATGAACTCGCGCTTGGGCCCGCGCACCACCCGCGAGCTACGGGCGAGCCGGGAGCCGATCGCCAGGTCCGAGTGGCCGGAGATGAGCGGGGCGACCAGCGGCAGCAGCGCGTTCAGGTCGGTGGAGAGGTCCACGTCCATGTACGCGAGGACCGGCGCGTCGGACGCCGACCACACGGTGCGCAGGGCCCGTCCGCGCCCCTTCTGCTCAAGCCGGACGTACCGGACCTCGGGCAGGTCCGCGGTCAGCCATCCGGCCTCCTGCGGGGTGGAGTCCGTGGAGGCGTTGTCCGCGACGGTGATACGGAAGCGGTAGGGGAAGGTGCGCAGGAGGTGGGCGTGGAGTCTGCGGACACAGGCGCCGAGGTCCTTCTCCTCGTTGTAGACGGGGATGACGACGTCCAGGACCGGGAGGTCGCCGCTGCCCGCGGGGAGGTGCTCCCGCGCCGGCAGCGCCCCGAAGCTCGCGGCGGTGGGTCCGAGGCCTTCGGAAGAGTCGGTTCGCATGCCACCGACGGTCGCCAACCGTCCTGTCAGCGCTGTGTGGTGACGCTATGGCCCGCCTGTGAGTACCTGACGGGTTCGGGATGCGCGGGTTCGGGATGCACGGGTTCGGCACGGGCGGGTTCGGCATGCGCGGAATCGGCATGCGCGGAATCGGCATGCGCGGAATCGGCGTAGGCGGGATCGGCGTAGGCGGGATCGGCGTAGGCGGGATCGGCGTAGGCGGGATCGGCGTAGGCGGGATCGGCGTAGGCGGGATCGGCGTAGGCGGGCAGATGCACGGTGAACACGGTCCTGCCGGGGACACTGTCGACGGTCACGGCGCCGCCGTGCGCGGCCGCGACGGCCTGCACGATGGCGAGCCCGAGCCCGGTGGAGCCCGCCTTGCGCGAGCGCGAGGAGTCCCCGCGGGCGAACCGCTCGAAGACGCGCGGCAGCAGCTCGGCGGGGATGCCGGGCCCGTCGTCGCGCACGTCGAGGCAGACCCAGGGGCCGTGCCGGTGCACGCGTGCGGTGACGGTGGTGCCCGGCGGCGTGTGCGTACGGGCGTTCGCCAGCAGGTTGACCAGGACCTGGTGCAAGCGTGCGGCGTCGGCGCGCACGGTCGCCGGTTCGTCGGGCAGGTCGAGCCGCCAGACGTGGTCCTGCCCGGCGGCGCGGGCGTCGCTGAGCGCGTCCACCACGAGCGGCGACACGTCCGTCGGCTCGTAGGACAGGGGCCGTCCCGCGTCGAGCCGGGCGAGCAGCAGGAGGTCCTCGACCAGGCCGGTCATCCGGTGCGCCTCGGACTCGATGCGGCCGAGCGCGTGCCGGGTGTCGGGCCCGGTCTCTTCACGGCCGCGCCGGGTCAGCTCGGCGTAGCCGCGGATGGAGGCCAGCGGAGTGCGCAGTTCGTGGCTGGCGTCCGCGACGAACTGGCGTACCCGGGTCTCGCTCTGCTGCCGCGCGGTGAGCGCGCCGTGTACGTGGTCGAGCATCCGGTTGAGCGCGGCGCCGACCTGCCCGACCTCGGTCCGCGGGTCGGCCTCGGCGTCCGGCACCCGCTCGTGGAGGGCGACCTCGCCGCTGTGGAGCGGGAGTTCGGAGACGCGGGTCGCGGTCGCGGCGACCCGGCGCAGGGGACGCAGGGCGACGCCGACCATGACGGCGCCGGTGACGCCGGCGGCGAGCAGGCCGGCGGCGGTGACGGAGAGTTCGATGACGATGAGGGTGTTGAGGGTGGACTCGACGTCGTCGGCGGGCAGGCCGACGAGCAGGGTGCCGTCCTTGGACGACTGGACGCGGTAGGCGCCGAGGCCGGGGAGGCTGACGCTGTGCGCGTGGCCGTCGCGGGGGACGGAGGCGAGGGCGTCCGTCTGGGCCGCGGTCAGGTCGGCGGTGCGGGTGGGTGACTCGGAGGTGGAGCGCTCGGCCCTGGTGAGCGAGCCGTCGGCCCCGGCCAGCGCCCCCACGGTGTTCTCGCCGCCGGGCCCCGGCATGCCGAGGAACGACAGGTCGCGCTGCCGGCCGCCCTCGCCGGGGTCGCGGCCGCCCGGGCCCGCGGCCATCCGCACGACCTGGTCGACCTTGCCGTCCAGCTGCCCGTACAAGTAGGTGTGCAGGGCCAGCGTGGTCACCGTCCCGATCACCACGCCGACCAGCGCGATCAGCCCGACCGCCGTGACGACGAGCCGGGTCCGCAGGGTGCGGGCCCGCCTCACGACACCGTGGTCGCCGCGGGCTTGATCAGGTATCCGGCACCGCGCCGCGTGTGGATCATCGGCTCCCGGCCCGCGTCGATCTTGCGCCGCAGGTAAGAGATGTACAGCTCGACGACGTTGGCCTGGCCGCCGAAGTCGTAGCTCCAGACGCGGTCGAGGATCTGCGCCTTGCTGAGGACGCGGCGCGGGTTGCGCATGAGGAAGCGCAGCAGTTCGAACTCGGTCGCGGTCAGATGGATGTTCGCCCCGCCCCGGGACACCTCGTGGCTGTCCTCGTCGAGCATCAGATCGCCGACGACCAGCACGGAGTCGCTGCGCCGGTCGGCCGCGCCGGTCCTGCGGATCAGGCCGCGCAGCCGCGCGACGACCTCCTCCAGGCTGAACGGCTTGGTGACGTAGTCGTCGCCGCCGGCCGTCAGCCCGGCGATCCGGTCCTCGACGGCGTCCTTGGCGGTCAGGAAGAGCACCGGCACGTCGGGCAGTTCGCGGCGCAGCCGCCCCAGCACGCTCAGCCCGTCCATGTCCGGCAGCATCATGTCGAGCACGACGGCGTCGGGCCGGAACTCGCGCGCGGTCTGCACGGCTCCGGTCCCGTCACCGGTGGCACGTATCTGCCAGCCCTCGTAGCGCAGGGCCATGGAGAGCAACTCGGTGATCGACTGTTCGTCGTCCACGACGAGCACCCGGACGGGGCTCCCGTCCGGCCTCAGCAGTTCGGTACGCCCCTGGGGCGAGGTCGTCGTCATACCGCAACCCTGCGGGCCGCCTCTGAGAACGTCCTTTCCCGAACCTGTGAATTCCCTGAGAAAGGGATGAGGGCACCTCGGGTGCGGCCGGGCTCAGCAGGTGAGGTGCTGCCGGGAGCCCGTCCCCACGTGCAGGATGCGGGTGAAGGAGACGTACAGGTCGACCCGGTGCCGCATCTGCGCGGTGTTGCCGCCGTCGCACTCCGCGGTCCCGTTCAGGCTGCGGATCGTCTCGCCGAACCCGGCCCGCTCCACCATCGCCTCGTGCCCGGTCATGGTCCCGGGGCCGGTCTGCGTGTTCCAGTACCAGAGGGCGGTCATCCAGGCCACGGCCGGATCCCGCTCGACCAGCCACGGGTCGTGCAGCAGGTCGAGACCGAGCGCGTCACCGGCGGCCTTGTAGTTGAAGTTCCAGCTGAGCATGATCGCGCCGCGCCCGTAGTAGGCGTCGTGCCCGGCCGGGCACCCATAGCTCTGGCTCTCGTCGCAGAAGATGGGGTACGTCTCCTTGTTCTGCGCGACGACGTAGTAGAGCCCGCCCGTCTCGTGGCTGACGTTGGCGAGGAACGCGGCGGCCTCCCGCTTGCGCAGGGCGGTGCCGCCGGTGCGGGCGAAGCGCGGGTACGCCGCGGTGGCCCGCACCAGCCCGTCGTACGTGAAGAAGGAGTCCCGCTGCGGGAACATCCGCTCGAACTGCGCCTCGCTGACGACGAACCGCCCGTGCCCGCCTCCGCCCTGCCCGGCACTGGCCGGACCCGGCACGGCGACGACACCTAGCAGCCCGACAGCGGCGGCCACCACCCACAGCACGCATCGCCTCAACACACCGACACCTCCAGGGAGTTGGTCTGGACCAAGCGGCCCGCGCGCTACTTACCCGCACCCCACCGGCCCCACACCACGCCCGTCCGCCCCCACAACACGCCCGTCCGGCCCCACGCCAACGCCCCGCCGACTCACGCCTCCCCATTCCCCTCCAGCCGGAACAACGCCGCACCATTGCCGTGACACACACCCCGCACCCACTCACTCCCCAGCCCCAGCCGCTCGATCGCCTCCAGCTGATGCACGTACGGGTAGGGGATGTTGGGAAAGTCGCTGCCCAGCAGCACCCGGTCGGCCAGGTCCCGCAGCCGCCCCAGCTCCACCCGCGGGAACGGCGCCCGGCTTTCGCTGAAGTCGGTGAACGCCATCGTCGTGTCCAGCCGCACCTGCCCGTACCGCTCCGCGAGCGACAGGAAGTCGGAGTACTCCGGCATCCCGAGGTGGGCGACGACGAGCGGCAGCCGCGGATGGCGCGCGAGCAGCCGGGCGATCGGCCCGGGCCCGGTGTACCTGCCCGGGGCGGGCCCCGACCCGCAGTGCGTCACGACCGGCACGCCGGCCTCGGCGAGCACTCCCCAGACGGGGTCGAGCAGCGGATCGTTCGGGTCGTACGCCCCCACCTGCACATGCGCCTTGAACACACGCGCCCCGGCCTCGATCGCGCGGCGCACGTACGCCTCCACGCCCGGCTCCGGATAGAACGTGGCCGAGTGCAGACAGCCGGGCGTACGCGCGGCGAACCCCGCGGCCCAGCCGTTCAGCCACTCCGCCATCCCCGGCTTGTGCGGGTAGAGCAGCGAGGTGAAGGCGACGACCCCGAACTCCCGCAGCCGCGTCAGCCGTCGCCCCTCCTCCTCCCGGTACGTGATCGGCCACTCGCTCCCCACGAGCGGCCCGGCCGCGTCGAAGTACGCCCACACCTTGTTCAGCACCCGCTCGGGCATGAAGTGGGTATGCACGTCGACGAGCCCGGGCAACTGGTGCCGCACCAGAAACCCCGCGACACGAGCGGCCTCACCCTCCGCACCAGGCATGCCGGTCCCACCGGGCGACGCCCCCGAAGACCCATGAACGTGATCACACATGCCCCTACGGTCGGGGGTGGGTGGGGGGCTGTCTAGAGCGGGGGGGCGGGGGGAGTGAGGTGTGGTCGGGTACGGGTGGGTCCGGGGCGGCGGGGCGACGGGGCTCAGGCGAGTCCGGGGCGGCGGAACTTAGGCGGGCACGGGGCGGCGGAACTTACGCCGGCACGGGGCGTCGGGGTCCAAGCGGGGCCGGGGCGGTGGGGCGCAGGCGGGCCCGGGGCGGCGGGGCGCAACCGAGGCCGCGGCAGCCAGGTACAGCCGGGCCCGGGGCGGCCGGGTAAAGGCGCGCGCGGGTAAAGGCGCGCCCGCGACCGATCGCGCGGCCAGATCCAGGCAAGGACCAGGCAACGATCAGGACCAGGCCCCTAGAACAACCCACCCTGCACAGCGGGCACCTCCCGCACCACCACCCCCGCCCCGCTCACTCGCCCGGCAGCGGCCCGCTCCAACGGCCACCCGGCCAGCACCCGCGCATCGACGACGAGCCGCCGCCCGCCCGGCTCGACGAGGTGTAGATCGGGCCCGGCAGCGGCGACGACGGTACCCGCCACCACGGCCCCCTCGGCGAGCCCGCACACCACGGCGTCCACCCGGTCGACCGCCCCGAGCCCGAAGGCCTCCCCGTGATCGACGACCCGGCACGGCAGCCGCTCCAGGGACTCGGGCCAGCCGGCGAGCCCCACGGCCACGGCGTGCGCCCGCTCCAACTCGGCGCCCCGCGCCACCACCTCCGCGAGGCCGGCCCGGACCCCGCGCTTGCGCTCGTACGGAATGCGGTCGGGCACCCCGAGGGCCACCCGCAGCAGTTCCTCGGCACGCCGGGCCGCCATCAGGGGCCCGCGCCCCAGCCACGTGAAAGCCACCGCGCCCTGCTCCAGCAGCCGCGCGCTCCCCCGCCCGACCCCGGTGATCCCGACCTTGACGAGCCCGTCCCCGAACCAGGCCAGGTACACGTGGTACGGCCGCGGATCATCGGCGAGAGTGTCCGCGGCGACCGACCGCGCCCGATCGATCCCGGCGCACTCACCGCACTGCGCCCGCGTCCCCCGCACCGGCACGGCCTCACGCCCCGCACACTCGACGCGCCGCCCACCACGCCACACGCCCAGACACCGCCGCGCCCCGCCGACCCGAAAGGCCACGGCCTCCCCGAACCGCACCGACCTCTCCCGCTCGCCCCCGCCCCCCGTCCACCCGAACGAGGGCGACCCTCCACCCCACCGCACCCCGGTGCACCACCACGTCATCCAGCCAGCATGCCCCACCCCCGAACAACCCTGACAACACGAAGAAGCCCCCGGAGGATCTCCGGGCTCCCTGTCGCTGAGATCGACGCTGACCGGCGCCGAAGGTGAGCCCTCTTCGGTGTCAGCCGACCCTTCCCCTCCGCGAGGTCGGACGCGCTACCTTCACGAGCATGAGAATCCGGCGCAACGTTCGCGCGGTTCTGCTCGACGGCGACCATCTGGTGTTCCTGCGTCGGGGTTGGCCAGGCGGGCCTTGCTACTACGAAACCGTCGGTGGAGGCGTCGAACCAGACGACGCAGACCTCGAAGCGGCTCTACGTCGCGAGGTCATGGAAGAGCTCGGTGCCACGATCGGCCCCGTCACCGAGTTCCTGACCGTGACGGACCCGGGCGAAAGAGTCACGGTCATACAGCACTACTTCTTCGCGAAAGTGCTGGACATGGATCTGAACCGCCGCCACGGCCCTGAGATGCAGGATCCGGATGTAGGAGATTTCTCGCCGGTCCGAGTCGCACTGGAGGCACAAGCTGTGGCCGCTCTAGGTGTACTGCCCCGTGAGGTTGGGGACGCGGCTGGCGGGTGGTTGGCCCGCGAGCGCGGTGTGTCCGCGGTGGTGATTGTAGGTGTGCAGCC
>NZ_JBITLI010000029.1:0-29961 GCF_044465085.1 Streptomyces sp. NPDC049813 | reverse complement strand
CCTGCCAGGGCCTGACCCTCTACCAGGCCCTGGACCTCCTCCAACAGCTCATCGCCACCTGGACCGGCACCTGCCCCACCTGCCGACAGACCGTCTCATGGCAGCCCTACGACACCACCTAACAAAGCACTACTAGCGGGCGACGGTGGTGACCCGCTCGCTCTCGATCCGCTTGGCCAGGGCGATGTCGTCGAGCAGGGCGAGGTTGCGGCACAGGACGACCGAACCGCCACTGGTCAGCGGCGCGAGGAGCCCGGCGCACAGACCCTGCCAGGTGTCGTAGCCGAGCCCGGACAGCATCCGCGCGCTCTCGCCGGTCAGGCCGAGGCCGGGGGCCTCGGCGGTGGCGTCCGCCACGATTTCGGCGCCGGTCCGCTCGCTGCCGGCGACCACGAGCGCGGGCGCGTCCGGGTCGACCGGGGAGAAGGGGGTGAACCGGTCGCCCTGCGAGGGGACTTCCACGGCGTAGTCCGCGAACCCCTCGGGCGGCTGCGGGAAGCGCCCGCCCAGCGGCCGCAGCGCGAGCGCGATCCGCTCCCCGGCACAGCGCCGGGCCGCGTCCAGGTCGTCGGGCCCGCTGACGACGAGATCGGCCGCGGCCGGATCGCCGCCGACCTGCGCGACGACCCCGGTCGACCAGCAGGCGAGCAGCCAGACGGCGGTCTGCCAGTGGGCGGGCAGCAGCAGGGCGACCCGGTCGCCGGGCTCCGCGTTCAGCTCCCCCTGCAGCAGGTTGGCCGTCTTGGACACCCAGTTCGAGAACGTGGCCACGGACAGCTCCACGCGCTCGCCGGTGGCGTCGTCGTAGAACGTGACGAACGGCCGGCCCGGATCGTCGGCGAGGGCGTTCTGCAGAAGCGCGGCAGGATGCACGGAGTTCACCCGGCCACCCTACGCGGCGGAGCCGGTCGCGCCCCGTCCCGCCGCCGCTCGGGACGGCGCGCCCGGGGGCGGCACCCGTATGACACTCCCCGATGGCCGGAACCACCCCAATATGCCCAGGATTATGGGCATGCGTGGATTCCTTGCTTCCTCGATCGGCGTCACCTGCGCGGCGGCCCTGGCCCTCCCGCTCACCCTGCCCACCACCTCGCACGCCGCGCCGGCCCCGGCGCAGGACGCGGTCGCGGGCAGCACCCAGTCGCTGGCCCTGGCGAGACGCGGCGCCACCCGCGCGGCCGGCCTGCCGGAGGAGCAGGGCCTGCCGCGGCGTGACGTCCACCCCTTCTCGCTGGTGGGCGTCGTCTGGGACGACCCGAACGCCGAACTCCACGGCCGCGTCCAGGTCCGCACCCGCGCGAGCGGCACGACGGCCTGGTCCGGGTGGCAGGACGTGGAGACGCACAACGACGACGCGCCCGATCTGGACACCCCCGAGCACACCTCGTCCCACGCCCGCGGCGCCACCGCCCCGCTGTGGGTCGGCGCCTCCGACGGCGTCGAGGTACGGGTCGTGGGCGAGACCCCCGCGCCCACCCGCGCGGCGAACCCACCGGCCCCGCTGCCCCGGGGCCTGAGCCTGGAACTGGTGGACCCGGGCGAGGGCGAGGACCCCGCACCGGAGGGCGCCCCCGCGGACACCCCGCGCGGCACCGCCCTGGCGGGCACGGTCATCCCCGAACTCACCAAGCAGGAGACCGAGGACGAACTGATCGCGGCCCGCGGCGGCGACACGGCCGCGGTCCAGGCCCGCCCCTACGTCGGCGCCCGCCCGCGCATCGTCACCCGCAAGGGCTGGGGCGCGGACGAGAAGCTGCGCGAGCGCAAGCTCGGCTACACCAAGACGGTGAAGGCGGCCTTCGTGCACCACAGCGCGACCGGCAACAACTACCGCTGCTCACAAGCGCCTTCGGTCATCCGCGGTATCTACCGCTTCCACGTCAAGAGCAGCGGCTGGCGGGACATCGGTTACAACTTCCTCGTGGACAAGTGCGGCACGATCTACGAGGGCCGCGCCGGGGGCGTCACGAAGCCGGTGATGGGCGCGCACACCCTGGGCTTCAACACCAACAGCACCGGCATCGCGGTCCTCGGCTCCTACAGCGGCACGAACCCGCCCGCCGCGGCGGTGACCGCGATCGCCAAGCTCACCGCCTGGAAGCTCGGGCTGCACGGGGCCAATCCGCGCGGGACGACATATCTCAAGTCGGGCGGTGGCAATCTCTACCGCAAGGGAAAGGATGTGCGACTGCACGTGATCTCCGGCCACCGGGACGGATTCGCCACCGAATGCCCCGGACGCCGTCTCTACGGCAAGCTCGGCACGGCCCGGACCAGCTCCGCCCGCCTCCAGGGCCGCTGAGGCCGGCCGGCCCGGGTCGCACACGGTCTGCATACACTGGCCGGCCGAAAGACAGTTCGGCCGGCCCCAGCAGGAAGCAGAGACGACAGGTGACAGAAGCGATCCTCCTGGTCGGCGGCAAGGGCACCAGACTGCGCCCGCTCACGGTGAACACCCCGAAGCCGATGGTCCCGGCGGCGGGCGTCCCGTTCCTCACGCACCAGCTGGCCCGCGCGAAAGCGGCGGGCGTCGACCACATCGTCCTGGCCACGTCCTATCTGGCGGAGGTCTTCGAGCCGTACTTCGGCGACGGCTCCCGCCTCGGCCTGCACCTGGAGTACGTCACCGAGGTCGAGCCCCTCGGCACCGGCGGCGCGATCCGCAACGTGGCGTCGCGGCTGCGCTCGGGCCCCGACGAGCCGGTGCTGATCTTCAACGGTGACATCCTGACCGGCCTGGACATCCAGGCGCTGGTGCACGAGCACGAGAGCACCGGCGCCGACGTCTCGCTGCACCTCTCGCGGGTCGAGGACCCCCGGGCGTACGGACTGGTCCCCACGGACGCGACGGGCCGGGTGACGGCGTTCCTGGAGAAGCCCCAGACGCCCGAGGAGATCGTCACCGACCAGATCAACGCGGGCGCGTACGTGTTTCGCCGCTCGGTCATCGACACGATCCCGACGGGCCGCCCGGTCTCGGTGGAGCGCGAGACGTTCCCCGGCCTGCTGGCGGCCGGCGCCCATCTCCAGGGCATGGTCGACTCCACGTACTGGCTGGACCTGGGCACCCCGGGAGCGTTCGTGCGTGGCTCGGCCGACCTGGTTCTGGGCCGCGCCCCGTCCCCGGCGGTCCCCGGCCGCTGCGGCGACAGCCTGGTGCTGGCGACGGCGACGGTGGCCCCGGACGCCAAGCTGACCGGCGGCACGGTCGTCGGCGAGGGCGCGCGCATCGGCGAGGGCGCGCGCGTGGCCGGCTCCACGGTCCTGGACGGCGCGGTCGTCGAAGCGGGCGCGCTGATCACGGACTCCCTGATCGGCCGCGGCGCCCGCGTCGGCGCCCGCACGATCCTGACCGGAGCGGTGATCGGTGACGGGGCTCACGTGGGCCCGGACAACGAACTCCAGACGGGCGTCCGCGTCTGGTGCGAAGCCAGGATCCCCGAGGCGTCCCTCCGCTTCTCCTCGGACCAGTAGCCCCGCGAAATCTCAGCCCGCTGGGGGTCCCCCCGGACGAAGTCTGGGGGAGCTTGGAGGAGCGGGGTCCGGGGCGGAGCCCCGTGACCCGCGCCCCGGGCGGCCCGCCGCTGAAATCGCCGAGACCCCCTACCCTCGTAGAGCACACCCGCTCCACCCAAGGGACCCCCGTGGCAGGCCGCCGATACGCACCCATACCCGCACCCCGCCCTGCCCGCCCCCACCAGGACCCCCGCACCCAGGCGGCAGCCACCCGCACCTACACCCCCCCGGCCCCCCTCCACCTGGGCCTCACCCTCGCCCCCCTCCGCAGGGGCCCCGCCGACCCCACGTTCCGCACCACCCCCGACGGCGCCGTCTGGCGGGCGAGCCGTACCCCCGAGGGCCCGGCCACGCTCCGGCTGACGGAGCAGGGCGGCACGGTAGGGGCGCAGGCCTGGGGCCCGGGGGCCGACTGGTTCCTGGACCACCTCCCCGCGCTGCTGGGCGAGGCCGACGACCCGGCCGCGTTCGCGCCGCGCCACCGCCTGCTCGCCGAGTCGGCCCGCCGCCGCGCGGGCCTGCGGCTGACCCGCACGGGCCTGGTGCTGGAGAACCTGATCCCGTCGATCCTGGAGCAGAAGATCACCACGGACGAGGCGTACCGCGCCTGGCGTCTGCTCCTGCACCGGCACGGCGAACCGGCCCCCGGCCCGGCGGGCGGCCAGGACCTGCGGATGCGGGTCATGCCCGACGCGCGCGCGTGGACCCTGATCCCGTCATGGGAGTGGCACCGGGCGGGCGTCGACAACAAGCGCGCGTCGACGATCATCCGCGCGGCGCGGGTGGCCCGCCGTATGGAGGAGGCGGCGCAGATGGAGCCGCCCGCGGCGCGCGCCCGCCTCGAACTGGTCCCGGGCATCGGCCCCTGGACGTCGGCCGAGACGATCCAGCGCACGAACGGCGCCCCCGACGAGGTCACCACGGGCGACCTGCACCTGCCCCACACGGTCGGCTACGCGCTGGCGGGCAACCGGGACGCGACGGACGAGGAGATGCTGGAACTCCTGGCCCCGTACGCGGGCCAGCGCCACCGGGCGGCCCGCCTGATCCTGCTGAGCGGCGTAGCCCCGGCCCGCAGACAGCCGAAGATGCGCCGGGTGGACATCGCCCAGTGGTGACACCGCCCGCCCCTGAGGCGTAGGTCCGACCCACTCACGGGGCTCCCGGAGCCGCCCGCACGGTCGGACCACCGCCGCCCCTGCGGCGCCCCAGGGCCCCGCCCGCCTACCGCACCTCCACGAACTCCGACACCACCCGCTCGGCCCGCTCCGCAGGCGCCCCCGCCGCATGTCCCACGGCGACGGCCCCCATCGGATCCCACTGCGCGGGCAGCTCCAGGACCTCCCGCACGACGTCGCGGCAGAACATGGTCGAGGAGACCCACGCCGAGCCGAGCCGCTCCCCGGCCAGCGCCACCAGGAAGTTCTGCACCCCGGCCCCGGCGGCCACGACGAACATCTCGCGCTCCGCCGCGTCCCGCCGCGCGTCCCCGTACGTGTGCGACCCGTCCATCACCAGGCAGGGCACGACGAGGTACGGCGCGTTGCGCAGCACGTCCCCGCGCCGCACCCGCCTGGCGATCGACTCCTCGCCCTTGCCGTCGCGCCGCAGGTCCGCGACCCACGCGTCCCGCATCGCGTCGAGCAGCCGCGCCCGCGACCGCGCGGACTCCAGCAGCACGAACCGCCACGGCGTCGTGTGGTGCGGCGCGGGCGCGGTGACGGCCTGGGCGACGGCCCGGCGGACGGCCCCCGGGTCGACGGGCTCGTCGGTGAAGGCCCGTACGGTACGCCGCTGCGTCACGGCCTCCCGTACGGCCTCCGAGGTGCCGAGCCGGAACATGTCGTCGCGGGCGACGCGCACCAGCTCCCGCGCGCCGCCGTCCTGCCCGGGCCCGGTCAGGGCGCCGAGCCCGCGGACCACCGCGACCGGCAACCCGCCGGCCTTGCCCTTCACGAGGTCCCCGGCGGCGGCCAGTTCGTCGGCGGTCGCCACCACGGTGGCGCTCAGCGGATTGCCGTGCGCGTCGACGCCGCCGCGCAGGTCGTCCAGGACGCGCACGCCGGCGGCGCCGATGGCGACGTCGGTCAGTCCGTTGCGCCAGGGGCGGCCGAAGGTGTCGGTGACGACGACGCCGACCTCGACGCCCAGGGCGTCCCGCACGCCGTCGCGGATCGCGGCCGCGGAGGCGTCCGGGTCCTCGGGCAGCAACAGCACGGTCCCGGCCGGGGTGTTGGAGGCGTCGACGCCCGCCGCGGCCATCACCAGGCCCAGCTTGTTCTCCACGATCCGCAGCGGCCCGCGCCGGGCGACGACGCGCACGGTCTCGGCGTCGATCGCCGCCTCCCGGTCGTCGGCCCGGACGATCCGCCCCTCGGCCTTGCTGACGATCTTCGACGTGACGAGCAGGACGTCCCCGTCGGCCAGCGCCGGCTCGGCGGCGATGATCAGCTTGGCGAGGTCGTCACCCGCTCTGACCTCGGGGATCCCGGCGACGGCCCACGCGTGGAAGGCCGGGGCGGCGGCGCTCACGCGACCCGCACCTCCTCCGCGAGCCGCAGCGCCTCACGCGCCATCGCGGCCGCCGCGGTGCCCTCCTCGGGGTCGGTCATCAGCAGCGGCACGGCCCGGCACCGGATCCCGGCCGCCGCCACGCGCTCGACGGCGCCGGCGTCCACGGTGTCCACGAGCCAGCCGTCGAGCAGCCCGGAGCCGTAGTGCTCGGCGACGGCGGCGGCGCTCGCCTCCACGCCCACCGCGGCCAGCACCTTGTCGGCCATGCCCCGCACGGGCGCGTCGCCCACGATCGGGGAGAGCCCGACGACGGGCACGCCCGCGTCCGCGATGGCCTCGCGGATACCGGGCACGGCGAGGATCGTGCCGATGCTGACCACGGGGTTCGACGGCGGGAAGAGGATCACGTCCGCCTCGGCGATCGCCTCCAGCACGCCGGGCGCGGGCTTCGCCTGCTCGGCGCCGACGGGGACGACCGCCTGAGCGGCCACGGAGGCCCGCAGCTTCACCCAGTACTCCTGGAAGTGCACGGCCTTGCGCTCGCCGTCCACGTCCACCGCCACGTGCGTCTCGACCCGGTCGTCCGACATGGGCAGGAGCCGCACGCCGGGCTGCCACCGCTCGCACAGCGCCTCGGTGACCGCGCTGAGGGGGTACCCGGCCGCCAGCATCTGCGTACGGACGATGTGGGTCGCGAAGTCCCGGTCGCCGAGGCCGAACCACCCGGGTCCGACCCCGTACGCCGCGAGCTCCTCCTTGACGTGGAAGGACTCGTTAGTACGCCCCCAGCCCTGCTCCTCGTCGATGCCGCCGCCCAGCGTGTACATCACCGTGTCCAGGTCGGGACAGACCTTCAGGCCGAAGAGGTGGATGTCGTCCCCGGTGTTGCCGATGACCGTGATGACCGCGTCGTCCGGTGCCGCCTGCTTGAGACCGCGAAGGAACCGGGCACCACCGATGCCGCCTGCCAGAACCACAATGCGCATGGCCCCAGCATCGCAGGCAGGTACGACAGCACGGCAGCCGGTCCCGGCGCCGCCCGGTCAGACCGCGGCCGGCCGCGCCGTCGAGCAGGCGGGGGAGTGGAAGGGCATCTCGGTGAGGCCCGGGAAGTAGACGTGCAGGCTCACGGCGGGCTCCAGGGAGTCGTTGACGACCTCGTGGACGTAACCGGCGCCGAAGACGCGCTGTGCGCCCGCGCGAAGGGTCCGTGCGCCGCCCTGCGTACGCTCCGTCAGTTCGCCGTGCAGGAGCGTCAGTACGCCGGACGAGGGCCCGTGGTCGTGCAGCCCGCTGCCCTGTCCCGGAACCCACGACAGCAGCCACACCTCGTAGCCGGGCCCGGTGCGCAGCCGGTGGTACCAGCGGGAGGTGGCGTCGTACTCGACGAGGTGCTCCCACTGGGAGCGGTCGGCGGCCACGGAGCGGGCGAGCCCGGCGAACTCGGCCACCGTGCCGGGGTGTTCGCGCGCGGGCTGGAGCAGGTGCGGCACTTCGAGGATGTCGCCGGCGATCTGGAGGTCGCTGTCGCTGTTCATGGGTGTGGAGGTTCCTCAGCGGGGAGTGCGGGGTGCCCGGACAGGGGGCGCGGAGCCGTACGGGGAGGAGAGAGCGCGGTCGGAGCCCGGTGGCTCAACGACTCAACAGCTGGAACAGCAACAGTGCGCGCGGGCGACAGAGACGGACCCGGCGGTGCGGGTCGTGGTCCGAGTCGAGTGCGCGAGCATGCCCACCAGCACACCGGTTCATGCTTGCGCTGTCAACTTCATGTCCGGATCGTGGGAAATGTTTCACCTCATCCGGTATCGCGGGCAGGCGAAAGGTTTGTTCACCCGCTGACCGGGACATGTGGCGCAGCAACCCGGCGCGCAAGTGCCGTTGTGATCCCGTGATCCGAATGTGATCCGGTTCGCTTCTGCGGGCGTTCCGGAACGAGATCAAATTCCCTCTCGTCCTCTCATGTAGTGGCCCGGCGGGGGTAGGGGCACCCACATGGGCCGCTGGCAAGTGTCACGGTTTTTGCCGATTTGAACACTTTCCGCATAGCCTTGGTTCCGCAGAGTGAATAAGGGGCCCAATAGCAGATCTCGGCTTGACTGCCCCGGATCGGCACACTTGTAATTTCACTCGTGTCGTTCAGCCGAAATCGGTAACGGCAACATCACGGGGAACGCACGGACGGACGAGGGGCGCACGATGACCGAGTCGTTTCAGGATCTGCTGGTCGAGGACGCGGAAGAGGAACTCGGCTGGCAGGAGCGGGCGCTGTGCGCCCAGACCGACCCCGAGTCCTTCTTCCCCGAGAAGGGCGGCTCCACGAGGGAGGCCAAGAAGGTCTGCCTGGCGTGCGAGGTCCGTTCCGAATGCCTTGAGTACGCACTCGCCAACGACGAGCGGTTCGGCATCTGGGGCGGTCTGTCCGAGCGCGAGCGCCGGCGCCTGAAGAAGGCTGCCGTCTAGGGCGTGTTTTCAAAGTCCCGTCGTCCGCCCGAAGGGCGGGCCCCGCGGCGTCCGGTGCGTGCGATCGCAAGGCGCCGGAGCGTCCTCATAGCGGAGCTATTCGGGCGCTTCGGCAACGCCGCGAGCGTGCGTGCCGGGCGTCGCGGGGCAGGCGGGACTTTCAAAACACGCCCTAGTCCTGAGCGAGCGGTGCACCGGCCCGTCGCCCGTGGGTTGTCCACAGGCGGCGGGCCGCTGTTGTTGTCAGCCGTTAGTGTGGGGCCCCGTCCGAGACGCCACCGTGCCCCCAGGGGACACAGTCGTCCACCGCAGTCCAACGAACCGGGGCCCGTACCTCGATGTCCGTGCACAGCCACCCGGCAGACCCCTTCGGTACTGCCGCCGCCACGTTCAACCCGGGGCACGACGCAGGGCTCGACCCGAGCGGCGCCCCCGAGTTCCCCCGGCATGTCGTCACCGCCGTCCTCGTCTCGCACGACGGCGCCCGCTGGCTGCCCGACGTCCTGTCGGGCCTCCTCGGCCAGGAGCGCCCCGTGCAGGACGCGGTGGCGGCCGACACCGGCAGCGCCGACGACTCGGCGGCCCTGGTCGGCGCCGCCCTCGGCGGCGAGCGCGTCCTGCACCTCGCCCGCCGCACCGGCTTCGGCCAGGCCGTCGAGGAAGCCGTGCGCGGCGCCGGGGTGCTCACCCCGGACGAGCTGCCCTACCTGAAGCGGCCCAGCGGCTGGGACCCCGTCAGCCGCAGCTGGCGCGACGACGCGTACGACCTCCCCGACCTGCCGCACGGCGAACCCGAGCAGTGGCTGTGGCTGCTGCACGACGACTGCGCGCCCGAACCGGACGCGCTCGCCCAGCTGTTGCGCGTCGTGGAGATGGAGCGCGAGGCGGGCTCCGACGTAGCGATCGTCGGCCCCAAGCTGCGCGGCTGGTACGACCGCAGGCAGCTCCTGGAGGTCGGCGTCTCCATCGCCAACTCCGGCCGCCGCTGGACCGGTCTCGACCGCCGCGAGCAGGACCAGGGCCAGCACGACCACGTACGGCCCGTGCTCTCCGTCTCCACCGCCGGCATGCTGATCCGGCGCGAAGTCTTCGAACAGCTCGGCGGGTTCGACCGCAGGCTGCCGCTGATGCGCGACGACGTCGACCTGTGCTGGCGCGCCCAGAGCGCCGGGTACCGCGTCGTCGTCGCCCCCGAGGCCGTCGTGCGGCACGCGGAGGCCTCCTCGCGCGAGCGCCGCACCGTCGACTGCGTGGGCCGCACCGCCTCCTCACCGCACAAGGTCGACAAGGCCGGCGCCGTCTACACGCTGCTGGTCAACGCCCGCGGCGCGGTGCTCCCCTGGGTCCTGGTCCGCCTCGTGCTCGGCACGCTGCTGCGCACGGTCGCCTACCTGGTCGGCAAGGTGCCCGGCCAGGCCTTCGACGAGATCACCGGCCTGCTGGCCACCCTGCTGCGGCCGGGCCGCATCATGGCGGGCCGCCGCCGGCGCGGCGCGGGTGTCGTCGACGCCAAGGAGCTGCGGCCGCTGTTCCCGCCCCCCGGCGCCACCGTGCGGCTCACCGTCGAGCAGGTCGCGGGGAACCTCTTCGACGGCGCCGACCCGGAGAGCTCCAACGCGGGGCGGCACGGCGGCGGCGGGCTCGAATCGGGACCCGGCGGCGACGACGCGGACTTCATCCAGGTCGAGCAGTTCGCCCGCCTCAAGCGCATCGCCCGCAAGCCCGGGCCGATGCTCTTCGTGGTGCTGCTGTTCGTCTCCCTCATCGCCTGCCGCGGTCTGCTGGGCGGCGGCGCGCTCGCGGGCGGCGCCCTGCTGCCCGCCCCCGGCGACGCCTCCGACCTGTGGGCCCGCTACCTCGACGCCTGGCACGCCACCAGCACGGGCGGCACCCAGTCGGCGCCGCCGTACCTCGCGGTCCTCGCCGCCCTCTCCTCCGTGCTGCTCGGCTCCACCGGCCTCGCGATCACCGTGCTGCTCGTCGGCTCCGTGCCGCTCGCCGGATTCGCCGCGTACTTCGCCTCCCGCAGCCTCGTCGAATCCCGGCTGCTGCGCGCGTGGGCGGCCGTCGCGTACGCCTTCCTGCCCGCCGCCACCGGCGCCCTCGCGGGCGGCCGCGTCGGCACGGCCGTGCTGGTGATCCTGCTGCCGCTCATCGCGCGCGCGGGCCTGTCCGCCTCCGGCCTCATGAACGCGCGGGGAGCGCGCGGCAGTTGGCGGGCCACCTGGGCGTACGCCCTGCTCCTGACCATCACGACGTCCTTCACGCCCATCGTCTGGCCGATCGCCCTCGTCCTGGGCGTCGTGCTCCTCGTCGTGCGCCGCGGCGACATCCCCGCCTACGGGCTGCGCTTCCTCGCCGCCCTCGGCACACCGCTGCTGGTGCTCGCACCCTGGTCCCTCACGCTGCTGCCGTCCGGCTTCTTCAAGGAAGCGGGCCTGCCGTACGGGGAAGGCGCCGCGAGCGCCACCAGCCTGCTCGGCGCCTCGCCGGGCGGCCCCGGCACCACCGGCAGCCTGCTGCTCATCGGCATCGTGCTGGCCGCGCTCGCCGCGCTGCTGCGTCAGGAGCGCCGCCTCGCGGTCCTCACCGCCTGGGCCGTCGCCCTGGTAGCCCTGGTCTTCGCGGTCCTGTCGAACAGCTCGACCTGGGCCGGGCCCGCCACCCTCGTCTACGGCATCGCGCTGCTGGCCGCCGCCGCGCTCGGCGCCGACGGCGCGCGCTCGCGCGTGGCCGAGCAGAGCTTCGGCTGGCGCCAGCCGGTGGCCGCGCTCATCGCGTTCGCCGCCGCCGCGGGACCCCTGCTGCTCGCCGCCGGCTGGATGATCGCGGGCGCCGACGGGCCCCTGGAGCGCCGCGACCCGGTGCAGGTGCCCGCGTTCGTCGCCGAGGAGGCCGGCACCCGCGACCAGGCCCGCACGCTCGTCATGGCCGGCTCCACCGGCCAGGTGTCGTACTCGCTCGTCCGCGGCGCGGGCGCCCGGCTCGGCGACGGCGAACTGACCGCCGCCGCGGGCGAGAACGAGAAGCTCGACAAGGTCGTCGCCAACCTCGTCGCCGGTTCCGGCGCCGACCAGGCCGACCAGCTCGGCGGCTTCGCCGTGCGCTATGTCCTCGTCCGCGACGGCGCCCCGCGCCAGATGGCCCGCGTCCTGGACGCGACGCCGGGCCTGACCCGGCTCAGCCAGCAGGACGGCACCGCCCTGTGGCGCATCGACCGGCAGGTGGCGCGCGCCGTCGTGCTGCCCTCGGCCGGCGCCGGCCCGACGTCCGAGGCGGCCAAGCCGGTCGCCGCGGGCCCCGTCGAGGTGCACACGGAGCTGGCCGCGGGCGGCGCGGGCCGCGTCCTGCGCCTCGCCGACCAGGCCGCGGAGGGCTGGACCGCGACGCTGGACGGCGCGCCCCTGACGCGGACCACGGTCGACGGCTGGGCGCAGGGCTTCGAGCTGCCCGCCTCCGGCGGGACGCTGGACGTCACCTATGACGCGCCGTTCACGCACACCGCGTGGCTGTGGGCCCAGGGCCTGCTCGCGGTCGTCCTGGTGGTGCTCGCGCTGCCGGGCCGCCGCAAGGACGTCGACGACGACCTGCCGGAGGAGCCGGCCGCCGTCCCCGCGCAGGACAGCACCGGCGACGGCCGCCGGGCCCGCAGGCTGCGCGCCCAGGCCGAGGCCGAGGCCGAGCAGGCGGGCGCCGACGCACCGCCGGCCGAGGACGCCGTGCCGCCGGAGCACGCGCCGCAGCCCGGGCAGGTCCCGGCCGCGGACATCCCGCAGCAGGCGTACGGCGAGTGGGACCAGCCCATGTACACGAACGCCGAGTACGGCGCGTACCCGGCGGGCGAGCAGCAGCAGCAGTACCAGGGCGACGCCTACGGGTACGACGCCCAGGGGGTCCCCTATCAGGCTGACCCCTACCAGGCGGGCCAGTACGACCCGTACGCCTACGGGGGCTCGTACGAGACACCGGCGCCGTACGACCCCACCTACGAGCAGCACGGCCACGGGCACGGCAACGGCGCCGATCATGAGCGCCCCGACGGGAGCCAGCAGTGAACCGCACGACCCTGTCCCTGATCGCCGCGGTGACGGCCCTGGCCGCCGTCACCGGCTACGCGGCCACCTCGTCCGGGGGCGCGGACGACACGCCCGCCACGGCGGCCGCCCGGCTGCCCGTCGAGCGCTCCAGCCTGCTGTGCCCGACGCCCGGCCAGTCCGACCTCGCGGAGACCGCGTACACGTCGTACACGCCGCCGTCGAAGGGCACCGGGGCCGCCGGGTCCGCGGCGGGCACGGCGCGGCTGGTGCCGGTGGAGCGCGGGCCGGGCCAGGCCGGGGACGCCAAGGGCAAGGCCAAGGAGCCCAAGGCGGTCGTCACGCCCAAGGAGCCCGGCAAGCCCGCCACCGGCGAGGCGTCGGGCGCCGACGCGCCGGCCCTGATCGGCACCGCCGACGGCGCCCTGGCGCCCGGCTGGACCGTCCAGCAGACCACCACGGTCGAGGCGGGCACCGGCCGCGGCCTCGCCGGTGTCGACTGCTCGGCCCCGGACACCGACTTCTACTTCCCCGGCGCGAGCACCGCCAAGGAGCGCAGCGACTACATCCACCTCACGAACCCGGACGACGAGGCCGCGGTGGTGGACGTGCAGCTCTACGGACCGGAGGGCGCCGTCAAGTCCGAGGTCGGCGAGGGCATCCAGATCGGCCCGCACGCCAGCGTCCCGGTCCTGCTGTCGACGCTGACCGACAAGCCGTACCCGAACCTGACGCTGCACGTGACCGCGCGCAGCGGCCGGGTCGCCGCCGCGGTGTCGGCCGCCGACGACGAGCTGGGCGGCGACTGGCTGCCCGCCGCCGCCGACCCGGCGGCCTCCCTCGTGCTGCCCGGCATCCCCAAGGACGCGACGGACGTGCGCCTGGTCGCCTTCGCGCCGGGCCAGGACGACGCCGACCTCAAGGTGCGGCTCGCCACCTCCAGCGGCTCGATCGCGCCCGCGGGCCACGACACCCTGCACGTCAAGTCCGGCATGACGTCCGCCGTCGACCTCGGTGCCGTCACGCGCGGCGACGCGGGCTCGCTGCTCCTGACGCCCACCGACGCGTCCGTGCCGGTCGTGGCGGCGCTGCGGGTCACCCGCGGCAAGGGAGCCGACCGGGAGACCGCGTTCATCCCCGCCACCCGGGACACCGGCGCCCGTGCCACGGTCGCCGACAACCGCGCCAAGGGCTCGACGCTCGCCCTGACCGCCCCCGGCGCCGCCGGCACGGTCAAGGTCACCGCGTCCCCCGGGGACGGCGCGGGCACCGCGACCACCAAGGAGTACACGGTCAAGGGCGGTACGACCCTCTCGGTCGCCGCACCGGTCCCGGCCGGCCTGAAGGGCACGTACGCGCTCACGGTGGAGCCCGTGTCGGGCGGCAAGGTCTACGGCTCGCGCATGCTGGAGGAGAAGCAGGACGGCGTCCCGGCGTTCACGGTCCAGACGCTGCCGGACGACCGGGGCACGGTGTCGGTGCCGGAGGCGGACGAGGACCTCTCGGTCGTCCAGAAGTAGCCGCGCGCACGCCGTACGGGAGCGGGCGGCACCCCGTGGGCGCCCGCGGGCTCACTCCTCCCCGTCGGCGTCCCCGTACCGCGGGTCGACCGTCTCCGGGGTGAGGCCCAGCACCTCGGCGACCTGCTCCACGACCACGTCGTGCACCAGGGCCGCGCGTTCGTCGCGGCCCTTGGTGCGGATCTCCACGGGGCGCCGGTAGACGACCACGCGCGCGGGCGTCCCGTCCCGCGCGGGCACGATGCCCCCGAGCGGCACCGTGTCGGCCCCCCACGCCTCGTCCTCGGCCGTCAGCCGCGGCACCTCCAGGATGAGGAAGTCGACCTCGCCCAGCTGCGGCCAGCGCCGTTCAAGACGCTCCACGGAGTCCTGCACGAGGTCCGCGAAGACCTCCGCGCGGCTCGCGGCCAGCGGCACCTGCGGCGGGGCCACGGGCCCGCGCATACCGCGCCCGTGCCGGTCGCGGCGGCGCGGACGCGGCTCGGCGGGGTCGTCTGCGGTCTCGGCGTTCTCGGCGTTCTCGGCGTTGGCGGGCCTTTCCATCACCGACGCAGCGTAGTCCTCCGGGGCGGCCGGGGCGGGCCGCCTCCGCACAGAGCGCCGCATGTCGCTTCCTGACCGATCAAGCCAATCTTGGGCCTGATTCCGTATCCCTCCCGGACCGCTGCACTCGTGACAGTTGGAGCTATTTGCCCCGAGTGGTGACCGCTTTCAACTGTCCGGCGGGGCCCGGGAGCCGGGGTCCGCGCAGGTCACGACGGAGCCCTCCGGGGCGGGTGTGGGGCGTATCACGTGGCGACACGGTGGGGTGACCTCGGGGAGAGTCGTCGCGGCCCGCTCAGGAGTGCGGTACCGTCCAACGCTGTGAGCCCTGTACGTCGCTGTTCGCGCACCGCTTGCGGCCGTCCCGCCGTCGCGACGCTGACGTACGTCTACGCCGACTCGACCGCGGTCCTCGGCCCCCTAGCCACCTACGCCGAACCCCACTGCTACGACCTGTGCGCCGAGCACTCCGAGCGCCTCACCGCGCCGCGCGGCTGGGAGGTCGTCCGCCTCACCGACGGCAGCGCCCCCTCCCGCCCCAGCGGCGACGACCTGGAGGCCCTCGCCAACGCCGTGCGCGAGGCGGCCCGCCCCCAGGAGCGCGCGGCCGGAGCCGGCGGCGCGGGCGGCCGGCAGGCGGACCCGATGGAGGTCGCCCGCCGCGGCCACCTCCGGGTGCTGCGCTCGCCCGACAACTGACGGCGGCCTTTGGGACGCGGCGACCGACGCGCCTTCACGGGATCTTCGCCGTCGTACGCGTTGACCCGCGATTGTTGAGGACACGACGATTTCGCCACCCCGACTCCGGGATCCCGGGAGGCGCTCGTGTTCGTCCAGCAACTGGAGCCGGTCCACGGCTCGCTCGGCCTGTCCGCCCTCATCGCCACGCTGCCCCTCGTCACCGTCCTCGTCCTGCTCGGCGCCGTCCGGATGAAGGCCCACCGCGCGGGTCCGACCGGCCTGGTGGTGGCCGCCCTCGTCGGCTGGCTCGGCTACGGCATGCCGCTCGGCCAGACCGCCTCCAGCGCGGCCCAGGGCGCCCTGTTCGGCCTCTTCCCCATCATGTGGATCGTCGTCAACGCCCTGTGGGTGTACCGGATGACCGTCCGCACCCACCACTTCGACATCCTGCGCCGCTCCTTCGGGCGGCTCTCCGACGACCCGCGCATCCAGGCCCTCGTCATCGCCTTCTGCTTCGGCGCGCTCCTGGAGGCCCTCGCCGGGTTCGGGGCACCGGTCGCCATCTGCTCGGTGATGCTCGTCGCGCTCGGCTTCGACCCGGTCAGGGCCGCGGTCGTCTGCCTCGTCGCCAACACGGCGCCCGTCGCCTTCGGCGCCATGGGCACCCCCGTCGTGACCCTCGCCCAGGTCACCGGCCTGCCGCTGGACGTGGTCGCCTCCGTGGTGGGCCGTCAGACGCCGCTGCTCGCCTTGGTCGTGCCGCTCGTGCTGGTCGGCCTGGTGGACGGCAAGCGCGGCCTGCGCGAGACATGGGCGCCCGCCCTGGTCTGCGGCCTCGCCTTCGCCGTCGTCCAGTTCGCCGCCGCCAACTACGTCTCCGCCCAGCTCGCCGACATCGGCGCCGCCCTCGCCGGCGCGGGCGCCCTGGTGGCCGTCCCCGGCGCGCGCAGGCCCGCCGCCGAACCCGTCCGCGCCGCGGTCCTCACCGGCGCCCGCAGCGAGGACCTGGACGAGGAGGACCCGCGGCCCGAAGTGGCGCGCGCCTACGCCCCGTACGTGCTCATCGTCGTCATCTTCTCCGTCGCCCAGATCCCGGCCGCCAAGGACTGGCTGGCCCGCGCGAACCAGGTCTTCGACTGGCCCTTCCTGAACGTCGCCGACCCCCACGGCGAACCGGTGAGCGGCAACGTCTTCACGCTGCCCCTCGTCTCCACCGGCGGCACGCTCGTCCTGATCGCGGGAGTGGCCACGGCGCTCGTGCTCGGCGTCCACGCGCGCGTGGCGGTGCGCGAATGGCTGGGGACCGTGTACGAGCTGCGGTTCGCGATCCTCACCGTCACCAGCGTCCTCGCCCTCGCCTACGTGATGAACCTGTCCGGGCAGGCCGCCACCATCGGGCACTTCGTGGCCGCGGCCGGCGCGGGGCTCGCCTTCCTCTCCCCGGTCCTCGGCTGGTTCGGCGTCGCCGTCTCCGGCTCCGACACCTCGGCCAACGCGCTCTTCGGCGCCCTCCAGGTGACCGCGGCCCAGCAGTCGGGTCTGTCGCCCGAACTCCTCGCGGCGGCCAACAGCTCGGGCGGGGTCCTGGGCAAGATGATCTCGCCGCAGAACCTGACGATCGCCTGCGCGGCCGTGGGACTCGCGGGCCGCGAGGGCGACCTGCTGCGCAAGGTGCTGCCCTGGAGCCTCGGCCTGCTGCTGGTGATGTGCCTGATCGTCTTCGCCCAGAGCACGGTCGTCCTGTCGTGGATGCTGCCCTGACCGGCGCGTTCGCGGTGCGGCGCGATCTTTGGGCGGAATGCGGGGTTCACGGCCTGTCACCGCCGCGGCCAGGTAGTTTGTGGGCTCGTTGATTCGTGGGTCCGTCGAGGACACTCCAGGAGGGCTGGTCCGGCCGTGGCTGCAGATCTGTCGCAGATCGTGAAGGCGTACGACGTGCGAGGGGTGGTCCCGGACCAGTGGGACGAGGAGCTGGCCGCCCTGTTCGGCGCCGCCTTCGTCCGGGTGACCGCCGCGACGGCGATCGTGGTCGGGCACGACATGCGGCCCTCCTCGCCCGGTCTGACCCGCGCCTTCGCCCGCGGGGCGGCGGCGCTCGGCGCGGACGTCACGGAGATCGGCCTCTGCTCCACCGACCAGCTGTACTACGCCTCGGGCGCGCTCGGCCTGCCCGGCGCCATGTTCACCGCCTCGCACAACCCCGCGCGGTACAACGGCATCAAGATGTGCCGGGCCGGCGCCGCCCCGGTCGGCCAGGACACCGGCCTCACCGAGATCAGGCGACTCGCCGAGGAGTGGAGCGGGACAGGGGCGCCCGAACCCGCCGGGACGCCGGGGACGATCAGCCGGCACGACACGTTGGAGGAGTACGCGGCGCACCTGCGCGGCCTGGTCGACCTCACCGCCATCCGCCCCCTGAAGGTCGTGGTCGACGCGGGGAACGGGATGGGCGGGCACACCGTGCCCACCGTCCTCGGCGGCCTGCCGCTCGACGTCGTCCCGATGTACTTCGAGCTGGACGGCACCTTCCCGAACCACGAGGCGAACCCGCTGGACCCGGCCAACCTCGTGGACCTCCAGGCCCGCGTGCGCGCCGAGGGCGCCGACATCGGCCTCGCCTTCGACGGCGACGCGGACCGCTGCTTCGTGATCGACGAGAACGGCGACCCGGTCTCCCCGTCCGCCGTCACCGCCCTGGTCGCCGCCCGCGAGCTGGCGAGGAACGGCGGCTCGGGCACGATCATCCACAACCTCATCACCTCCTGGTCGGTGCCCGAGGTCGTGAAGGAGCACGGCGGTACGCCGGTCCGCACCCGGGTCGGCCACTCCTTCATCAAGCAGGAGATGGCCACCAGCGGCGCGATCTTCGGCGGCGAGCACTCCGCGCACTACTACTTCCGCGACTTCTGGAACGCCGACACCGGGATGCTGGCCGCCCTGCACGTCCTCGCGGCCCTGGGCGGCCAGGAGGGCCCGCTCTCGGCCCTGGTCTCCTCCTACGACCGCTACGCGGGCTCCGGCGAGATCAACTCCACCGTCGCCGACCAGGCGGGCCGCCTCGCCGCGATCAAGGCCGCGTACGGCGACCGCCCCGACACCACCCTGGACGAACTGGACGGCCTCACGGTCACCTCCACGGACTGGTGGTTCAACGTCCGCCCCTCGAACACCGAACCGCTCCTGCGCCTGAACGCGGAGGCGCGTGACGCGGAGACGATGCGCGAGATCCGCGACGAGGTCCTGACCCTGATCCGGTCCTGACCCTGATCCGGGCCTGACCCGGCGACCCCCGGCCCGTCCGGCGTTCGCGGACGAGCCGGCAAGGCGTCCGCCCGGGCCGCCCGCCCGGGCCGCCCGGGCGAGGCAGCCGGAGCGAGGCCGCCACCCCGCCGGAGAGGGCCCCGGCGGTAGGCTGACCAGGCCCCCGGACACCTGTCAGGGCCCCGCACCACACCGCCCCCGCCCCGAAGGGAACAACCCTCATGCCGCTCGAAGCCGGCCTCCTGGAGATCCTCGCCTGCCCGGCCTGCCACGCCCCCCTCAAGGAGACCGACGCCGAGCTGGTCTGCACCGGCGCGGAGTGCGGACTGGCCTACCCCGTCCGCGACGGCATCCCGGTCCTCCTCGTCGACGAGGCCCGCCGCCCCGCGTGACCGCGCACCCGTTCCCGCGAGCAGGAGACCCGACGCGATGTTCGACGAAACGCTCCTGGACGACACCGAGGCGCTGGCCAGGGCCGACCGCCGCGGCCTGCTGCGCGGCGCCGCCGAAGCGGGCGCCCGCGTCCGCACGGCGGCCCGGTACGCGGCCGAGGCCGGCATCGGCGAGCTCAAGCCGGACGGCCGCCCGCGCGCGATCCTGATCGCGGGTCCGGGCACGGCCACCGCCGGCATCGCCGAACTCCTCGGCCGCCTGGCCGGCGCGGCCTGCCCGGTGATCCGGCTGCGCCCCACCGGCGTCGCCCCCGCCGCGGGCGCCCTGCGCTGGGACCTCCCCGGCTGGGCAGGCCCGGTCGACCTGCTCCTGATCGCCACCCCGGACGGCTCCGAACCCAGCCTCTCGCTCCTGGTCGAGCAGGCCTACCGGCGTGGCGTCACCGTCGTCGCCGTCTGCCCCACCGGCGCCCCGCTGACCGAGGCCGCGGCCGGCGCCCACGGCCTGCTCGTGCCGATGGCGACCTCCCCCCGCGACCAGGACGAGCCGACGGCACCCTCCGCACCCGGCGTGCTCTGGGCGCTGCTCACCCCGCTCCTGGCCCTGCTGGACCGCACCGGCCTGCTCGCCGCTCCCGCCGACTCCCTGGAGAAGGTCGCCGACCGCCTCGACCGCACCGCCGAGCGCTGCGGCCCCGCGATCGCGACCTACAGCAACCCGGCGAAGACCCTCGCCTCCGAACTCGCCGAGGCGCTCCCGCTGATCTGGACCGAGGGCGCGGCCGCGGGCGCGGCGGGCCGCCGCTTCGCCGCGGCCCTCGCCGAGCTGTCCGGACGGCCCGCGCTCGCCGCCGACCTGCCCGAGGCGATGCCCGCCCACGGCGCGCTCCTCACCGGCGACCTCGCGGCCGGCGCCGCCCCCGACGACTTCTTCCGCGACCGCGTCGAGGAGGGCCAGGCACTGCGCGCCCGCGTCGTCCTGCTGCGCGACCGCCCCGTCGACGGACTCTCCGCCGCCTTCGCCGCCCGCGAACTCGCGCTCTCCCACTCCACCGCGATCAGCGAGCTGGAACCGGAGGAGGGCAGCGACCTGGAGACCCTCGCGGAGCTGATCGCCGTCACGGATTTCGCCGCCGTCTACCTGGGCCTCGCCTCCGGGACGTGACCCGGCCCCGATGCTGTACCTGCCCCACCCCGCCCCACCCCGCCCCGCCCCGCCGCCCCCGCCGCACGGGCCCCGCGCCCGCCCCCGGCCATGCGCGGCGCCCGCACCACGCACCCGCGCCCCCCGCGTACGTACGGAGAAGAACGCCTGATGGACCGCCTCACCAACACCGTCCGCCCCTACGCCTGGGGCTCCACCACCGCCATCCCGCACCTCCTCGGCACCGAGCCGACCGGCGAACCCCAGGCCGAGATGTGGATGGGCGCCCACCCCGGCGCCCCGTCGCGCACCGAGCGCGGTCCGCTCGACGAGGTCATCGCCGCGGACCCGGCGGGGCAGCTCGGCGAGGCGGCCGTCGGGAAGTTCGGCCCGCGCCTGCCGTTCCTGCTCAAACTGCTCGCCGCGGGCGCGCCGCTCTCGCTCCAGGTCCACCCGGACCTCCGGCAGGCGAAGGAGGGGTACGCGGCCGAGGAGGCGAAGGGCGTGCCGGTCACCGCGGCCGAGCGCAACTACAAGGACGCCAACCACAAGCCCGAACTGATCTGCGCCCTCACGGAGTTCGACGGCCTGTGCGGCTTCCGCGCCCCCGAGGAGGCGGCCCGGCTGCTCGAAGGGCTCGGCGTCGACAGCCTCAAGCCCTACGCCGACCTGCTGCGCGCCCACCCCGAGGAGGCCGCGCTGCGCGAGGTGCTCACCGCCGTACTGAGCGCGGACCGCGACGAGATGGCGCGCACCGTCGCCGACGCCGCGACCGCCGCCCGGCACCTCGGCGGGGAGTACGAGCCGTACGCGGGCATCGCCCACCACTACCCCGGCGACCCGGGCGTCATCGCCGCGATGCTGCTCAACCACGTCCGGCTCCAGCCCGGCGAGGCCCTCTTCCTCGGCGCGGGCGTCCCGCACGCCTACCTGAACGGCCTGGGCGTCGAGATCATGGCCAACTCCGACAACGTCCTGCGCTGTGGCATGACCCCCAAGCACGTCGACGTCCCCGAACTGCTGCGCATCGTCCGCTTCGAGGCCACCGACCCGGGCGTCCTGCGCCCCGAGGCGTCCCCCGGCGGTGAAGAGGTCTACGACACCCCCATCGACGAGTTCCGCCTCTCCCGCTACGTCCGCGCCGAGGGCGCCCCCGCGCACGACCTGACGGCCCCCACCCCGCAGATCCTGCTCTGCACGGCCGGTTCGGTCCGCGCGGGCGGACTCGACCTGGCTCCCGGCCGTTCCGCCTTCGTCCCCGCGGGAGAAAAGGCGGAAGTGTCCGGTACCGGCACGTTTTTCCGGGCGACCGTCGTGGCCTGACTCCTGCCCCTCCCGTCCCGTGCTGCAACAATGGCCCATCGCAAAGCCAGGGCAAAGCGGCAGGCTTCTCACCGCAGCACGGGACGCAACGTACGCACGTACGAAGGGACACCAGGAACAACATGAGTGCTTCAGGCGGAGCAAAGGCGATCGTGGCGGCGCTCGCCGCCAACCTCGCCATCGCGGTATCGAAGTTCGTGGCGTTCCTCTTCAGCGGCTCCTCGTCGATGCTCGCCGAAGCGGTCCACTCGCTCGCCGACTCCGGCAACCAGTTCCTGCTGCTGATCGGCGGCAAGAAGGCCCAGCGCGAGGCGACCCCGCAACACCCCTTCGGCTACGGCCGCGAGCGCTACATCTACGCCTTCCTCGTCTCGATCGTCCTCTTCTCCGTCGGCGGCATGTTCGCCGTCTACGAGGGCTACGAGAAGATCTCGCACCCGCACGACCTGGAGCACTGGTACTGGCCGGTGGGCGTCCTGGTCTTCGCGATCATCGCCGAGGGCTTCTCCTTCCGCACGGCCATCAAGGAGTCCAACCTCTCGCGCGGGAAGCTCTCCTGGAGCCAGTTCATCAAGCGCGCCAAGGCCCCTGAGCTGCCCGTCGTCCTGCTCGAGGACTTCGGCGCGCTCATCGGTCTGGTCCTCGCGCTGCTGGGCGTCGGCCTCACCCTCGCCACCGGCGACGCCGTCTGGGACGGCATCGGCACGCTCTGCATCGGTGTCCTGCTCATCGCCATCGCGATCGTCCTCGCCCTGGAGACCAAGTCGCTCCTGCTGGGCGAGGCCGCCGGCACGGACGAGGTGCGCAAGATCGAGGCGGCCGTCGTCGACGGCTCCACGGTCACCGGCCTGATCCACATGCGCACGCTCCACCTCGGCCCCGAGGAGCTGCTCGTCGCCGCGAAGATCGCCGTCCAGCACGACGACACCGCCGCCGAGGTCGCCCGCGCGATCAACGAGGCCGAGGCCCGTATCCGCGCCGCCGTCCCGATCGCGCGCGTCATCTACCTGGAGCCCGACATCTACAGCGAGGCGGACGCCGCCAAGGGCCCGGACCGCGAGGCGATGCCCGGCGGCCCGACGCCGACCCCGGAGCACTGACCCTTACCGCTACGCAGCAGGGGCCCCGCCGATCTCCCGGCGGGGCCCCTCCTGCGTACAGGGACCGCGCTCCGCACGCTCCGTGAGCTACGAGATCTCAGCGAGCACCCCGAGCACGGTCTGCGGGTCGGCCGCGGCCATCAGCCGCTCCCGGAACCCCGGATCCATCAGCTTCCGCGACAGCAGCGCCAGGATCCGCAGATGCTCATCGCCCGCGGCCGCCTCCGGTACCGAGATCATGAAGACGAGCCGCGCCTTCGTCCCGTCCAGCGAGCCCCACTCGATGCCCTCGGCGGACCGCGCGAACCCGACGACCGGGGACGTCACCGCGTCCGTCTTGGCGTGCGGGATGGCGATCTCCTCGCCGAGCCCGGTCGTCCCCTGCTCCTCACGGCGCAACGCGGTCGCCACAAGCTCCTCCACGTCCCGCACCTTGCCGGTGGAGGCGAGCAGCCCGGCCATCTCGCGGATGGCCGCTTCCTTGTCCCGCGCGGCCAGCTCCACCGTGACGGTCTGTCCGGTCAGATAGCCGGAGAGAACGCCCGCGTCCTCGCCCGTCACCTCGTCGCTGTCGCTGTCGCTGTCGCTGCCGCCGTCCCCGGCCACCGGGCCGCCGGCCACGGCGGACTCCGCGACAGTGGGACCACCGGCCTGCGCCCGCTCCTGCCTGGCCCGCGCCCGGCGCTCCTTCAGCTCGACGAGCGCATTGGTCGTCAGCGCCGTGACGACCACACCGGCGACGATCGCCACGAAGAACATCGGCACCCCGCTGACCGCGGTGAACACGGCGACGATCGGCCCGCCGTGCGGCACCGAGTCCTCCACCCCGGCGAGCCCGGCGAGGGCGCCGGCGACCGCCCCGCCCAGCATGTTGGCGGGGATGACCTGGGCGGGCCGCGCCGCGGCGAACGGGATGGCGCCCTCCGAGATGCCGAAGAAGCCCATGAACAGCGCCGCGATACCGGTGTCCTGCTCCTGCTTCGTGTACAGCTTGCGCCGCACGATCGTGGCCAGGCCCTGGCCGAGCGGCATCACCGGGATCGCTGCGGCGGCCATGCCCATGACGGCGTTGTTCGTGCCGATCAGACCGGTGCCCACCAGGAACGCCGTCTTGTTGACCGGGCCGCCCATGTCGAACGCGATCATCAGGCCGATGATGGCGCCGAGCATGACCGCGCTCGATCCGGTCATCCCGTTCAGCCAGCTGGTGAGGTGCGTGAACACCCACGAGATGGGCGTGCCGATCACGTAGACGAAGAACAACCCGACGACCAGCGTGGAGACGATGGGCACCACGATGATCGGCATGATCGGCTGGACGAACTTCGGCACCCTGACCTTGCGTATCCACAGCACGACGTATCCGGCGAGGAAGCCCGTCGCGATCGCGCCGAGGAAGCCGGCGTTCGCGTCCGCGCCGTAGATGCCGACGCCGTCGTACGCGAGGAAGCCGCCGATCATGCCGGGCACCAGTGCGGGCCGGTCGCCCAGGGCGAACGCGATGTAGCCCGAGAAGATCGGCAGCATCAGCTTGAAACCGAGCCCGCCGAGGGCGTTGACGTCGAACCAGAAGGAGTCCTTCGGGATCTCGATGCCGTGCGGCGTGGTGTGCCCGCCGACCGCCAGCGACACCGCGATGAGCAGCCCGCCCACGACGACGAACGGGATCATGAAACTGACGCCGTTCATCAGCGCCTTGTACGCCGCGCTGCGCTCCCGCCCACCGCCGGTGGGCGCGGCCCCGCCCGTGGAGCCGCCACCGCCCCCGGCGCCGTGCACGGGTGCGCTGCGCACCTGTTCGATCAGCTGCCCGGGGTGGCTGATGCCCTCGGACACGCCGACGGACAGGACCCGCTTGCCGGCGAAGCGGTCGAGGTCCACGTCCTTGTCGGCGGCGATGATCACGCCGTCGGCGGCCTTGACATCGTTGTCAGTCAGTACGTTCTCGGCCCCGATCGAGCCTTGTGTCTCCACCTTCATGTCGATGCCGAGCGCATCGGCCGCCTGCTGGAGCTTCTCCGCGGCCATATAGGTGTGCGCGATGCCGGTCGGACAGGCGGTCACCGCGAGCAGCCTCACCTTCTGCTGCTGCTCGACGGCGGCTCCGCCCGTGTGGGGGTCGGCCGGACTGGTCACGTGGCTCTCCTTTGCGCCTTCGCTTCACGAGACCGCGCAAATGTTCGCGGCCTGCCCCGCATCCTGCAACACGTGAGCGCGTGGACAAAAGTCCGGAATCAACCGCTTGTCCGCATCGGGGATGCTTCGCAGGACGGGGCCCCACCGCCCGCCCGGGGACGGAATCCCGCCACATCCCCGCGCCACCCCGACGGAGACGGGGTGGGGCCGACTGAGCCGATCGGTGTAGATTCGTAACGAGCCAGACGTCGCTGCTGATGGCGGTCGGGCGGCCCGCGCGACGGGGCGTCCGAGGGAGAGAGGGCCTCCGACGGACTGCGCTGCGAGCGCCCGGGGACACCCGTGTCCCAGGAAGCCGCAGATCAGCCATGCGCGTACCCGAACGCGGGCATGCGCACCAAGCCCACCTCGACCATCTGCAACCGCACCGAGGAGCAGCTCACTTATGACTTCTGTCGCCAACCGACAGGACCAGGACTTCAAGGTCGCCGATCTCTCCCTCGCCGACTTCGGCCGCAAGGAGATCACCCTCGCCGAGCACGAGATGCCCGGCCTGATGTCCATCCGCGAGGAGTACGCCGCCGCGCAGCCGCTCGCCGGCGCCCGCGTCACCGGCTCCCTCCACATGACGGTCCAGACGGCCGTCCTCATCGAGACCCTCGTCGCCCTGGGCGCCGAGGTCCGCTGGGCCTCCTGCAACATCTTCTCCACGCAGGACCACGCCGCCGCGGCCATCGCCGTCGGCCCGAACGGCACGCCGGACGACCCCCAGGGCGTCCCGGTCTTCGCCTGGAAGGGCGAGACCCTGGAGGAGTACTGGTGGTGCACGGAGCAGGCGCTGACCTGGCCGAACACCCCCACCGGCGGTCCGAACATGATCCTGGACGACGGCGGTGACGCCACCCTCCTCGTCCACAAGGGCGTCGAGTACGAGAAGGACGGCAAGGTCCCCTCGGCCGACACCGCCGAGTCCGACGAGCACCGCGTCATCCTCCAGCTCCTGAACCGCACGATCTCGAACGGTTCGCAGAAGTGGACCCAGCTCGCCTCCGAGATCCGCGGCGTCACGGAGGAGACCACGACGGGCGTCCACCGCCTGTACGAGATGCAGCGCGAGGGCTCCCTCCTCTTCCCCGCGATCAACGTGAACGACGCGGTGACGAAGTCGAAGTTCGACAACAAGTACGGCTGCCGCCACTCGCTCATCGACGGCATCAACCGCGCCACGGACGTCCTCATCGGCGGCAAGACCGCCGTCGTCTGCGGCTACGGAGACGTGGGCAAGGGGTGCGCGGAGTCCCTGCGCGGCCAGGGCGCCCGCGTGATCATCACCGAGATCGACCCGATCTGCGCCCTGCAGGCGGCGATGGACGGCTACCAGGTCACGACGCTGGACGAGGTCGTCGACAAGGCGGACATCTTCGTCACCACGACGGGCAACAAGGACATCATCATGGCCTCGGACATGGCCAAGATGAAGCACCAGGCGATCGTGGGCAACATCGGCCACTTCGACAACGAGATCGACATGGCCGGCCTCGCGAAGATCGACGGCATCGTCAAGGACGAGGTCAAGCCGCAGGTCCACACGTGGACGTTCCCCGACGGCAAGGTCCTCATCGTGCTCTCCGAGGGCCGCCTGCTGAACCTGGGCAACGCGACGGGCCACCCGTCCTTCGTGATGTCCAACTCGTTCGCGGACCAGACCCTGGCCCAGATCGAGCTGTTCACCAAGCAGTCCGAGTACCCGACCGACGTGTACGTGCTGCCCAAGCACCTGGACGAGAAGGTCGCCCGGCTCCACCTGGACTCGCTCGGCGTGAAGCTGACGACGCTCCGCCCGGAGCAGGCCTCCTACATCGGCGTCGAGGTCGAGGGCCCGTACAAGTCGGACCACTACCGGTACTGAGCACCCCGCCGGTCGCACTCACCGACTGCCACCGACAGTCGCCGACTGCCACCGACAGCCGCCGACAGCCGCCGACAGAACAGGACAGGCCCCCGCACCCCCGTGCCGGGGGCCTGTCCCGTGCTCCGCCCACCGCTGGCTACGGTGGACAGGCTCTTCAACCGACAGCTGCCCGACCGCCGCCCGGCTGTGGCCTCCGCCACCGCCGCACACAGCGCGGCCTCCGCCCCTAGAGGACCCGACGAACCCCATGCCCCGCGGCCGCTATTCGCTCCACGATCCGCACGATCACACCCCCCTCGGTGAAGAGCACTTCCACTGCGCCCCCGGCCCCTCCGGCTGGCGCTACGTAGCCCAACGGGTCACCCCCTCCGGCGAGCACGCCGGCTCGATCGACCTCGCCCTCGACGAACTCGGCCGCCCCATCCGTCTCGAAGTGAACGCCGCGAGCTGGCAGGTGCGAGGAGCCGCCATCGACGGCGTCACCTGGGTACGCACCGACCCCACCGGCGCCCACGCCACCGAAGGGAACGCCCCCGCGCACGCCTTCACCGGTACCTCCCCCGCGTTCCTCGTCGCCACCACGCGCCTGCTGCGGCTCACCCCCGCTTCCCCCTCGACCCGCGTCCGCCTCGTCGCCCTCACGGATCCCGTGCTGGCCCCCCGCACCCTGGACCAGTCCTGGACCCTGCTGGACAGCGAAGCACACGCCACTGACAACGGGCCCCTCGTCGTGGCCGCGTACCAGGTCACGGCCCTGGACACGGGGGAGCAGCACACCGTGCACGTCAGCGGTGACGTGGTCCTGGCGGCACCCGGCATCGAGCTGGAGCACCTGGAAACGCCGCCGTCGACGTTCGACTGAACCCGTTGCCGTCGACGTTCGACTGAACCCGTTGCCGTTGCCGTCGCTGGCCTTGTCAGGCGGGCGGGGCGAACCCGGTGGCGGGCGGCCCGGCCTCCGGGCTCCGCGGGTCCGCCGCGGGCGGCACAGTCCCCTCGGCCGCCGGCGCGGCGGCCGGACCACCACCCGGCGCCGTGAACCCGCCGACGGCAGGAGCGACCTGCCCGCCATACGTCCCCGTCCCGCCGTAGGCTCCCGGCCCGCCGTAGGCCCCGGGCGCGGGCGGAACCGGAGCGGGAGCAGACGCGGGCGCCACGGTGGCCCCGAGAGGCCCCGGCCCGCCGTACGCCGGTCCCGGATATCCGGCATGCCCCGCCCGCCCCGCCGCGCCGAACGCGCGCTGCGCCTCACGCGCCTGCCGCTCGTGCACCACCGCGGCCAGGAACGCCGCGGGCGGCACGTCACGCGGCGCGGGCGCACCCGTGTGCGCGGCGAGATCGGCGGCCAGCCGCTCGGCCATGCCCCAGCCGACCTGCGGGTCCAGCTGCCGCATCCGCGTCAGGTACTGCCGCACCGCGAGCCACAGACCCTCCGGCACGGCGGACAGGTCCAGCTGTGCGAACCGCCCCACCAGCCACGGCGGCGGAGGCGGCGCGAACGCCGCTTGCCCGGCCGGCACCCGCTCACGCACGACCAGCGTCCCCGCGAACACGTCCCCGACCCGCCGCCCCCGCGCGGAGACCAGTGAGGCCACGCAAGCCACGACCCCGAAGGTCGCCAGGATCTCCACGACCCCGACGGCCCCGCGCACCAGCGCGTGCCGGAACCGGATCGGGCCCCCGTCGTCCCGCACGACCCGTAGCCCGCACGCGAGCTTGCCGAGCGAGCGCCCGTGGCTGAGCGTCTCCACGGCGATCGGTATCCCGACCAGCACCAGCAGGAACAACGCCACGGAGAGCGCCGCCGCCGCGGCATCGTCCAGCGACGCGGTCGACGCGACCACGACGATCGTCACGACGATGTAGACGACGAACGCCACGATCAGATCGATCAGCACGGCGAGCGCACGGCTCGGCAGTTTCGCCGGCCGCACCTCCAGCGCCACGGCCTCGCCCGTCACCAGCTCGCTCACCCTGGCCACCCGCCCTTCCCTGACCTGCCCTCGGAACCGCCAGTCTGCCAAGCTGAGGGCAGATCGCGCCGCACAGGTGCCGGAAGCGAGGAGCAGCAGACCCGATGGACCTCGATGTCTTCGTCTCCGCCCACCGGGCCGAGTGGGACCGGCTGGACGCGCTGCTGCGCCGCCGTCGCCGGCTGACCGGCCTGGAAGCGGACGAACTGGTGAACCTCTACCAGCGCGCGGCCACGCACCTCTCCCTCATCCAGTCGAGCGCTCCGGACCCCAGGGTCATCGGCCGGCTCACCCAACTCGTGGCACGCGCGCGTAGTGCCGTGACCGGTACCCGCCGTGCTTCATGGCGCGACGTCACCCGCTTCCTCACCCACGGTTTCCCGGCGGCGGTCTACAAGGCACGCCACTGGTGGGTGCCCACCGCCCTCGTCTCCACGGCGATAGCCGCCCTGATCGGCTGGTGGATAGGAACGCACCCCGACATACAGGCGGCCATAGCCGCGCCGTCCGAGCTCCGCGAGATGACGCGCCCGGGCGGCCAGTACGAGACGTACTACTCCAGCCATCCCGCGACGTCCTTCGCGGCACAGGTCTGGACGAACAACGCGCAGGCGGCGGCCATGTGCCTGGTCCTGGGCGTCTTCCTGGGCCTGCCGGTCCTGTGGATCCTGCTGCAGAACATGCTGAACGTGGGTGTCGGCATCGGCCTCATGACCAGTGCCGGCCGCCTCGACACCTTCCTGGGCCTGATCCTCCCGCACGGCCTGCTGGAGCTGACCGCGGTCTTCGTGGCTGCGGGCACCGGACTGCGCCTCGGCTGGACCGTCATCGACCCGGGGCCCCGTACCCGCAGAACGGCGCTGGCGGAGGAGGGCCGCGCGGCCATCGGCATGGCGATCGGCCTGGCCCTGGTCCTCTTCGTCTCGGGCGCGGTGGAAGGCTTCGTGACCCCCTCGGGCCTGCCGACCTGGGCCCGCATCGGCATCGGCGTCGCCGTGGAACTCGCCTTCCTCGCCTACGTGTACGTCCTCGGCGGCCGCGCGGCGCGTGCGGGCGAGACCGGGGACCTGGAGACAGCCGAACGCAGCGCTGTCCTGCCGACCGCCGCCTGATGTGCGTTCAGCTCCGCTGAGCTGCTAGTCTCCTCTTCGCCCCGGAAAGACCGTTGACACGGACCGGACGGGGAGGTAGATTCGAACAGTTGCCCAGAGCTCGACAGGCTCTATCGCGACGGTTAGTATCTGACGCGCTTCCGAAATAACATTCTTCGAGAAGCTCTCCCGATCAATCAGGAAACAGAGTCGGCAAGACCGGCTCAAAACCTCTGATAAAGTCGGATCAGCCGAAAGGCAAAAGGCCCTCCAGCGGCCACCGGAAATGAATTCCGAACCGGAAACGGAACGGAAAACGGATCTGGTAAGGTTGGAAACACCGAAGGGAAGCGCCCGGAGG
>NZ_JBITLI010000028.1:0-43449 GCF_044465085.1 Streptomyces sp. NPDC049813 | reverse complement strand
CTAAGCCTCACAGCGCCGATGGTACTGCAGGGGGGACCCTGTGGGAGAGTAGGACGCCGCCGAACTAATTGTAGAGAAAACCCCTGTCCGGGTTAACGGACAGGGGTTTTCTGCGTTTGTGGAGACCCCGTGTCCGAGGCCGGCCGGGCTGAGGGTAAAGTCATGAGGCATCGTTGGCTCGTTTCCCCACAGGAGGCCCCCGGGTGGAGGTCCAGGAGACCCGTGTCCAGACGGACCGGGTGCTCACCATCCCGAACATCCTCAGCATGGCGCGTCTCGTCGGCGTACCGCTCTTCCTGTGGCTCATCCTCAGGCCTGAGTTCGGCGGCCCCAAGAGCGACGGCTGGGCACTGCTGGTGCTCGCGCTCAGCGGGATCAGCGACTATCTCGACGGGAAGCTCGCGCGCCGCTGGAACCAGATCAGCAACCTCGGCCGGCTCCTCGACCCCGCGGCCGACCGGCTGTACATCCTGTCGACCCTGGTCGGGCTGACCTGGCGCGGCATTCTTCCCCTTTGGCTGACCGCCATACTGCTGGCGCGTGAACTTGTCCTCCTGGTCATGGTGGGGATCCTCCGGCGCCACGGCTATCCGCCGCCGCAGGTGAACTTCCTCGGCAAGGCGGCGACCTTCAACCTCATGTACGCGTTCCCGCTCCTGCTGCTCAGCGACGGGAGCGGGTGGATCCACGAACTCGCTGCTATTTTCGGATGGGCGTTCGCTGGATGGGGTACAACGCTGTATTGGTGGGCAGGGATCCTGTATGTGGTCCAAGTCCGCCGACTTGTCAAGGCGGACTCCAAGGCCGATTGAGCTCGCCCATTGGGCATCAGGTGAAGCCGGAGGACCCCGCCGCGGCGCGTGCGGGGTTATCGGGCGGGCGTAGTCGGTCGGACCGTCGACTCTTGCAAGGAGGACGCTTCCGACATGAAGGCCGTCGTGATGGCTGGAGGCGAGGGCACCCGCCTTCGCCCCATGACCTCGAGTATGCCCAAGCCGCTCCTGCCGGTGGCCAACCGGCCGATCATGGAGCACGTGCTCAGGTTGCTCAAGCGGCATGGGCTCACCGAAACCGTGGTCACTGTGCAGTTCCTGGCCTCACTGGTCAAGAACTACTTCGGGGATGGCGAAGAGCTCGGGATGGAGCTCACCTATGCCAACGAGGAGAAGCCACTCGGCACAGCCGGCAGTGTGAAGAACGCTGAGGAAGCGCTGAAGGACGATGCGTTCCTGGTCATCTCCGGCGACGCCCTGACCGATTTCGACCTCACCGAACTCGTCAATTTCCACAAGGAAAAGGGCGCGCTCGTCACCGTCTGCCTGACGCGCGTCCCCAACCCGCTGGAATTCGGCATCACCATCGTCGACGAGGAAGGAAAGGTCGAGCGCTTCCTGGAGAAGCCGACCTGGGGTCAGGTCTTCTCGGACACGGTCAACACCGGCATCTACGTGATGGAGCCCGAGGTCTTCGACTACGTCGAGGCCGACACCTCCGTCGACTGGTCCGGAGACGTCTTCCCGCAGCTCATGAAGGAAGGCAAGCCGATCTACGGCTATGTCGCCGAGGGCTACTGGGAGGACGTCGGCACGCACGAGAGCTACGTCAAGGCGCAGGCCGACGTCCTGGAGGGCAAGGTCGACGTCGAGCTCGACGGATTCGAGATCTCCCCGGGAGTCTGGGTCGCCGAAGGCGCCGAGGTGCACCCCGACGCCGAGCTGCGCGGCCCGCTCTACATCGGTGACTACGCCAAGGTGGAAGCGGGCGCGGAGATCCGCGAACACACCGTCGTCGGCTCGAACGTCGTCGTGAAGAGCGGGGCCTTCCTGCACAAGGCCGTCGTCCACGACAACGTCTACATCGGTGAGCACAGCAATCTGCGCGGCTGCGTCGTCGGCAAGAACACCGACATCATGCGCGCCGCACGGATCGAGGACGGCGCCGTCATCGGCGACGAGTGCCTGGTCGGCGAAGAATCGATCGTCCAGGGCAACGTACGGGTCTACCCGTTCAAGACGGTCGAGGCCGGTGCCTTCGTCAACACGTCGGTGATCTGGGAGTCCCGCGGCCAGGCCCACCTGTTCGGGGCGCGCGGCGTCTCCGGAATCCTGAACGTGGAGATCACACCCGAACTCGCCGTGCGGCTGGCGGGCGCCTACGCGACGACCCTCAAGAAGGGGTCGACCGTCACCACCGCCCGTGACCACTCGCGTGGTGCGCGCGCGCTCAAGCGGGCCGTCATCTCCGCCTTGCAGGCCAGCGCCATCGACGTACGGGACCTGGAGAACGTGCCGCTGCCGGTGGCCCGGCAGCAGACGGCGCGCGGCAGCGCCGGCGGCATCATGATCCGGACGACGCCCGGGGTGCCGGACTCCGTCGACATCATGTTCTTCGACGAGCGGGGCGCCGACCTGTCGCAGGGCAGCCAGCGCAAGCTCGACCGGGTCTACGCGCGCCAGGAGTACCGGCGGGCGTTCCCCGGCGAGATCGGTGACCTGCACTTCCCGTCCAGCGTCTTCGACTCGTACACCGGGTCCCTGCTGCGCAACGTGGACACGACCGGTGTCGCCGACGCCGGGCTGAAGGTCGTCGTCGACGCGTCCAACGGCAGCGCCGGCCTGGTGCTGCCCAGCCTGCTCGGACGGCTCGGCGTCGACGCGCTGACCATCAACCCCGGGCTCGACGAGTCGCGGCCCACCGAGACGGCCGACGCCCGGCGCTCCGGGCTCGTCCGGCTCGGCGAGATCGTGGCCTCGGCGCGGGCCGCCTTCGGTGTCCGGTTCGACCCGGTCGGCGAGCGGCTCTCGCTCGTCGACGAGAAGGGGCGGATCGTCGAGGACGACCGTGCGCTGCTGGTGATGCTCGACCTCGTCGCCGCCGAGCGGCGCAGCGGGCGGGTGGCCCTGCCGGTCACGACGACGCGTATCGCCGAGCAGGTGGCCGCGTACCACGGGACGCAGGTCGAGTGGACGAACACGTCGCCCGACGACCTGACGCGAGTGGGCCGCGAGGACGAGACGATCTTCGGCGGGGACGGCCGCGGCGGCTTCATCGTGCCGGAGTTCAGCAGCGTGTTCGACGGTACGGCGGCCTTCGTGCGGCTGATCGGGCTCGTCGCGCGGACGCAGCTGACACTGAGCCAGATCGACGCGCGGATCCCGCGGGCGCACGTCCTCAAGCGGGATCTGGCGACGCCGTGGGCGGTCAAGGGCCTCGTCATGCGGCGCGTCGTGGAGGCGGCCGGCGATCGGTCCGTGGACACCACCGACGGGGTGCGCGTGGTCGAGGCGGACGGCCGGTGGGTCATGGTGCTGCCCGACCCGGCCGAGGCCGTCACCCATCTGTGGGCCGAGGGCCCCGACGACGCCTCCGCGCAGCAACTGCTCGACGAGTGGTCCGCGGTGGTGGACAGCGCGGGCCGCTGAGTCCTCGCCCCGACCGGTCGGCGTCCCCGCGGGGGCGCCGACCGGCACGCCGGACGGGGCCATTCGGAGGTAACGGCCGCGACGTGCGACGATGTGCGGCATGCCGCAGCAGCCCCCCGTTCGGAGCACCCCCAAGCGTCCTGCGCGCCCGGACGCCTCCATGTCGCTGCTGACCAACGTCATGGACCACAGCCTGGACGACGGGTACGCGGAAGCCGCGGCCCGCAGACGGGCGTCGGGGCAGAGCGGACTGCCGAAGACGCTGCGCGCGAAGCTGGGACTGGCGGCCGGCCTTGTGCTCGCCGCGCTCGTGGTGACGGTCGGAGCCGCGCAGGCCCGGGTCGCCGCGCCGGTCGTGGCCAAGGAGCGCGAGGAGCTCATCGACCGCATCGAGCAGGAGACCTCGTCCGCCGACAAGTTGGAGGGCCGGGTCGACTCGCTCCGCACCGACGTGGGGAACATGCAGCGCGAGGCGCTGCGCAAACACGGCGGTGAGCAGGGCGAGTTGACGGGCGTGCTGTCGGGCGCGCTCGCGGTCCACGGCCCCGGCGTGAAGCTCGTCGTCGACGACGCCAAGTCCGCCGAGTCCGGTGGCGGCGGCGGGCCCCGGGAGAGCGCGGGATTCTCCGACACCGGGCGGGTGCGCGACCGGGACATGCAGCGCGTGATCAACGGCCTGTGGCAGTCGGGTGCCGAGGCCGTCAGCATCAACGGGCAGCGGCTCACCGCCCTGTCCGCGATCAGGGCCGCGGGTGACGCGATACTGGTCGACAACAAGCCGCTGGTGCCGCCCTACACGGTGCTCGCGGTGGGGGACGGCCAGCGGCTGAGCACCCGGTTCCAGAACAGTCCTGACGGCTTGTATCTGCACGCCCTGCAGGAGAACTTCGGGATCCGGACCAGCATCTCGGCCCAGGACGACATCCGGCTCCCCGCCGCACCCAGCGTGATCGTTCGTACAGCACAGCCGAGAGCAGAGCAGAAGGGCACATCGTGATCGCCGTACTGGGTCTCGTCGTGGGAGTCGTGGTCGGGCTGTTCGTCCGGCCCGAGGTTCCGGCGGTTGTCGAGCCCTACCTTCCGATCGCCGTGGTCGCGGCGCTCGACGCGGTGTTCGGCGGGCTGCGCGCCATGCTGGACGGGATCTTCGTCGACAAGGTGTTCGTCGTGTCCTTCTTGTCGAACGTCGTGGTGGCCGCGCTCATCGTCTTCCTGGGCGACAAGCTGGGCGTCGGCGCGCAGCTGTCCACCGGGGTCGTCGTCGTCCTCGGCATCCGCATCTTCTCCAACGCTGCCGCGATCCGCCGGCACGTCTTCCGGGCGTGAGGCCGATGAACGCGGAACAGGGCGAGAACCCCGGGAACGGGGAAGCGGGCGAGCCGGCTCACCGGTTGCGCAAGGAGCTGCCCGCCGAGGTGGCCGGCGGCGCCCGGGGGACCGGGGCGGAGCCGCCGGCGGACCAGGCCGGCGGGGACGGATCCGGCCGTGCGGACGGGCCGGACGGCGAGGACCGGCTGACCGGGCGGCAGCGGCTCGCGCAGGGTCTGTGGCCGCCGCGCGTGTCGCGGGCGCAACTCACCGTCGCCGTGCTGCTGTTCGTCCTGGGCCTCGGACTCGCCATCCAGGTGCGGTCCACCAGCGACAACAGCGCCCTGCGAGGTGCGCGACAAGAAGATCTCGTGCGCATCCTCGATGAACTCGACGACCGGACTCAGCGTCTGGAAGATGAGAAGCAGGGTCTTGAGGACCAGCGCACCGAGCTGGAGAACAGTTCGGACCAGGCCGAGGAGGCCCGCAAGCAGACGGTCGAGAAGGAGCGGCAGCTCGGCATCCTGGCGGGCACCGTGGCGGCGCAGGGCCCCGGGATCACCATGACGGTCACCGACACGAAGGGGGCCGTCGAGCCGGACATGCTGCTCGACGCGGTGCAGGAGCTGCGCGCGGCGGGCGCCGAGGCGATCCAGGTCAACGACGTGCGCGTGGTGGCCGGTACGTATCTGACGGACGGGAGCGGGGGGAAGGGGGTCAGCGTGGACGGGCACAAGATCGGCCAGCCGTACGTCTTCAAGGTCATCGGCAAGCCGCAGGACCTCGAACCGGCCCTGAACATCCCTGGAGGTGTGGTGCAGACGCTGGAGAAAGAGCAGGCCACGGTGGCTGTGAGCCGGTCGGAGAAGATCGTCGTGGACGCCTTGCGAGCCGCGCGACAGCCTGACTACGCTCGGTCGTCCTCATAGTGGGGGGCGGGCGCATGGGGGATGTCGTGCGAGGGCATGAGGTTGCGGGGGGTCGGCGCACCCGATACGGGGTGCGTGGTGGAAACTGTTTGGCGGATCCGGACGTTGTGAGGATGTCCGTGTCCATGAAGTACGCCGATGTGTGCAGTCAGGGTTCGTCCTGCCCCACGGGCGGGTCTGTTTCGGTCAAGGGGAATCGCCCGTGAAGTTGTTTGCGAAGTTGTTCGGCAAGAGCGCGCGTGAGGACAACCGTCATCGTGCGTCGCGCCAGGGAGACGTGCCGGAGACGCAGGTGGGCGAGCGCCCGCTGTTCCGGGACCAGATCGGTGGCGACCCGTCGGGCCGCGGCGCGTCGTCTGTTGACCCTGCCGGTTCCGGCCGCATAGGTTTCGGAGAACCGTCGACCTCAGGTACGGGTCAAGGGTCCGGTTCCGGCCCGTACGCGTCCCATGCCCCTGGTGGGCAGCCGCGGCAGGAGGATCCGTCCATGTCGGCCATGGTCTGTACGAGGTGCGGGAACCGCAACGGCGAGAACAGCCGGTTCTGCTCCAACTGTGGTGCGCCGTTGCGCGGCGGAGCGGTCCCCGAGGGGCCGTCCGAGACGACGTCCACGATCTCCATCTCGGGTCTGGAGTCCTACGACCCCGAGGCCACCGGCCAGACGCAGCTGCCGACCCTGTCGCCCGAGGCGCAGGCCGCGGTCGACGCGCTGCCGCTGGGTTCGGCGCTCCTGGTGGTGCGCCGCGGACCGAACTCGGGCAGCCGGTTCCTGCTGGACGGCGACCTCACCACGGCGGGCCGCCACCCGCAGAGCGACATCTTCCTGGACGACGTGACCGTGTCGCGCCGCCACGTGGAATTCCGTCGCCAGCAGGACGGCTCGTTCACCGTCTCCGACGTCGGCAGCCTCAACGGCACGTACGTGAACCGGGAGCGGATCGACTCGCTGACGGTGAACAACGGCGACGAGGTGCAGATCGGCAAGTACCGGCTGGTCTTCTACGCGAGCCAGCGAGGCATCTGACCCCGAACCTTCAGGAAGGTCCATGCTTCACACACCGAGGGGCGGTACCGGAACGGGTACCGCCACCGCGGACAGTCGGCTGATGAGCATCGGCACCGTACTGAACGTGCTGCGCGAAGAGTTTTCCGAGGTCACCATCTCCAAGATCAGGTTCTTGGAGTCCGAGGGCCTCGTCGAGCCGCAGCGGACGCCCTCGGGCTACCGCAAGTTCAGCCCGGACGACGTCGAGCGGCTCGCCCACGTCCTGCGGATGCAGCGGGACCACTACCTGCCGCTGAAGGTCATCAAGGAGCAGCTCGACGCTCTGGAACCGGGCGAGGCGTTGCCCGTACCGGCCCCTGGGCGGCCCGGTGACGCCCTGGACGACGCCGAGGCGGCTCCCACCGCCGTGCGCATCGGCCGGGACGAGCTGCTGGCCGCCGTGGGCATCGAGGAGGACGAGCTCGACGAGTGGGAGTCGTACGGGCTCGTCGTCCCGCTGCCGGAGGGCGGCTACGACGCCGCGTCGGTGTCGGTGGCCGAGCTCATCGGTGAACTCGGCCGGTTCGGTATCGAACCGCGGCACCTGCGGGTCATGCGGGCGGCCGCGGACCGGGAGGCCGCTCTGGTGGACTCCGTGGTCGCGCCGCTCAAGGTGCACCGCAATCCGCAGACCAGAGCCCTGGCGCAGGCCCGGGCCAAGGAACTGGCGGGCCTCACCGTGCGGCTGCACGCGGCATTGGTGCAGACTGCACTCGGGGTGCGTCTGCCCTGATCGCGGGGCGGGCGAGCGCCGTGGGCCCGGCCCGCGGCGGATGCCCGACTACCCAAACCGGCCGGGCACGTCCTAGGGTTGCTGTGTGAACGAGCTCGACGTCGTAGGTGTCCGGGTGGAAATGCCCTCCAACCAGCCGATCGTGCTCCTGCGTGAAGTGGGAGGCGACCGCTACCTCCCCATCTGGATCGGACCGGGGGAGGCGACCGCGATCGCCTTCGCCCAGCAGGGCATGGCTCCCGCGCGTCCGCTGACGCACGACCTGTTCAAGGACGTGCTGGAAGCGGTCGGACAGGAGCTCACGGAAGTCCGTATCACCGACCTGCGGGAAGGTGTCTTCTATGCGGAGCTGGTGTTCGCAAGCGGCGTCGAGGTCAGCGCCCGCCCGTCGGACGCCATAGCGCTCGCGCTGCGCACCGGGACGCCGATCTTCGGCAGCGACGGGGTCCTGGACGACGCGGGGATCGCCATCCCGGACGAGCAGGAGGACGAGGTGGAGAAGTTCCGCGAGTTCCTCGACCAGATCTCACCCGAGGACTTCGGGACCAACAGCCAGTGACCGGCGCTCCCTGACCACGAGGCGGTCGCTCCCGGGCGGCCGCCTCCGCGCATTCAGCTAGCCTTTCCCCGCGGTGGGACACGGGAAACCACTCCTAGGGTGATTATCACTCGGCGTGGCGAGTGTGGCGTTCGTTGACGCACCCCTTGTGACTGCCTACCGTCGAGAAGGCAGGTCAAAGAGGAGGTCGGCGTGAGAAGCAGCGGCGACGGTACGGCGACGGGCGGTCCGTACTCGTTTCACGGCAGCGCGGCCGATCACACTCCGCAGCGCCCGCAGGCATTGTCTGCGGTGGCGGGGGAGAGCGGCGAAGCGGCTTCCGAGCAGGGGGATGTCGGGTACCGGGGACCCACCGCGTGTGCGGCGGCCGGCATCACGTACCGGCAACTCGACTACTGGGCCAGAACGGGTCTGGTCGAGCCGAGCGTACGGGCCGCGTACGGCTCGGGCACACAGCGGCTCTACAGCTTCCGGGACGTCGTGGTCCTCAAGGTCGTCAAGCGGTTCCTGGACACGGGCGTCTCCTTGCAGAACATCCGTACGGCCGTACAGCACCTGCGGGAGCGGGGCTTCGCGGACCTGGAGCGCATGACCCTGATGAGCGACGGCGCGACCGTGTACGAGTGCACGTCACCGGCCGAGGTGCACGATCTGCTCCAGGGCGGACAGGGCATCTTCGGGATCGCGGTGGGCGTGGTCTGGCAGGACGTGGAGCGGGCCCTGTCGCAGCTGCACGGGGAGCGCCTGGACACCGGGGAGACACTGGTGCGGCCCAATCCCGCGGACGAGCTGGCGAGGCGGCGCAACCGCGCCGGGTGAGCGCCGCGCGGCCGGGTTGTCAGTGGCGTAGGGCAGCATCGGTGGGGTGAGGAACGGTCCGACGATTCTGCATCTCGACATGGACGCCTTCTACGCCTCGGCGGAGCAGGCGGCCAAGCCGAGCCTGCGCGGGAAGGCGGTCGTCGTCGGCGGGCTCGGACCGCGAGGTGTCGTGGCGACCGCGTCGTACGAGGCGCGCAGGTTCGGGGTGCACTCGGCGATGCCGATGGGCCAGGCGCGGCGGCTCGCCCCCCATGCGGCGTACCTCGTGCCGCGGTTCCGGCTGTACCGGGAGATCAGCGAGCAGGTGATGGGGCTGCTGCGGGGGCTCTCGCCGCTGGTGGAGCCGCTGAGCCTGGACGAGGCGTTCGTCGATCTGGAGGCCGGTGAGGTGGCCTGGGACGAGGCGTCCGCGGAGGCCGTGGGGCACCGGCTGCGGGCGGACATCCGGCGGGTGACCGGCCTGACCGGGTCCGTGGGGCTCGCCGCCTCCAAGATGCTGGCGAAGATCGCGTCGGAGGAGGCCAAGCCGGACGGTCTCGTGCTGATCCGGCCGGGGACCGAGCGGGGGCTGCTCGGGCCGAAGTCCGTGCGCATCCTGCCCGGGGTCGGGCCGGCCACCGGGGACCACCTGCGGCGGGCCGGGATCCTCACGGTCGCGGAGATCGCCGGGGCGGGCGAGGACGAGCTGGTGCGGCTGCTGGGGAAGTCGCACGGGGCGCACCTGTACGCGATGGCGCTGGCCCACGACGACCGGCCCGTCGTCGCCGAGCGGGACTCCAAGTCGGTCTCGGTCGAGGACACGTACGACGTGGACATCCACGAGCGGGTGCGGGTCCGTGCGGAGGTCCAGCGGCTGGCCGACCGCTGCGTGGAGCGGCTGCGGGCGGCCGAGCGGTCGGGGCGGACCGTGGTCCTCAAGGTGCGGCGCTACGACTTCTCCACTCTGACGCGCTCCGAGACGCTGCGTGGGCCCACGGACGACCCGGGAGTGGTGCGGGAGGCCGCCGCGCGGCTGCTGGAGTCCGTCGACACGACCGGCGGGGTGCGGCTGCTCGGGGTCGGGGTGAGCGGCCTCGCCGACTACACGCAGGAGGACCTCTTCGCGCAGGCCGCAGCCGCGGAGGAGGACCGGCCCGCGGGGGAGGCCGTCGGGGCGGGGGAGGAGCCGGTCGCGGCCGTCGAGGTGGCCGCCGAGCCGGTGCCCGAGCGGCGGTGGATGGCGGGGCACGATGTCCGCCATGCCGAATACGGGCCGGGGTGGGTGCAGGGCAGCGGGCTCGGGCGGGTGACCGTGCGGTTCGAGACGCCGTACGCGGCGGGGCCCGGGCGGGTGCGGACGTTTCTCGTCGATGATCCGTCGCTGGAACCCGGGGAGCCCTTGCCGCTGGTCGAACCGGGCGCCGGCCGCGGCGAGGCGGAGGCGTAGAGCAGGTGCGGGCGCCGCTGACACGGGGCTCCGCCCCGGACCCGCTCCTCAATCGCCGGAGGGGCTCGGCTCGGTCGGCTCCGTGCCCGCGATGCGGCCGAACAGGACGTCGGGTGTCTCCGGTGCCCCCGGGGACGGCAGGGCCAGGCCGTAGTGGTGGTAGAGCTGGAGCTCCTGCTCGGGCGAGAGGTGGCGGCCCACGCCGAAATCGGGGGAGTCCTTGACCAGGGCGCGTTCGAAGGGGACGCGGAGGGTGCCGTCGACCAGTTCGCTGGGGGCCAGCGGGATGAAGGCGTCGCGGCTGAAGAGGCCGGTGCGTATCGCCGCCCACTCCGGTACACCCGTGGCGTCGTCGAGGTAGACCTCGTCGATCGTGCCGAGTCTGCTTCCGGTGCGGTCGAACGCCTTGCGGCCGATCAAGGTGCGCGGATCGATGTCGGTCTGCACGGGCCCTCCCGGAGGTCGCAACTCGTTTGTAAGCACTACGAAAGAGCACATTGGGGAAGGCGGCCACTCGAGGGATTCCCCGATGACGCCGCTGGTAGGCTGGCAAACGGCTGCTGACCCCGTGCGGGAGAGTCTCCGGAAGTCGTCGGAGGCGCCGAAGGAGCAAATCCTCCCCGGAATCTCTCAGGCCCCTGTACCGCACGGACGAGGTCACTCTGGAAAGCAGGGCGGGTGCACGTAGTCCGCCCTCACCGACGGTGAAAGCCGGCGCGCCGCGCGATCGTGCGGGCGGGCCGGTGAAGCTCTCAGGTTGAGATGACAGAGGGGGAGGCCGTCCGGGCACCCACGCCGTGGTGCCCCTCGCAGGTCGCACTGACCAGGAGGCCTCCGCAATGACCGCCAACCGTACTCCGCTCTCCGCGCTGGAGCAGGGCATCCCCTTCGAGCAGCGCCACATCGGTCCGGATGACGCCGCGCAGGCCAAGATGCTCGCGCAGGTCGGCTACGGCTCGCTCGACGAGCTGACGGCGGCCGCGGTGCCGGACGTGATCAAGAGCGCCGAGGCGCTGGAGCTGCCCGCCGCAAGGACCGAGGCCGAGGTCCTCGCCGAGCTGCGCGCCCTCGCCGACCGCAACGAGGTGCTCGGCTCGATGATCGGGCTCGGGTACTACGGGACGTTCACCCCGCCCGTCATCCTGCGCAACGTCATGGAGAACCCGTCCTGGTACACGGCCTACACGCCGTACCAGCCGGAGATCTCGCAGGGCCGCCTCGAAGCCCTGCTCAACTTCCAGACCATGGTCGCCGAGCTGACCGGGCTGCCGACCTCCGGCGCCTCCCTGCTCGACGAGGGCACCGCGGCCGCCGAGGCGATGGCGCTGTCGCGGCGCGTCGGCAAGGTCAAGGACGGCGTCTACCTCGTGGACGCCGACGCGCTGCCGCAGACCCGCGCGGTCATAGAGACCCGCGCCGAGCCGACCGGTGTGGAGATCGTCGTCGCCGACCTGGGCGACGGCATCCCCGCCGAGGTCGCCGAGCGCGGCGTCGTGGGCGTGCTCCTCCAGTACCCGGGCGCCTCCGGTGCCGTGCGGGACATCAAGCCCGTGATCGACCAGGCGCACGAGCTGGGCGCCGTCGTCACCGTCGCCGCCGACCTGCTCGCCCTCACGCTGCTGACCTCGCCCGGCGAGCTCGGCGCGGACATCGCCGTCGGCACCACCCAGCGCTTCGGCGTCCCGATGGGCTTCGGCGGCCCGCACGCCGGTTACATGGCCGTACGGGAGAAGTTCGCGCGGTCCCTGCCCGGGCGGCTCGTCGGCGTCTCCGTCGACGCCGACGGCAACAAGGCGTACCGCCTCGCCCTGCAGACGCGGGAGCAGCACATCCGTCGCGAGAAGGCGACGAGCAACATCTGCACGGCGCAGGTGCTCCTCGCCGTCATGGCCGGCATGTACGCCGTCTACCACGGGCCGGACGGCCTGCGCTCCATCGCGCGCCGCACCCACCGCTACGCCACGCTGCTCGCCGCCGGTCTGACCGCGGGCGGCGCCGAGGTCGTGCACGGGACGTACTTCGACACCGTGACGGTCCGGGTGCCGGGCACGGCCGCCCAGGTCGTCCGCGCCGCCCGGGAGGGCGGGGTGAACGTGCGCCTGGTCGACGCCGACCACGTGTCGGTCGCCTGCGACGAGACCACCACGCGTGACCGGCTCCACGTCGTGTGGAGCGCGTTCGGCGTCGAGGCCGACATCGAGGCGCTGGACGCCGCGACGGCGGACGTGCTCTCCGGTGCGGCGCTGCGCACCGACGAGATCCTGACGCACCCCGTCTTCCACCAGTACCGCTCCGAGACCGCGATGCTGCGTTACCTGCGCAGGCTCGCCGACCGCGACTACGCGCTCGACCGCGGCATGATCCCGCTGGGGTCCTGCACGATGAAGCTGAACGCGACGACGGAGATGGAGCCGGTCACCTGGCCCGAGTTCGGGCAGCTGCACCCCTTCGTGCCGGCCGAGCAGGCGCAGGGCTACCTCACGCTCATCACCGAGCTGGAGGAGCGGCTCGCCGAGGTCACCGGGTACGACAAGGTCTCGCTCCAGCCGAACGCGGGGTCGCAGGGCGAGCTGGCCGGGCTGCTGGCCGTGCGCGGCTACCACCGGGCCAACGGGGACGCGCAGCGGACCGTCTGCCTCATCCCGTCGTCGGCCCACGGCACGAACGCGGCGAGCGCCGTGATGGCCGGGATGAAGGTCGTCGTCGTGAAGACCGCCGACGACGGCGAGATCGACGTCGCGGACCTCCGCGCCAAGATCGAGCAGCACGCGGAGCAGCTCGCCGTCCTCATGATCACGTACCCGTCGACGCACGGCGTCTTCGAGGAGCACGTCGCCGACATCTGCGCCGCCGTGCACGACGCCGGCGGCCAGGTGTACGTCGACGGCGCGAACCTCAACGCGCTGGTGGGCCTGGCCAAGCCGGGGCACTTCGGCGGCGACGTGTCGCACCTGAACCTGCACAAGACGTTCTGCATCCCGCACGGCGGCGGCGGCCCCGGTGTCGGCCCGGTCGGGGTGCGCGCGCACCTCGCCCCGTACCTGCCGAACCACCCGATGCAGCCGGCCGCGGGACCGGAGACCGGTGTCGGACCGATCTCGGCCGCTCCGTGGGGCTCCGCCGGCATCCTGCCGATCTCGTGGTCGTACGTGCGGCTCATGGGCGGTGAGGGGCTGAAGCGGGCGACGCAGGTCGCGGTGCTCTCCGCCAACTACATCGCCAAGCGGCTCGAACCGCACTACCCCGTGCTCTACACCGGGCCCGGCGGGCTCGTCGCGCACGAGTGCATCATCGACCTGCGGCCGCTGAGCAAGGCGACCGGCGTCACCGTCGACGACATCGCCAAGCGCCTCATCGACTACGGCTTCCACGCGCCGACCATGTCGTTCCCGGTCGCCGGGACGCTGATGATCGAGCCGACCGAGAGCGAGGACATCGACGAGCTGGACCGGTTCTGCGAGGCGATGATCGCCATCCGCGGCGAGGTCGAGCGGGTCGCCTCCGGCGCCTGGCCGGTCGAGGACAATCCGCTGCGGAACGCGCCGCACACGGCCGGGATGCTCGGCGGGGAGTGGGAGCACGCGTACACCCGCGAGGAGGGTGTCTTCCCCGCGGGGGTCAGCGCTTCCGACAAGTACTGGCCGCCGGTGCGCCGTATCGACCAGGCGTTCGGCGACCGGAACCTGGTGTGCTCGTGCCCGCCCCTGGACGCCTACGAGGCGTGAGGGAGGTGCCGAGGGCCGCGCGGCCGACCGCGCGGCCCTCGGCGCGGCACAGCGGCTACGCCGCCGTCACCACCGGCGCCAGCGGGCGGTGCGGGGCGATGACCGTGCCGTTGGGCAGCAGTTCGCCGGTGTCCTCGAAGAGCAGCACCCCGTTGCACAGGAGGCTCCAGCCCTGCTCCGGGTGGTGAGCCACGGGGAGGGCGGCCTCCCTGTCCGCGGAGTCTGCTGTCGGGCACGATGGCTGGTGCTGGCACATGGCTGGGTACTTTCGCTGCGTAGTGATCTCGATGATGTCGGCGTCCGTGCTGCGGCTGGAAGTCATGTCCATGGCCGCCCCCCGTTTTCAGTCGGTCGGAACCCAGTGTTGCCCTGCGGGCGTCGATCCGCAGGCATTTCCTTGCAGCGGTCCTCACTTGAGCAAGACGCATCACCCGTGCGGGCGGTTCAGCTCAATTGCCCGGCCTCTTCGGGTGGTTCGGGGTGGCCTGAGCGGACTAGTCCGCCCGGGCAGGACTGTGCCCCGCGGTCGGATGCCGCGGGGCACAGCTCTGAGAGGCGTGGTTCCCTCCGGTCGGCTCAGGCCAGCAGGGCGGCCCGTGGCGAGGTCAGCCGCAGGGCGAGGACCGGCAGCAGCTCCGCCACCCGGTGCGGGCGGTAGGCCGCGATGCCCGGGGGCGCCGGGGCGAGCGGGACCAGGATGTCGTCGGCCGCCGGATCGCCGCTCGCCGGGTCGGCCGTGGGGTCGCCGTGCAGCCACAGGGTGAGCATGTACAGCTCCGGCACCGAGAGCAGGCGCGGCTGGTAGGTCCCCGGCAACGACTCCGCCTGGCGCAGGGCGCGCTCGGTGGAGGTGATGTACGGACCCTCGAAGAAGTGCGAGAAGGCCCAGCCGTCCGGGGTGAGCATGGTGTCGGCGGCCGCCACCGCCCGGTCCGCGCACCGGACCAGGAAGCGCCAGCCGGTCAGGCGGGCGGGGGTGGGACGGCCGGTGGTCTCGGTGATGCGGTCCAACTCGTAGACCGGCAAAGGCAGTTCGGGACTTGCTGGTCCCTGCGCGGCGCGCAGGGACGGGGTGCGGGCCTCACGGACGGCGGTGGGAGAACTCAGGGCCGCGAGGACGCTGCGCAGGGCAGGCGCTGGAGCCGGGGGGACATGCAGCGGCATGGTGGGTCGCCTCTCATTCGACAGGCACGTGGTGCGAGGGCGGTGCGGGACGAGCGGACGGCGCTGTCTGCTGCGGGTACGCGGAAAAGCGCGACGTGACGCGGATCAGAGGGGGCGGGGCCTCGAAACGGGGGCCAACTCTCCGTCCGTCCGCGGAGTTTATACGACATATGTTCACACGGTGTTTCCGCTACCAGAGCCGCGTGGGTGCGCAAGGAGCTATTCGGCCGTCGCTCCGGCGGTGTTTTGTCGGCGCCCGCCCGATTTTATGGGAGCCTTGACCGCATGACCTCGGCGTTGCCCGATCGGGCGGTCGGCTGATACTCGTCGGCGTTTTTCACCAGGCCCTCCCAGGTGAATCTGTAAAAGGCCCCATGCCTAAGGAATGTGCCGCCGGGTAACTGCATCGAGCGTACTGCTCCGCGGACCCGCGCGGGGCGTTTCGATCACACCGGTTGGGCATCATCCACCGTGACATGCGGCCGGATCGTCGGGCTGCCCATGCGAGGAGGGATGCTCCCATGGGGGAGAAGGTCGCTGCGGCGGCGGTCGGCCGGGCCGACCGCCGGGCCTACCGGCAGAAGGTGCAGGAGTGCCTCGCGGGCCTCGGGAGGCTGCTGGACGAGAAGCGGTTCGACCGGCCCAAGAATCTCATGGGGCTGGAGATCGAACTGAATCTCGCCGGGCCCGACGGGATGCCGAGGATGATGAATGCGGAAGTACTGGAGAGGATCGCGAGCCGGGATTTCCAGACCGAACTCGCGATGTTCAATCTCGAAGTGAATATCGCCCCGCACCGGCTCGGCGGCCGCGTTCTCGACCAGCTCGCCGAGGAGCTGCGCACGGGCCTCGGCTACGCCCACCGCAAGGCGAACGAGGTCGACGCGGGGATCGTGATGATCGGCATCCTGCCGACGTTGCAGGCGGACGACCTGGTCTCGGCGAACCTCTCGGACGTCGACCGTTACACCCTGCTCAACGAGTCGATCGTCGCCGCGCGCGGGGAGGACTTCGCCCTCGACATCGACGGGGTCGAGCGGCTGACCTGCACCTCTTCCTCGATCGTGCCGGAAGCGGCGTGCACGTCCGTGCAGTTGCACCTCCAGGTCACTCCGAACCGGTTCGCCGCCGTGTGGAACGCGGCGCAGACGGTGGCGGCGGTGCAGATCGCGATGGGGGCCAACTCGCCGTTCCTCTTCGGACGCGAGCTGTGGCGCGAGTCGCGGCCGCCGCTGTTCCAGCAGTCGACGGACACCCGCCCGCCCGAGCTGGCCGCGCAGGGGGTGCGGCCGCGGACCTGGTTCGGGGAGCGGTGGATCGACTCGGCGTACGACCTCTTCGAGGAGAACCTGCGGTACTTCCCGCCGCTGCTGCCGATCGTGGACGAGGAACGGCCGCTGGAGGTGCTCGACAAGGGCGGGGTGCCGAGCCTCGCCGAACTCGTGCTGCACAACGGCACCGTGTACCGCTGGAACCGGCCCGTCTACGACGTCGCCGACGGCGTCCCGCACCTGCGCGTCGAGAACCGGGTACTGCCCGCCGGACCCACCGTCACCGACGTCATCGCCAACGTCGCCTTCTACTACGGGCTGGTACGGGCCCTGGCGGAGGAGGCGCGGCCCGTCTGGTCGCGGCTCCCCTTCGAGGCGGCGGCCCGCAACTTCGAGACCGCCTGCCGGGAGGGGATCGACGCCCGCCTTGAGTGGCCGCGCCGGGGCCGGTTCGGCGGCACCGAGCAGGTGGCGGCCACCACCCTGGTCCGGGACGAACTGCTGCCGCTCGCGGCGGCCGGGCTCGACGCCTGGGGGGTCGAACCCGCCGACCGGGACCACTACTTGGGAGTGATCGAGCAGCGGTGCGCACGGCGCATGAACGGGGCGTCCTGGCAGGCGGCGACGTACCACCGGGCCCTGGAGAGCGGACTGGAGCGCGAGGCGGCGCTCGCGGCGACCACCCGCCGATACGCCGAGCTGATGCACCTGGGCGAGCCGGTGCACACCTGGCCCGTCGGGCTGCCGGAGCCCGCGGTCCCGCTCGGCTGACGCCGCTCAGCCGCCCCGGGTGCCCGCCTGCACGATGGCCTTCAGGATCACCTGCTGGATGTCGGCCGGGTCGCTGATCTGGTGGCCCGAGCCGCCGGTCGCCCCGGCGATCTGCTCGATCTCGTCCTTGTCGGTGGCCGGGCCCACGGCGATGACGATGAGCGGGACCGGGCGCTCGGGGTCGGAGAGGGTCTCCAGCTGGGAGACGAGGCTGCTGCGGGAGAGCGAGCCCGGGTCCTCGTTGACCCCGTCGGTCACCACGACCACGGCGTTGAACGCGCCGCTCCGGTACGACGCCGTCGCCTCCTTGTAGGCGGCGAGCGTCGTGTCGTACAGGCCGGTCGCCCCGCCGGGCACGGGCCGCAGCGAGCGGAAGGCGGCGGAGAGGCGGTCGGCTTGGGTGGCGGAGCCCGCCCGGTCGCCGAGCCGCTCGGTCGGCACCAGTTTCTTGTAGTCACGGTCGCCGTCGAGCAGGGTCGAGAACTCCCACAGGCCGATCTCGTCCTCCGGCGTGAACGTCGACAGGGCCGCCAGCATCGACGCCTTCGTCACCTCCATCCGGGACTCGCCGCGGCCCGGCACCGGATTCCCCATCGAGGCCGAGGCGTCCACGACCGTGGTGAGGCGGGCGCTCTGCACCGTGATCGTCCACATGCCGAGGGTCTCCTCGATCTCCTCGGCGCCGGCCGGGGGCGAGGCGGGCTCCGCGTACGGCTGCGGGGAGCGGGCGCCGGCCCGCGCCGCCACCGCCCCGGGCGAGCCGCCGCCGTCGGTGCGGAAGCCGTGCCGCGCCAGGACCGCGCGCCCGGCCGGGGCGCTGAGCAGGGTCATGAAGCGGACCGCGGCGCGGCTCTCGTCGGTGCTCAGGGCGTCCTCGTCGACCAGCGCGAACGGGTAGTTCAGCTCCGGTGAGCCGTCCTTCGGGTAGAAGAGGTCGAGGGAGCTGCCGGTGGCGTCCTCGGCGTTGTGCGCGAACGCGGCCTGTTCGGAGAGGATCAGTGCTTCGTTGCGGCGCGGGTTGCCCTGCTCGGTGCCGGAGTCGTCGCGCGGCACCGTCTCGAGGAGCTGTCCGTCGCTGTCGGACGTGCGCCGGGAGAGAGTCTTCGCCAGGGCGGCGGCCCGGGTGTCGCCGTCGGGGGACGTCCGCGCGCCGCCCGCCAGCTTGGTGAGCGCGAGCAGCCCGGTGGAGCTGCGCGCGGGGTCGGCGGCGCCCAGCCGCAGCCGGTCCTCCGCCAGCGCGGCGCCCGCCAGCTGCGTCCAGCTGTACGTCTTGCGGGGCCAACCGAACGTTTTCGCGGCCGCCGGGACCATGCCGACGCCGATCGGGGACGTCGCGACGTTCCCGGCCGCGGTCACCGGGGTGCCCTTGGCGTCCTGCTCGACACGCTGGAGCCACAGGTCCGAGTCCGGCACCCACACCTGGTAGCCCTGGCCGCCCTTCTTCGCGCGCAGCGCGCCGGCGACCTTGTACGAGTCGCGGGCGGTCACCGAGACGTCGAGGCAGTTGCCGTCCGAGGTGACCTTCTGCTCGCGGGCCGCGGTGGCCGCCGCCCGCAGCGCGGGCGCCATGTCGGGGGAGGCCACGACGTCGAGGTGGACCGCCTCGGCACAGGAGTCGCCGAGCCCGAGCAGATCACTGCGGACGGCCACGGCCGTGCCGGCCGCGACGAGCAGGACGAGCGCCGTCGCGAGGGCCACCGAGCGGCCCCGCGACCGGGGCCGCGGAGCCGCCGCGGGTCTTCCGTGCTCGTCGGGCGTGCTGCGGTGACGTCCCATGACGGTGGAGCCCCTCCCTGAGCCGCAAAGGCAGTTGCGATATAAGCGGTGGAGCAAGGGAGGTGTGGTGCGCCGGACAGCGGCGCTCGCCCCCCTGGCCTGTCGCGCGCGATCTTTCGTACCTGCATTCGAGACCCTAGTGGGGCGGCGCGGGGGATGCGGCGGGATTACCCAAGTAAGGCAGGTGTGCAGGTGGAAGCGGGGACGGTGGCCGGATCTTCTCCCGGTGAGGGGCTTTCGCGGCGATTCTTGCGGGACGAGACGCTGCTCGTGCTGGGGCTCTCACTCGGCGCGAGCGGGGTGTCGGCGCTGATCAGCTTCGTCGGGTCGGTCACGAAGCCCGGGGGTCTGAAGGACCAGGCGGCGACGCTCAACGCCTCGGCGGCCCCCGGACGGCCGTGGCTCGATCTCGCCTGGCAGCTCTTCGGGATCGCGAGCGCGCTGGTGCCGGTCGCCCTCGTCGCGCACTTCCTGCTGCGGGAGGGCGCGAGCCTGCGCACGATCGGCTTCGACCGCCGCCGGCCGTGGTACGACGGCGCGCGCGGCGCGGCGCTCGCCGCCGTGATCGGCAGTACGGGCATCGCGTTCTACCTCGCGGCGCGTGGTCTCGGCTTCAACCTCACGGTGGTGCCCGAGGCGTTGCCCGACGTGTGGTGGAAGTACCCGGTGCTGATCCTCTCCGCGGTGCAGAACGCCGTCCTCGAAGAGGTCATCGTCGTCGGGTACCTGCTGCGCAGGCTCGGGCAGCTCGGCTGGACGCCCGGCACGGCGCTGGTCGCCTCGTCCGTGCTGCGCGGCTCCTACCACCTCTACCAGGGCATCGGCGGCTTCTTCGGGAACCTCGCGATGGGCGTCGTCTTCGCCTTCCTCTACCGGCGCTGGGGGCGGGTCGGGCCGCTGGTCGTGGCCCACTCGCTGCTCGACATCGGGGCGTTCGTCGGATATGCGCTGCTCGCGGGCAAGGTGGACTGGCTGCCCACCGCGTGAACCGGCGCGCTCACGCGTGCAGGGTGCCGTCGATGACCGTGACCGCGCTGCCGGTCAGCAAAGTGCGCTCTCCGCGCCGACCAGGCCGGTGCGGGCCGAGGCCTGCAGGCCGGTGAGGCGGGTGCGGCCGAGGCGCGGCGCCCAGAACGGGGCGAGGGCGGTGTGGGCGCTGCCCGTCACCGGGTCCTCGTCGATGCCGATCCGCGGGAAGAAGCAGCGGGAGACGAAGTCGTGACCCTGGGCGGGGTCCTCGGCGGGGGCGGTGGCGATGACGCCGCGGTCGCCGGCCCGGACGAGCGCGTCGAGGTCGGGGGTGAGGGCCCGGACCGTCTTCTCGTCGGCCAGCTCGACCAACAGGTCGCCCACCGAGCCGCCGGTGTCGTGCACGGACAGCGGCCGCGCGCCGAGCGCCTCGGCGAGACCGGCCGGCACCGGTTCCTCGGTGAGCGGCGCCGTCGGGAAGTCGAGGGTGTAGGAGCCGTCGTCGCCCGGGGTGGCGACGAGGACGCCGCTGCGGGTCGCGAAGCGGACCGGGCCCCGGGTCGCGCCCGTCGAGTGCAGCACGTGGGCGGTGGCGAGCGTGGCGTGCCCGCACAGGTCGACCTCGGTGCCGGGGGTGAACCAGCGCAGCGCCCAGTCCGCCTCGCCGCCCGCGGGCAGCGGGTGCGCGAAGGCGGTCTCGGCGTGGTTGACCTCCACGGCGACGCTCTGGAGCCAGGCGTCGTCGGCGAAGGCGTCGAGGAGGAGGACCCCGGCCGGGTTGCCGGTGAAGGGGCGGGTGGTGAAGGCGTCGACGATACGAATGCGCATGCCGGGGACGGTAGTTCAGCCGCCGGGCGCCGGACCAAGGCCAATCCGGTGTGTGTGGCATCCTCGCGCGTTCCCGGGCCGCGCCGGCGGCGTCAGCGGCGGACGAGCACGGCGTGGGTGACCGCGTCCGAGCTGACGAGTTCGGCGACGCGGTAGCCGGCGACGCCGTCCGGGACGTGGTCGAGCAGCCGGTCGCCACGGCCCGCGAGCAGCGGGGCGATCACCAGGTGCAGTTCGTCGACGCGGCCCGCGCGCAGGTACTGCTGGATCGTGGCCGGGCCGCCGCCGAGCCGCACGTCACGCCCCTGTGCCGCGTCGAAGGCCCGCCGCAGCACGGTCTCCTCCGGCTCGTCGGTGAAGTGGAACGTGGTGCCGCCGTCCCGCCACCGAAGTCCACCAGCGGCTGGACGCCCCCTTCGGCGACGGGATGGAGAGACCGCACGACTGGATGGTCGCCGCCCTGCGGGACCACGCCGACGGCACGGGCGGCGTCGACGCCGGCTTCATCGCGCGCAGCGAGGCGAACGTCGGTGGGCGAGTGCCGAGGGGAAGGGCGACGTTCTCGGCCCGTACGGAGAGAGGGTTGCCAGACGACATCTTCCGATATATCGTTGAGGCATCGCGATCGGTCAATGATCGCGATCATCGAACCGCACGAGCAGTGATGAAAGGACTGATTCTCATGCGTACCCACGGACACGACCACGGACATGGACACCACGGACCCGGCCATGAGGGCCGGGGCGGATTCGAGCGCGGCGGCTTCGACGGCCGGCGCGCGGCGTTCGGGCCCTTCGGCCCGGGCTTCGGCGGCCCCGGACCCTGGGGCGGACGCGGCGGCCGCGGTGGCGGGCCCCGGGGGCGAGCGCGCCGCGGTGACGTGCGCGCCTCGATCCTGGCCCTCCTCAAGGACCGCCCGATGCACGGCTACGAGATGATCCAGGAGATCGCCGAGCGCAGTGGCGGCGCGTGGAAGCCGAGCCCCGGCTCGGTCTACCCGACGCTCCAGCTGCTGGAGGACGAGGGTCTCATCGCCAGCGCGAGCGAGGGCGGCAAGAAGCTCTTCTCGCTCACCGACGCCGGGCGCACGGCCGCCGAGGAGGGGCCCGAGGCTCCTTGGGAGGAAGCCGGACGCGGGGTCGACTGGGAGGCCATGAACGAGATCCGGCAGGCCGGCTTCGGTCTGATGGAGGCGTTCGGCCAGGTCTGGAAGACCGGCAGCAAGGGGCAGCGCGAGAAGGCGCTCTCCGTCATCAACGACGCGCGCAAGAAGCTGTACCTGATCCTCGCCGACGAGGACTGAGCCCCGTGCGGGCCCAGCCACAGGGCAGAGCGCGGAAGAGGCGCCCCGTACGACACGTACGGGGCGCCTCTTCGTCCGTGCACCGGCCCGGCGGGGGAAGAGGGTGGGCCGGTGCGGCTCAGGCCACCAGGCCGGCCAGCCGGCGCAGCGACTCGTGCAGGGCCGCCGTCGCCGAGTCCTTCAGCTTCCCCGCCATCAGCGAGACGGCGGCGCCGGTGAACTCGCCGTCGGCGCGGACCGTCGTCGCGCTCCCGTCCGGGACGAGGGTGTAGCGCGTGCCGACGATCACCCCCATGGGCCCCTTGCCCCGGATCGCGAGGGTGCGGGGGCTCGCCAGCTCCTCGACGGTCCAGGTGACCTCGGCGGGGAAGCCCATCAGCTTCATGTTCTCCTCGAACTGCCCGCCGACCTCCAGTGAGGCGGGAGCGCCCTTCGGGAAGCCGGTGTGGGTGGCGTTCCACTCCCCGTACGAGGTGAAGTCGGTGAGTTGCGCCCAGACCTTCTCCACGGGTGCTTCCATGCGTGCTTCCGCGCTGACTTCGGCCATGCGGCCACCCCTTCGTGAAGAGAGCTGTGCGGGTCGTGGTGGCGCGGAACGTAACCGCCCCGCCGCGAACATTCAATACTGATGACCCGTCAGATATCGGCGGCGGTGGAGCCCACGCGCTCGATCCGCGCCGCGTCGAACAGGTCGTACGCGCGCGGGTGCGGGCCCTCGTCGTGGCAGTGCCAGGCCTCCCAGAACAGGTCGGCGAGGAGCGCGTCGTCCGGGGCGTACACCCGGTACACGTACTGCCTGCCGTCGCTCGCGGGCAGGGCCACGAGCCAGCACCCGCTCTCCATGTCTGTGACGGACGAGTGGTGAGGGGGTGGCGGTTGCGGTGGGGCGCCCTCCTCCCTGAGGAGGAGACGCCGGGCGCCGTTGCCCACCTTGTGTCGGACGCGAAGATGCTCCCCTCCGGGGATGTTCCCGGACATCCCGCCTGATGAGGTGGGGTACGTGCAGAGTCCCACCCCGTCCGGCGCCACCGCGTACGGCCATCCCCAGGAAGAAGCCCCTCCGTTCGGCGACGCGCCGCTCAGCGACGAGCTGGCCCTGGTCGTCGTGCGGGCCCGGCGGCGCGCGATGCGGGACGCGGACCGGCAGATCGACACCGCGCACCTGCTCCACTCGCTCCTGGAGAGCGACGCCGACGTGCGCGCCGCCTTCGACGACGGCGGCCAGGTCGCGCGGCTGCTCGGCTATCTCGTGCAGCGCAGCATCGGGTACGGGCTGCGGTGGCAGGGCGCCGTGGAGGACTCCGGCGCGGTGCCCGTCCCGGGCGGCGCCCTCGGCTGGTCGCCGCAGGCCGCCGCGGCGATGGAGGCGGGGGCCGGGCGGGCCGCGGCGCGCGGTGAGACGCGGGCCCGCGGGGTCGACGTCCTGGCGGCGCTCGCGGCGGACGGGGAGTGCCGCGCGGTCGAGGTGCTCGGGCGGGCCGGGGTGGATGTGGGGCGGTTGCGGTGGAGGTTGGGCTGAGGGAGCGGGGAGCGGGGGGAGGCATGGCTCGGCGGGGGCCCTTGGGGGTCTCTGGCGCCGGGTCTGTGTGATGAGGTCGGCGGGGGCGATCGCGTCACGTCTGTCGACGGGGCTCGGCGGGACCGTGGCGTCCGGTCCGTAAGTCTGTGGACGGGGCTCGGCGGGACCGTGGCGTCCGGTCCGTGAGACAGGGGTCATCGGGGATGACGGTCCTGACCGCCCCTGTCATGATGTGCCGGTGCACGGGTCACAGGGGTCTGAGAAGCAACAGGTAACCGGCGGGCGCGGCTTCGGTCTGGGGCTCGCCCTGATCTCCGCGCTCGCGTTCGGCGGTTCGGGCGTCGCCGCCAAACCACTGATCGAGGCGGGGCTCGACTCCCTCTCCGTGGTGTGGCTGCGCGTCGCCGGCGCGGCCCTCGTCATGCTCCCCGTCGCCTGGCGCCACCGCGCGCTCGTGCGGCGCAGGCCCCTGCTCCTCCTCGGATTCGGCCTGCTGGCCGTCGCCGGGGTGCAGGCCTGCTACTTCGCCGCCATCTCCCGCATCCCCGTCGGCGTGGCCCTGCTCGTCGAGTACCTGGCGCCCGCCCTCGTCCTCGGCTGGGTCCGCTTCGTCCAGCGCAAGCCCGTGACCCGCGCCGCCGCGCTCGGCGTGGTGCTGGCCGTCGGCGGGCTCGCGTGCGTGGTCGAGGTGTGGGCGGGGCTCCGCTTCGACGCCCTCGGGCTGCTCCTCGCGCTCGGCGCGGCCTGCTGCCAGGTCGGCTACTTCGTCCTGTCCGACCAGGGCAGCGACGCGGAGGCCGCCGGCGGCGAGGTGCCCGATCCGTTCGGGGTCATCGCGTACGGACTGCTGATCGGTGCCGCCGTGCTCACCGTCATCGCCCGCCCCTGGGGCATGGACTGGTCGGTGCTCGCGGGCGACGCCACCATGAACGGCGACTCCGTGCCCGCCTGGCTCCTGCTCTGCTGGATCGTGCTGCTCGCCACCGTCGTCGCGTACCTCACCGGCGTGGTGTCCGTGCGGCGGCTCTCGCCGCAGGTGGCCGGCGTCGTGGCCTGCCTCGAAGCGGTCATCGCCACGGTCCTCGCGTGGGTGCTGCTCGGCGAACACCTGTCGGCGCCGCAGCTGTTGGGGGGTGCGGTGGTGCTCGCCGGGGCGTTCATCGCGCAGTCAGCCAAGCCCGGGACGGAGCCGCCGGCCGGGCAGGACGGGCGATCCGCTGGACGGGCCGAGACGGCCGAGGCGCCGGAAACCACGTTGTCCCGCTCGGGCGGAGCGGTCTAGGGTGTCGATCATGCATGCACGCGCGCTCGTTCTTCCGCCTCCGGCCGTCTAGGGCGTGTTTTGAAAGTCCCGTCGTCCGCCCGAAGGGCGGGCCCCGCGGCGTCCGGTGCGTGCGATCGCAAGGCGCCGGAGCGTCCTAATAGCGGAGCTATTCGGGCGCTTCGGCAACGCCGCGAGCGTGCGTGCCGGGCGTCGCGGGGCAGGCGGGACTTTCAAAACACGCCCTAGGGCCTGTCCGGCCGGTTCCGGCATCCGCAGAGTCAGTGGCGGACGGGGCCGTGGCCGGACCCGGGCACGTGCGGTGAATCCGGCCGCCCGCGAGACCGTCACCCCTCGGTGCCGGTCCGCCGGTGCTGCCTGAACCACCGTGCGGCCCGTGGGCACGCGTCGATCCTCCCTGACCGGACGGATCCGCCTGCCGGGCCCGGTGCGGGCGGCCGCCGCTTTCGTGCATCCCCGGCCCGGGCACGTCCCGGGCGGGGACACGGCCGCCCGCCGAGGACGGTCCGTGTCCCCGGCTCCCGCTCCGGCGGGGCCCCTTCCGTGGAGATCCACGTGTCGCAAGCTGTTCCGAGCGGCTCAGCCGTGTCCGTTTCCGCTGTTTCCGCTGTTTCCGCTGATTCCTCTGTTTCCTTTGGTCCCGCCGCCGCCTCCGTCGGTCCGGTCCTTCCCTCTGACCCCTCCGGCCCGTCGGCGGGCCGGCCGTCGGTCTCCCGGGGCCTGTGGTACCTCGTCGTCGCCGGTGTCGCCTGGGGCACCGCGGGCGGTGCCGCCTCACTCGTCTTCCGGCTGAGCGATCTCGGCTCCGCCGCCCTGTCGTTCTGGCGGTGCGCCGGCGGTCTCGCGCTGCTGACGGCCGTCTGGCTGGTGCGGCGCCTGCGCACCGGCCGCGGGCGTCCGGGCCGCCCCCTCGGCCGCGCTGTCCTTCGCGTCACCGTGCTCGGCCTGTGCCTGAGCGTGTTCCAGACCGCGTACTTCGCCGCCGTCGCGGCGACCGGTCTCGCCGTGGCCACCGTCGTGACACTCGGCGCGGGTCCGGTGCTCATCGCGCTCGGGGCGCGGTGGACGATGGGGGAGCGGCTCGGCCGCGGCGGCGTCGTCGCCGTCACGGGCGCGCTCGGCGGCCTGGCGGTGCTGATCCTGGGCGACGGAGGTGTCGGCGCCCGGCCCGCGGGCGTGGTGTGGGCGCTCGTCTCGGCTGCCGGTTACGCCGTGATGACGCTGCTCACGCGGTGGTTCGGGCGCCATGGCCGGTCCGGGGACCAACTCGGTACGACCGTCGGCACGTTCGCCGTCGCCGCGCTCGTGCTGCTGCCGCTCGGCGCGGCCGAGGGGCTCGTCCCGCACACGGCGCACCACCTCGCGGTGGTCGGCCTGCTGGCGTACACGGCCTCCGTGCCGACGGCGCTCGCCTACGCCCTGTACTTCGCCGGGGCGGCCGTGGTGCGTTCCGCGACGGTGTCCGTGATCATGCTGCTCGAACCGGTGGCCGCGGCGGTCCTCGCCGTGACCCTGCTCGGGGAGCGGTTGACCGTGGCTACGTCGGCGGGTACGGCCCTGTTGCTCGCGGCGGTCTGTGGCCTCGCCGTGGCGGAGGCCCGGTCGGGCGGTTGAGCGGGGCCCGGCGGGGCGGGGCGTACGGCTCGGTCCGTCCGGCCTGATGGCCGGGCGGACGGACGGTGTGCCTGCGGGCAGTCTGCCCGCAGGCACAACGACACAGCGCCATGACGCGGGCGCACCAACAGGGGCCCTGCAAGGCGGGTTCATCAAGGCAGGCCCAAAAATACGGGCGTAACAAGGCAGGCCCAAGAACGCGGGCGCAACAAGGCAGGCAGGCCCAGGCCGTGAAAACCGGTCCGTCTCACAGCTCCCGCAGGTACGCCGGGGCCTCGATGCCCTCCGCGAGGTCGTCGGCCGGGACGAGCGGGCCGTAGCCGTGGCGCAGCGGGACGAGCCCGGTCCAGTGCGGCAGGCCGAGGTCCTCGGCGTCGTCGTTCGGGCCGCCGGTGCGCAGCTTCGCCGACACCTCGGTGAGGTCCAGGCTGAGCACGGCCGTCGCGGCGAGCTCCTTGGCGTTGGCCGGGCGGGAGTCCGCCGCGCGGCCCGGCACCACGTGGTCGACGAGCGCGTCCAGGGCGCGCCGCTTCTCGTCCGGGTCCGTGACCTGGTGCGCGGTGCCGTGGATGACCACGGAACGGTAGTTGATGGAGTGGTGGAACGCCGAGCGGGCCAGCACCAGCGCGTCCACGTGCGTCACCGTCAGGCACACCCGCAGGCCCGGGTCCTGCCGGTCGCCGGCCATCCGCAACGGCCGCGACCCCGTGGACCCGTGCACGTAGAGGCGCTCGCCGACGCGGCCGAAAAGGGTGGGCAGGACGACCGGGGCGCCGTCGCGCACGAAGCCGAGATGGCAGACGTACGCCTCGTCGAGTATCGAGTGCACCAGGGCACGGTCATAGGCGGCGCGCTCCTTGGAGCGGGTCGGTACCGTGCGCGCCGTGGGGGCGTAGGCGGTGGCTGACGGCTCGGGGGCGACGCTCATGTTGCGGACTCCATTGCACTAGTGCAAACTGTGGTTTGTGCTAGAAGAGTATCCGATCGCTGGGCGGCGCGCCGCGGAGATTTCCGCGAGCGTCGAGCGCGCGGTGGCCGACGGTGACCTGGAGCCGGGACAACTGCTGCCGCCGATGCGGGAGTTGGCGCAGCGGTTGGAGGTGAACCCGAACACGGTCGCCGCCGCCTACCGCACCTTGCGTGAGCGCGGGGTGATCGAGACCGCGGGCCGCAAGGGCAGCCGCGTACGCCCCAAACCGGCCACGACCGCGCGGGAACAGATCCGGGTGGACGTGCCGCCCGGCGTGCGGGACGTCTCCGACGGCAACCCGGACACGGCGTTGCTGCCCCCGCTCGCCGGGGCGTTCGCCGCCGCGGCCGCCGTCGCGGACCGTGCCCCGGTGCTCTACGGAGACGACCCTCTGGACCCGGAGCTGGTCCGCCGGGCCCGAGCTGACCTGCGGCGCGACGGGGTGCCGGACGGCCCCGTGGCCGTCGCGTCCGGGTCGCTGGACGCGATTGAGCGCGTCCTCGTCGCGCACCTCAAGCCCGGGGACGCGGTCGCCGTCGAGGATCCCGGGTGGGGCAGCATGCTCGACCTCGTGCCCGCGCTCGGGCTGCGCCTGGTGCCGGTCGGGGTGGACGACGACGGGCCGCTGCCGGACGACGTCGACGCGGCGCTGCGCGCGGGGGCGCGGGCCCTGGTGGTGACCGGCCGCGCGCAGAACCCGACCGGCGCCGCGGTGAGCGCGGCGCGGGCGCGGGCGTTGCGGACGGTGCTCGCGGCGTACCCGGACGTCCTGCTCGTCGAGGACGACCACGGGCACGGCATCGTCGAGCTGCCGCCGCATCCGCTGGCCGGGGCCACCCGGCACTGGGCGTTCGTCCGGTCCGTCGCCAAGGCGTACGGGCCCGACCTGCGGCTCGCGGTGTTCACCGGCGACAGCGTCACCGTCGACCGGGTGCGCGGCCGGCAGCGCCTCGGCCCCGGCTGGGTCAGCCGCGTCGTCCAGCGGGCGGTCGCCGAGCTGTGGGCGAGCGGTGCGGTGGACACGCGGACCGTCGCCGCCTCGTACGGGGCGCGCCGGGACGCGCTCATCGCGGCCCTCGTCGAGCGGGGGGTGGCGGCACACGGGCGCAGCGGCATGAACGTGTGGGTGCCGGTACCCGACGAGACCGGCGCGGTGGCGCGGCTGCTGCACGCGGGCTGGGCGGTGGCGCCCGGCGCCCGGTTCCGGATGAACGCCGGGCCGGGCGTGCGGATCACCGTGTCCCGGCTGGCCGCGACGGAGATCGGGGCGGTGGCGGACGTGGTGGCCGCGGCGGTGGCGGCGGCCGGGCCGACGCCTGCGCGGCACTACGCCTGACGCGGCGGGACGGCTGGGCCGGGCCGGCACCCCTGCTCCGGGCATCCTGCCGCTCCTGCTGCGGTCGGCCGGGTTCGCGTTCGCGCGACGCTAGGCCTGACGTGGCGGGACGACCGGGCCGGGCCTCACGCTTGCTCCGGTCGGCTGGGCCCACGTTCGCGCGGCCTTGCCTGACGCGGTGTGACAACCGGGCCGAGTTGTCGCCCTCAACTCCGGCCGTCCCGGCGCCCCCGCCCGTCGGCGGCACGCGGCGCCCCCGCCACCGGCTCAGTCCCGGGCGCGGGCCCGGGACTGGGTGAGGGCCGCGCCTGCCAGGACGATCACCGCGCCGACCGGCGTGGACCAGCTGAGGGATTCGCCGAGGACGGCGACGCCCGCCGCGGTCGCGATGACCGGGATGAAGTACGTGACCATCTGCGCGGTCGTCGGACCGACCTCCGCGACCAGGCCGTACTGGAGCAGGACCGCGAGCCCCGTGCCCAGGGCCCCCAGCGCGACCACCGACAGCAGCGGGACCACCGCGAAGTGCCGCGGCCAGGACGTGAACAGTGGCGTGACGACCGCCAGTTGCGCCGTGGCGAGCAACAGCTGGGCGCCGGTCATGGACAGGTGCGAGTAGCCGGTCTGCGCGAGCGTGCGGCGCACGTAGATCCAGCCGACCGGGTAGCTGAACGAGGCGAGCAGGGCGAGCGCCGTGCCCGTCACGTCCAGGCCGTGGAAGCCCTGCCAGACGCCCAGGACCGTCAGCACTCCAAGGAAGCCGAGGCCCAGGCCCGCGACCCGGCGCCGGGTCGGCCGGTCCTCCGAGAGGGCGACGAGCGAGAGGGCCATGCCCCACAGCGGCGACGTCGCGTTGCAGATGCCGGCCAGCGTCGAGGGGATCGACTCCTCGGCGAAGGCGAACAGCGAGAAAGGCAACGCGTTCAGCAGGAACGCCGCGACCGCGAGGTGACCCCAGGTGCGGGCGCCGCGCGGCAGCCGCTCCCGCTTCACGGCCATCGCGGCGGCCAGCACCAGCGTGCCGAACAGCAGCCGCCCGAAGGTGACCTGGAACGGCGCGTACCCGTCCGTGCCCACCTTGATGAGCAGGAAGCTGAAGCCCCAGATGAGGGAGAGCCCGCCGAACCGCAGGCGCCAGTCCAGGGCGCGGCGCGGCCGGGCCGGGGCGGGGGGCGGGGAGTCCGCCGCGGTGCGGGCGGCGGCGGGGGTCACGGTGCTCATGCACGCAGCATCGCCCCTCACGTCTTCTTAGCACAAGCGAGATTCCTTGCCCGGTATCGCTTAGCATCGCTTACATGTTGAGTCTGGAGCGGCTACGGGTGCTGGACGCGCTCGCCCGGCACGGTTCGGTGAGCGGCGCCGCCGACGCCCTGCACGTCACCACCTCGGCCGTGTCGCAGCAGATGGCGAAGCTGGAGCGGGAGGTGGGCCAGCAGTTGCTGGCCAAGCACGGCCGCGGGGTCCGGCTCACCGACGCGGGGCGGCTGCTCGCCGAGCACAGCGGGCGCATCCTCTCGCAGGTCGAGCTGGCCCAGTCGGACCTGGAGGCCCAGCGCGGCCGGGTCGTCGGCGAGCTGCGCCTGTCCGCGTTCCCCACCGCCGCGCGCGGGCTCTTCCCGGGCGCGCTGGCCGCCCTGCGCGCCGACCATCCGCAGCTGCGGGTGCGGTCCCGGGAGCTGGAGCCGGAGGCGGGGATCGCGGGGGTGATCCGCGGCGACCTGGACATGGCCGTCGTGCTCGACTGGCACAACAAGCCGATGCCGCTGCCCGGCGGGCTGGCGAAGGCGGGCATCCTCGACGACCCGGCGGCCATCGCGGTGCCCGAGGGGCATCCGCTCGCGGACCGCGCCGAGGTCCGCCTGGAGGACTTCGCCGGCGACGAGTGGATCACCTGGGGCGACGGGGAGTTCTGCCACGAGTGGCTGCTGTTCACGCTGCGCGCCCAGGGCGTCGAGCCCAAGGTCGGCCACCAGGCCGCCGAGACCCACACCCAGCTCGCCCTCGTCGCCGCCGGACTGGGCGTCTGCGTGGCACCGCTGCTCGGCCGCGAGCCGATACCGGCGGGCGTCGTGACGGTGCCGGTCCGCCAGCAGGTACGGCGCCATGTGTACGTGGTCTGGCGCGCGGACGCCGACCGCCGGCCCTCGATCCGGGCGGCCGTGGAAGCGCTCCAGAAGGTGGGCGCGGACCTCGGCAGGTCGGCCGACAGCGACTGACCCGCGCGAGCGACCCACGCCCCGGGCCTCGCTCGCACCGCCCCCGCACGGACCGGCCCACGCCACGGGCCCCGCCCGTACCGCCCCGCACAGTCCCGCCCCAGACCGGCGGCGAGGGCGCCCCACCTCCTACAGATCCGCCAGTTTGCGGAAGTCCCAGGACGTGATCTTGTCGGGGGTCAGCCGCGCCCAGGCGTGCCGGCCGTCGTGGAACATCTCGGCCATGCCGAAGTTCTTCCGCGCGAACTCCCGCTCCACCGCTTCGAGTTCGGGACAGGGCTCGCCCGTGCGCGGGGACTCGCCGACGAACGCGACGCGCCCGGACAGTTCCACGCCGCGCAGCTCCCCGTACTCCTCGCCCGCGTCGACCACCACGGCCGCCCGCCCGTCGGCCCGCAGATCGGCCCAGCGGCGGCTGCGCGCCAGCGAGTACAGCCACAGCGACGTCCCGTCCCACACGAACCAGAGCGGGCTGACGTGCGGGGTGCCGTCCGCGGACACCGTGGCCACCCGGCAGGTGCGCTGCCCGGCGAGGAACGCCTCCCGCTCCTGCGGGCTCATCATGATCCGGCGGCCCCGGCGCTGCGTGGCGGTCATGGGCACTCCCTGTCGTCGACTGACGCTGCGTCAGGAAGGCAGCATGCGGCCTCTTCCGCGCCCACGCAATGGTGGCTAGTCTCCAGCATCCGTCGAACGCCGGACGGGACGGTCCGGCGTGCCGCCCGACCGCCGACGCACCTGGGACGTACAGGGGGAGCCATGCCGACGCGCGAGAACCTTGCCGAACTGCTCGACCCGGCGAGCACCGTCCTGCTCACCGTCGAATGCCAGCAGGGCGTCGTCGGGACCGACAGCGCGCTGCCCGAACTGGCCGCGCAGGCCCGGTCGTCGGGTGCGCTGGTCCACGTGGCGCGCCTGGTGGCCGCCGCCCACGACACCGGGGTCCAGGTGCTGCACGCCGTGGCCGAGCGCCGCCCCGACGGCCGCGGCGCCAACCGCAACGGGCGGCTCTTCCGCGCCGCCGAACGCCTCCCCGTCCAGCAGCTCCGGGGGACCTCGGCCGTCCGGATCGCGCCGCCGATCGAGGTCGCGGACGAGGACCTCGTCGTGCGCCGCCTGCACGGACTCTCCCCGATCGCCGGCACCGACGTCGACCCGCTCCTGCGCAACCTCGGCTGCCGCACCCTCGTCGTCACCGGTGTCTCCGCCAACGTGGCGATCCCGAACGCCGTGTTCGACGCGGTGAACCTCGGCTACACCGTCGTCGTCCCCAGGGACGCGATCGCGGGGGTGCCCGCCGACTACACCCCCGCGATGATCCGTCACACGCTCGCCCTGGTCGCCACCGTCACCACGACACCGGACGTGCTCGCGGCATGGAAGCGCCCTAGGCGAGGCTGATCGAGTCGCCGCTGACCGTGATCTTCTTCTCGGGCAGCGGCCGGGTGGCCGGGGGACTGGTGACGCTGCCGTCCGCGATGGAGAACTTGCTGCCGTGGCACGGGCAGTCGATGCTGCCGTCCGCCACGCCGGTCACCGCGCACCCCTGGTGCGTACAGGTGGTGGTGAAGCCCTTGAACTCGCCCTTCTTCGGCTGCGTCACCACGACCCCCGCGTCGGCGAAGACCTTGCCGCCGCCCTCGGGGATGTCGGACGTCTTGGCGAGCTCCTTGCCCCCGCCGGCCCCGGCCGACGCGGCGTCGCCCGCGGGCTCGGACGAGCCGCCCTTCTCGTCGCCGCACGCGCTCAGCGCCGCCGCGAGCCCCACGGCGCCGACCGCCGCGACGACGGTCCGGCGGGCGGGCGCCGCGCCCAGGGGCGCGGAGTTCGGTGAAACGGTCATGCTCGGTTCCTTTCGAGGGGCGGGCCTGGATCCCGTGGGGGTGCTTACCCGTACGTGCCGTGATCCCGGAGCGTTCAACGGATCACCGATCTCCTAACCTGGGCGCATGCTCACCGACGTCACGGCGACCCGCTATGTCACCCCATTGAGGGAGGGCGGCTCGCTCCCCGGCCTGGTCGAGGCCTCCGACCTGACCTCCTACGTCATGAAGTTCACCGGCGCGGGACAGGGCCGCAAGACGCTCGTCGCCGAGGTGATCTGCGGGCAGCTCGCACGCCGGCTCGGCTTCCGGGTGCCGGAGCTGGTCGCGCTCGACCTGGACCCGGTGATCGGACTGGGGGAGCCCGACCCGCAGGTGCAGGAGCTGCTCAAGGCGAGCGGCGGCACCAACCTCGGGATGCGGTTCCTGCCGCGCGCGCTCGGCTTCGACCCGCTCGCGTACACCGTCGGGCCCGCGGAGGCCGGCCGGATCGTCTGGTTCGACGCGCTGGTCAACAACGTCGACCGCTCCTGGCGCAACCCCAACATGCTGGTCCACGGCGGCGACCTGTGGCTCATCGACCACGGGGCCACCATGATCTGGCACCACAACTGGCGCGGGGCCGCCGCCTGGACCGGCCGGCCCTACGACGCCACCGACCACGCGCTCGCCCCGTTCGGCCCCGACGTCGCCGCGGCCGCCGCCGCGCTCGCGCCGCTGGTCACCGAGGAGGTCCTCGGGCAGGCGGCCGCCGACGTGCCCGACGTCTGGCTCGCGGACGAGCCCGGGTTCGCGGGCCCCGACGCGGTGCGGCGCGCGTACGTCGAGCTGCTGGCCGAGCGCGCCGCGACCGTCCACGAGCGGGTCGAACTGCCCGGCACCACCGCGACCGGGCCCGCGCGCACGCCCGGCTGGGTGACACGCGGCGAGGCGCGAGCAGAGGCACGAGGAGAGGCACGATGAACGAGCGCGAGGTCTTCGAGTACGCCCTGCTGCGGGTCGTGCCGCGCGTCGAGCGCGGGGAGCAGATGAACGCGGGCGTCGTCCTGTACTGCCGCGCCCGGTCCTACGTCACCGCGCTCACGCACCTCGACGAGGCACGCCTCCTGGCCCTCGATCCGCAGGCCGACGTGGTGGGCGTCCGCGCCCTGCTCGACGCCGTCGAGCGGCACTGCCGGGGCGGCGAGAGCGCCGGTCAGGCCGCGGCCGACGACGCGGGACGCCGCTACCGGTGGCTGATCGCGCCCCGCTCGACCGTGGTGCAGCCGGGCCCCGTGCACACCGGTCTCACCGCGGATCCGGCGGCCGAGGCGGAGCGGCTGCTCACGCTCCTGGTGCGCTGAGCGGAGGGCCGAGTGATCAGGGGCACCCGGTGGGTACGTTGACACCGGGTGCCAGGGCTTCTAGCGTCACCCGCACAGGGTACTAAGCGGTCGCTCACCCGTTCCGGGGCGGCGGCCGCCCTCTAGGGCGAGGAGACCGAGAGCATGTCCACCACTGAGCAGCGCGTAGCGATCGTCACGGGAGCGGCGCGCGGCATCGGCGCCGCCACCGCCGTCCGGCTGGCCGAAGAGGGCCGCGCCGTGGCCGTGATCGACCTCGATGAGGCCGCCTGCAAGGACACCGTCGAGACGATCACCGCCGCCGGTGGCAAGGCGCTCGCCGTCGGCTGCGACGTCTCCGACGAGGCGGCGGTCGAGGGCGCCGTCGCGCGCATCGCCGAGGAGCTGGGCGCGCCCACGATCCTCGTGAACAACGCGGGCGTCCTGCGCGACAACCTGCTGTTCAAGATGAGCGCCTCCGACTGGGACACCGTCATGAACGTGCACCTGCGCGGTGCGTTCCTGATGTCCAAGGCCGTCCAGAAGCACATGGTGGACGCCAAGTTCGGCCGCATCGTGAACCTCTCCTCCTCGTCGGCGCTCGGCAACCGCGGCCAGGTCAACTACGCCGCCGCCAAGGCCGGTCTGCAGGGCTTCACCAAGACCCTCGCCAAGGAGCTCGGCAAGTTCGGCGTCACCGCCAACTCCGTGGCCCCCGGCTTCATCGTCACCGAGATGACCAAGGCCACCGCCGAGCGCGTCGGCATGGGCTTCGAGGACTTCCAGGCCGCCGCCGCCACGCAGATCCCGGTGCAGCGCGTGGGCCGCCCCGAGGACATCGCCAACGCCATCGCCTTCTTCACCGGCGACGCGGCGGGCTTTGTCTCCGGCCAGGTCATGTACGTAGCCGGCGGACCGCTCAACTAAGCCCGGAGGCAACGGACATGACGACTTCTGAACTCCCGCCCCTGTCCGGCAACGTCGCGCTGGTCAGCGGTGCCAGCCGCGGCATCGGCTACGGCATCGCCGAGGCCTTCGTCGCGCGCGGCGACCGCGTCTGCATCACCGGCCGCGGCGAGGACGCGCTGAAGGAGGCCGTGGAGAAACTCGGCTCCGACCGCGTCATCTACGTGGCGGGCAAGGCCCACGACGAGGCGCACCAGGCCGCCGCCGTCGAGCGCACCATGGAGGCGTTCGGCCGGGTCGACTTCCTCGTCAACAACGCGGGCACCAACCCGGTCTTCGGCCCGATGGCCGAGCTGGACCTGAACGTGGCCCGCAAGGTCTTCGAGACCAACGTCGTCTCCGCGCTCGGGTTCGCGCAGCAGACCTGGAAGGCCTGGCAGGGCGAGCACGGCGGCGCGATCGTCAACATCGCCTCCGTGGCCGGTGTCTCGGCCTCGCCCTTCATCGGCGCGTACGGCATGAGCAAGGCCGCCATGGTCAACCTCACGCTCCAGCTGGCGCACGAGTTCGCCCCGAAGGTGCGGGTCAACTCCATCGCCCCGGCCGTCGTGAAGACCAAGTTCGCGCAGGCCCTGTACGAGGGCCGGGAGGCCGAGGCGGCGGCGGGCTACCCGCTGGGCCGGCTCGGGGTGCCCGAGGACATCGGCGGTGCCGCCGCGTTCCTCACCTCGCACCAGGCCGACTGGATCACCGGGCAGACCCTCGTCGTGGACGGCGGCATCTTCCTCAACGCGGGCGTCGCCTGACCCGCGGCCGGGGGCGGGCGGCGGCTGCCGGCACCGGGTGACGCCGCCCGGCCGCCGACCCGCACAGTTACGCATCGTCCGACACCGTGACGTCGAAGTGCCCCGCCGGGAAGGGGAGTTGACCCGGCGGGGCACTGCGGTATGGTCTGCCGACTCTTGGCATGGCCGATCGAGGAGCGTGCGCGTGTTCAGACGGTTGCTTGCCCCACGGACCCTTGCGGTGACGGCGTCGACCGCCCTGGTCGCCGGGTGCGGCCTGCTGGAGTCCGGCGCCTCCGCGGACGAGGATCCCCTCGTGGTGGGCACCACCAGCGCACCGAGCACCCTCGACCCCGCGGCCTCCTGGGACGGCTCCTGGGAGCTGTTCCGCAACGTCTACCAGACCCTCGTCGCCTTCCCCTCGGGCGCGGCCCGACCCGAGGCCGACGCCGCCGCGTGCTCCTTCGCCGACAGCGGCAACCGCGTCTACCACTGCCGGCTCCGCGCGGGCCTGCGGTTCTCCGACGGCGACCCGCTCGACGCCGCGGCCGTGAAGTACTCCATCGACCGGATCCGCGCGATCGGCGTCAAAGGCGGACCGAACGGGCTGCTGGGCAGCCTCGACCGGGTCGAGACGCGCGGCGGGCGCGACGTCACGTTCCGTCTGCGCAAGCCGGACGCGACGTTCCCGTTCGTGCTCGCCACCCCGGCGATGTCGATCGTGGACCCCGCGGAGTACCCGGCCAGGAAACTGCGCACGGACGGCCGGGTCACCGGCTCCGGCCCGTACGCGCTGGAGGCGTACACGGACGGCAAGGAGGCGCGGCTCGTCCGCAACTCCCACTACAAGGGCTTCGCGGACCGCAAGAACAGCGCCGTGACGATCCGCTACTTCCAGCGGTCCTCCGAGATGGTCGCCGCCCTCAAGGCCAAGAAGATCGACGTCACCTTCCGCGGACTCGCGGCCGAGGACGTCGTCGACCTCCAGGGCGGGCGCGGCGCCGAGGGCCTGCAACTCGTCGAGGGCGCCGGTACCGAGATCAGCTACCTGGTCTTCAACCCGAAGGACCCCTGGGCGGGCAAGCGCGCGGTGCGCCGGGCCATCGCGCAGGTCGTCGACCGCGGGGCCATCGCGCACGAGGTCTACAAGGACACCGTCGAACCGCTGTACTCCATGGTCCCGCGCGGCCTCGCCGGTCACACCACCGACTTCTTCGACGACTTCGGCAACCCGAGCGCCGCCAAGGCGGCCGGAATCCTCGCCGCGGCGCACATCACCGCACCGGTGCCGCTCACCCTCTGGTACACCACCGACCGCTACGGGTCGGCGACCGAGCCCGAGTTCGCCGCGCTCAAGGAGCAGTTGGAGGCGTCGGGACTGTTCACGGTGACCCTCAAGAGCCGGCCCTGGAAGACGTACGAGCAGGGGTACCGCGCCGGGGAGTACCCGGTGTTCGGGCGCGGCTGGTTCCCCGACTTCCCGGACGCCGACAACTTCATCGCGCCGTTCGTGGGCGAGGAGAACGCGCTGAACACGCCGTACGAGTCGCCCGAGATCACCGACGAGCTGCTGCCGCAGGCGCGCGGCGCACGCGACCGGGGCGCCGTGGTGCGGCAGTTCGAGCAGGCGCAGCGGATCATGGCCGACGACGCCCGGCTGCTGCCGCTGTGGCAGGGCAAGCAGTACATCGCCGCGAGCGAGGAGGTGTCCGGCGGCGAACGCGCCCTCGACCCGTCGGCGATCATGATGATGTGGGAGCTCCGGCGCAAGACCAGCTGGTGAGCCGGGGCCCGGGTGCGGGGCGGTCGTTGTCAGTGGGCGCCGGTAGGTTCGTGGGTATCGAGAACCGGTTGCTCTCGGGGGGACCCGCGCGCGGCCGGACAGGTGCCCGTACCCCGGAGGTTGTTGACGTGACCGACACCGCGATGCTGCCCGAGTCCTGGCGCGGCGTCCTCGGCGAGGAACTGCAGAAGCCCTACTTCAAGGAGCTCACCGAGTTCGTCGAGGAGGAGCGGGACAGGGGGCCCGTCTACCCACCGCGCGAGGAGGTCTTCGCCGCGCTCGACGCGACGCCCTACGACCGGGTGAAGGTCCTCGTCCTCGGCCAGGACCCGTACCACGGGGAGGGCCAGGGACACGGCCTGTGCTTCTCGGTGCGGCCGGGCGTGCGGACGCCGCCGTCGCTGCGGAACATCTACAAGGAGATGCAGGCCGAGCTGGGCACGCCGATCCCCGACAACGGCTACCTGATGCCCTGGGCCGAGCAGGGCGTACTGCTGCTGAACGCGGTGCTGACGGTCCGGGCCGGCGAGGCCAACTCGCACAAGGGCAAGGGCTGGGAGAAGTTCACCGACGCCGTGATCCGCGCCGTCGCCGACCGCTCCGACCCGGCCGTCTTCGTCCTGTGGGGGAACTACGCGCAGAAGAAGCTGCCGCTCATCGACACCGAGCGGCACATCGTGGTGAAGGGTGCGCACCCCTCGCCGCTGTCGGCGCGCAAGTTCTTCGGCTCGCAGCCTTTCTCGCAGATCAACGAGGCGGTGGCGGCGCAGGGCCACGAGCCGATCGACTGGCGCATCCCGGATCTGGGCTGAGCCGCGCCTGACCGTGACGGCCGACGGCGGCCGTTAGCGTCGGACACCGCGACCGGCGCGCGACCGGTCGACGATCTTCTGGAGGAGCCGGTGGCACAGCAGCGCGAGCAGGCGGCGGACGACGCCATGATGACCCGCATCGGACAGGTGGTCATGCTGGCGCACGCCGGGGACCGCGAGGAGGCGCGCCAGCGCTTCCTCGGACTGTGGGCGGAGATCGGCGCGGACGGCGACCCGCTGCACCGCTGCACCCTCGCGCACTACATGGCCGACACGCAGGACGACCCGGCCGACGAGCTGGCCTGGGACCTGCGGGCGCTGTCCGCCGCCGACGGGCTCACCGGCGAGCGGCTCGCCGCGCACGAGGAGTCCCTCGCGCTGCGGGCCCTGTACCCGTCGCTGCATCTCAATCTGGCGGCGGACTACGTGAAGCTGGGCCGTCCCGGCGCGGCCCGGAGCCAGCTGGCCCGCGCCTGGGCGGTGGTCGACGCGCTCGGCGACGACGGGTACGGGGCAGGGGTCCGCGCCGCCCTGCGACGGCTCGAACAGCGGGTGGCCGCACTGCCGGACAGCGGGGCCGACGAGGACGACGGCTCCGCCGGCCCACCCGGCCGTAGCCCCGGCCGCCCCGGCGGCGATCCGCTGGGACCACCGCGCAGCGGGACCTGAGGGGGCGCTGCGCGGCGGGTCCAGGGGCGCCGCGACCCCGCGGTGTCGCTCAACCGCCGTACGCGCCGCGGCAGATGACGGACTGCGGGCTGTCCGGGTCCCAGCCGCCGTACTTGCGGCCCAGCGCACAGACGTCGGTGGTGGTCGGCGGCGCCTTCGGGGTGGCCGCCGGGGCCGGCGCGCGGCGCGGTGCGGGGGTCCGGGCCGCGGGACGCGGTGCCGCGCGCCGCACCGGTGCCGCAGGCCGCGGCGGCGGGACCGGCGCGGCGGTGCGCGGGGCGGCCGGGGCCGGGCGCGGCGACGGGCCGGTCCGTTTCAGCGCCTCGCGCGCGGGGGCCTGGACCAGCGGCCGCCCGGCGTGGCCCTCGGGACGGGGCACGGGTGCCGTGACGGACGGACCGGACGGGTCCGGGGCGACCGGGGCGCGGACGCTCACGCATCCGGACGCGGTGGCGGTGACGGCGGCGGCCGCGGTCAACAGGAGCGCGGCTGAGCTGGGCTTTCGGAGCACCCGCGCCACTCTGCTGGACACGGTCGCGGCAAGGGAACCCGAGCGGACGAGGTTGGCCCGCACGGGTGACGGGCCGCTGCCGCGGTGGACGGAGGGCGGGTGGATCGGAGGGGGCGGGGTGGTGCGGTGCCGGGCAGGACGGGTGCGGGGCCACCGCCCCGGCGGGCCCGCGCCCCGCCCCCGTATGCTGCGCGGACGCGACGGGGCACGGCTACAGAGGAGTACACGGACGTGAAGGTCGGCTGCATCGGACTCGGGGACATCGCGCAGAAGGCCTATCTGCCGGTGCTCACCACGCTGGCCGGGGTGGAACTGCATCTGCAGACCCGGACGCCGGCGACCCTCACGCGGGTCGGCGACCAGTTCCACGTCCCGGCCGGGCGGCGCCACACGGACCTGGACGCGCTGCTGGCGCAGGGGCTCGACGCGGCCTTCGTGCACGCGCCGACCGCCGTGCACCCCGAGATCGTGACGCGGCTCCTGGAGGCGGGCGTCCCCACGTACGTCGACAAGCCGCTCGCCTACGAACTGGCCGACTCCGAGCGGCTGGTGCGGCGGGCCGAGGAGGACGGCGTCAGCCTGGCCGTCGGTTTCAACCGGCGGCACGCGCCCGGGTACGCGCAGTGCCTGGAGCACCCGCGCGAGCTGATCCTGCTCCAGAAGAACCGGGTCGGGCTCCCCGAGGAGCCGCGCTCGATGGTCCTGGACGACTTCATCCACGTCGTCGACACCCTGCGCTTCCTCGTGCCCGGCACCATCGACGACGTCACCGTGCGCGCCCGCGTCGAGGACGGCCTGCTGCACCACGTCGTGCTCCAGCTCGCGGGGGACGGCTTCACCGCGCTCGGCGTCATGAACCGGCTCAGCGGCTCCACCGAGGAGATCCTGGAGGTGTCCGGCCAGGACACCAAGCGACAGGTCGTCAACCTCGCGGACGTCATCGACCACAAGGGCCAGCCCACCGTGCGCCGCCGCGGCGACTGGGTCCCCGTCGCCCGCCAGCGTGGCATCGAGCAGGTCGTGCTCGCCTTCCTCGACGCCGTCCGCGGGGGCCGGGTGCTCAGCGCCCGCGACGCGCTCGCCACGCACGAACTGTGCGAACGGGTCGTGCGCGAGGTGGCACTCCGCACGGGCTGACGCACGGGCCCCGCACGGGCTGGCACGCGGGCCCCGCACGGGCTGGCACGCGGGCCCCGCACGGGCTGGCACGCGGGCCCCGCACGGGCTGGCACGCGGGCCCCGCACAAGCTGACGCACGGGCCCCGCACAAGCTGACGTACAGGCCCCGCACGAGCTGACGCACAAGAGCCCCGCACGGGCTGACGTACGCGCGCCCGCCACGGCGCCGGGCCGGCTCACCGGCTCTGGCCGACTCCGACCCGCACCACCTCCGCGGGCCGCGGCCGGCGTCGCAGCAGGCGGGCCGTCTCCGCCGCCGCGAGGGCCAGCAGCGCCGCCACCGCTACGTGCACCGGCCAGTCGCCGAACCGGACGTACAGCGTCGTGCCGTGGGCCGTCGGCACCGTGTACACGCGGGCCGCGCTCGCCGAGGTGGCCAGCAGGCCGCCCACGCGCTCGCCGCCGGGCCCGTACGCGGCGGAGACGCCGGTCAGCGTCGCGTGCACCATCGGCCGGCCGGTCTCCGCGGCCCGCACCGCGGCGAGCGACGCGTGCTGCGCGGGCGCCCAGCTGTGCTGGAACGACGACGTCGACGACTGGGCCAGCAGGACCCGCGCCCCGTCCCGGGTCAGCGCGCGCGTCATGTCCGGGAACGCCGACTCGAAGCAGACCAGCGGCCCGATCCGCAGCGTCCGCCCGCCGTGCCGGGCGTCCATGACGACCTGCCGGGTGCCGCGCATCCGGTCCTCGCCCGCCGCCTTCCCGACCGAGGTCGCCCAGCCGAGCAGCGAGCGGGCCGGCACGTACTCGCCGAAGGGGACGAGCCGCATCTTGTCGTAGTGCTCGCCGGTCGGCCCGTCCGGGCCGATCAGCACCGAACTCTTGAAGATGCCCTGGCCGCCGGTCGCGTCGGCGGAGGGGCGGCGCGCGTCCACGTTGACCAGGACGTCCGCGTCGACGGCGCGGGAGAGCGCCGCGATCCGGCGGGCCAGGGCGGGCTGTTCGGTCAGGTCGTGGCCGACGCTGCTCTCCCCCCAGACCACCAGGTCGACGTCCCGCCCGGCCAGTTGCCGGGTGAGGGCCTCCTCGCGGGCGAACCGGCGCTCCGCGCTGTCGGCGCCCGCAGTGCCCTTGACGATGCCCGGCTGCACCACCGCGATCCGCACCTGCCCGTCGGTCTCCGGGCGCGGAGCCCACGCCCAGGCCGCGCCCGTGACGGTGGCCGTCGCGACGAGCCCGGCCACCGCGGGGGCCCGCGTCCCGGGCGCGACGACCAGCACCATGAGCGCCGTGTTGACCCCCACCACGAGCAGACTCACCAGCCACACGCCGCCCACGGAAGCCAGCCGCAGCGCCGGTGCCGACTGCCACTGGCTGGCCCCGAGCATCCCCCAGGGGCCGCCCAACCCCTGCCAGGAGCGGACCAGTTCGACCATCAGCCAGGCCGACGGGACGGCCACCAGCGCGGCCCCGGCCCGGGCCGCGGAAGGCGCCCCGCGCAGCAGCCGGCGGACCAGCAGCCCCCAGGGGGCCCAGAGCGCACCGAGCAGCGCCGCGATCACGACCGTGAACACGTGCAGGCTCGGCAGCAGCCAGTGGTGCACCGCGAGCATGAACCCGAGACCGCCGAGCCAGCCGTCCAGGGCCGCGCGCCGCGGGGACACGGCGGAGCGCGCCAGCAGCATCCAGGGCACCAGTACGACGTAGGCGCACCACCACAGGGACGGCGCGGGGAAGGCGAGCGCGGGCAGCGCGCCCGCGAGGACCGCCGCGGCCCCGCGCCACCAGGGCGACGTGTCCAGCCGCTGCCGCCATCGCCCCATGTGCCCGCGCCTCCCCGTCCGTACGACACCCGGCGACGCCCGCCGCGTCCCCCCAGTGTGCGCGTCGCGCGCGATCAAGGACAGGGGCGGCGGTCCGTGCGGGGGAGCGGGTCAGGCACCGGGAGCGGCCCGCTCGGGGGTGCGCCGCCACTTCTCGTGGACGGTCACCCGGTGCAGCCGCCAGCCGCCGGGCGTGCGCACGAGCCCGAAGGCGTAGCGGCCGCCGCACACGAAGTCCGGGGCGGTGCCCTCGCCGGCCAGGCGCATGGGATTGACGTAGTCGGCCTGGACGCGGGCCGTGTCGCCGATCTCCCGGTCGACGGAGTCGAACCGCACCAGCCGGTTCACGATCAGGTGCTGGCGCATCGGGAACAGCTCCATCGTGGACGCCAGCCAGCGCGCGATCTGCGCCGCGCTGCCCTCCACGCCGCCGGCGTCCCGGTAGTCGGCGCGCCCGTCCGGCGCGAACAGCGCGCGGTAGGCCGCCCAGTCCCCGTCGTCCACGGCCACGGCGTACCCCGTCACCAACTCGTCGACCGCGAGCCGGTCCAGGACGGTCGCCAGTTCCACGCGCTGCGTCATCGGCCAAGTGTCGAGCCCCCGGTGTTCCCCCGCCAAGAGGCGTGCGCCACCGGGCTGTGCGCCGCTAGGGCCTGTCTGACAATTCCCGTCGTCGCCCGGAGGGCGGCCCCGCGGCGTCTGGTGCGTGCTCTCGGCGTGCCGGGTGCAAGGCCTCGTACTGGACGTACTTGGCCTTGCGCCCGGTGCGGCGAGAGTGCGTGCCAGGCGTCGTGGGGCAGACGGGAATTGTCAGACAGGCCCTAGTAGTGCTTTGTTACGTGGTCTTGTCGTGGTGGGTGGGTGGTAGTTCGCTGGCTGTATGAGGGCTGGGGAGCTTGCCGCGGTGC
>NZ_JBITLI010000027.1:0-44073 GCF_044465085.1 Streptomyces sp. NPDC049813 | reverse complement strand
GAAGCCCCACCGGCGGGCAGCCGAACGACCCGCCGATGTCACGTCACATCGACCTCCGTCACTACGAACGCGTCCAGTACGAACTCGGCCGTACCGTCATCCCCCACCTTCCGCAGACCGACCCACGCCTCCCCCTCCCCCGGCGCCTCGAACTCGTAGCTCAGCTCGGTGGGTGCGACGGCGACGGGCAGGGGGACCCGGTCCAGCTCCGCGGGGGCGGGCGCGTCGACCCCGGTGATCCAGGCGTACTGGCCCGCCAGCTCACACTCGTACCGCAGACGGATGCGGTACCGCCGCCCTGGCACGAGGCGGAGCGTGTGCGGGACGGTGCGGTAGACCAGGCCGGTGTTCTCGCCGCGTGACTTCAGGGACTGGGTGCCGTCGATGACGTCGTCGACCGTCTTGCCGTTCCAGCCGCGCTGGGTGAAGGGCGCGTGCCGCTGCGCGATGTGGGTGCGCGGGTCGGTGGCGCCGCCCGCGTCACCCTTCACGAAGGGCCCCCAGCCTTGTGGCACGTGCTCGAAGTCCTCGTGCGCGAGGGTCCCGGAGGGCAGCGCGGGCCGGGTGGCGCGGACGACGCGTACGTTGTCGAAGCGGACGCGGGCCTGCCCGGCGGCGGCACGCAGCGTGAGGGTGGTGGGCCCGCCGCCCTGCGGGACGGTGAAGTACGTGAACATCCGCTGGAAGCGGGTGCCGTGCTTGCGGTCGGCGGCGACCTGGTTGACCGCGGTCGAGGTGTCCGTCCAGTTGGTGGCGGTCACGCCGTCCGGGGTGCGGACCTCCAGGGCGGCCCGGCGGCGCTCGCCGGCCGTGGCACCGACCTCGACCTGGACGGACGCGGCGTAGCTGCCGGGGGCGAGCCGGGCAAGGCGCTGGGTGACGCCGGCGGCGGCGCCGGAGGCGATGACCAGTTCGTGGTCGCCGAGGTCGCTGCGGCGCACGGCGGCCGGCCCGGTGACGGTCCAGGCCGTCAGGGTGCCGGAGTGGAAGCCGGGGTCGCGCAGCGGGGTGCCCTGGCCCCAGGCGGGGTCGCGGTCCAGGTCGGCGCGGCGCCGGTAGAGGACGTAGGGCTGGTCGGCGGCGGCGTCGAGGGTGACCGAGCCGGCGGTGACGGGGACGTGGTCGACGAAGACGCGGCCCTGGTCGGTGAGCCGGTACAGGGCGACGCGGGACAGGCCCGCCCAGCCGCGCGGCAGCCGCCAACTGCTCTGCCCGCCCGCGGGGTTGTAGTGGTAGAGCTTGGCCGGGTCGGTGGCCTTGCGGGGTTCCCAGGGCAGCAGGTAGGTGCCGTCGTCGTAGACGAGCCGGTCGTCGGTGGTGATGCGGCGGGTGCCGGTGGCGTCGCTGACGCTGGTGCGGGTGGCACCGGCGAAGGTGATCTCGTGTTCGTGCCAGGCGGCGACGGGGTGCGCCTGGAGGTACTTGGCGGGCAGCGAGTGGGTCCAGATGAGCCGGTAGAAGGCGGCCCAGTCGGTCTTGCCGGTCCAGCCCTCGTAGTTGCCCATGCGGGCGACGCCGAGGAGGGTGGGCCATTTGTCGGCGAAGACGTCCTTCTGGTGGTGGCGGACGAAGCGGATCAGGCGGGAGTTGATGCCGCGGGAGGTGTCGGGGCCGTAGTCCGTCTCGGTGGCCCAGTGCGACCACAGCGACGACCGTTCGAAGCCGTGGGCCCATTCGGAGGTGACGTTCCAGCCCTGTTCCCGGAAGGTGCGCTGGAGCCGGTCGGAGGTCCAGCCGGACTCGCGGAACACGTCGATGTAGAGGGTGTCGAGGGCCGGGTCGGCGTCCCGGCGCAGCGCGGCGAAGCGGCGGACGATGTCGCCGGAGACGAGGTCGCGGCGCTGGTCGATCCGGTAGCTCTGGTCGAGCCAGTCCCACTGTTCGTCGGTCTTGTCGACGAGGGTCTCGGAGAAGGCGTGGGCGACGGGGTAGGACTCGGTGGCGTTGACGTGCACGGCGAAGTCGCTGTTCCAGCGGGCGCCCTCGCGGACCAGGGTGTTGAGGTCGCCGAGGCCGCCCGCGCGCTCGTTGTAGTTGCCCGCGTAGTCGGGGTGCGCGGAGTCGTGGCCCTCGGACTGGTAGCCCTTGAGCAGGGTGTACTGGCGCAGCCCGTCGGTGGCCAGGTGGATGCGTTTGACCTCGTCGAGCGTGGCCAGGAACGGGTTGGTGGCCTGGGAGGCGAAGTTGAACGGGATGTGCGGGACGACCCGCAGGTGCTGCTCGTCGGCGCCGCGCGGGGTGACGGCGATGGACCGGAAGGCGATCGCGGCGTCCTGCCAGTCGACGGTCCCGTCGCCGTTGCGGTCGCCGGTGACGATGACGGTGGCGTACGGGAGGGGTTCGGTGGCGTCGACGGGGGCGGTGGCGGCGCGGTGCGTCCACTGGCCGGGGGCGAGGCGGACGGCGGTGTGGCCGTCGCCGCGGACGGTCTCGTACCAGAGGCGGCCGTTCTCCCAGCTGCTGGCGGCGTCTGGCTTGTCGTAGACGGTGTTGGTCTCGACGGCGCCGCCGAGACGGTCGTGGGCGACGACGGCGTAGGCGCAGCCGGCGGGCGGTGCGGCGGGGCTGTCGGCCTGCGGGGTGAGGAGGGTGTCGCCGCTCTTGGCCTTGTCGAGCTGCACCTTCGCGGCGAGCAGCGCGGCGCCGGGCTGGTCGCTGCGGACGGACAGCAGGGCGAGGCCGGGGATCTGGAGGGTGCCGACGCGCAGGGCGGGGGTGTCGCGGATGCGGGTGACGCGCCAGTCGACGCGGTCGCCCGCCACGGTGACGCGGACGTCGATGGTGGTCGCGCCCGCCAGGGTGAGCCGGTAGTCGGCGCGGGCGGCGCCGATCCTCGCGCTCACCTCGGGGGTGTGGCTGACGCCGTCGACGAGCAGGGTCGTGACGGGGTCGGGCTGGGCGTGCAGGACGGCGCCGGTGGCGCGGTCGGTGTAGGAGATCACGGTCGGGAAGCCGGTGGCGACGCGGACGTCGAGGTCCGCGGAGCGCAGGACTGCGCTGTCGGCGCCGGCCGGGGCGGCGGCGGTGGCGGGGGCGGCGAGGCCGAGCGTCAGGCTCGTGCCCGCGGCGGCGCCGGCGGCGACGACGGCCCTGCGGCTGGGGCCGGTGGACTGGCTCGGCTGGCCTGTGGTCGGCTTCGGCTGGCCTGTGGGGGGCACGGGGCACTCCTTCTCACGGCGGGTTCGGGGTGTCGATCACGATGCGCCGCGCGGGGTCGCAGAGCCCATGGACAAAGCGGGGACAGGTGTTGGACTAACGGAGGCGCCCCCGGCACCGCTCGCGCACACCGGGCCCCGGATGCGGGCCTCCCCGGCCGCCTCCGCCAGGAGGGTCCGGGCCGGCCCGGCGGACCCTGGCGCCCGGGGTGGGCGGCGGCCTTACTCTGGGAGTGCCGGGCCCGGGGGCGGACCCCGGGGGCAGGCGACCCGGCGGCCCCAGGGGGGTGCGCGGTGGCGAACGGCGGACCGGTGGTGCACGGCTATCCGCATCTGGAGACCGTGCGGTCGGCGGTCACCGCGCTCTACAAGCGCCTCTCGTACGACACGGTGCGCACCTTCGCGACGAGCGTCGCCCCGGCCGACGTGGCCTTCGCCGACCAGGACGACCTGCACCTGGGCGCGCAGCGGGTGGCGCGGGAGCTGGTGCGGCACTACCACCTGCCGGACGCCCGCATGATCGTCGGCTTCCGGGAGATGGAGCACGCGGCGAGCGTCGAACTGGCCGCGGGGCCGGAGTACTTCATCGAGCTGAACGACCGGTTCCGGACGCACCGCAGGGACATCGGCGCCGCGCTGGCCCACGAGATCATGCACGTGTACCTGCACCGGCTGGGCCTGGCGTACCCGGGGACGCGGGACAACGAGATCCTCACCGACACCGCGGCCACCTATCTCGGCGCGGGCTGGCTGCTCCTGGACGCGTACCGGGAGGACGGGGCGTCGTCGCAGAAGCTGGGGTATCTGACGCCGGAGGAGTTCGGGTACGTCCTGGCGAAGCGGTCGCTGGTGTTCGGGGAGGCGCCGGAGACGTGGTTCACCAGCGCGCAGGCGTACACGGCGTACACCAAGGGGCTGGCGCAGGCGCGCCGCGACGAGCAGCAGCCGCCGCTCACCGCGGCGGGCTGGACCGGGCGGCGCCGGTACGCCAAGGACCGCCGGTACGCCCAGGATCACGGCCCGCACGGTCCGGCGCCCGCGGGCCCGTACGCGTTCTCCGGGGAGGGACCGCAGGGGCGGTCCGCGCTGCGGGTGTCGTTCCCCTGTCCGACGTGCCACCAGCGGATCCGGGTGCCGGTGCGCGGGCGGGTGCGGGCGCGGTGCGGGTTGTGCCGCACGGTGCTGGAGTGCGACACGTAGGTCCTGCCGGGGTCGTCGCGGGCCCCGGACACCCCGGACACCCAGGCCGCACCCGGCCCCGGCCGGTCCCGGACACCCGGCCGCACCCTGCCCCGGCCGGTCCCGGACACCCGGCCGCACCCTGCCCCGGTCGGTCCCGGACACCCGGCCACACCCAGCCCCGGCCGGCCCCGGACACCCGGCCCCGGCCGGCCCTACGCCCCGTACACCGGCCGGGACGGCTCCGTCCGGGTCAGTAGGTCGTGGACCGCTCCGCCCACCGCCGCCGGTGTCCAGCGGCCGGCCTTGTCGACGCTCGGGCCGGGCCGCCAGCCCTCCATCACCGTGATGCGGCCACCCTCTGCTTCGAAGACCCGGCCGGTCACACCGGCGCCGGCCGCGCCGGATCCCAGCCAGACCACCAGCGGCGACACGTTCTCCGGCGCCATCGCGTCGAAGCCGCCGGGCGGGGCGGCCATCGTCGCCGCGAACGTGGCCTCGGTCATCCGGGTCCGCGCGGCCGGGGCGACGGCGTTGACCTGCACTCCGTACCGGGCGAGTTCGGCGGCGGCGACCAGGGTGAGGCCGAGGATGCCCGCCTTGGCCGCGCTGTAGTTGCCCTGCCCGACGGAGCCCGCGAGGCCCGCCCCGGACGAGGTGTTGACGACCCGGGCGCTCACCGTGCGGCCCGCTTTCGCCTCCGCCCGCCAGTACGCGGCGGCCTGCCGCAGCGGCAGGAAGTGGCCGGTGAGATGGACCCGCAGGACGGCGTCCCAGTCGTCGTCGGCGAGGTTCACCAGCATGCGGTCGCGCAGGAACCCCGCGTTGTTCACCAGGGTGTCGAGCCGCCCGAAGGCGTCGAGGGCCGTGTCCACGAGCGAGGCCGCGCCCGCCCCGGTGGCGATGTCGCCGCCGTGGGCGACGGCGGTGCCGCCCGCCGCCTCGATCTCCCGTACGACCTGCGCGGCGGGGCTGTCCGCCGCGGGGGAACCGTCGAGGCCCACCCCGAGGTCGTTCACGACGACCCGCGCCCCTTCGGCGGCGTAGGCGAGGGCGTGCGCGCGGCCCAGCCCCCGGCCCGCCCCGGTGACGGCCACCACCCGCCCCGCGCAGAGTCCACCGTCCGGACCGCCGCCGCGCGCTCGTGCCGTCCGCTCCATCTCAGGCCTCCTTGTGGGCCGTCGCCGCGTCCAGGAACGCGGGGCGCTCGCCGCCGCCGTGCACGAGCAGGCTGGCCCCGGTGATGTACGACGCCGCGTCCGAGGCCAGGAACACGGCGGCTTCGCCGGCCTCGCGGGGTTCGGCGAGCCGCCCCAGCGGCACCGTCGCGCCGACCGCCGCGACGCCGGCGGCGTCTCCGTAGTGCCGTGCGGTCAGCTCGGTGCGCACCATGCCGAGCACGAGGGTGTTGACGCGGATGTCCGGCGCCCATTCCACGGCCATGGAGCGGGCCAGGTTCTCCAGGCCTGCCTTGGCGGCGCCGTAGGCGGCCGAGCCCGGTGAGGGCCGGGTCCCGCTGACGCTGCCGATCATCACGATGGAGCCGCGGGCGGCGGCGAGGTGGGCGCGGGCGGCGAGCGAGGCGGTCAGCGGTGCGGTCAAATTCAGTTCGATGACGCGGGCGTGCCGCTCGGCGTCCGTGTCACCGAGCAGCCGGTACGGGGTGCCGCCGGCGTTGTTCACCAGGACGTCCACCCGGTCGAGCCCGGCGAACAGCGCGCGTACGGCTGCCGGGTCGCGGAGGTCGACGGGGACGAACTCGCAGCCGGGCGCGGGCACTTCGGGTGGCCGCCGGGCGCACACCAGGACCCGCGCACCGGCCCGCACGAAGGCGGCCGCGATCCCCGCGCCCACTCCCCTGGTCCCACCCGTGACGACGACGACCCGCCCACGCACCCCGCGCACCCCCTCCCTCTCCACCAAACAAACGTTAGGTGGAAAGGTAGCCGACGACGCCCCGCCTGGCCACAGTCCGGGTCCAATGGGCAGCGACGAAGCCGCGAACCCCTCAGGGGCGCGGGGAACTGCGCGCCCAGCCCCCACCGACGGTCCCCCGGCGACGAGACCCCCACTCCCACGGCCGGGCACCGCACCCGCACCCGCACCCGCACCCGCACCCGCACCACGAAAAAACGGGCCCCGCGCCGGTGACTACCGACGCGGGGCCTGCTGTTCAACTCCGCCCGCTAGGGGACGCCATCCATCCGTGGGGCCGACTAGGCCGCAGCCTGGCGGGGTCCACGCGGCCCCCCGTGACCACGCCGGTTGCCGCCGCCCGCGGCACCGTTCGCCGCACCGGCACCCGAGCGCCGCCGCCCGCCGCCCGTGCCCTGAGCGGCCCGCTGACCACCCTGAGCCGAGCGCTGGCCGCCCTGCGCGGACCGCTGGCCCTCGCCGCCCGCGGAGCGCCCCGCACCACCACTGCCCGAGCCGCTGCCGCGCGAGCGGCGCGAACGCCGCGGCTTCGCGGCGGCGGCCGGAGCGGCCTGCTCGGGCACGGCGATGGTGACGGCCACCCCGGAGGGCTCGCGCGCCCCGGTGATCGTCACCAGTTCCTCGTCGGTGGAGCGGACCTGGGTCGTACGGGGCTGCACCTTGGCGTCCCGCATCAGCCGCTGCACGTCCCGCTTCTGCTCCGGCAGGACGAGCGTGACGACGCTGCCGGACTCGCCGGCGCGGGCGGTGCGGCCGCCGCGGTGCAGGTAGTCCTTGTGCTCGGTGGGCGGGTCGACGTTGACGACCAGGTCGAGGTCGTCGACGTGGATGCCGCGCGCGGCGACGTTCGTCGCGACGAGCGCGGTGACCCGGCCGTCCTTGAACTGTTCCAGGGTGCGGTTGCGCTGCGGCTGGCTGCGGCCGCCGTGCAGGGGCGCGGCGAGCACGCCGCTGGCCAGCAGCCGCTTGGCGAGCCGGTCGGCGGAGCGCTTGGTGTCGACGAAGAGGATGACGCGGCCTTCGCGGGCGGCGATGCGCGCGGTGACGGCCTTCTTGTCGGTCTCGTCGAGGACGTGCAGGACGTGGTGCTCCATCGTGGTGACGGCGCCCGCGGACGGGTCGACGGAGTGCACGACGGGGTCGGTGAGGAACTGCTTGACGAGCCGGTCCACGTTCCGGTCGAGCGTCGCCGAGAAGAGCATGGTCTGACCGCCCGGCGCGACCTGCTTGAGCAGCGCGGTCACCTGCGGCATGAAGCCCATGTCGGCCATCTGGTCGGCCTCGTCGAGGACGGTGATCCGGACCTGGCCGAGGGCGCAGTCGCCGCGCTCGATGAGGTCCTTGAGGCGGCCTGGGGTGGCGACGACGACCTCGGCGCCGCGGCGCAGCTGGCCGGCCTGGCGGGAGATCGACATGCCGCCGACGACGGTGGCCATGCGCAGGTGGAGCGAGGTGGCGTACGGGGTGAGGGCGTCGGTGACCTGCTGGGCGAGCTCGCGCGTGGGGACGAGGACGAGCGCCAGCGGGGTCTTCGGCTCGGCCTTGGCACCGGCGGTGCGGGCGAGCAGCGACAGACCGAACGCGAGGGTCTTGCCGGAGCCGGTGCGGCCGCGGCCGAGCAGGTCGCGTCCGGCGAGCGAGTTGGGCAGCGTCGCGGCCTGGATCGGGAACGGCGCGGTGACGCCCTGTGCGGCCAGGGTCTTCAAGAGGGCCGCGGGCATGTCGAGTTCGTCGAAGGCGTCGACCGGGGGCAGCGCGGGAGTGGTGTTCTCCGGCATGGTGAACTCGCGGGGCGGCGTGGGCTGTTGCCGGCGCTGCTGCTCGGGGGCGCGCCGCGCTCCTGCTGCTGCGGGGCGGGGACTGCGACGGCGGGACGGGCGGGCTGAGCTGGCCATGCGGCATGCCTTCCGGGGACTCCGGGGGGTGGGGACAGCATGAGCCGGGGCCCGCACCGTGAAGGTGCGGACCCCGGCCCGGTGATGCTGGATCAGGCGGGGAGGATGTTCTCCGCCTGGGGGCCCTTCTGGCCCTGCGTGACGTCGAAGGTCACCTTCTGGCCTTCCTGGAGCTCGCGGAAGCCCGAGGTGGCGATGTTCGAGTAGTGGGCGAAGACGTCAGCGCCGCCGCCGTCCTGCTCGATGAAGCCGAAGCCCTTTTCCGAGTTGAACCACTTAACGGTACCGGTGGCCATGTCATTCTCCTTGAACAGGTAGCAGCCCCCCATTCCGAGAACGCCCCGGCAAAACAATAATGCGCCTGAGGATCATTCCCGTCAGGCGCACATAAAGTCTATGGGTACCAAAACTGCAACACGGTGACCTTAGCACGCCTCGTCAGCGGGCCGCGAGTCCGTCCAGGACCATGGTCAGGTACTGGCGCGCGATCTCCTCGGGGCTGTGCTGTCCGCCGGGCCGGTACCAGGAGGCGGCGACCCAGACGGTGTCCCGGACGAAGCGGTAGGCGAGCCGCAGATCGAGGTCGGCGCGGAACGCGTGGTCCGCGACGCCGCGCTCCAGGGTCGTGAGCCATGTCACCTCGAAGCGGCGCTGGGAGTCGGCGAGGAACGCGAACCGCTGCTGCCCGGCGAGACGGCGGGCCTCCCGCTGGTAGATCGCGACGGCGCTGCGGTGCCGGTCGATCTCCCGGAAGGACTCGGTGACGAGGGCCTCCAGGGTCTGCCGGGGGCCGAGTCCGGCGGCGAGCACGGTGTCGTAGCCGGTCCACAGCTCGTCGAGGAAGGTCCGCAGGATCTCCTCCAGCATCGATTCCTTGGAGTCGAAGTGGTAGTAGAGGCTGCCGGCGAGCATGCCCGCCGCGTCGGCGATCGTGCGGACGGTGGTGGCGTCGTACCCCTGGGCGGCGAAGACCTCGGCGGCGGTCGCCAGGATCTCGCGGCGCCGGCCGTCCGGGGCCGCCTGGGGCTTCTTCTTCGTAGGCACGCGCCTATTGTGGTCCGCCCGCTCGCTCACCGGGTGCCCGCCGGTGCGGTGGTGCCGGCGGCCGGCAGTCCGGTGACGACGGCGACGGGGCCGGGGGCGTGCAGGGTGCGGGCCCCGGCCACGAGGGCGGCGTCGTGCCGGCCGAGGGTCAGGCCCGGCAGGCTCGCGCCGTCCGCGGTGAGGGCGACGACGAGGGTGGTGCACGGGGCGAGGGGCAGCCGGCCGCGGACGACGGCGACGGCCGGGGGCGTGGGAAGGGCGTCGCGGCGCCACATCACGTTGAGGTTGACGACGGGGCCACCGAGCAGCCGGCAGCCGGTGGTGACGTCACCGGGGAGGTCCTGGGGCACGTACGGGGCGTCGACGAGGGTGCCGCCCGCGCCGACGGTCAGTTCCATGCCCGCACCCTCGATCATGGTGAGCGTCCGGTCGACGCCGGGGAACGCGGAGAAGGGTCCGTCCGCCGCCACGTCGGCGATGCTGACCCGCCACAGGAAGCCGGCCATGTCGGCGTCCGGCGGCGCGGCGGCGATCTCGCGGGTGACGCCGCCCCCGTTCTTCCAGGCGACGGCGGCGCGGTCGGCGGCGGGCAGGGCGCGGGCGACGGGGTCGATCATGAACGCTGAGCGTACGCGGGCCGGTTCCGCCGCGACCGGGCGGTCCCGCGGGTGGCCGGGGCGACCGGGCGGGGTGGTGCCGTGCCGGGGCGCCGGACGGGGCGCCGCTTACGCTGGCGGGCATGAAACGCGCGGGCTGGCTGGTGCTCTCCTTCGTCGCTGTGGCCTCCCTCGTCCTGGGGGTGGTCCTCGTGCTGTCCCCGGACGGGGAGGGCGACGAGGCGCGGGCCCGCACCGGTGCCCCGGCGGGCGGGCGGCCGCCCGCGCTGGACGACCCGGAGAAGAAGGAGCTGGCGCAGCAGCTCGTCGCCAGCGCGGAGAACTCCACCCTGGACTGGCGCGGCCAGTACGGCTACGTCGAGGACATCGGCGACGGGCAGGGCTACACGGCGGGCATCATCGGCTTCTGCACCGGCACCCACGACCTGCTGGCGCTGGTCGAGCGGTACACGCGGGCCCACCCGGACAACGCCCTGGCCCGCTACCTGCCCGCGCTGCGCCGGGTCGACGGCAGCGACGCGCACACCGGGCTCGACCCGGGGTTCCGGGCGGCCTGGAAGGCGGAGGCGAAGGTGGCCGCCTTCCGTGCGGCGCAGGACGAGGAGCGCGACCGGATCTACTTCGATCCGGCGGTGCGCCTCGCGCAGCGCGACGGGCTCGGCGCCCTCGGCCAGTTCGTCTACTACGACGCGATGGTCATGCACGGCCCCGGCACCGGCCCGAACGGCTTCTACGGCCTGCGCACCCGCGCCCTGAAGGAGGCCGACACCCCGGCCGAGGGCGGCGACGAGAAGGCGTACCTGGACATCTTCCTGGACGGGCGGCGCGCGCTGATGAAGTCCCAGAAGGCCCACCGCGACACGAGCCGCGTCGACACCGCGCAGCGCCGCTTCCTGTACGACGGGAACCTGACGCTGCGGACACCGCTGACGTGGCAGGTGTACGGGGAGACGTACCACGTCGGCTGAGGCGGTCCGCGGCGGCGCGGGCGCCGGGCCCGGACGCACCGCGACGCCCGCCCGGTCGTCCGGTCGGGGACAGTGGGGCAGGCGTCGCGCTCAGTTCCGTACGCCGTTGTACGGGACGTTCTGGGGGTGGGGCGTTCAGACCGTGAGGGAGCGGTCCGTGGGGCGGATCGGGGCCGGCAGTTCGGAGACGCCGGTCAGGAAGCGGTCCACGCCGCGGGCGGCCGAGCGGCCCTCCGCGATGGCCCACACGATCAGGGACTGGCCGCGGCCCGCGTCACCGGCGACGAAGACGCCGGGGACGTTGGTCTGGAAGTCGGCGTCGCGCTCGATGTTGCCGCGGGCGTCGAGGTCCAGGCCGAACTGGGCGACGAGGCCGTTCTCCTGGTCGGTGCCGGTGAAGCCCATGGCCAGGGTGACCAGCTGCGCCGGGATCGTGCGCTCGGTGCCGGGCTTCGGGGTGAGCTTGCCGTCGATGAACTCGACCTCGGTGAGGTGCAGCGCCTGCACGTTGCCGTCCTCGTCGCCCTCGAAGTGGGTGGTGGAGACGGAGTAGACCCGCTCGCCGCCCTCCTCGTGCGCGGAGGTGACCTTGTAGAGCATGGGGAAGGTCGGCCACGGCTGGTTGGGGTTCCGCTCCTCGCCGGGGCGCGGCATGATCTCCAGCTGCGTGACGGAGGCGGCGCCCTGTCGGTGGGCGGTGCCCACGCAGTCGGCGCCGGTGTCGCCGCCGCCGATGACGACGACGTGCTTGCCCTCGGCGGTGATGGGGGGCTGCACGAAGTCGCCCTCCTGCACCTTGTTGGAGAGGGGCAGGTACTCCATGGCGAAGTGCACGCCGTTCAGCTCGCGGCCCGGGACCGGCAGGTCGCGGGAGACGGTGGCGCCGGCGGCGATGACGACGGCGTCGTAGCGCTTGCGGAGCTTGGCGGCGTCGAGGTCGCGGCCGATCTCCACGCCGGTGCGGAACTTGGTGCCCTCCGCGCGCATCTGCTCGATGCGGCGGTTGATGTGCCGCTTCTCCATCTTGAACTCGGGGATGCCGTAGCGGAGCAGGCCGCCGATGCGGTCGGCGCGCTCGTAGACGGCGACCGTGTGGCCGGCCCGGGTCAGCTGCTGGGCGGCGGCGAGACCGGCCGGGCCCGAGCCGATGACCGCGACGGTTTTGCCGGAGAGCCGCTCCGGGGCCTGGGGCGCGACGTCGCCGCGGTCCCACGCCTGGTCGATGATGGAGACCTCGACGTTCTTGATGGTGACGGGCGGCTGGTTGATGCCGAGCACGCACGCCGACTCGCACGGAGCGGGGCACAGGCGGCCGGTGAACTCCGGGAAGTTGTTCGTGGCGTGCAGCCGCTCCTGCGCCGCCGACCAGTCCTCGCGGTAGGCGAAGTCGTTCCACTCGGGGATCAGGTTCCCCAGCGGACAGCCGTTGTGGCAGAAGGGGATGCCGCAGTCCATGCAGCGCGAGGCCTGCTTGCTGATGATCGGCAGCAGGGAACCGGGGACGTAGACCTCGTTCCAGTCCTTGACGCGCTCGCCGACGGGGCGGGTCTCGGCGACCTCGCGCCCGTGGTTGAGAAAGCCCTTGGGATCAGCCATTGGTCGCCGCCTCCATCATCTTCTCGGTGATCGCGGTCTCGGAGAGACCCGCTCGCTCGGCGGCGTCCTTGGCGGCGAGCACTGCCTTGTACGTACTGGGGATGATCTTGCTGAACCGGGCCACGGACGCGTCCCAGTCGGCGAGCAGCTTCCCGGCGACCGTCGAGCCGGTCTCCTCCGCGTGGCGGCGCACGACGTCGTGCAGCCACTGCTTGTCGTCCTCGTCCAGGACGTCGACCGCGGCGACGCTCGTGGCGTTCACGTTGTCGGTGTCCAGGTCGATGACGTACGCGACGCCGCCGGACATGCCGGCCGCGAAGTTGCGGCCCGTCTCGCCGAGGACCACCGCGTGGCCGCCGGTCATGTACTCGCAGCCGTGGTCGCCGACGCCTTCCGAGACGACCGTGGCACCGGAGTTGCGGACGCAGAAGCGTTCGCCGGTGCGGCCGCGCAGGAACAGCTCGCCGCCGGTCGCGCCGTACGCGATCGTGTTGCCGGCGATGGTGGAGAACTCGGCGAGGTGGTCGGCGCCGCGGTCCGGGCGGACGACGATGCGGCCGCCCGAGAGGCCCTTGCCGACGTAGTCGTTGGCGTCGCCCTCCAGGCGCAGGGTCACGCCGCGCGGCACGAACGCGCCGAACGACTGGCCCGCCGAGCCGGTGAAGGTGATGTCGATGGTGTCGTCGGGCAGCCCGGCGCCGCCGAACTTCTTCGTCACCTCGTGGCCGAGCATCGTGCCGACCGTGCGGTTGATGTTGCGGATGGCGACCTGGGCGCGGACCGGCTGGGCCTCGGTCTGGTCGTTCGCGGCGAGGGCGTCGGCGGCGAGCTTGATCAGCTCGTTGTCGAGCGCCTTCTCCAGGCCGTGGTCCTGGGTGGTCAGCTGGTGGCGGACGGCGCCCTCGGGCAGGTCGGGGACGTGGAAGAGGGGGGCCAGGTCCAGGCCCTGCGCCTTCCAGTGGTCCACGGCCCGCTCGGTGTCGAGGAGTTCGGCGTGGCCGACGGCCTCTTCGAGGGTGCGGAAGCCCATCTCGGCGAGGAGTTCGCGGACCTCCTCGGCGATGAACTCGAAGAAGTTGACGATGTACTCGGCCTTGCCGGAGAACCGCTCGCGCAGCGTCGGGTTCTGCGTGGCGATGCCGACCGGGCAGGTGTCCAGGTGGCAGACGCGCATCATGACGCAGCCGGAGACGACGAGCGGCGCGGTCGCGAAACCGAACTCCTCGGCGCCGAGCAGCGCGGCGATGAGCACGTCGCGGCCGGTCTTGAGCTGGCCGTCGGTCTGCACGACGATCCGGTCGCGCAGGCCGTTGAGGAGCAGCGTCTGCTGGGTCTCGGCGAGGCCGAGCTCCCAGGGGCCGCCCGCGTGCTTGAGCGAGGTCAGCGGGGAGGCGCCGGTGCCGCCGTCGTGGCCGGAGATGAGGACGACGTCCGCGTGCGCCTTGGAGACGCCCGCGGCGACCGTGCCGACGCCGACCTCGGAGACCAGCTTCACGTGGATCCGCGCCTGCGGGTTCGCGTTCTTCAGGTCGTGGATCAGCTGGGCCAGGTCTTCGATGGAGTAGATGTCGTGGTGCGGCGGCGGCGAGATGAGGCCGACGCCCGGCGTCGAGTGCCGCGTCTTGGCGACCCACGGGTAGACCTTGTGGCCGGGCAGCTGGCCGCCCTCGCCGGGCTTGGCGCCCTGCGCCATCTTGATCTGGATGTCGTCGGCGTTGACCAGGTACTCGCTGGTCACACCGAAGCGGCCGGAGGCGACCTGCTTGATGGAGGAGCGGCGCGCCGGGTCGTACAGGCGCTCCGGGTCCTCGCCGCCCTCACCGGTGTTGGACTTGCCGCCCAGCTGGTTCATGGCGATGGCGAGGGTCTCGTGGGCCTCGCGCGAGATGGAGCCGTAGGACATGGCGCCGGTCGAGAACCGCTTGACGATCTCGGAGACCGGCTCGACCTCGTCGATGGAGATCGGCTGCCGCTCGCCCGACTTGAAGCCGAACAGGCCGCGCAGCGTCATCAGGCGCTCGGACTGCTCGTTCACCCGGCCCGTGTACTTCTTGAAGATGTCGTAGCGGCGCGAGCGCGTCGCGTGCTGGAGCCGGAAGACGGTGTCGGGGTCAAACAGGTGCGGCTCGCCCTCGCGGCGCCACTGGTACTCGCCGCCGATCTCCAGGGCACGGTGCGCGGGCGCGATGCCGCTGGCCGGGTAGGCCTTGGCGTGCCGGGCGGCGACCTCGTCGGCGATGACGTCGAGGCCGGCGCCGCCGATCTTGGTGGCGGTGCCGTTGAAGTACTTCTCGACGAAGGCCTCGTCGAGGCCGACGGCCTCGAAGACCTGCGCGCCGCGGTAGGAGGCGACGGTGGAGATGCCCATCTTGGACATGACCTTCAGGACGCCCTTGCCGAGCGCGTAGATCAGGTTCCGGATGGCCTCCTCGGGCTCGCCGTTCTCGTCGCCCGCGAGGAAGGTGCCGGCGCGGACCAGGTCCTCGACCGACTCCATCGCCAGGTACGGGTTGACGGCGGCGGCGCCGAAGCCGATGAGCAGCGCGACGTGGTGGACCTCGCGGACGTCGCCCGCCTCGACGAGCAGCCCCACCTGGGTGCGCTGCTTCGTGCGGATGAGGTGGTGGTGGACGGCGGCGGTGAGCAGCAGCGAGGGGATCGGCGCGTGCTCGGCGTCGGAGTGCCGGTCGGAGAGGACGATCAGGCGGGCGCCGGCCTCGATGGCGGCGTCGGCCTCGGTACAGATCTCGTCGATGCGGGCGGCGAGCGCGTCGCCGCCGCCGGAGACCCGGTACAGGCCGGAGAGCGTCGCGGCCTTCATGCCGGGCATGTCGCCGTCGGCGTTGATGTGGATGAGCTTGGCCAGCTCGTCGTTGTCGATCACCGGGAAGGGCAGGGTGACCGAGCGGCAGGAGGCGGCCGTGGGCTCCAGGAGGTTGCCCGCGGGGCCCAGCGAGGAGCGCAGCGAGGTGACGAGCTCCTCGCGGATCGCGTCCAGCGGCGGGTTGGTGACCTGCGCGAAGAGCTGGGTGAAGTAGTCGAAGAGCAGCCGCGGGCGCGCCGAGAGGGCGGCGATCGGGGTGTCGGTGCCCATGGAGCCGATCGGCTCGGCGGCGGTCCTGGCCATCGGCGCGACGAGGACGCGCAGCTCTTCCTCGGTGTAGCCGAAGGTCTGCTGGCGGCGCGTGACGGAGGCGTGCGTGTGCACGATGTGCTCGCGCTCGGGCAGGTCGGAGAGCTCGATCTCGCCGGCTTCCAGCCAGTCCCCGTACGGGTTCTCGGCGGCGAGGCCGGCCTTGATCTCGTCGTCCTCGATGATGCGGTGCTCGGCGGTGTCGACGAGGAACATCCGGCCCGGCTGGAGCCGGCCCTTCTTGACGACCTTGGCCGGGTCGATGTCGAGGACGCCGACCTCGGAGCCGAGGACGACGAGGCCCTCGTCGGTGACCCAGTAGCGGCCGGGGCGCAGACCGTTGCGGTCGAGAACGGCGCCGACCTGGGTGCCGTCGGTGAAGGTGACGCAGGCCGGGCCGTCCCAGGGCTCCATCATCGTGGAGTGGTACTGGTAGAAGGCGCGCCGGTCGGCGTCCATGGAGGCGTGGTTCTCCCAGGCCTCCGGGATCATCATGAGGACGCTGTGCGGCAGCGAACGGCCGCCGAGGTGGAGCAGTTCGAGCACCTCGTCGAAGGACGCGGAGTCGGAGGCGTCCGGCGTACAGACGGGGAAGACGCGCTCCAGCTTCTGCGCGCCGCGGGCGTCGGTGCCGAACAGCTCGGAGGCGAGCTGCGACTCGCGGGCCCGCATCCAGTTGCGGTTGCCCTTGACGGTGTTGATCTCACCGTTGTGGGCGACGAAGCGGTAGGGGTGCGCGAGCGGCCACGACGGGAAGGTGTTCGTGGAGAAGCGCGAGTGGACGAGCGCGATGGCCGAGGCGAAGCGGCGGTCGGACAGGTCCGGGAAGAAGGGCTCCAGCTGGCCGGTGGTCAGCATGCCCTTGTAGACGATGGTGCGGGCGGAGAGCGACGGGAAGTACACGTCGGCCTCGCGCTCGGCGCGCTTGCGCAGCAGGAAGGCCTTGCGGTCGAGCGCCACGTCCTTGTTGACCCCGTCCGCGACGAAGATCTGCCGGAAGGCGGGCATCGTCGAGCGGGCGGTGGCGCCGAGCAGCTGCGGGGCGACGGGCACCTCGCGCCAGCCGAGGACGGTCAGGCCCTCCTCGGCGGCGATCGTCTCGATGTGCGAGACGTACTCCTGGGTGCCCTGCTCGGGCAGGAAGGCGATACCGACGGCGTACGAACCGGCGGCGGGCAGGTCGAAGCCGACCGACTCGCGCAGGAATGCGTCCGGGACCTGGGAGAGGATGCCCGCGCCGTCGCCCGAGTCGGGCTCGGAGCCGGTGGCACCGCGGTGCTCCAGGTTGCGCAGAACCGTGAGCGCCTGTTCGACCAGCGTGTGGCTCGCCTCGCCGGTGAGGGTGGCCACGAAGCCGACGCCGCAGGCGTCGTGCTCGTTGCGCGGGTCGTACATGCCCTGGGCGGCAGGGCGAGCATCCATGTGCGACCAGTTCGTGGTGTCCTGGCCGCTGGTGGAATGCTGGGACGGCTGGCGCGGCGTACGCATCGGCTCTCCCGTCGTCGTCGTGGCATTGGGGTGCCGAGGGACGACGCTGGCCCTCTGCGGGGTACTGCTGAAGTACTGCTGAAAGCGCTGCCCGCAGTACCTCTGACGTACTGCTGGGGTTCAAGCTGCTGCAAAATTTCGTGCAGATTACATGATGGGGTCAATCTCGGAAACTGGATACTTCGTTCCATCATGCGGACACCGCGGTGGCGGTGGGAGGAGACACCGGCGGGCAGATCGATGTCCCGGGGGCCGGTACGCCGTGCGCGTCGCGGGCCTCATTGCCCACAGCGCTTACGGCTCATGCCCCGTGGTCAAGGAGTCGAAACCGTCCGGTAACGACTACTTATGCAAGGCCCTGTATAGCCATCTTCCGGTCGTGACCGGCGAGCCGTCAACCTATTGCAGTACCGAAGAGACTGCCCAGGAGATACGTCACACCCGCCGCGGCACCGCCCAGGACCAGCTGGCGCACCCCGCTGAACCACCACGAACGGGCGGTCACCTTCGCCACCACGGCCCCGCAGGCGAAGAGCCCGATCAGCGCGAGCACCACGGCCGGCCACAGCGCGCTCGCCCCCAGCAGGTACGGCAGCACGGGCAGCAGGGCGCCGAGGGCGAACGAGCCGAACGAGGAGACCGCGGCCACCGCCGGCGAGGGCAGGTCGCCGGGGTCGATGCCCAGCTCCTCGCGCGCGTGGATCTCCAGGGCCTGCTCGGGGTCCTTCGACAGCTGCCGCGCGACCTCGGCGGCCAGGGCGGGCTCGACGCCCCGGGAGACGTACAGCTCGGCGAGCTCGCGCTCCTCGTCGGCCGGGTGCTTGCGCAGCTCCCGCCGCTCGACGGCCAGCTCCGCCTCGACCAGCTCGCGCTGGGAGGCGACGGAGGTGTACTCACCGGCCGCCATGGAGAAGGCGCCGGCGGCGAGCCCGGAGAGACCGGTGATGATCACGGTCTGCTGCGAGACGGCGCCGCCCGCCACGCCCGCCATCAGCGCGAAGTTCGAGACGAGTCCGTCCATCGCACCGAACACCGCCGGGCGCAGCCAGCCGCCGTTGACGTCGCGGTGGGTGTGGTTGTCCCGGTGCGCGTCGTGCAGCGCCGCCTCGGTCTCGATGATGGCCATGCCGTGATCCCCACTCCCCTGAAGTCGTCCTACGCCCCAGAAGCTACGCGCGAAGCCAGGCGACCGCTAGCAAGGAAGGCCGTACTTACCTGCGGTTTTGCACCCTGCGCAACGCGACGCGCACGCGTTGACCGCGCCCTTCCCGCGGCCGTCCGTGAGATGGATCACCCATCGCCTCCGTTGACGGAGAGGGAATGTCGGCCCGAACATCTGTAAACGTTTCCAGCTGCGGGAAACGTTTACAGAGACGTCTCGGAGACGTACACAGAAACCACCCGTCCACGGGCCGAAGGAGACAGAAGATGCCGAGGGCAGCGGCCTCCGTCCAGCGGGGCCAGCCGACGATCGTCTCCATCGCCGAGCGCGCGGGCGTCTCCATCGCCTCCGTCTCCCGCGTCCTGAACGGTCTCGGCGCCCGCCGCGACACCGTCGAGCGGGTGGAGCGGGCCGCCGCCGAGCTCGGGTACGTGCCGAACGCGGTGGCCCGCTCCCTCAAGGACGGCCGCACCCGGCAGCTCACCTTCGCGATGCCCGACATCGGCAACCCGGTCTACGTCGCCATGGTCCGCGCCATCCAGTCGGTGGCGAAGGCGGCCGGCCACCGCCTGCTGCTGCACTCCACGGACGCCGTCGTCGACGACGAGCTGGCCGTCCTGCGCAGCCTCGGCGACCGCACCAGCGACGGTCTGATCATCTGCCCCATCCGCATCACCGACGCCCACATCGAGGCGCTGCGCGCCGCGGCGGGCCCGGTCGTGGTCATCGGCTCCCTGCCCGACGGCGTGCCGGTGGACAGCGTGCGCGCCGACTCCGTCGCGGGCGCCGCGCTCGCCGTGCGCCACCTGTACGACACCGGGCGGCGCCGCATCGCCTTCGTCAACGGCCCCGCCGACACGGTCCCCGGCCGCAACCGGCACGCGGGCTACCGCGCCGCCCTCGCCGAAGTCGGCCTGGCCCACGACCCCGCGCTCGTCGTCCACACCGACTTCGGCATCGAGTCGGGCGCCGAGGCCGCCGCCGCGCTGCTGCACCAGGCACCCGACGCGGTCTTCTGCGCCAACGACCAGCTGGCGCTCGGCGCGGCCCGCGCCCTGCACGCCCGCGGCCTGCGCATACCCGAGGACGTGGCGGTGGCGGGGATGGACGACAGCGTCCTCGCGCAGGCCGGGTGGCCCCCGCTGACCAGCGTCGACCTCGGCTCCACCGAGCGCGGCCGGCGCGCCGCCGAACTGCTCCTGGAGCGCCTGGCCGCTCCCGGATCTCCCGGCTCCCCCAGCTCCCCCGCTCCCCACACCACCACCGCCCCTCCCCGCCTCGTCGTCCGCGCCTCCACGGGCCCGGCGACGCCCGACGCTTGAGAGTCACGAGGTTCGAGCCATGAGTCTCTCCGCCTCCCGGGACAGTGCCGTCCCGGGCAGCCGCGGCACCCCGCCGCCGCGCACCCCCGACCAGCGCAGAAAGGCGCTCGGCCTGGACCGGGGCGCCTGGTTCCTGCTGCTGCCCGCGCTCGTCCCGATCCTGCTGCTCAGCGTCGGTCCCCTGCTGTACGGCCTCTCGCTGGCCTTCACCGACTCCCAGGCGGGCCGCACGTCACCCACCCAGTTCGTCGGCCTGGACAACCTCCTGGACCTGCGCCACGACGGCCTCTTCTGGGAGTCGTTCCGCATCGGGCTGATCTGGGCGGTGTGCGTCACGGCGCTGCAGTTCGTCCTCGCCCTCGGACTTGCGCTGCTGCTCAACCAGAACCTGCGCTTCCGCTGGCTGGCCCGCACCCTCGCACTGGTCCCGTGGGCGATGCCGGAGGTCGTCGTCGGCATCATGTGGCGCCTCGTCTACCACGCGGACGCGGGCATCCTGAACAAGACGCTCACCCAGCTCGGCGTGGTCCACGAGAACGTCGACTGGCTCTCCGACCTCTCCTACGCGCTGCCCGCGGTGATCGTCGTCGGCGTCTGGGCGGGCATGCCGCAAACGACGGTCGTCCTCCTCGCGGGCCTGCAGAACGTGCCGCACGAACTGCGCGAGGCGGCCCAGCTGGACGGCGCGGGACTCTGGCGCCGCTTCACCACCGTGACCTGGCCGGCCCTCAGGCCGGTGGTCCTCTCCATCACCGCCCTGAACTTCATCTGGAACTTCAACTCCTTCGGCCTGGTGTACGTGCTGACGCAGGGCGGCCCGGGCGGCAAGACCCGGCTGCCGATGCTGTTCGCCTACGAAGAGGCCTTCAAGTACGGGCAGTTCGGCTACGCGGCCGCGATGGGCCTCGTCATGATCGCGGTGATCGCGGTCCTGCTCACCCTGTTCCTGCGCAAGCGGCTGAAGGAGGACGCGGCATGAGCGCGCACCGCACACTGACCCGCGCGGCGGGCCGGACGGGCCAGTACGCGTCCCTCCTGTGCTACCTCGTCTTCCTGGCCTTCCCGCTGCTGTGGCTGCTGTCGACATCGTTCAAGTCCCCGCGCGAGCTGGGCTCGATCGACCCGACGTGGCTCCCGCAGCACCCGAGCCTGGACAACTACCGGGCCGCGTTCGACGCGCAGCCCCTACTGCACTCCGCGCTGAACAGCCTGATCGTCGCGGTCAGCGCGTCCCTGATCTCGGTGGCGATCGCCGTCCCGGCCGCGTACGTGATGGTCCGGTACCGGTCGCGCGTCAGCCAGGCGGGCACCGCGTGGATCCTGGTCAGCCAGATGTTCCCGTTCGTCCTGGTGATCATCCCGCTGTTCCTCGTGCTGAAGAACCTGCACATGATCGACAGCATCGCGGGCCTGATCATCGTCTACGTCGTCTGGAACCTGCCCTTCTCGCTCTGGATGCTCCAGGGCTACGTGAAGGCGGTGCCGACCTCGCTGGAGGAGGCGGCGGCGGTGGACGGCGCGAGCCGGCTGCGCACGCTCGTCAGCGTGGTGCTGCCGCTGCTGGCCCCCGGCCTGGTGGCCACGCTGATGTTCAGCTTCGTGACCGCCTGGAACGAGTTCTTCTTCGCCCTCGTGCTCCTCAAGTCCCCGGAGAACCAGACCATGTCGGTCATCCTCACCCGCTTCCTCGGCGCCGAGGGCGTCGCGGACCTCGGCCCGCTGGCGGCGGCCTCGGTCCTCGCCACCATCCCCAGCCTCGTCTTCTTCGCCCTGCTCCAGCGCCGCCTGGTGGGCGGCATGCTCAGCGGGGCGGTGAAGGGCTGATGCGCACCCGGCGGATCGCCGCGCCGGCCGCGGCGGCGCTGTGCCTGTCCCTCCTCGCCGGCTGCGGCGGCGGCGACGACTCGGCGGACGGCACGGTCACCCTCGAATTCCTCAGCCTGGCCTGGCAGAAGGAGTCCGTCGACGCCAACAAGGCCCTCGTGAAGCAGTGGAACGACACCCACGCCCACGTCAAGGTCAAGTACGTGCAGGGCAGTTGGGACAACGTCCACGACCAGCTCCTCACCTCCTTCGAGGGCGGCGAGGCGCCGGACATCTTCCACGACGACGCCTCCGACCTCACGGACTTCGCCAACGGCGGCTACCTGGCCGACCTGACCCCGTACCTGCCCGCGTCCCTGCGCAAGGACATCCCGCGGGCGTCCTGGGACACGACCACCTACCAGCACGCCACGTACGGCGTCCCCTTCCTCCAGGAACCCCGCGTCCTCATCGCCAACACCAAGCTGCTGAAGCAGTCCGGGGTCCGGGTCCCCACGGCCGCGCACCCCTGGAGCTGGGACGAGTTCGAGGCCGCGTCGCGCAGGCTCACCCGCGACACGGACCACGACGGCACGCCCGAGCGCTACGGCGTCGCCTGGTCCATGAAGGAGCCGGTCAGCCAGTCGGTCAACCTCTCCCTGTCCACCGGCGGCCAGATCTTCTACAAGGACGAGGACGGCAAGAACGAGATCCGCTACGACGCCGCGGACTCGGCCGTGGCCCAGCTCATCAACCGGCAGGTCAACAAGGACCGCACAGCGCCCAAGACGGGCCTGGGCATGTCGGGTTCGGACACCCTGCCCGGCTTCTTCGCGGGCCGCTACGCCATGCTCCCGCTCAACTTCTCCTACCGCCAGCAGGTCCAGCAGCAGGCTCCCAAGGGCTTCGACTGGACGGTGCTGCCCATGCCCTCCGACGCCGGCGGCCTGGCGCAGGGCACCGCCCCGCAGACCCTCTCCGTCTCTCAGGACAGCCGGCACAAGCAGGCGGCGACCGACTTCATCGCCTTCCTCACCCAGGCCCGCAACCAGGTCCGCCTCGCCCGCGGGGACTGGCTGCTGCCGACGAGCACCCAGGCGCTCAAGGACCCGGCCCTCACCACGGACACGTACGGCTGGCGGACCGGCGCCGACATCGCCACCGCCCTGCGCCCCTCCCCGGTCCTCGGGGTGCGCGGCTACGCGGAGTGGAAGGACAAGGTCGCCACCCCCGCCTACCAGGAGTACTACAACGGCGCGTTCGGCATCGACGAGCTGCGCTCGCGCCTGGCCACCGACGGCAACCGCATCCTCGACCGCTACCAGCGCTGAACCGAGCACGACCCCAGAAAAGAGCACGAACACCATGAGCGTCAGCGTCGACCCGGACCCTCCCGCGGACGGCACCGCGCGCGCCCGCCGGCTGCGCACCGTCCCGCACCCCCCGCCGCCGGGCGCGATCCTCCCCCGGGACCGGGCCAGGGGCGCGCTCCTCGGCCTCGCCGTCGGCGACGCGCTCGGGGCGCCCGCGGAGAACATGAAGCCCTCCCAGATCCGCGAACGCTGGGGCCGCATCGAGGGCTTCGTCGCCGAGAACCCGGCCGGGACGGACGACACGGAGTACGCGATCTTCTCCGGGCTGCTCCTCGCCGAGCACGGGGCGGCCCTGACCATCGCGGACGTCGAAGCGGCCTGGCACACGTGGATCGCGGACCGGGACGAGGGCCCCTTCAAGGGCGCCGGTTTCAGCGAACGCGGCACCCTGGAGAACCTGCGCCGGGGCCTCGCGGCACCCATCTCGGCGCAGCACCGGCACGCCTGGAGCGACGGCCTGGCGATGCGGGCCGCCCCCTTCGGCGTCTACGCGGCGGGCCGGCCCGCCGAGGCGGCCCGGCTCGTCTCCATCGACGGCACGGTGTCGCACGACGGCGAGGGCATCCTCGGCGGCCGGGCCGTCGCCGCGGGGGTGGCCGCCGCCATGGTCAGCCACAACCCGGACGCCGTGGTCCAGGCGGCGCTCTCCGTGGTCCCCGAGGACTCCTGGACGGCGCGCTCCCTGCACCGCGCGGTGCAGGCGGCGCGCCGGGCCCGCCGCGACCCGGACGCCACGCAGCTGTCGATGGAGCGGGCCGTGCGCAAGGCCGTCGTCATCGGCGGCTATCCGTGGACGGACCTGGCGCCGGAGGCGGTCGGCCTGGCGTTCGGGGCGTTCGCGGTGGCCCGCGGGGAGTTCCGCGAGTCCGTCCTGACGGCCGTCAACATGGGCCGGGACGCGGACACCACGGCGGCGGTGGCCGGGGCGCTCGCCGGGGCGCTGCGCGGGGAGGTCTCGATCCCGCCGCCCTGGTCGACGGCGATCGGCCCGGTCCGCGGCAGCTGCCTGCCCTCCATGGCGGGCCGCCACATCCTGGACGTGGCGGACCGCCTGACCCCGCCCCCGCCGGAAGGAGCGGCGGCGTGACCAGGGCCGGGCACGGGGCGTCTCCCGCCGAGCCCGAGCGCGGCCCCCTGACCGCCTCAGACGCCACCCGCATCACCGCACCACCCGCACCACCGAAAGGCCAGGCCCCCTCATGACCCCAGCCCCGGCGGACACCACGTCTCGGATCGAGGGCCTGCTCCTGGGCATCGCCGCGGGAGACGCGGCCGGCTGGCCCTCCGGGCGCCACCGCGCGGCCCGGCTCCCCGACTGGACCCGGCGCCTGACCCGCGAACTCGACACGTTCGCGGAGCAGAACGCCACGACCACCCTCCCCGTCCCGATCGCCCTGAACCAGCCTCCCGAGCCGCTGCGCCTCGGCCCGTCGGACGACGCCGAGTGGGCGGCCTTCACCGCGCTCGCCGTCCTCGACGCCTACGCGGACGGGCTCGGCGACCTCCCCGCCGACCACCGGGTGCGCTCCGCGCTCGGCCTGGCCTGGAACACGCTCGCCGACGAGATCGCCGCGGCGGCGGCCCGGGCCGACGAGATCGAGTCGGCGCAGATCCCGCTGCGGGCCCGGATCTCCGTCCGGGCGGGCCTCGGCAACCTCGCGGCCGGGCTCCGCCCGCCCGCCACCGGCCACGACAACCCGCACTACTTCGACGACGCCGCCTGCGTCCGCGCGACCGTCCTCGCCGTCGTCCACCCGGGCGATCCCGAACGCGCCGCGGACCTCGCGGAGTTCGACGCCCGGTACACCCAGGACGGCGACGGCGTGCACGGCGCCCGCGCCATGGCGGCGGCCGTCGCGGCGGCCCTCGGCGGCGCGTCGGTGGAGGTGTGCGTGGCGGCGGCGCTCGCCCAGCTGCCCGAGGGCACCGAGATCCACCGCAACGCGCACCGGGCGGTGGAGCTGGGCCGCACCACGGCCGCCGCCCGCCCGGGCCTGCCCGGCAACGCGTTCGCCCTCGTCCCCGTCCTGGAGCACGAGATCGTCGACCACGTCTACAGCTACGGGATCGCGGCGGCGGAGACCGTCCCCGTCGCACTGGCCGTCGCCACCGCCGCGGCGGGCGCCGTCATCGAGGCGGTGCCGACCACCGCCTGCCTGTCCCGGGTCGCGGACTCGGCCCCCGCCCTGGTGGGCGCCCTGACCGGGGCGCTCGGCGGCGCGGAGGCGCTGCCCGGGACGTGGCGCGACGCCTGCCGCACCCTGGCCGGCTGCGCCCTGCCGCGCCTGGCCGGCACCGACCTCACCGAACTGGCGGCGCGCCTGGCCGCGACCCGCACGAGCCCCGCCACCGGTCACCCCGACCCCGCCACCCCGGAAGGAACTTCGGCATGAGCAGCACCCCCACTCCCCCGTCCCTCGAGGACCGCACCACCGGCGCCCTGGTGGGTGCCGCGGTGGGCGACGCGCTCGGCGGCCCGGTCGAGGGCTGGACCCCGCAGGCCATCGCGGAGCGGCACGGCGGCCGGGTGCGCGGCATCGTGGAGCCGTTCTACAAGGACGACTGGAAGACGGCCCGTCCCATCGCCCCGTACCACAAGGGCGACGGCCACGTCACCGACGACACCTTGATGACGCACGCGCTGATCCGCGTCTACGAGAAGGTCCGCGACCACCTGGACGCCTACGCCGTCGCCGACCACCTGGTCCCGGACCTGATCACCACCCCCCGCTGGATCCCGGAGCTGGAGGCGGAGGCGCTGCCCCTGCAGCGCATCTTCCTCGCGGAGAAGTGGATCGTGGCCCGCATCCACTACGGCCACGTCGACCCGCGCGAGGCGGGCGTCGGCAACATCGTCAACTGCGGTGCGGCGATGTACATGGCGCCGGTGGGCGCGGTCAACGCGGGCGACCCGCTGCGCGCCTACCACGAGGCGCTGGACGTCGCGGGCGCCCACCAGAGTTCGTACGGCCGGGAGGCGGCCGGCGTCTTCGCCGCGGCGGTGGCGGCCGCGTACAAGCCCGGCGCGACCCCCCGGTCCGTGGTCGAGGACGCGCTCGCCCTGGCCAAGGACGGCACCCGCGCCGCGATCGAGGCGGTCTGCGAGGTGGCGGCCCGCCACGACGACTTCGAGGCGGCGCTCGCCCCGCTCCGGGAGGCCGTCGCCCCCTTCGACACGGTCGGCCCGGACTACCGCAAGCCCTCGCTCGGCGCCCGCCGCCCCTCCCGGCTGCACGCGATCGAGGAACTCCCGGTGGCGCTCGGCATGCTGCTGGTCGGCGGCGGCGACTTCCGGCACACGGTGCTGGGCTCGGTCAACTACGGCCGGGACTGCGACTCGATCGCCACGATGAGTGGCGCGATCGTCGGCGCCCTGTACGGGGAGAGCGCGGTGCCCGCGGAGTGGAGCGCCGAGATCGCGCGGGCCAGCAGGCTGGACCTGCACGCCCCGGCCGCCGCCCTGTCCCGGGTCACCCGCGAGGTGCACGCGCGGGACCTGGAGCGGCGCCGCGCCCACGAGTCCGCGTTCGCGGCGATCGCGGGCCGGTGAGGGCCGCGATGCTGCGCCTGACGTGGGTCCAGCCCGAGGACCTGGTCGGCCACGAGCTGCGCCAGGCGGAGCAGGACGGCCGGGACGCGGCGGGGGTCGCCCGGCGCTGGGCGGCGGCGGGCGGTCACCCGGCGCCCGAGCGGGCGGGAGCGTCACCGCTCACCGGCGGCCCGGAGCTGCGCGGCCTGGCCGGCGAGCTGCTGGACGAGCTCGCCGCCCTGCCCGCGCCGCGTGCGGCGCAGGAGCCGACCGGGCTGGACGCGATCAGGTCCCGCTGCCCGGACTGGCCGGCGCGGGCCACCCCTGCCCGGCCCGCCGCGCACCGGGCCCTGCACGCCGCCTGGCTGGGCCGGGCCGCCGGATGCCTGCTGGGCAAGCCGGTGGAGAAGCTGCCGCTGGCCGGCATCCGTGCCCTCGCCCGGTCCACCGGCAACTGGCCCCTGGCCGGCTGGTTCACCGAGGTGGGCCTGGACCCGGCGGTCGCCGCGGCCCACCCGTGGAACCGGCGCAGCGCGCCGACCTCGCTCGCCGAGAACATCGACGGCATGCCGGAGGACGACGACCTCAACTACCCGCTGCTGAACCTGCTGCTGCTCCAGCGCCACGGGACCGGGTTCACCACCGGGGACGTGGCGCGGCTCTGGCTGGACGAGCTGCCCGCGGGCCGCACCTTCACCGCCGAGCGGATCGCGTACCGCAACCTGCTGGACGGCATCGAGCCGCCCGCCACCGCCGCGTACCGCAACCCGTTCCGGGAGTGGATCGGCGCGCAGATCCGCGCGGACGTCTTCGGCTGGACCCAGCCGGGCGACCCGGGGCGCGCCGCGGAGCTGGCGCACCGGGACGCGGTGCTCACGCACACCGCGAACGGCGTGTACGGGGCGATGTTCACCGCCGCGCTCCTCGCGGCGGCGGCCGCCGGCCCGACCGACGTCCACCAGGCCCTCCGGACGGGCCTCACCGTCGTGCCCCCGGGCTCGCGCTATGCGGAAGCGGTCCGCCTGGGCATCGAACTGGCCCGCGCCCACCGGGACTTCGACACGGTCGTGGACGAGCTGCACCGTGTCTACGCCGCCACCCACCACTGGGTGCACGTCCTGCCGAACGCGGCGCTGCTGGCGGCCGCGCTCACCCACGCGGACGGTGACTTCGAGGGCTCCGTCTGCCGCGCCGTGGCGGGCGGCTGGGACACGGACTCCAACGGGGCGACGGCCGGTTCGGTCGCCGGCCTGCTCGCGGGGGAGCCCGGCGCGCTCGGCGCGAAGTGGACGGCGCCGCTGAAGAACCGGCTGGCCACGACGGTCGCGGGCTTCGACGGCAGCGGTTTCGACGAACTGGCCGCACTCACGCTGGAGGCGAGCGCATGACGACCCCGCACGACCCGACCCCCCACCCGGCGTCCGAACCGGCCCCCGCCGGGCCGCTCACCGGCCTGCGCGTCCTGGACCTGGCCACGCTCTTCGCGGGCCCGCTCTGCGCCACCATGCTCGGCGACTTCGGCGCCGAGGTGGTCAAGATCGAGCACCCGCGCAGGCCGGACCCGTCGCGGGGCCACGGCCCGGCGAAGGACGGCGTCGGCCTGTGGTGGAAGCACCTGGGGCGCAACAAGAAGAACCTCACTCTCGACCTCTCCTCCCCCGGCGGCCGCAGCGTCCTGCTCAAGCTGGTCGCCGAGTCCGACGTGGTCATCGAGAACTTCCGCCCCGGCACCCTGGAGAAGTGGCACCTCGGCTGGGACGAGCTGAGCGCCGCCAACCCCCGGCTCGTGCTGGCCCGCGTCACCGGCTTCGGCCAGTTCGGCCCCTACGCGCGCCGCCCCGGGTTCGGCACGCTCGCGGAGGCCATGAGCGGCTTCGCGGCGATCACCGGCCAGCCGGACGGGCCGCCCACCCTGCCGCCGTTCGGCCTCGCCGACTCCATCGCCGCGCTCGCCACCTCGTACGCGGTGATGGCGGCGCTGCGCGGCCGGGACTCCACGGGCCGCGGCCAGGTCGTCGACATGGCGATCATCGAGCCGATGCTGGCGATCCTCGGCCCGCAGGCCACCTGGTACGACCAGCTCGGTTACGTCCAGCCACGCACCGGCAACCGCTCCTCGAACAACGCGCCGCGCAACACCTACCGCACCAGCGACGGCAGCTGGGTCGCCGTGTCGACCTCCGCGCAGTCCGTCGCGGAGCGCGTGATGCGGCTGGTGGGCCGGGCGGAGCTGATCGACGAGGAGTGGTTCGCGACGGGTTCCGGCCGGGCCGGGCACGCCGACGAACTCGACGAGGCGGTCGGCGGCTGGATCGCGGCCCACACGCGCGCCGAGGTGGTGGCCGCCTTCGAGCGGGCCGAGGCGGCGATCGCCCCGGTCTACGACGTCCGCGACGTGCTGGCGGACCCGCAGTACGAGGCGCTCGGCACCATCACCGAGCTCCCCGACCCGGAGCTGGGCACGGTCAAGATGCAGAACGTCCTCTTCCGCCTCTCCGAGACGCCGGGCGCCGTCCGGTGGCCGGGCCGCCCGCACGGCGCCGACACCGACGAACTGCTCGGCGGCCTCGGCCTGTCGCAGGCGCAGATCGCCGCGTTGCGCGAGGCTGGTGCGGTATGAGCGGCATGAGCGGGACGCGCCCCGGCGCGGTGTACCTGACCTGGCTGTACGTACCCGGGGACCGGCCCGACGTGGTCGCGAAGGCGCTCGGCTGCGGCGCCGACGTGGTCCTGGTCGACCTGGAGGACGCCGTCGCCCCCGACCGCAAGGCGTACGCCCTGGACGCGACGGCGGAGCTGCTCGCCGACCGGCACCGGGTGCCGGTGCACGTCCGGGTGAACGCGCTGGACGGGCCGCTCGCCGAGCGGGAGGTCCGGCGCCTGGCCCCGCTGCCCGGCCTGGACGCGCTGCGCCTGCCGAAGGTGCGCGCCGCCGCGGAGCTGGACCGGGTCGCCGACTGGGCCCCCGACGTCCCGCCGCTGTACGCCCTGCTGGAGTCCGCGCTCGGCGTCGAGCACGCCTACGGCATCGCCGCCCATCCCGCGGTGCGGGGCATCGCGCTCGGCGAGGCGGACCTGCGGGCCGAGCTGGGCATCACGGACGCGGCGGGTCTTTCGTGGGTGCGCGGCCGGGCGGTGGTGGCGGCCCGCGCCGCCCGTCTGCCGCCCCCGCCGCAGTCCGTCCACCCGGACGTCCGCGACCTGGAGGGGCTGGCCCGCTCGTGCGCCGAGGGCCGGGCGCTCGGCTTCTTCGGGCGCACCGCGATCCACCCGCGCCAGCTGCCGGTGATCGAGGAGGCGTTCCGGCCGACGGCGGAGGAGGTCGCGGCGGCCGAGGAGATCGTCCGGGCGGCGGCCACCGACGCCGGGGCCCTCGCCCTGCCGGACGGGCGGTTCGTGGACGCGGCGGTGGTGGCGGGGGCGCAGCGCACCCTGGCCCTGGCGGGCCGCGGGACGAGCCGGTCCGGCGTGTGAGGACGGGCCCCCTCGGACCTCGTCCGGCGCGGCCCCGCACGCCGGAGGGCGCCGGACCTCGTGGTCCGGCGCCCTCGTTGACGAACCCGCCGCGTCCGCTCAGGCCTTCTTGACCTCGGCGTCGGTGTCGGCGTCCGCGGCGCCATCGGCATCGGCGTCGTCCTTGGCCGCGGTCTTCTCCCCGGCCGCCGTCCCGCTCGCCGTCGCGCTCGGGTCCTCGGCCTCGGTGTCGCGCGCGTCCTCGGTCGCGTCCGCGGTCCCGGCGTCACCCGTGGCGTCGGCCTCGTCCTTGGCGTCGGCCGTCGCCTCGCTCCCGGGGGCCTGCGGCTCGACGATCTCCTCGCGGCCCGGCCGCTTCTTCGAGGACACCACGAGGTAGGCGACGGCCAGCAGGAAGACGAAGATCGCCGTCCAGTTGTTGAGGCGCATCCCCAGGATGTGGTGCGCGTCGTCGACCCGCATGTACTCGATCCAGAACCGGCCGGCGCAGTACGCGGCGACGTACAGCGCGAACGCCCGGCCGTGGCCCAGCTTGAACTTGCGGTCGGCCCAGATGACGAGCAGCGCGACGCCGACGCACCACAGCGACTCGTACAGGAACGTCGGGTGGTAGGTGCCCGGCACCCGGCCGTCCGTGTCCGAGGTGATCTTCAGGGCCCACGGCAGGTCGGTGGCCCGGCCGTACAGCTCCTGGTTGAACCAGTTGCCCCAGCGGCCGATGGCCTGCGCGAGGACGATGCCGGGCGCGAGGGCGTCGGCCCACGCCGGGAGCGGGATGCCACGGCGGCGGCAGCCGATCCAGGCGCCGACCGCGCCGAGCGCGATGGCGCCCCAGATGCCGAGGCCGCCCTCCCAGATCTTGAAGGCGTCCACCCAGTCACGGCCCTCGCTGAAGTACAGCTCGTAGTCCGTGATCACGTGGTAGAGGCGCCCGCCGACCAGGCCGAAGGGCACCGCCCAGACCGCGATGTCGGCGACCGTGCCGGGCTGCCCGCCGCGGGCGATCCAGCGCTTGTTGCCGAGCCAGACGGCCACGAAGACGCCGATGATGATGCAGAACGCGTAGCCGCGCAGCGGGATGGGCCCGAGGTGGACCACGCCCTGCGACGGACTGGGGATGTAGGCAAGTTCCATGGCAGGGTCGACGCTACCGTGCCGGGCCGTGGAGACGTCCGGCAGCCCGGCTACGTCTCCATAACAAGCCCCGCACGGCACCGCGCTACTTGTTGGCGTCCTGCACCGTCTGCTTCAGCTTGGCGGGGGTCATGGTCTGGTCGTCCATGAGGTTCTTGCCGTCGAGCAGCACCGTCGGGGTGCCCTTGTGGCCGGCGTCCTGGAACGCCTTGTAGGACTTGGCGATCCAGCCGTCGTGCTTGCCGTCGTTCACACAGGACTTGAACGAGTCGGTGACGAGTCCGTCGACCTTGCCGGCCAGGTCGATCAGCTTGCCGTTGTCCGAGAAGGTGTCCTCGGTCTCCTTCGGCTGGTTCTCGTACAGCACGTCGTGGTACTCGGTGAACTTCCCCGCGTCCTGCGCGCACGCCGCCGCGTTCCCCGCGCGCAGCGAGCCGCTGCCGCCCATGTTCGAGTCGATGAGCGTGACCGTGTGGTACTCGGCCTTCAGCTGTCCCGCATCGGTCAGCTCATGGATGGTCGAACGGAAGCCGTCCTCGAAGGACTTGCAGGCGGGGCAGCGGAAGTCCTCCCACACCGTGAGCGTCGACTTGGCGCTGTCCTTGCCCACCGGGATGGCCAGACCGTCCTTGCCGGCGGCCCCCTTCGGTGCGGCCGCGGACGTGGAGCCGGAGCTGTCGTCGCCCGAGTTCGCGGCGACCACCCCGATCACGGCGGCCAGCCCGAGCACGCAGACGACGGCGGCGCCCACGATCAACGTGCGGCGGCGCTTCTCCGCGCTTCGCTGCTTCTCTCGCTCCGCGGCCAGCCGGTCCCGGGCCACGCGCTTTCCCTCACGGTTCTTCTCGCTCACACCTGCGCCAACGAACCGGGGAGGCACGAGCGTGCCTCCCCGGTCCACTTCCACCCAGATGGGTGACCTTGCTCGGTGGTGCCCCTTACGCGGTGCCCCGCACGCCCGCCGCGAGTTCACCGGCGAGGGCGCGGACGGCGGCGACGCCCGCGGCCTGGTCGTCCGCGTCGAGCAGCCGCTTCACGAACGCCGAGCCGACGATGACGCCGTCGGCGAAGGCCGCGACCTCCTTGGCCTGCCGGGCGTCGGAGACACCGAGGCCGACGCAGACGGGCAGGTCGGTGGTGGCCTTGGTACGGCGTACGAGGTCCTGGGCCTGGTTGCCGACGGACTCGCGGGTACCGGTGACGCCCATCAGCGAGGCGGCGTAGACGAAGCCCGAACCGGCGGCCGTGATGGTGGCGAGCCGCTCGTCCTTGCTGCTGGGCGCGACGACGAAGACGGTCCCGAGGCCGTGCTTGTCGGCGTGCTCGCGCCAGGTCGCCGACTCCTGCACGGGCAGGTCGGGCAGGATGCAGCCGGCGCCGCCCGCCTCGGCGAGCTCGGCGGTGAACCGCTCGACGCCGTAGCGGTCGATGGGGTTCCAGTACGTCATGACGAGGACCGGCTTGCCGGTGGCCTCGTGGGCCTCGCGGACCGTGCGCATGACGTCCTTGATCTTCAGGCCGCCGCGCAGCGCGATGTCGTCGGCGGTCTGGATGACCGGCCCGTCGAGCACCGGGTCGGAGTGGGGCAGGCCCACCTCCACCACGTCGGCGCCGCCGTCGAAGGCGGCCTTGACGGCCTCGATGCCGCCGTCGACCGTCGGGAACCCGGCGGGCAGGTAGGCGATCAGGGCGGCGCGGCCCTCGTTCCTGGCGGCCGCCAGGGTGTCGGAAAGGAGTTGGATGTTCCCGCTCACTTGGCGTCCCCCTCGATCTCTGCGGTCTGCGCGGCGTCGGCCGCGACCTCGGCGTCGGCACCCTCGTCGTACAGGCCGAAGTAGCGGGCGGCGGTGTCCATGTCCTTGTCGCCGCGGCCCGACAGGTTGACGACGATCAGCCCGTCCGGGCCCAGCTCCTTGCCGACCTCCAGGGCGCCGGCGAGGGCGTGCGCGGACTCGATGGCCGGGATGATGCCCTCGGTGCGCGAGAGCAGGCGCAGTGCCTGCATCGCGGCGTCGTCGGTGACGGCGCGGTACTCGCCGCGCCCGCTGTCCTTGAGGTAGGCGTGCTCGGGGCCGATGCCCGGGTAGTCGAGGCCCGCCGAGATCGAGTACGGCTCGGTGATCTGGCCCTCCTCGTCCTGGAGGACGTAGGAGCGCGAGCCGTGCAGGATGCCGGGTTCGCCCGCGGTCAGGGTCGCCGCGTGCTCACCGGTCTCGATGCCGTGGCCCGCGGGCTCGCAGCCGACGAGGCGGACGCCGGCGTCCGGGATGAAGGCGTGGAAGAGGCCGATGGCGTTCGAGCCGCCGCCGACGCAGGCGATCGCGGCGTCGGGCAGCCGGCCCGCGCGCTCCAGGATCTGGCGGCGGGCCTCGACGCCGATGACGCGGTGGAAGTCGCGGACCATGGCCGGGAAGGGGTGCGGGCCCGCGACGGTGCCGAAGAGGTAGTGCGTGCGGTCGACGTTGGCGACCCAGTCGCGGAACGCCTCGTTGATGGCGTCCTTGAGGGTGCGGCTGCCGGACTTCACGGCGATGACCTCGGCGCCGAGCATGCGCATGCGGGCCACGTTCAGGGCCTGGCGCTGGGTGTCGATCTCGCCCATGTAGATGGTGCATTCGAGGCCGAAGAGCGCGCAGGCGGTGGCCGTCGCGACGCCGTGCTGGCCCGCGCCGGTCTCGGCGATGACGCGGGTCTTGCCCATGCGCTTGGTGAGCAGCGCCTGGCCCAGCACGTTGTTGATCTTGTGGGAGCCGGTGTGGTTCAGGTCCTCGCGCTTGAGGAAGACGCGGGCGCCGCCGGCGTGCTCGGCGAACCGGGGCACCTCGGTCAGGCTGCTGGGGCGGCCGGTGTAGTGGACCATCAGGTCGTCGAGCTCGCGGGCGAACTCGGGGTCGTTCTTGGCCTTGTCGTACTCGACGGCGACCTCGTCCACGGCGGCGACCAGCGCCTCCGGGATGAACGTGCCGCCGAACGCGCCGAAGTACCCCTCGGCGCTGGGGACCTGACCCTCCGGGTCGGGGTGGAAGTACTCGCTGGGCATGCCTTTACCTCGCGTGGCGTGACTGGGTGATCATGGGACACGATCAACCCCGCCAGGGGCGCGGGGAACTGCGCGAGCAACCCCCCGCCGGGGTGAGGACGGCTACGCGCCGTTGATGGCAGACGATTCGTCCGACTGTCGCGACGTCGTGGCTCGTCGCGCAGTTCCCCGCGCCCCTAGCGGGGCGCCGGCCATCGCATGCCGTTGACCTGGCCCGGCTCGTCGCCGATGACATACCGCACCCGGCGGCCCCGCACGCGCCGCGCAGGCGCCCGGCAGCCGCGCGGGCGGCAGCCGGGTGCCAGGCGGGCGGCGATGCGCATCGTGCGGGTCAGCCCCGTCCGTGGCGGAGGGCCGGGTGCGCGCCGGCGGCGACCAGGTCGGAGACGGCCGAGCGCGGGTCGCGGCCGGTCACCAGGGACTCGCCCACGAGGACGGCGTCCGCCCCCGCGTTCGCGTACGCGATCAGGTCGTGCGGGCCGCGCACGCCGGACTCGGCCACCTTGACGATGTGGTCCGGGATGTCCGGGGCGACGCGCTCGAAGGTGCCCCGGTCGACCGTGAGGTCCTTGAGGTTGCGGGTGTTGATGCCGATGATCTTCGCCCCGGCGTCGACGGCCCGCTCCACCTCGTCCTCGTCGTGCGCCTCGACGAGCGGGGTGAGACCGATGGACTCGGCCCGCTCGATCAGGGACTCCAGGGCGGGCTGGTCGAGCGCGGCGACGATCAGCAGGGCCAGGTCGGCTCCGTAAGCGCGGGCCTCCCACAGCTGGTAGGAGGTGACGATGAAGTCCTTGCGCAGGACCGGGATGTCGACCTTGGCGCGGACCGCTTCGAGGTCGGCGAGGGAGCCGCCGAAGCGCCGCTGTTCGGTGAGGACGGAGATGACGGCGGCGCCGCCCGCCTCGTAGTCGGCGGCGAGGGCGGCCGGGTCGGCGATCGCGGCGAGCGCGCCCTTGGAGGGGCTGGACCGCTTGACCTCACAGATGACCTTGACACCGTCGCCGCGCAGGGCGGCGACCCCGTCCTTGGCCGCGGGAGCCTGCGCCGCGCGCTCCTTGAGCTCGTCGAGGCTGACGCGCGCCTGCCGTTCCGCGAGGTCGGCACGGACTCCGTCGATGATCTCGTCGAGCACACTCACGCGAGCGGACTTCCTTTCTTGCGATTCGGTTCACAGAGCAACCGAGTGGTCACTGCGATGGTATCCGCAGGAGGCCGAAGCCCCTGCATCCGGTTGTTCGTGGTCCCACTACCTGGACAGATGGTGCTGATCAAGGGTGTAGGAAGCCACCGAGCGGCAGGTTCCGGACAACGGTGAAGGCCAGCACCACGGCGCCCAGCGTCCACAGGTGGACACGGCCCAGGGAGAGGCCGAACGGGCGACCCCGTACCGCCCGGCCGGCCCAGACGGCCCACACCACGGCGAAGAGCGCGTATCCGGCCACCGCGAGGGCGTTGGCGCCCAGGGCGGCCCCGAGGTCGCCGTGGACGAGCGCGTGGGCGCTGCGCAGGCCGCCGCAGCCAGGGCAGTAGACGCCGGTGGCGCTGAGCAGCGGGCAGGCGGGGTAGTGCCCCGTCTCGTTCGGGTCGACCGCGCCGACGTAGGCGAAGGCGGCGGCGACCCCGGCGAGGATCCCCAGCGGGACCGCGGCGCGGCGCAGCGGTCCTGCGGGGGCGGTGCGGGTCGTCTCGGCGGTCACCCCGGAATTCTCCCCCGGTGCGACGCGCTCCGCCCCTCAGGAACCGCCGGTTTCCCGAGCGAACGGCGCGAGACGCGACAGGGGCGGTACGGCGGGAGACGCGACAGGGGCGGTACGGCCTTCGCGCCGTCCCGCCCCTGTTCGTACGCCGTACCGGAGGTGTCAGGCCTCCGAGCCCGCGGCGTGCCCGGACTTGGCCGGCAGCACCAGCTCGGCGCGCTTGGGCTTGCCCAGGCCCGCCATGCTCATCACACCGCCCACGATCGGGGCGATGACCAGCAGCGCCATGCCGACCCAGAAGCCGACGGGCTTCACCATCACCATGAAGGCGCCCGCGACGATGAACCCGATGAAGGCGATGATGACACCGGTCCAGGCGGCCGGGGTGTGTCCGTGGCTGCTGTCCGCCATGGCTTGCTCCTCGTTGCTTATGGCCTGTGCGGCAGCGCCCGCTCCCCGCCGGGGACGACGGGTCCTGCCGCGAATACGTCGTGCGGTTCCATTGTCCCGTACCTGCGCGTACGGGACGAACGCGGGGTCAGGCCGTGCCCGTCGGGTCCTCGCCGCGGTCGAGGGCCTTCCACAGTTCCTCGGGGCGGTCGGGGTCGACCGGCTTCGTCCGGCGGGCGCGCGGAGAGCCGTCGCGCTCGTAGCGGCCGCCCATGGAGGGCCAGGCGGCGCCGTAGACGACGGCGAGGATCCCGGCGATCAGCAGGAGGGCGCCGCCGGCGGCCGCCACGTAGGGCCAGGCGGTGTGGCTGAGGGCGTCGACGGTGGAGTTCGTCGTGCCGGCCGCCTCTGCGGCCTTCTCGTCGAGCGCGGAGCGGTCGTCGGCGCCGAGCACGGCGGCGGCGACGGCACCCGCGCCGCTGAGCGCGAGCAGCGCGGCGACCAGGACGCGGCCCGCGCGGCGCACCGCGAACACGGCGACGAGGGCGGCGAGTCCCACGATGGCGAGGGAGGCCGGGACGCCCGTGACGTCGCTCCCCCGGGCGGTCAGCGGCAGCTTGCCGCCGGCGACGGCGGCGACGCCCGAGCACCACTCCTGCCGGGAGGCGAGCAGCGCGACCGCGGCGCCCGCGGCACCGAAGAGCAGGGCGACGCCCAGACTGCGCCGGCCGTATCTGCTCGGCCCGGCGGTGTCGGGAGCTTCGGTTCGGGGGTGCGGTACGGCAGTCACGTACTCCACTATCGCCTGTCCGCACAGGTGTGTGTGCGCCGGGGGCGCGAGGCGTGGGTCACTTCACACCGGGACCGGCGGCGCCGAGCCGGTTCGCGGTGTGGACGGCGCGCAGCACGGCGGCGGCCTTGTTGCGGCACTCGGTGTCCTCGGCGACGGGGTCCGAGTCGGCGACGACCCCCGCGCCCGCCTGCACGTACGCGGTGCCGTCGCGCAGCAGCGCGGTACGGATCGCGATGGCGGTGTCGGAGTCGCCGGCGAAGTCCAGGTAGCCGACGCAGCCGCCGTACAGGCCGCGCCGGGACGGCTCCAGTTCGTCGATGATCTGCATCGCGCGGGGCTTGGGGGCGCCGGAGAGGGTGCCGGCCGGGAAGCAGGCGGTGAGCACGTCGAAGGCGGTCCGGTCGCCGGTGACCCGGCCGGTGACGGTCGAGACGATGTGCATGACGTGCGAGTACCGCTCGATGGACATGAAGTCGACGACCTCGACGGAGCCGGGTTCGCAGACCCGGCCCAGGTCGTTGCGGCCGAGGTCGACGAGCATGAGGTGCTCGGCGCGCTCCTTGGGGTCGGCGAGCAGCTCGTCGGCGAGCGCCTGGTCGGCCTGCGGGGTGGCGCCGCGCGGCCGGGTGCCGGCGATGGGGTGGACCATGGCGCGGCCGTCCTCGACCTTGACCAGGGCCTCCGGGGACGAGCCGACGACGTCGAACCCGTCGAAGCGGAAGAGGTACATGTACGGCGACGGGTTGGTGGCCCGCAGTACGCGGTAGACGTCCAACGCACTGGCCGTGCACGGGGTTTCGAACCGCTGGGAGGGAACGACCTGGAAGGCCTCGCCCGCCCGGATCCGCTCCTTGATGTCCTCGACGGCCTCCTGGTACTGCTCGCCGCCCCACAGCGCGGTGAAGTCGGGCAGCTCGGAGGGGGGCAGGGCGGCCGGGGCGGTGTGCGCCGGCTCGGCGAGGTCGGCCTCCATGGCGTCGAGCCGGGCCACGGCGTCGGCGTAGGCCTCGTCGACACCGGTGTCGAGGTCGTTGTGGTTGATGGCGTTGGCGATCAGCAGGACGGAGCCGTCCCAGTGGTCGAGCACGGCGAGGTCGCTGGTGAGCAGCATCGTCAGCTCGGGCAGGTTCAGGTCGTCCCGGTCGCCGGGGCCGATCTTCTCCAGGCGGCGCACGATGTCGTAGCCGAGGTAGCCGACCATGCCGCCGGTGAACGGCGGCAGGCCTTCGTAGCGCGGGGTGTGCAGGGCCTCGATGGTGGCGCGCAGCGCGGCGAGCGGATCGCCGTCGACGGGGACGCCGACCGGCGGGGTGCCCAGCCAGTGGGCCTGGCCGTCGCGGGAGGTCAGCGTGCCGGCGGAGTGCACGCCGACGAAGGAGTAACGGGACCAGGAGCGCCCGTTCTCCGCGGACTCCAGGAGGAACGTGCCGGGCCGCTCGGCGGCGAGCTTGCGATAGAGGCCGACGGGCGTGTCACCGTCCGCGAGGAGCTTGCGGCTGACGGGGATCACTCGGCGGTCGGTCGCGAGCTTGCGGAAGGTCTCGAGATCCATGGGAGGAGCTTAGATCTTAGAGGGCCGGGGCCGTGACCGGCAGCGGGTCGGCGTCGAAGCAGGTCCTGGCGCCGGTGTGGCAGGCGGCGCCGACCTGGTCGACCTTGACGAGGAGCGTGTCGGCGTCGCAGTCGAGCGCGACGGACTTCACGTGCTGGACGTGGCCCGAGGTGTCGCCCTTGACCCAGTACTCGCGGCGGCTGCGCGACCAGTACGTGCAGCGGCCCGTGGTCAGGGTGCGGTGCAGCGCCTCGTCGTCCATCCAGCCGAGCATCAGCACCTCGCCGGTGTCGTACTGCTGGGCGATGGCGGGGACCAGGCCGTCGGCGCTGCGCTTGAGGCGGGCGGCGACGGCCGGGTCGAGGTCACTGGGCGGGGGCGTGCTGCTCATGAGGCCATTGTGCCGCGCCCGGATCGCGATCCGGGCGGGAGTCCACTGTCCGGACGGTGCGGGCGGCCGTAGGCTTGCGGGCATGTCGACCCATGCCAAGCGTGAACGACTTCTCCTCGCCGATCTGTTGGAGGCGGCGGGCCCGGAGGCCCCCACTCTGTGCGAGGGCTGGACCGCCCGGGACCTGGCGGCGCACGTCGTGGTGCGCGAGCGCCGCCCCGACGCCGCCGGCGGCACCCTCGTCAAGCAGCTCGCCGCCCGCCTGGAGCGGGTGCAGGGCGAGTTCGCGGAGAAGCCCTACGAAGAACTGATCCAGCTGATCCGGACGGGGCCGCCACGGTTCTCGCCGTTCGCCCTCAAGCAGCTCGACGAGGCGGCGAACGTGGTCGAGTTCTACATCCACGCCGAGGACGTGCGCCGTGCGCAGGCGGACTGGTCGCCGCGCGAGCTCGACCCGGTCTTCAACGAGGTGCTGTGGTCGCGCCTGGAGCGGATGGCCCGGGTGATGGGCCGCAAGGCGCCCGTCGGCCTGGTGCTGCGCCGCCCCGACGGCCGGACGGCGGTCGCCCACCGCGGCACGCCGGTGGTGACGGTCACCGGTGAGCCCTCGGAGCTGCTGATGTACGCCTTCGGCCGCCAGGCCGCCGCGGACGTGGAGCTGGACGGGGAGAAGACGGCCATCACCCAGCTGAGCGAGACCAAGGCGCTCGGCCTGTAGAGGGCGCGGTGCCGCGCGGCTCCCCGCGGGGTCTCAGCCCCGCGGGCGCAGCCGGTACGCGGTCAGGGCCAGGGCCAGTTCCACCAGGTCGGCGGGGCGGGTCAGGCTGCGTCCGGTGAGCTGTTCGCAGCGGCGCAGCCGGTTGAGGACCGTGTTGCGGTGACAGTAGAGGCGGGCGGCGGCGCGCTGCGCGGAGCCGTCGCAGTCCAGCCAGGCGGTCAGGGTGTCGAGCAGCAGCGCCCCGTCGGCGGGCGGCAGCGCGCGCAGCGGCCCGAGCACCCGGTCGGCGAGGAGGCCGCCGAGTGCGGGGGCGCCCGCCACGAGGGCGGCGGGCAGTTCGTCGTCGAGCAGGACGGTACCGCCGTCCGGCGGGCAGATGCGCAGCGCGGTCCCGGCGAGGCGCAGGGCGCTGCCGACACCGGCGAGGCCCTCGACGGCGGAGCTGATGCCGACGCGCAGCCCGGCCGCGCGGTCGGCCCGCGCGCGCCAGTGGGCGGCGAGCCCCCGTACGTCGCACTCGCCCAGGGCGACGATGCCGCGCTCGGCGTCGGGGCCCGGGTGCCACACCGCGCGGGTCCCGGCGGGAGCGGGCCCGGCGCCCCGGCCGCCGGCGACCAGGACCACCGCGTAGCGGCCGCGCTCGGGCAGGCCGAGCGCGGCGGCGGCGTCGGGCAGGTCGGCGATGCGGGTGGTGCCGTCGAGGAGGGCGGCGGCCATCAGGCGGCGCCGGTTCTCGCGGCGCCAGGTCAGTTCGTGCTCGGCCCGGTGGTAGGCCTCGGCGACGCAGGCGCAGTGGTCGTCGACGTACTCGCGCACGTCGGCGGCGAGGTGGACGAGCAGGTGGGCGTCGCGGGGGTGGTGCCGGGTCACCTCGTCGACGAGGGCCTGCCAGATCAGCGCGCCGCCGAGCCGGAAGGCGGCCAGCAGGGCGTGGAGCGGCAGGCCGCGGGCCGCGCGCTCGGCGCCGATCCGCGCGGAGCAGGCGCGGGCGGCCTCGCGGGAGCGGCCCGGGTCGAGCAGTGAGCCGACGCTGTGCCGCAGCGAGCGCTGTATCTCGCGCCGGATGTCGCCGGGGTCGGCGTCGATGGCGGCGCGGTAGGCGGGTTCCGTGGCGTGCAGGTCCGCCATGAGCCGGTCGGTGAGTGCGGGGAGCCGGCTCATGAGGGGCAGCGCGGCGCGGCGCAGCACGGCGACCGCGTCGGACCCGGCGGGGGCGGCTGCGGTCCGGGTGCGGGGGCGGGGACGTACGAGGTGCGCGGGCATCACGGTCACGGTCCTCCTCGGCTCGGCTCGTGCCGGGGCGTGCCGGAGCCGCCCTGGGCCCGCAGAATGACATACCGTCTGGTCGGTCTCCAGCCCTCAGGGGATAACGACACCGTGCTGCGCACAAACCGTGATGTGGGCCCGGTGGCGACAGGAAGTCCGGGCACGCGGCGCCGGGTGCGGTCAGGAACGGGCCGCCGGGTGCTCCGCCCGGTCGACCAGGCGGGCCAGTTCGACGCGGGAGCGGACGCCGAGCTGCGCGAAGACGTTGCGCAGGTGGTGGTCGACGGTGCGCGGGCTCACCGACAGGCGTGAGGCCACCTCGCGGTTGGTGGCGCCCTCGGCGACGCAGTGCGCGATCCGCAGCTGTTGCGGCGTCAGTTCGGCCAGCCGGCCCGGGGGTTCCTCGTGGCCGGGGGCGTCTCCGGTGGCGCGCAGTTCGGCGGCCGTACGGGCGGCCCAGACCGTGGCGCCGCACCGCTCGAACGCGACCAGGGCGTCGCGCAGCAGGATCCGGGCGCGGGCCGGGCGGCGGGCGCGGCGGAGCCATTCGCCGTGCAGCTCGGCGGTGCGGGCCCGTTCGAAGTCGCCGCCGCTGCGCTCGTGCCAGGCCAGCGCCTCGGTGAACCGGGCCTCCGCGCGGACCGGGTCACCGGCGGCCAACAGCGCCTGACAGCGGGCGAGTTGACCCTCGGCCTGCCGGTCGTAACCGCGCTCGGCCCAGACCGTGAACTCCGCGACGGCCGCCCGGGCCCCCGCCAGGTCCCCGGCCGCCACCGCCGCCTCCACGAAACAGGGCACGGCGAGCATCCGGACGGCGAAGTGCCCGCGGCGCGGCCCTGGCCGCACGAGCGGCCCGAGCCGGGCCGCCGCCTCGGCCGCGCGGCCCCGGGCCAGATCGGCCCTGGCCAGGGCCCACTGGGCGAGGGTGGCGGCCTGGACGAGGCCGTGCCGGGCGGCGATGTCCTGCGCGGCGCCCGCGTGCCGGGCGACGGTGACGGCATCGCTGTCGAGGGAGGCGACCAGGGCGAGGATCGCGTGCTGGTGGGCGAGGACGTTGCGCTGCCCGGTCAGGCGGGCGGCCCGCAGCCCTTCCTCGGCGTGGGCCCGGGCGCGGGCGTGCCGTCCGGCGCGCAGCTCGCCGTAGGCGAGCAGTTCCAGGGCGCGGGGCACCTCCGGCCCCGCGTCGAGGGCGCGGGCCGCGGCCAGGGCCAGGCTGCCCAGCCGGCAGGCGGCCTCCACGTCCCCGGCGACCAGTGCGGCGGCGCCGGCCCGCAGCAGGGCGTCCGGATCGCCGGCGTCGGCCGCTTCCGCGACGAACCGGCGCAAGGCCGCCCGGCCCGCCGCGTAGCGTTCGTCGAGGGCGGCGGCCATCGCGAGCCCGTAGGAGCGGGCGGTGACGGCTTCCGCCCGTGGCTCCCCGGCCATGCCGCGGTAGGCCTCCGCGTCGCCGAGCGCCCAGGCGGCCTCCGCGGCGGCGAGCCGGGCCTCCCCCGTCCGGCCACGGGGGCGCAGCCGGGCGGCCAGCAGCAGCGAGGCGCGGGCGTCGGCGACGGGGCCGTCCCGCAGCGCGAGCAGGCCGCGCACCAGCGCGGCGCTCCCCCGCACCTCGTCCTGGCAGGTCAGCAGGGCGGCCCGGGCGAGCAGGTCGCGGGCGCGGTGCGGGCGGCCCGCGAGCCGGGCCTGGTCGGCGGCGGCGACCAGCCGCTCCGCCCGGACGCCCGGCTCGGCGGCGAGGGCCGCCGCGTGGGTGAGGGCGGTGGCCCGCTCGCCGCGCGTGGGGCCCGGCAGCCGGGCCGCGGCGGCCAGGGCGTCGCCCGCCGCGCGGTCCGGGTACGGCGCCGCGAGCGCCCGGTGCAGCAGCTCCGCCGTCCGGCGCCGCTCCCCCGCGGCGGCCTCGGCCAGCAGCAGGTGGGCGGCTCTGCGGTGCGCGGGCCGCGCCGCCTCGTACACGGCGCGGCGGCCGGGCAGCCGCAGCCGGCCGTCCGGGCCCCGTTCGAGCCCGGCGCGCTCGGCGGCGTCCAGGGCCTGGGCGCCGAGCCCGGCGGCCGCGGCGGCCCGCAGCACGAGGCCGCCGTCCACGCGCGGCCCCTCGGGGTCGCTCTCGTAGGCGGCCGCGGTCAGCAACAGGACACGTCTGGCGCTCACTTACGTCACCGTACGGACGAACCGCCGCACGCGCGACGCCGGTTGGGAGGGGACCCAACCGGCGCCGGTCGACTCTGTGCCCCCGCACAGCGCGTCGGCACCCGCGCCGCGCCGGAGCACGTACGGCCTCGGAACGTCAGGACGTGTGCGGGCAGTTGCCGCGGTACTCGGCGATCGTCAGGCTCGCCGAGGGCAGCGGGCACAGGAACTGCTCGTAGCGGGTGTCGTTGTCGATGAACCGCTTCAGCCACGAGATGCTGTACTTCGCGATCGTGGTGTTGGAGGAGTTCGGAGTGAAGTGCGTGGCGCCGCGCAGCTCCAGGTACGCCTTGTCGAGCGAGCTGGGCAGGTTCCGGTAGAACGGCTCGGAGTGGGTGGCCACCGGCGCGATGGTGTCGCCGTCCGCGCCCACGACCAGCGTGGGCGTCCTGACCTCGGGCCAGGTCGTGTCGAGGTTCCAGCCGGTGAGCGGGATCGCCGCCTGCAGCGAGGGCCTGCTCTTGGCGGCTTCCAGGGTGCCGCCGCCGCCCATCGAGTGCCCCATGACGCCGAGCCTGCTGGTGTCGATGCGGGTGCGCACCGAGCTTCTCTCCGTCAGGTAGTCGAGCGCGGACAGGAGTTGGCGGCCCCGGCTGTCGGGCTGGTCGAGCGTCGTGTTCGTGTCGATGGTGAAGACGACGAACCCCTGCGAGGCCAGGCGCGGGCCCAGCCAGGCGATGGACGACTGGTACGCGGTGAAGCCCGGGGAGATCGCGATGGCGCCGAACGTGCCGTCGGACGTGGACGACGGGTAGTAGATCGTGCCGCCGCCGAACCCGGTGACGCTCAGCGAGGACACGGAGGTCTGCGAGACGGAGTACGGGCCGCGCAGCGCCTCGATGCTGGAGGTGGTGGGGGCGGGGCCGCGCTCGTAGGGGTTGTCGGCGGCCTGTGCGGTGACGGCCTGGGAGGTGGCCAGGCCGCCCAGGGCCAGCAGGGTGGCAAGTCCCGTACGGATCATGCGGGTGCGCATCTTCTGCACGATGCGGTCCTCTCGGGGGGAGGGTGGCTCCCGTCCCGGGGGGCCACCGTGGTCTCGGACTGCGACCACGGTGGGGGGTGAGCGGTGAGCTGTGCATCGGCGAAACCACCGGCCCCGGGATGTCGGGGGCGCCGCGCCCCCGGCGTCCCGTCCGGCCGCGGCCCCGGTGGGGGTTGAGCGCGCCGTTCCCCGCGCCCCTGAAAGGCGCACTGCGTGCGCCCCATTCGTCTGCCGCCCCGGTGGGGGCTGG
>NZ_JBITLI010000026.1:0-59145 GCF_044465085.1 Streptomyces sp. NPDC049813 | reverse complement strand
CCGGGCACGCACGTTCGGGGGTTTGCCTACGCGCCCTATTCGCTCGGTTATGTGGAGGCTCGGGGGCGTTGCTAGCGCCCGCACGGGCCGCCGGGGGGTCCGCCCTTCGGGCGGACGACGGGACTTTCAAAACACGCCCTAGGGGCGCGCCCGGTCCCGCGCGGCACGGAACCGGCCGGTGTCACCCGCACCGGTCACCCCACTGGCCCGGGCGGGGCCGGACACCGACACTGGACGGGTGCGTACCGCCAAAGCGACGGCAGCAGCCGTCACCGCCGTGCTCGGAGCCTCCGCCGCCGCGATCGCCGCGGGCCGCGTGGCCAGCGACGCCGCCCTCAAGGCGCCCGCCGGGCGCCCCCTGCCCACCGAGCCCCGGCTCACCGTCCACACCACCGCCGCCGGCCGGATCACCTTGACCCGCGACCTCGCCTCGCTGCGCCCGGGCACCTACGGGCTCGTGGGCGAGGGCCGGCACGCGGTCGTCGGACCGGTCCTGGAGTCCGCGCCGCACGCCGCGGACACGGTCGTGCGGCGTCTGGAGCGGGTCACCCACGGCAGCGTCGAACCCGGCGCGAAGGCCTGGCTCACGCCCCAGGTGCACGCCGGCGACCCCCGGTCCGCCCTCGGCCTCGACCACGCGGACGTCGACGTGCCCGGCGAACTCGGCCCGCTGCCCACCTGGTACGTGCCCGGCCCGCGCGACACCTGGGTCATCACCGTGCACGGCCTCGGCACCACCCGCGAACACCCGCTCAACCTCCTGGCGTTCCTGCACCACCACGGCTTCCCGGTGCTCGACCTCGCCTACCGCGGCGACCCCGGCGCGCCCCGCTCCCCGGACGGCCTGCACCACCTCGGGGCCGCCGAGTGGCGCGACCTGGACGCCGCGATCCGCTACGCCGTGCGGTACGGCGCCCGCCGCGTCGTCCTGCACGGCTGGTCGACCGGCGCCGCCATGGCCCTGCACGCCGCCGCGCACTCGCCGCTGCGGGACCGCGTCGCGGGCCTGGTCCTGGACTCCCCGGTGCTCGACTGGGAGGCGACGCTGCGCGCCCTGGCCCGGGCCCGGCGCACCCCGTCCGCGCTGCTGCCCCTGGCGGTCCGGGCCGCACAGGGCCGCACGGGCCTGAGCGCCCGCCGGTACGCCGAGGCCGTCGACCCGGCCGCCCTGCGCGTACCCACCCTGCTCGTGCACGGCCCCGCCGACGAGGTCGCCCCCTGGGCCCTCTCCCGCCGCGTCGCCGCCCGCCGCCCGGACCTGGTCACCCTCCACACCGTCGACGACGCCCCGCACAACGCGATGTGGAACGCCGACCCGGCGACGTACGAGGAGACGCTGCGGCGCTTCCTGACCCCGCTGATGTGAGTCCGGCGCGCCCCGGCGGCCCCGGCGAACCACGGCCCGAACCCCGAACAGGCACTCCCGTTTGGGAATTCGCGGGGTGACCCTGGACACTGCTTCAGTGACGTCCCGTACCCCGCGCGACTCCAGACTCCGACTCGTCAGCCCGCGCCGCCAGCCGCTGGCCGCCGCCGCCCCGCGCGCGGCGGTCCGACGGCCCGCGCCCCGCCCGCCGGAAGGCACCCCGCCACCCGCGGAACTGGCCCGCGCCGCCCGGCAGGGCCTCGCCGCCGCCGTGCGCGTCGCGCGCTGGGCGGACACCACGCTCAAGCCCGGCAACAGCACCGGCGCGCGCGACGGCCAGGGCACCCTCTCGGACGCCACCGCCCGCCGCGCCGCCGCCGAGCTGGGCCTGACCGTCGCGCAGGTCCGCGCCGACTGGGACACCGCCCGGCTCGCCGGCCTCGTCGAGGTGCACGGCGACATCGCCCGGCCCGGCTGGCGGCTGCGCGTCTGGGACCGCGACGACACCGCTGTGCTGCGCGGCTGGGTCGCCCTGTTCGACGCCTGGTCCCTGGTGCACCCGGCGGCGGAGACCCTGGAGCCCGCCGCGGTCGCCGAAGTCGTCGAGGCCGTACCGCAGTTGCTCTCCTTCTGCCAGCTGATGGCGGGCCCGGTGCCGACCGCCCAGCTCCTGGACCTCCTCGACCAGCGCGTCGGCGAGCTGCGCGCCGAGCGCTGCGAGATCCCCTACGGCCCGGCGCCCGAGCCGGTGCCCCCACGCGACACCCCGCTGCTGCCCCTGCTCGACTGGGCCCTCGCCGGCCTCGCCGCCGTCGGCGCGCTCACCTACGCCGACGAGCAGGCCACCCTGACCCCGCTGGGCAGTTGGGCGGTCTGGGTCAAGCTGGAACAGATCTGCGTCGCCGCCCAGTCCCCGGCCGGGAACATCGAGGTCGCCGCCGAGGACATGCTGCGCGGCTGCGCGCGGCTGCGCCCGAACGCGGCCCGGGCCGAGTACCGCGCCTGGCTCGCCGCCCGCGACGTCGGCAACGCTGTCACCGAACTCCTCGACGCCGCCCGCGGAGAGGACGCCCTGTTGCGCGGGCTCGCCTTCGAGGCGCTGCGCGTCGTCGGGGCGCCCGCCGAGCCCGAGGTGCGCCGCGCCACCGACGACGCGCACCTGCGGGCCTACGCCCTGCTGTGGCTGGCCGAGTACGAGGGCGCCGACCCCGAGGACGTGCACACCGTGCTGACCCGCGAGGAGGCGACCTGGCTGTGGGTCGACACCGCCGCGGCCGTCGCCGACCACGGTGAAGCGCCGCTGCTCGTACGCCACTTGGAGTCCGCCGTGCAGCCGACCGTGCCCGCGCTGATCGAGGAGGTCCGCGCCGTCGGCCACCCGCGGACCGTCCAGGTCCTGGTCGCGCTCGCCGCCGCGCATCCCGACCCGGCGCTCGCGAAGGCCGTGCGCCGCGCCGCGTTCCAGGTCCACACGGGCGGCGCCTGACCGCACCCCGCTCCGCCGGCCGTGTCGGCGCTGCCTGGCTCGCACCACCGCCGTTACACTCTGCGCCTGATTCCTGACGGACGGTGAGAGTGGCGGGGGCGTGGGATGGCGGTCGTACCGCTCGACGCGGCGTGCGGGACGAGCCCGGAGCGCGCCCCCCTCCGGCCGCCCCCGCCGCCGCCGGGGCCCCCGGGCCGCCGCCCCCGCGGCCGCCTTGTGCTGGCGCTGACCGCCGCCCTGGCCGCCGTGCCGCTGCTCCTCGCCGCCCACCACGTCAGGCCCGCGCCCTACGGCGACCACCTCACGCGGCACGCCCGCGCGGACACCGGCCCCGGCGCGTCCGGCGTCCGGCTGCGGACGCGGGGCGCGGCGGTCGAGGCGTACGACACCGCCGTGCGCTGGCGGCACACCCGGGAGGGGCGCCGCCCGCTCGCCGTGCTGGCCGGCTCCGGGCACGCCTTCGCGCTGTGGAGCGACGGCATGGTCACCGACACCGAGGCCGCCCGGGGGCGGGCCGTGCGCTGGCACCGGGCGGTCCCGGACGCCGCGGCGTGGCTGCGTACGCCGGGCGCGTACGGGGGAGCCGGGGTGCTCCAGCCGCTGGACCCCGGCGCCCGGATGCTCGCCGTGGTCACCCCGGACCGCATCGCCGCCTACCGCACCGCGGACGGCGACCTGCGCTGGGTGCTGCCCGCGCGCGCGGGCTGCGTCTTCGCACCGGCCCGCCACCTGCGCCGGTCCGGCGCCCTGCTGGTCGCCCAGCCCTGCGCGGACCCCGCGGTGGCCTGGAGCGAACGGATCGTGGCCGTCGACGGGCTCGGCCGGATCGTTCCGCGCCGGCGGCCCCTCGGCAACGCGCTGCCCGGCCGGGAGCCCGCCCGGGCCCTGGAAAATCCGGTTGCCCCGCACCGTTAAACTGGCTCGTATGACGTTTTCTCTCTGGGTGGTCCAGGGCGTGTATTGAGAGTCCCGCCGTCCGCCCGAAGGGCGGGCCCCGCGGCGTCCGGTGCGTGCGATCGCAAGGCGCCGGAGCGTCCTCATAGCGGAGCTATGCGCGCGCTTCGGCAACGCCGCGAGCGTGCGTGCCGGGCGTCGCGGGGCAGGCGGGACTCTCAATACACGCCCTAGCGGCGCCGACCGGCCCTCGCCCTGTCAACCAGCCGTAAACCCTGTCCTGGAGCATCCCCGTGATCACCGCATCCGGTATCGAACTGCGCGCCGGCGCCCGCATCCTCATCGAGAACGCCTCTTTCCGTGTCGCCAAGGGCGACCGCATCGGCCTGGTCGGCCGCAACGGGGCGGGCAAGACCACGCTGACCAAGTGCCTCGCCGGTGAGGGCATCCCGGCCGGGGGCACGATCTCCCGCTCCGGCGAGGTCGGCTACCTGCCGCAGGACCCGCGCACCGGCGACCTCGACGTGCTGGCCCGCGACCGCATCCTGTCGGCCCGCGGCCTGGACACCCTGATGCGCAAGATGCGCGAGAACGAGCAGCGCATCGCCAATGGCTCGGGCGCCACCCAGGCCAAGGCGCTCAAGCAGTACGAGCGCCAGGAGACGGAGTTCCTCACCAAGGGCGGGTACGCCGCCGAGGCCGAGGCCGCCACCATCGCCGCCGCGCTGAACCTCCCCGACCGGGTCCTCGGCCAGCCGCTGCACACCCTCTCCGGTGGTCAGCGCCGCCGTGTCGAGCTGGCCCGCATCCTCTTCTCGGACGCGGACACCCTGCTCCTGGACGAGCCCACCAACCACCTCGACGCCGACTCCATCGTCTGGCTGCGCGACTACCTGAAGTCGTACAGCGGCGGCTTCATCGTGATCTCCCACGACGTCGAGCTGGTCGAGACGGTGGTGAACAAGGTCTTCTACCTGGACGCCAACCGCTCCCAGATCGACGTCTACAACATGGGCTGGAAGCTCTACCAGCAGCAGCGCGAGGCCGACGAGAAGCGCCGCAAGCGCGAGCGGCAGAACGCGGAGAAGAAGGCCGCGACCCTGAACGCGCAGGCCGACAAGATGCGCGCCAAGGCCACCAAGACGGTGGCCGCGCAGAACATGGCCAAGCGCGCCGACAAGCTCCTCGCCGGTCTGGAGGAGGTTCGCCAGTCCGACAAGGTCGCCAAGCTGCGCTTCCCCGAGCCCGCGCCCTGCGGCAAGACGCCGCTGATGGCCGAGGGACTGTCGAAGTCGTACGGCTCGCTGGAGATCTTCACCGACGTCGATCTGGCCATCGACAAGGGATCCCGGGTCGTCATCCTCGGTCTCAACGGTGCGGGCAAGACGACCCTGCTCAAGCTCCTCGGCGGCGCCGAGAAGCCCGACACCGGGCAGGTCATCGAGGGGCACGGGCTCAAGCTCGGCTACTACGCGCAGGAGCACGAGACCCTCGACCCGGAGCGCACGGTCCTGGAGAACATGCGCTCCGCCGCCCCCGACCTCGACCTGATCCAGGTGCGCAAGACGCTCGGCTCGTTCCTGTTCTCGGGCGACGACGTCGACAAGCCGGCCGGGGTCCTCTCCGGCGGCGAGAAGACCCGCCTCGCGCTCGCGACCCTGGTGGTCTCCTCGGCGAACGTGCTGCTCCTGGACGAGCCGACGAACAACCTCGACCCGGCCAGCCGCGAGGAGATCCTCGGCGCGCTGCGCACCTACAAGGGCGCGGTCGTCCTCGTCACGCACGACGAGGGCGCCGTCGACGCGCTCCAGCCGGAGCGCATCATCCTGCTCCCGGACGGGGTCGAGGACCTGTGGGGCCAGGGCTACGCGGACCTCGTCGCCCTCGCCTGAGCAGGCGCGTCAGCACGGCTTGATCGAATGGTTGATCCACTGGGTATGGATCATTCGGCCGAGCCGTGATCCATCATCTGAGTGAGACCGCCTCGTACCGCGGTGTGTCCTACACGGAATTCGCCGCCCGCGGGGCTTCTCCCGCCACCGTGCAGCCTCTACGGCGCTGACCTGGCCATTTCCCGCCGGAGAAAGTCCCGGACGCCGTCGGAAGCGACCGGAATCTTTAGTTCCACTCGTGGGGAAAGCCTTCCTGAGCGGAATTGAGCCGCTACCGACCTTGCCGAATGGGTGGCCAGGATCGCCGCAAGGGGTGATCATGGGAATTCCAGAGCGCACTTCCCATGAGGAGGCACGGGTGGCCGAGACTCTGAAGAAGGGCAGCCGGGTAACCGGCGCCGCGCGTGACAAGCTCGCGGCAGACCTGAAGAAGAAGTACGACTCCGGTGCGAGCATTCGGGCACTGGCCGAGGAGACCGGCCGCTCGTACGGCTTCGTGCACCGGATGCTCAGCGAGTCCGGGGTCACGCTGCGAGGTCGCGGCGGGGCCACGCGAGGCAAGAAGGCCACGGCGAACTGACCCGGCCGGCCTGCTTCCCGCAGGCCTGCGGGGTCGTCGACGGTGGTCGCGGCTCATCGGTTCCCCGGTGGCCACCCGGTCGGTCGGCTGACCGGCCGGGTGGTTACTGTGCAGTCACTTACGACCGCGCAGACCCGGAGGCCCCGATGACCCTGCCCGCACCGCTCCTCGACAAGGACGGCGTCCGGCTCACCGTCGACGACGCGATCGCCACGGTGACCCTGAGCAACCCGGACAAGCGCAACGCCCAGAGTCCCGCGCTGTGGCGGGCGTTGGCCGAAGCCGGGCGCGCACTGCCGGGCTCCGTCCGCGTCGTCGTGGTCCGCGGCGAGGGCAAGTCCTTCTCCGCGGGCCTGGACCGTCAGGCGTTCACGCCGGAGGGCTTCCCGGGCGAGCCGTCCTTCATCGACATGGCGCGCGGCGGCGAGGAGTTCCTCGACGCCACGATCGCCGAGTACCAGTCCGCCTTCACCTGGCTGCGCCGTGGCGACCTGCTGTCGGTCGCCGCGGTCCAGGGACACGCGATCGGGGCCGGTTTCCAGCTCGCCCTCTCCTGCGATCTGCGCGTCGTCGCCGACGACGTGCAGTTCTCCATGCGCGAGACCAGCCTCGGCCTGGTCCCGGACCTCACCGGCACCCACCCGCTCGTCTCCCTGATCGGCTACGGGCGGGCGCTGGAGATCTGCGTCACCGGACGCTACGTCCACGCCGAGGAGGCCGTGGCCGCCGGGCTGGCCAACGTCGCCGTCCCCGCCGACCAGCTGACCGACGCGACGCAGGACCTCGTCGCCGCGCTGCTCGCCGCGCCCCGCGACGCCGCCGTCGAGACGAAGGCGCTGCTCCAGGGTGTGCACGGGCGTTCCCTGGACGAGCAGCGCGCGGCCGAGCGGGCCGCGCAGGGCCGCCGGCTGCGTGACCTGGCGGGCCTGGACGACTGACGACGCGCATCCCGGCGGCGCGTCCGCACCGCCCGGCGGCGCTCAGCCGTTCGGAGTGGCCGCAGGCGCCGCCGGTGCGTGCGGCGGAGCCGGGGCCGGGGCCGGGGCCGCGGCGACCGCCGTGACCAGGACCGCGACGCTCGGGGCGTCCGGCAGGGCCGCCGTCACCGAACGCCGGACCGCCCGCGCCACGTCCAGGGCGCGAACCCCGGCGAACACCGCCAGCTCCACCCGCACATGACGCCGCGGCAGCGACGCCGGCTCCTGCTGCCGCTCCTCGATGTGGAGCGCGCGGCCCAGCGCGCCGGAGAGCCGGGCCACGCCGGGTACGGCCAGCGCCGCCTGCGCCGCGCGCTCCGCGTCGCCCGACAGGGCAGGCCCCGCCGCCGCGTCCGCCCCGGCCCCGTCCGGCTCCTGCCTCTCGTCCTTCTCCGGTCCGCCGTCCCGGGCGTCGGCGTCCAGCAGCGCCGTGACCTGGATGTCCACCTCCGTGACCACCAGGCCGAGCCGCTCGTCCGCCGCCCGCGCCAGGGCCGCGCGCAGCCGCCCGGTCGCCGACGGCAGCGGCTCCTCGGCCGTCGCCGCGCACTGGGCCGCGATCCGCAGCGGCCCCGGCGGCAGCGCGCTCGGCGGAGCGGGCACCGCCGCCTCGGGCGCTCCCTCGGGGTCGGCGCCCGAAAGACGCACGGAACCGAGCCGCACCCCGCGCACCCCGGCCACCTCCCGCCGCAGCACGCCGCGCGCCGCCGCCTCGGTGATCCACGCCCCGTCACCCGGCCCGCCCAGCGGCAGCAGCCTGCCGATGCCGAGCTGTTGCCGTACCGCCTGTGCCCATCGGTCTACCGTCATTGCTCCAGGCTGCCGCATCCCGGGCGCGGGACGGCGTAACCGCACTTAATGTGGTCAAAAGAAAGCACACCGCAGCGAGATGGCACCGCAGAGAGGGGACGGCCCGATGAGCGACACCGCGCAGAATCCCGGCGACACGCAGGCGGCCTCGGCCACCAGGACCAGCGTCACCAAGCGAGGTGGCGGCGACCCCGCGAGCCGGGGCCGTACCACCATCGCCGACGGCGTCGTCGAGAAGATCGCCGGTCTCGCCGCCCGCGACGTGGACGGCGTCCACGCCATGGGCAGCGGCCTGTCCCGGACCTTCGGCGCCGTGCGCGACCGGGTGCCCGGCGGCGGCAAGTCCGTGTCCCGCGGCGTCAAGGCCGAGGTCGGCGAGGTGCAGACGGCGCTCGATCTGGAGATCGTCGTCGAGTACGGCGTGTCGATCGCGGACACCGCGCGCGCGGTGCGGGAGAACGTCATCGTGGCCGTCGAGCGGATGACCGGGCTCGAGGTCGTCGAGGTGAACATCGCCGTCAGCGACGTGAAGCTGCCGGACGAGGAGGACGACGAGCCGGAGTCGAAGCTCCAGTGAGCTCCGCACCCGTCCGCAGCGTACGAGGGAGGACCACGCGATGAATCTGGCCGTGATCGGCATGATCGCCGGCATGGCCCTCGGATTCGCCGGATACTTCGGCGGTTTCGGGGCCTTTCTGCTGGTGGCGGCGCTCGGCGCCATCGGCTTCGTCGCCGGCCGGTTCCTCGAAGGGGACCTGGAACCCGGCGAGTTCTTCCGCTCGCGCGGCGACCGGCGGCGGTGACCTGTGGCGACACAGGTCGCGCCTGCCGAACGCGGCGCGACCCGGATCGCCGACCGGGTCGTCGCGAAGATCGCCGCTCACGCGGCACGTGAGGCACTGGACGCCGTCCCGGCCGACGGCGCGCCGCCGCACGCCACGGTGACGGTGCGCCACGACACCGCGCGCGTCCGGATCAGCCTGGAGCTGGACTACCCGGCGGACATCGGCGCGCAGTGCGGTGCCGTCCGCCGCCGCGTGGCCGACCGGGTGACGGAGCTGGCGGGAATGGAGGTACCGGAGGTGGCGGTCCAGGTGGAGCGGCTGCACTCGGCCCAGACGCGCGGTACGGACCGGGGGAGGATCCGGTGAGCGAACCCACCCGGCGCACGCCCGTCGCCGAACGCGGCACGGACGGGCACGGCACGGACGGGCACGGCACGGACGGGCACGGCGGGCAGCCGTCCGGCACCGACCCGGCGCCCGACCCCTCGCACGCCACCCAGGGCAGCGGCGAGAAGACCGGCCGTTTCTGGTCGGCCCGGCGCATCCCGGCGGCGCTCGCCGCCCTGGTCCTGCTCGGCGGCACGGGCCTGCTGCTCTACGACGTCGCGGCGGTCCGCTCCGGCCGCCCGGCGATGCAGTGGCGGCGCACCCTCGCCCGCGACCTGGCCGAACGGCCGCTGGACGACACCGCCGTGCTGATCGGCGCGGGCGTCGCCGCGGCGCTCGGCCTCTGGCTGCTCCTGCTGGCGCTCACCCCCGGGCTGCGCCGCCTGCTGCCGATGCGCCGCAGCCACCCGGAGATCCGGTCGGGCCTGCACCGGGACGCGGCCGCGATGGTGCTGCGCGACCGGGCGATGGAGGTGTCGGGCGTGCACTCGGTGCGCGTGCGGGTCAAGCGGTCCAAGGCGAAGGTGCGCGCGCTCGCGCACTTCCGCGAACTCGACGACGTACGGGCCGATCTGGACGACACGCTGGGCGAGGGCGTCCGGGGCCTCGGGCTGAGCAAGGACCCCCGGCTCTCGGTGCGCGTGGCGCGCCCCGGCAAGAAGGGATGAGCGGGTGCTGAGAACCGTGAACCGGATCGTGCTCGGCCTGCTCGGCCTCGTCCTGCTGCTCGGCGGCGGTCCGGTGCTCGCCGTCGGGCTCGGTGCGAAGCCGCCGTCCTGGTGGGTGTACGACGGCCGCAAGGACGTCCTGCTGAGCGTCGCGGACCGGCAGCGCTGGCGGGACGAGGGCTGGTGGTGGCCGGTGGTGATCGCCGCGCTCGCGGTGCTGGTGCTGCTCGCGCTGTGGTGGCTTGTGGCCCAGTTCCGGCGCCGCCGCGTCACCGAGGTGCTCGTGGACACCGGCGACGGCGAGGGCGCCCGGCTGCGCGGCCGGGCCCTGGAGAGCGTGCTGGTGGGCGGCGCCGAGGCGGTGGACGGGGTGGAGCGTGCCGGGGTCGTGCTGACCGGCCGCCGCTCCGCGCCGCGGGCCCGCGCGAAGCTCACCCTGTCGCCGCACGCGGTGCCCGGCGAGGCGCTGTACCGGTTCGGCGCGGACGCGCTGGCCCAGGCGAAGAACTCGGCGGGGCTCGCGTCCCTGCCGGCGGAGGTCCGGCTGCGGGCCGCCAAGCACGGCGCCGAACGGGTGAGTTGACCCGCATCCCGGTGCGCGACGCACCGCGGGCCCCTCCGGCACTGGTCGGAGGGGCCCGCGGCGTGTGCGGTGCGGTGACGGGTCAGAAGCCGTGCCGGTGGCCGCCGTCGACCGGCAGCATGACGCCGGTCACGTACGACGCGGCCGGGGAGAGGAAGAACGCCGCGGTCCGGCCGAACTCGGCCGGTGTCCCGTACCGCCGCAGGGCGATCCGCGACTCGTTGGCCGCCCGCGTCGCCTGCGGGTCGGCGGAGAGCGCGTCCAGCTCGCGGACCCGGTCGGTGTCGATGCGGGCGGGCAGCAGGCCGAGGACGCGGATGCCGCGCGGGCCCAGCTCGTCGGCGAGGGACTTGGCGAACCCGGCGAGGCCGGGGCGCAGCCCGTTCGAGATCGTCAGGCCGGGGATCGGCTCGTGCACGGAACCGGAGAGCACGAACCCGATAACGCCGCCCTCGCCGAGCTCGGCCGCCGCGGCCCGCGCGAGCCGCACCGCGCCGAGGAAGACCGACTCGAACGCGGCCTGCCACTGCTCGTCCGTGTTGTCCGCGACGAAGCCCGGCGTGGGCCCGCCCACGCTGATCAGCATGCCGTCGAACCTGCCGAACCGTTCCCGCGCGACGGCGATCACCCGCTCCGCCGCCGCCGGATCGGCGTTGTCGACGGCGACACCGAGCGCGTTCGGGCCCAGCTCGGCCGCCGCGTCCTTGGCCCGCTGCTCGTCGCGGCCGGTGATGACGACCTTCGCGCCGTCGGCGACCAGCTCCCGCGCGGTGGCGTTGCCGAGGCCGCGGGTCGCGCCGGTGAGTACGTAGACACGGTCCTTCAGTCCAAGATCCATGGCCCTATCCTGCCTCTCCGGTGCCGTCGGTGCCGAACAGGGTCAGCGCCGTGGTGACGAGGCCGATGTGGCTGAAGGCCTGCGGGAAGTTGCCGAGCTGGTGGCCCGCGTGCGGGTCGAACTCCTCCGCGAGCAGCCCCACGTCGTTGCGGAGCGCCACGAGCCGCTCGAACAGCTCGCGCGCCTCCTTGGTACGGCCCGTCATGTGCAGCGCGTCCGCCAGCCAGAACGAGCAGACGAGGAAGGCGCCCTCGTCGCCCGGCAGCCCGTCGACGGTGAGGTCCGTGCTGTAGCGGCGGACGAAACCGTCCCGCTCCAGCTCCGCGCGGACCGCGTCGACCGTGCCGGTCACCCGCGGGTCGTCCGGCGGCAGGAAGCCGACGCGCGGGATGAGCAGCGTCGCCGCGTCGAGCTCCTTGGAGCCGTAGTGCTGGGTGAACGTGTTCCGCTCCGGGTCGAAGCCCCGTTCGCACACGTCCTGGTGGATGGTGTCCCGCAGCTTGCGCAGCCGGTCGAGGTCGCCCGGCAGGGTCGGGTCCTCCTCCATCGCGCGTACCGTGCGGTCCGCGGCGACCCAGGTCATCACCTTGGAGTGGACGAAGTGCCGGCGCGGGCCGCGCACCTCCCACAGCCCTTCGTCGGGCTCGCGCCACGCCTCTTGGAGGAAGTCCAGGAGCGCCAGCTGCAACTGCCACACGTGCGGCTTGTCGTGCAGCCCCGCCCGGCGGGCCAGCGCCAGCGAGTCGACGACCTCGCCGTACACGTCGAGCTGCAACTGCTTCACGGCGTCGTTCCCGCTGCGCACGGGGGCCGAGTCGCGGAAGCCGCGCAGCCAGGCCAGCTCCTGCTCGGGCAGCCGCCGCTCGCCCGCCAGGCCGTACATGATCTGCAGCTTCGCCGGGTCCCCGGCCGCGGCGCGCACCAGCCAGTCGCGCCAGGCCTCGGCCTCGTCCAGGTAGCCGGCCGAGACGAGCGCGTTCAGGGTGAGGGTGGAGTCCCGCAGCCAGCAGTAGCGGTAGTCCCAGTTCCGTACGCCGCCGATCTCCTCCGGCAGCGAGGTGGTGGGCGCCGCCACCATGCCGCCGGTCGGCGCGTACGTGAGGGCCTTCAAGGTGAGCAGGGAGCGCAGGACGGCGTCCCGGTGCGGGCCCTCGTAGCGGCACCGGTCCGCCCAGGCCTGCCAGTCCGCGAGGCTGTGCCGCAGCGCCTCGTGCGGGTCGATGAGCGCGGGGCGCGGCTCGTGCGAGGGGTGCCAGGTCAGCACGAAGGCGACGGTCTCGCCGGCCGCCACGGTGAACTCGGAGTGGGTGCCGAAGGACTCGCCCCAGGTGTGCACCTCGGGCACGCTGCGCAGCCAGGCGGCGTCCGGGCCCGCGACGGCGACCCGGTGCCCGTCGCTGCGCCGCACCCACGGCACGACGTTGCCGTAGTCGAACCGCAGCCGCAGGGTGCCGCGCATGGTCACCCGGCCGCTGATCCCCTCGACGATCCGGACGAGGTCGGGGGCCTCGTCGCGCTGCGGCATGAAGTCGGTGACCCGCACGTGCCCCTCGTCGGTCTCCCACTCGGTGTCCAGGACCAGGGAGCCGGGGCGGTAGGCGCGGCGCGTACAGGCCCCGGCGCCCTTGGGGGCCAGGCGCCAGTGGCCGTTCTCCTTCGAGCCGAGCAGCGCGGCGAAGCAGGCGGGGGAGTCGAAGCGGGGCAGACAGAGCCAGTCGACGGAACCGTCCTTGGCGACCAGGGCCGCGGTCTGTTCGTCGCCGATGAGGGCGTAGTCCTCGATATATGGGTGCACCCGGTGCGAGTTCCCGGCGCCCCGCCGCGGCAATCCAGGACGGGACCGGCCGAGTGACCGGAAGCCGGGGACCGGTCCGCCCGGACAGCGGACCGCAGGCCGGTCCGTCTAGACCGCGGCCGGGGTGGTGTCCTCGACGGCCTGCTCGGACCCGGCCTTCCTGCGCCGGTCGCGCAGCTCGCGCCGGACCAGGATCACCCAGCCGACGGGCACGGCCGCGGCGAACAGCCACCACTGGTACGCGTACGCGAAGTTCAGGGCGGAGTCCTCCTTGCCCGGCTTGCCGAGCAGTTCGGGGACGTCGCCCTTCGGCGCGGGGTCGGTCTGCGCCACGTAGCCGCCGAGCACCTGGGCGCCGAGCCGCTTCGCCTGCTGCGCGCTGTTGACCAGCATGACCTGCCGCTCGGGGAGGCCCTTGAGGTTCTTGATGCCGCTGGCCGCGGTCGTCTCGTCGGGCATCAGGCGGCCGGTGACGGTGACCTCCCCGCGGGGCGGCGCGGGCACCTTCGGGAAGGCCGTCTGGCTCGGTCCGTCGGCGGGGATCCAGCCGCGGTTGACCAGCACCACCTTGCCGTCGGTGAGGACGAGCGGCGTCAGGACGTGGTAGCCGACCTCGTCGTCGGCGTTGGTGCGGCGGCGCACGACGACCTCGCGGTCGGTGTCGAAGCGGCCGGTCGCCCGCACGGAGTGGTACCGCTCGCGGCTGGTGACGGTGTGCCCCGGCGAGGTCAGCTCCTCCACGGGCACGGGCTTCGCCGACAGCGCGTCCGTGACCAGCTGGTTCCGGGCGGCGCGCTCGTCGTAGCGGTGCATCTGCCAGATGCCGAGCCGGATCATCGTGGGGATGAGGACGAGGGCGACCAGGGTGAGGATCACCCACTGCCGGGTCAACAGGAAGCGGTACACCCCATGACCGTACCGCTCGGGCATGGGGTGTTTTCAGGGGGGTGCGCCCGATTGGGACGGGCGGCCCGGGGGAGCGGGTCAGACGTTGTCGACGATGCCCACCTTCCCCTCGGCGCGCGAGCAGTGCGCCCCGCAGAACCAGTGGCCCTCGACCTCGACGCCCTGGCCGATGATGCGGCACCGGCAGTGCTCGCAGATCGGCGCCATGCGGTGGATCGCGCAGGAGAAGCAGTCGAAGACGTGCACCGCCCCCTGGGCGTGCACCTCGAAGGTCATGCCGTAGTCGTTTCCGCAGACTTCACAACGTGCCATGCGCCACAGGGTGCGGGCCGGGGCGGTGCCGGGCGAGCGGGCGCCGGGCGAGTCGCCCCGCAATCACCCGTCTGTCGCGTCCGCCACGTCCTGCAACAGCTGGCCGAACGCGGCCTCGTCCATGACCGGCGTCCCGAACTGCCGGGCCTTGACGACCTTCGAGGTGTACGAGTCCGGGTCGTTGGTCACCAGGAGGCTGGTCAGCCGCGACAGGCTCGTCGCCACGTGCAGGCCCGCCTCCACCGCCCGGTCCTCGAGCAGCTCCCGGTCGACCGAGGTGTCGCCGGAGAACGCCACCCGCATGCCCTGCTTGAGCGGTTTGCCCGGTTCGTACCGGCCCGGGTTGGGGTACGGGCACGCCGGACGCTTGCGGGAGGGGCGCCAACTGCCCGCCCCGCCGCCCCGGTAGGCGGCACCCGGCTGGCGCGGCACCGACGGCTCCGACCACTCGGTGAGCGGGCGGCACTCCAGGAGCGGCAGCCGCACGTTCTTCGCGGCGGCCGCCCGCAGGCTCGGCACGAACGCCTCCGCGAGCACGCGCGCGTCGTCGAGCGCGTGGTGCGCGCGCTCCTGGACCACTCCGAAGTGCGCGGCGAGCGACTCCAGCTTGTGGTTGGGCAGCGGCAGGCCCAGCTCCTTGGAGAGCGCGATGGTGCACAGCCGCTGGCGGACCGGCGCGGTCAGCCGGGCGCGCGCGTACTCGCGGGCGATCATCGACCAGTCGAAGACCGCGTTGTGCGCCACCAGGACACGCCCGTCGAGGCGCGCGGCGAACTCCGCCGCGATCTCCGGGAAGAGCGGCGCGCCCGCCAGGACGTCCGTCGTCAGACCGTGGATCCACACCGGGCCCGGATCGCGCTCGGGGTTGACCAGGGTGTACCAGTGGTCCTCCACCGCGCCCTGCGCGTCGAGCCGGTAGACGGCGGCCGAGATTATCCGGTCGTCCCGGGAGAGACCGGTGGTCTCCACGTCGACGACCGCGTATCCCTTGGGGTACGCGGTCGGCCAGGGCGGTGCGGACGAGGCGGTCGGGCGGTCTTCGAGCATGGTCCCTGAGGATACGGGCCGTCACTGACACTCCTGTCGCCACCCGCCCCGAAGAACGGGCCGCGGGTCAAGTGCCGGGGCCGAGCAGGGAGTTCACCAGGGCGCGGACGGACGCCGTGAACAGCCGCTCCGGATCGACCGGCGCGGCCAGCGCCCGGGCCAGGCTCCGGTCGCCCTCGGCGGTCTCCTCCCGCGCGCCCCACAGCTCCTCCTCGCCGGGGCGCTGCGCGGGGGCCCGCTCCCGGTTCCGCTCGACCAGGACGTGCCCGACGACCTGGAACTGCACCGCGCGCACCGCCTCGGCGGCGCGGGCGCCGCGCAGCCCCGCCGCGTGCACCTCGTGCACCAGCGCCTGCTGCGCGGGCAGGAACATCCGCTCCGTCAGGCCCCGCTCGTGGACCATCGCCACCAGGTGCGGGCGCTCCCGCAGCTGCCGGCGGAGCGTGCGGGCCACGGAGACGACGCGCTCCTGCGGGGTGGCGCCGCGGGGCCGGATCTCGCCGAGGTCGGCGACCGTGCGCTCGACGAGGGCGTCGAGCAGCGACTCGCGGTTGCCGACGTGCCAGTAGATCGAGGTGACGGCCGTGCCGAGCCCCGCGGCCAGCTTGCGCATCGTCAGCGCCTGCGGCCCGTCCTGCTTGACCAGGGCCGCGGCGGCGGCGAGGACCTCGTCGCGGGTGAGCGGTGCACGGGTCACGCCTCGCCCCTTCCTCCCGGCTCCTGCGGACCGGCCGGCGCACGTGTCTTTACCCTTCATCGCCGCCGGTGTAACAGTGTTACAGGCGCCTCGCACGAACCCCCGACACGTCACGGACGAAAGGGCGGTACGACATGGCACGCGTACGGTACGGAGCGCGCACCGAGGCGGAGATCGCCGCCGCGCGCACCGCGAGCAGCAAGCTCCCCGACATCTGGTCCACCGGCGTGGTCGCCGTGTGGGAGTCCGATCCGGACACGGTCGCGGCGGTGCTGCCGCCGCCGCTGAAGCCCGCCGCGCGGCCTCTGGTGCGGGCCACCATCAGCAAGGTCGACCTGCCGGGCTACCCGCTGGGCGCGGGCTCCGTCGCGGTCGCCGCCGAGCACGGCGGAGTCCAGGGCTGGTATCCGCTGGTCATGCCGATGACCCACGAGCGGGCGCTGACCGGCGGCCGCGAGGTGTTCGGCGAGCCGAAGAAGCTCGGCGACGTCACGGTGGAGCGCGACGGGCTCGTGGTGCGGGCGGCGCTCGGCCGGCACGGCATCGAGTTCGTCGAGGTGCGGGGCGCCGTCAGCGGGAGCCTGCCGGTGCCGGAGCCGTCGCACCGGACGGACTTCTACTTCAAGTTCCTGCCCGCCGTGGACGGTTCGGGCTTCGACGCGGACCCGGTCCTCGTGCACTGCGTCCGCCGCGAGAAGGTCAGGAAGCTGGAGCGGATCACCGGGGACGTCGTGCTGCGGGAGTCCATGTACGACCCGGTCGCCGACCTGCCCGTACGCACCCTGGTGGAGATCACCCTCGGCGAGAAGACCACGGACCAGCGCGGCCGGGTCGTCGAGCGGGTCGACGGCCAGGCCCTGCTGCCCTACATCCACCAGCGCTACGACGACCCGCGCCAGCTCCTCGACGGGCCGCCCGAGGGGAGCGTCTGATGCGCCTGGAGGCGGGCCGGGTCGCCGTCGTCACCGGCGCGGCGAGCGGCATCGGCCTGGCGATGGCGCGGCGGTTCGCCGCGGACGGCCTGAAGGTGGTGCTGGCGGACGTGGAGGAGGAGGCGCTGGCGGCCGCGGCCGAGGGGCTGCGGGCCGAGGGCGCCACCGTGCACGCGCGCGTGGTCGACGTCGGCGAGCGCGCGCAGGTCGTGGAGCTGGCCGAGGCCACGTACACAACGTTCGGCGGCTGCCATGTGCTCTGCAACAACGCGGGCGTCGGCTCCGGCGCCGAGGGCCGCATGTGGCAGCACGATCCCAACGACTGGAAGTGGGCGTTCGCGGTCAACGTGTGGGGCGTCTTCCACGGCATCCAGGCGTTCGTGCCGCGCATGATCGCGAGCGGCGAGCCCGGACACGTCGTCAACACGTCCTCCGGCGACGGCGGCATCGCACCGCTGCCGACGGCGTCCGTGTACGCCGTCACGAAGGCGGCCGTCGTGACGATGACCGAGTCGCTCTACGCCCATCTGCGCCAGGAGCACGCGCGCGTGGGCGCCTCCGTGCTCTTCCCGGGCCCCCACATGCTGCGCACGGGCCTGTGGGAGTCGCACCGCAACCGGCCGCGGAAGTACGCGAAGGAGCGCCCCCGTACGACGCCCTACCGCAGCCTCGACCAGTGGGAGGCCGCCATGAAGGAGGCCGGCCGGGAGGTCGCGTTCACGCCGGTCGAGGAGGTGGCGGAGCTGGTCGCCGCGGGCATCGCCGCCGACCGGTTCTGGCTGCTGCCGCCGAGCGAGCACAGCGACCGGCAGATCAGGGCCCGCGCCGCCTCGATGCTGGAGCGGGCGGACCCGGCGTACCTGGAGAGCTTCGTTCGCGACTGACCCGACTGAGGGGTGACATCCGATGACGGCCCAGCACAGCGCGCACGACGACCCGTACCTGATCATCTCCTCCGACTGCCACGCCGGACTGCCCACCGAGGAGTACCGGCCCTACCTGGACAGCCGCTTCCACCGCGCCTTCGACGACTTCCTCGGCGAGCGCGACGCCCGCCGCGCGGAGGCGACCCGGCTCGGCATCCGCAACGACGCCTTCGCCGACCGGTGGTTCGCCGACCACGAGGAGGGCCTGCGCGGCGGCTGGGACGCGGCGCAGCGCCTGAAGGAGCTGGACGGCGACGGGGTGGCCGCCGAGGTGGTCTTCCCCGACGCGGACGCGGTCGACAGCCGCACGGCGGCCCCCTTCGGCGTCGGGCTCGGCCTCTCCGGCGACCAGGACCCCGCGCTCGGCATGGCCGGCGCGCAGGCCCACAACCGCTGGCTCGCCGACTTCGTCTCGCACCACCCCGAACGGCACTGCGGCGTCGCCCTGCTGCCCGTCACGGCCGACCCGGACCAGGTCGTCGCCGAGGTGCACCGCGCCAAGGAGTCGGGGCTCGGCGCGCTGATGATCCCCTCCATGTGGGTCGACAAGGAGCCCTACCACGCGGCCCGTTACGACCCCGTGTGGGCGGCGGCGGCCGAGTGCGCGATGCCCGTCATGACGCACTCGGGGGCGGCACCGCGCCACGAGTACGGCGACCACCTCGGCATCTACGTGAGCGAGGTGACCTGGTGGCCCGCGCGCCCGCTCTGGTTCCTGCTGTGGTCCGGGGTCTTCGAGCGGCACCCCGGGCTGAGGTTCGGCGTCGCCGAGTCCGGCTGCTGGTGGCTGCCGAACCTGCTGTGGTTCATGGACCGCCTCTACCTGGGCGCCCACGGCGGCAAGAAGCTCTCCCCCTTCGCCGAGCTGAAACGCCCGCCGCACGAGTACCTGGACCGCCAGGTCTTCATCTGCGCCACCAACACCAAGCGCCGCGAACTGGCGCAGCGCTACGAGATCGGCGTCGACAACATCCTGTGGGGCAGCGACTTCCCGCACCCCGAGGGGACCTGGCCGAACACGCGCGCGTGGCTGCGCACCACCTTCCACGACATCCCCGTCGACGAGACCCGCCGCATGCTGGGCCTGGCCGCCGCCGAGGTGTTCGGCTTCGACACCGCCCGGCTCGCCCCGCTCGCGGCCCGCATCGGCCCGACCCCGGCCGACCTGGGGCAGGACGGCGACCAGAGCGCCGTCACGGCGTCCTGGGCGCGCTCGCGGGACGTGGGCCGGCACTGGCTGACCGACCACGACTTCCCCGCCCTGGGGGTGACCCCGTGACCCGGCCCCCGGAGCGGTACACGGTCATCTCGGCGGACTGCCACGCGGGCGCCGATCTCCTGGACTACAAGCCCTACTTGGAGCGCGCGCACCACGACGCCTTCGACGCGTGGGCCGCCGCCTACGTCAACCCCTACGCGGACCTGCTCGCCGACACCGCCGACCGCAACTGGAACTCCGCGCGCCGCCTCGCGGAGCTGGAGCGCGACGGCATCGTCGCCGAAGTGGTCTTCCCCAACACCGTCCCGCCGTTCTTCCCGTCGGCGTCCCTCATGGCTCCGGCGCCCACGCGCGAGGAGTTCGCGCGGCGCTGGGCGGGACTACGCGCCCACAACCGGTGGCTCGCGGACTTCTGCGCGGCCGCCCCGGGCCGCAGGGCGGGCGTCTTCCAGATCCTGCTCAACGACGTCGAGGAGGCGGTGGAGGAGATCCGCTGGGCGGCCGGAGCGGGCCTGACGGGCGGCCTGCTGCTGCCGGGCACCCCGCCCGGCTCCGGCCTGCCCGAGCTGTACTCGGCGGCGTACGACCCGATCTGGCGGGTCTGCGCGGAGCTGGGCGTCCCGGTCAACCACCACGCGGGCTCCGCCTCCCCGCCGCTCGGCGAGGAACCGGCCGCGCGCGCCGTCTTCATGGTGGAGACGACCTGGTTCTCGCACCGCGCCCTGTGGCACCTGATCTTCGGCGGCGCGTTCCGCAAGCATCCGGGGCTGCGGCTCGTCCTCACCGAACAGGGCTCCGGCTGGATCCCGGGCGTGCTCGACATGCTGGACTACTACCACGGGCGGCTCGTCGCGGCGGCGTCGAAGGCGGGCACGGCCGAGGCCAAGTTCGGGGCGGGGCTCGCCGACGCCATGGGCGAGGGCCCCTCCTCAGTGTGGCGGGAGAACTGCTACGTAGGCGCGAGTTTCATGCGCCCCCACGAGGTGCCGCTGCGCGACCGCATCGGCCTCGACAAGATCATGTGGGGCAGCGACTACCCGCACGACGAGGGCACCCACCCCTACACCCGCGAAGGTCTGCGCATCGCCTACGCGGGCCTGCCCCCGGCGGAGATCGCGGCGATGGTCGGCGGCAACGCCGCCCGCGTCTACGGCTTCGACCTCGCCCTCCTGGACCCGATCGCCGCGCGCGTGGGCCCGACGGTCGCCGAGATCGACGAGCCGCTCAAGGAGCCGCCGGCCGACGCGACCAGCCCGGTCTTCGCGCGAGGGGGATCGGTCCGCGTCTGGTGAGCCCGGGCGGGGTCCCGGCGGGCCCCGGCCCCGGCCGACGACGTACCACCGGTAATACTTGTCGGTAACAACCCCTAGCCGGGGCCCGCCACCCGCCCTTACGGTGCACGCATGCCGTCGCCGAACCTGCCCGATGTCGTGCTCTGGTCGATACCCGCCTTCGTGCTGCTCACGATCGTCGAGATCGTGAGCGTGCGCCTCCATCCCGACGAGGACGCCGCCGGATACGAGACCAAGGACGCGGCGACCAGCATCACCATGGGCCTGGGCAGCCTGGTCTTCGACTTCCTGTGGAAGATCCCCGTCGTCGCGCTCTACACGGCGATCTACGAACTGACGCCGCTGCGCGTGCCCGTCCTGTGGTGGACGGTCCCGCTGATGCTGCTCGCGCAGGACTTCTTCTACTACTGGTCCCACCGCGGGCACCACGTCATCCGCATCCTGTGGGCCTGCCACGTCGTGCACCACTCCAGCCGCAGGTTCAACCTGTCGACCGCGCTGCGCCAGCCCTGGACGAGCGTCACCTCCTGGCCGTTCTACCTGCCGCTCATCGCCCTCGGCGTGCACCCGGCGGCGCTCGCGTTCTGCTCCTCGGCCAACCTCGTCTACCAGTTCTGGATCCACACCGAACGCATCGGCACCTTGGGGCGCCCCTTCGAGTACGTCTTCAACACGCCCTCCCACCACCGCGTCCACCACGCCTCCCAAGGCGGCTACCTGGACCGCAACTTCGGCGGCATCCTCATCGTCTGGGACCGCCTCTTCGGCTCGTGGGTCGGCGAGGAGGAGCGGCCGGTGTACGGGCTGACCAAGAACATCGACACGTACAACCCGCTGCGCGTCGCCACCCACGAGTACGCGGCGATCGCCCGGGACCTGAGGGCGGCGACCGGCTGGCGCGAGCGGGCCGGGCGCCTCTTCCGCGGGCCCGGCTGGCAGCCCGCGCCGGCGCTCGTGCCCGAGCACCCGCCGCAGAAGGTCACCGAGGGCGCCGCGTGACCCTGCCGCGGGCCCTGCGCGCCACGTTCCTCGTCGTCTGCGCCGTCGACCTCGGCGCGCTGCTCGCCGGAGCCGACACCGCGCACACCGTCGCCAAACCGCTGCTCATGCCCCTGCTCGCGGCGTACGTCGCCGCGCGCGGCGGGCCCCGGCTGCTGTGCGCCGCGCTGCTGTGCGGCTGGGGCGGCGACGTCCTGCTCCTGTTCGACCAGGACGCCGCGTTCCTCGCCGGGATGGCCTGCTTCGCCGCCGGACACGGCTGCTACCTGGTCCTCTTCCGGCGGCACGGGACGCCCCGCGCGCGGGGCGCCCTGTTGGCCGTCGCCTACTGCGTCGCCCTGGCCGCGACCCTCGCGTTCCTGTGGCCGGGCCTGCCGGGGGAGATGCGCGGGCCCGTCGCCGGCTACAGCGTGCTGCTCACCGCCATGGCGTACGGCGCCTGCCGGGTCGGGCCCGTCGCGGGGACCGGCGGCGCGCTGTTCCTGCTGTCCGACACGCTCATCGCCGCCGGGATCGCCGACCGGCCGCAGCCGCCGTGCCCCGGCTTCTGGGTCATGGCCACCTACATGGCGGCGCAGTACCTGCTGGCCAGGGGGGTGCTCGGCGAGCGGGCCGCGCCGGAGGCGGCGTACCGTGAAAGGAGTGCCGCGATCCGGCACACACCTCTTTGACCTGCACAAAAGGAACCACCTCATGCGCGCCACCACCATCCACGCCCCGTACGACATGCGGGTGGAGGACGTCCCCGATCCCGTCGTCGTGCTGCCCACCGACGCCGTCGTCCGCGTCCTGCGGGCCTGCATCTGCGGCAGCGACCTGTGGGCCTACCGCGGCGAGGCGGCGCGGGAGCCGGGCCAGCGCATCGGCCACGAGTTCCTCGGCATCGTCGAGGAGACGGGCACCGAGGTGTCCGGCGTGCGCCGCGGCGACCTGGTGGTCGCGCCCTTCATGTGGTCGGACGGCGTCTGCGACTACTGCCGCGAGGGCCTGACCACCTCCTGTGAGCACGGCGGCTTCTGGGGCGCGGTCGGCTACGACGGCGGCCAGGGCGAGGCCGTCCGCGTCCCGTACGCCGACGGCACCCTGGTCACGCTGCCCGCGGCGGCCGCCTCCGACGACCGCCTGCTCGCCGCCCTGCTCACCCTCTCCGACGTGATGGGCACCGGCCACCACGCGGCCCTCGGCGCGGGCGTCCGCGAGGGGGCCACGGTCGCCGTCGTCGGGGACGGCGCGGTCGGGCTGTGCGGCGTCCTCGCGGCCAGGCGGCTCGGCGCCGCCCGGATCATCGCGCTCGGGCGGCACGCGGCCCGCACCGACATCGCGCGCCGCTTCGGCGCCACGGACGTCGTCGCCGAGCGCGGCGAGGCGGCCGTCGCGGCGGTCCGCGAACTGACCGGCGGCCAGGGCGCGCACAGCGTGATCGAGGCCGTCGGCACCGAGCAGTCCATGCGGACGGCCGTGGACATCGCCCGCGACGGCGGCGCCATCGGCTTCGTCGGCGTCCCGCACGGCAGCGGCACCGGCCTCGACCTCGGCGTCATGTTCAACCGGAACATCGCGCTGCGCGGCGGCGTCGCCCCCGTGCGCAGCTACATCCCGGAGCTGCTGCCCGACGTCCTCGACGGCACGATCGACCCCTCGCCCGTCTTCGACCTGACCGTCGGCGTCGAAGCCGTGCCCGAGGGCTACAAGGCGATGGACGAGCGCACCGCCCTGAAGGTCATGGTCACGAACTAGGACGGACGCGGGAGCCGCGCCGGGAGGCTGGACGGCCAGCCCCTCAGCCGCGCCGCAGCCACACCGGCTCGTCCGTGCCCCACCGGCTCGGCGACCGCGCCCAGTCCGCGGGGCCGCCCGTGAAGGACACCGGGGTCCGCGCATGGCGCAGCCGGCCCACCGCGCTGTCGGTCTCCGCCAGCCAGGGAGCGGGATCCGGCGCCGCCCCGGCCGCGCCCGGCGCGGGGTCGTCCCGCCCGGCCAGCAGCCACTGCGCGGTCTGCGCGAGCGCGTACCGCAGGACGTACGAACCGCCGTGCCCGGCCCGGTCGGTGAGGCACCGCAGCACCCCGGCCGCGATCAGGTACCCGGTGCCGTGGTCGAGCGCCTGCGCGGGCAGGGCGCCCGGCTCGCCCTGCGCACCCTCGACGGCGGCGATGCCGGTCGCCACCTGGACGAGGCTGTCGAAGCCGCGCCGCCCGGCCCACGGCCCGTACGCGCCCCACGCCGACAGGGACGCCACGACGAGCCCGGGGCGCCGGTCGACCAGCTCACGGGCGCCGAGCCCGAACCGGTCGAGCGCGCCCGGCCGGTACCCCGTGACCACCACGTCGGCGCCGGCCAGCAGCTCCTCGAAGGTCCGCCGGTCCGCCGCCGCGCGCAGGTCGAGCCGGGCCGAGCGCTTGCCGAACCCGGTGTCGGCGTGCGTGTCCGCGTCCTCCGGGAGCTGCGGCGCGTCCACCCGCAGCACGTCCGCGCCGACCAGGCCGAGGGTCCGGGTGGCGACCGGTCCCGCGAGGACCCGGGTGAGGTCCAGGACGCGCGGGGCCCCGCCCCGGGCGGTGCGGGGCGCGGCGCCGTCCACCCGCTCCCGCGTCAGCAACGGCCGTGCGGCCACCGCGGCGCCCTGCGGATGCGCCGCCCACTGCCCGGGCGTCCGCAGCGCGACGGCCAGGCCCCCGGCCGCGTACACCGCCTCCTCGACCTCGTGGGCCGCCCGGCCGGTGAGCAGCCGCGCCACGTCCTCCACCGACGCGTCCGCGCCGACGCCCAGCGCGGCGCGGAGCCGCTGCCGGTGGTGCGGGTAGTTGGCGTGCGTGCGCACCATGCCGTCGGCGGTCCGCCAGAACCGCGACAGGGGCGCGAAGTTGACGGGCGGGCGCCCGTCGATGCGCAGGTGCCGCTCGCTGTGGAAGGCGGTCGCGAGCGCTCCGTCGTCGACCTGCACGTCGGGGACGGGCCGCCCCGCGCGCGTGGCGGTGTGTTCCGCCGCCGCGAGGGCGCACGCGCCCACGCAGGCGCGGGCAAGGCCGATCACCGGCAGCCGGGCGGGCAGTGAGCCCGCGCGCGGCCGGTGGGTGATGTGGGACAACAGTGCGGGATCGCCACTGAGCGCGTCCCAGACCGCGGCGGTACCTGGTGCGTGTGTCATGAATGCACTATGCCGGACGGCTCCGCACGACAGAGCGGGGAGGAGCCGCAAGGCCCCTCCCCGCATGTGCCCTTCCGCGTCCGCTACTTGGTCACGGCGTCCAGCGCGTCCGCCGTGCCCGCTCCGTAGAAGCTGTTCTTGTGCGCGCTGCCCACGCACACCGCGTCGACCGTCCCGTCACCGTTGTAGTCGTACGGGTCGGTGCACGGCGTCGCGTCGGCCTCCTTGTAGAGGAGCGCCTTCACCTGCGCCGCCGACGCCTTGGGATGCGTCGACTTGATGAGGGCGGCGACCCCCGCGACGTGCGGCGACGCCATCGACGTACCCGCCTTGTAGCCGTACTTCCCGCCCGGCAGGGTCGAGAGGATCAGGCCGTTGTCCGCCGGGGGAGCGGGCGGCTGGTAGGCGGTGCTGTCGCCGCCGGGCGCCGCGATGTCGACGACGCCCTTGCCCCAGTTCGAGTACGACGCCTTGATGCCCTTGGCGCCGGTCGCCGAGACGGTGACCACGCCGGGCAGCTGCGACGGGATGTCGAGGCAGTCCTTGGTGCGCACCGTGCGCGGCACCGGCGTCGTGTCGTCCGGCGAGGAGTCGTCGACGATCTCGTCCTGCGCGAGGTCGGTCGAGGCGTTGCCGGCCGCCGCGACGTTCACCGCGCCCTTGCGCTCCGCGTACTGCGAGGCCCGGCCGACCGCCGTGACGAGCGCCTTCTGGTCGGCGTCCGTCGTGCAGTTGAACAGCCACGGGTCGGTGTAGTAGCTGGAGTTGGTGACGTCGACGCCGTGGTCGGCGGCCCACACGAAGCCGCAGACGACGGCCTCCGTGTAGTACATGCCGGTCGCGGGCTCCGCCACCTTCAGGCTCGCCACCTTCACGCCGGGCGCGACCCCGGTGACGCCGACGCCGTTCTTCGCGGCGGCGATGGTGCCCGCGACGTGCATGCCGTGGTCGGACTCGCCGGCCACCGGCCGCCACGCGTCGCCCTTCTGCACCGGCACGCCGCCCAGGCAGCTTGCCGACGCCTTCCGGTCGAAGTTCGGCGCGATGTCCGGGTGGGTGTCGTCGACGCCCGAGTCGAGCACCCCGACCGTCACCCGGGAGCTGCCCAGCGACTTCTCGTGGGCCCGGTCCGCCTTCATGGCGGGCAGGTCCCACTGCAGGGGCTCCAGCGGATCCTGCGCCGCCGTCGCCCGCCCGGCCGCCCGCGCGGCCTCCGCGGCGGTCAGCACCCGCTCCGTGGCGAGGTCGTCGCTGGACTGCGCGGCCAGCGGCGCGGTCCGCGTGGCACCGGCCGACTGCACGCCCTTGACGGTGCGGATCGTCCGCGCGAACGCCGGGTTCTTCGAGTGGGCGACGAGGACGCCGATCCTGTCGTAGGCGATGACGACGCTGCCGCCCGCCCTGCCGACGGCCCGCTCGGCGCGGACCGCGTTCGCGTGGCCCGGCCGGACGTTGACGACGTAGCTCAGTTCGGGGCCGTCGGCCGTCACGGACGCCTGCGCCGCGCCGGCGTCCGGCACGACCGCGAACGCGCACGCCATGGCCAGCCCCGCGGGGAGCGCGAGGGTGCGCAGGAGACGCCGGCCCATGCGCGGCGCCGTCACTTCTTCACCGCCTTGAGCGCGTCGACGATGCCGTAGCCGTAGAAGCCGTTGCGCTGCTTGCCGCCCTCGCAGGTCGCGTCGGTGACCCCGTCGCCGTCACCGTCGTAGGAGGCCGGGCAGACCTCCTCGTCGGCCTGGGCCTTCATCAGCGCCTGGAGCTGCGCGGGGGACGCCTTGGGGTGCGTCGACTTCAGCAGCGCGGCGACCCCGGCCGCGTGCGGCGACGCCATCGACGTGCCCTGGAGCCAGCCGTACTCGCCGCCGGGCAGCGTGGACAGGATGCGGCCGTTCTTCGAGGGGGTGTCCGCCGGGATCTGGTATTTGTCACCGCCGGGCGCGGCGATGTCGATGACGCCGTTGCCGTAACTGGAGTAGTACGCCTTGGACTTGGTCACGCCGGTCGCGCTGACCGTGACGACACCGGGCAGCTGCGTCGGGATGTCGAAGCAGGTGTGCGGGTCGATCGTGCGGCTGACCGGCGTCGAGTCGTCCGGGCTGGTGTCGTCCAGGATCGCGTCGGCGTCCAGGTCGTGGTTGGAGTTGCCGGCGGACGCCAGGTTCAGGGTCCCCTTCGCCTGCGCGTACAGCTGCGCCCGGTTCACCGCGTCGACGATGGCCCGCTGGTCGGGGTCGTCCATGCAGTTGTAGAGCCACGGGTCCACGTAGTAGCTGTTGTTGGTGACCTCGATGCCGTGGTCGGCGGCGAAGACGAAGGCGCACACGACGCTCTCCGGGTAGAACAGCTCGCTGACCGGGTCGGCCACCTTGATGCCCGCGACCTTCACGCCGGGCGCCACGCCCGCGACGCCGACCCCGTTGCGCGCGGCGGCGATCTCACCGGCGACATGGGTGCCGTGGTAGTGGTCCGGGTTCGCGGGCCGCCAGGCGCCCGGCGAGGTGTCCGCCTTGCCGCCGACGCAACTCGCCGACTGGGAGGCGGAGAAGTTCGCCGTCAGGTCGGGGTGGGTGTCGTCGACGCCGGTGTCGATGACACCGACCGTGACCTTCCGGCTGCCCGGGTTGATCTTCGCGGCCTTGTCCGCGCCCATCGCCCGCAGGTCCCACTGGTCGGCCTCCAGCGGCTCCTGGGCCGTGGCCGCCTGCGCGGCGGCGGCCCTGGCGTCGGCGCGGGAGAGCTTCTGCACGGCGCCCTCTTCGGTGGTGCCGGCGAGGCTGAGCGGGGCCGTGCGGGTCGCGCCCGCGGAGGCCACGCCCCGCGCCTTGCGTATCTGCTTGCCGAAGTCGGCGTTCGAGGAGTGGACGACGAAGACGCCGATCTTCCGGTACGTCTCGACTATGGAGCCGCCGGCCGCGGTTATCGCCTTGCCCACGGAGGCGAGCGTGCGGCCGTCGGTGCCGCGCGTGTTCACCACGTACGCGAGCGACGCCGCGGCATCGGTCGAACCGGCCGTCGCCGCCGGGGAGTCGGCGGGCACGGCGGCCGCGGACGGCAGGAAGCCGAACGACGCCGTCAGTGCCATGCCGATCGGCAGCGCGAGGGCGAGGCGTCGGCGTCTGGCGGGCAGATGAGCCATGGGGTCTCCACATCATCCGGGGCGTACTCGATGAACACGGAAAGCCCGAACACATGTGGTGGTCGGGCAGGTACATGACGCGTGTTGCGGTGCGAAGGTATCCCGGTCGACGCAGGTCAGCAACGAATTCCGAAAGAAAGCAGCGGAGTTGAACCGGCGCGCCCGCACCTCCGTGCCGTGAGACAGGGAGCCCTGGCCGAAACCCGACCCTGTTGGATCACGCCGGGGAGCCCTACCATCGCGACCCGGCTGACGTGACCCGCGTCACGTGAGAACCATTCGTCCCCGACAGCACCCGCACCGCAAGGAGACTCCGTGGCCACCGACGCACCACCACCCCAGAAAGGCAGCCCCGGCACGTCCGGCGTGGCCCTGCCCTCCACCGAGGAGTTCGTCGCGGCGCAGGAGAGCGCGGACTTCGGTGAACTGCGCAAGGCCCACCGCTCGTTCGCCTTCCCGCTGACCATCGCCTTCATCGCCTGGTACCTGGTGTACGTCCTGCTCTCCAACTACGCGGGCGACTTCATGGGCACCAAGCTCTTCGGCAACATCAACGTCGCCCTGGTGTTCGGCCTCGCCCAGTTCCTCACCACGTTCCTCATCGCCTGGTGGTACGCGCGCTACAGCGCCGCGAAGCTCGACCCGAAGGCCGAAGCCATCAAGTCCCGGATGGAGGGCGGCGCATGAGCCCCGCACCGCACCTGCTCGCCGCCGCAGAGGCCAGCGAGCACCGTCCGCTGATCATCACCCTCTTCGCGGTCTTCGTCGCCGCGACCCTCGTCATCACCGTCTGGGCCGGCCGCCAGACCAAGAGCGCCGCCGACTTCTACGCGGGCGGACGGCAGTTCACCGCCTTCCAGAACGGCCTCGCCGTCTCCGGCGACTACATGTCCGCCGCGTCCTTCCTCGGCATCGCCGGCGCCATCGCCCTCTTCGGCTACGACGGCTTCCTGTACTCCATCGGCTTCCTGGTCGCCTGGCTGGTGGCGCTCCTCCTGGTCGCCGAACCGCTGCGCAACTCCGGCCGCTACACGATGGGCGACGTCCTCGCCTACCGGATGCGCCAGCGCCCGGTCCGCACCGCCGCCGGCACCTCCACGATCGTCGTCTCGATCTTCTACCTGCTCGCGCAGATGGCGGGCGCGGGCGTCCTCGTCTCCCTGCTGCTCGGCATCACCTCGGACGCGGGCAAGATCGGCATCGTCGCCCTCGTCGGCGTCCTGATGATCGTGTACGTCACCATCGGCGGCATGAAGGGCACCACCTGGGTGCAGATGGTCAAGGCCGTGCTCCTGATCGCGGGCACGATCCTGCTCACCTTCCTGGTGCTGCTGAAGTTCGACTTCAACGTCTCGGACCTGCTGGGCACCGCCGCCGAGAACAGCGGCAAGGGCTCCCCGTTCCTGGAGCCGGGCCTCAAGTACGGCGCCACGGCCACCTCGAAGATCGACTTCCTCTCGCTCGGCATCGCCCTCGTGCTCGGCACCGCGGGCCTGCCGCACATCCTGATCCGCTTCTACACGGTGCCGACCGCCAAGGCCGCCCGGAAGTCGGTCAACTGGGCCATCGGCATCATCGGCGCCTTCTACCTGATGACGATCGCGCTCGGCTTCGGCGCCGCCGCCCTCATCAAGCCCGCCGAGATCATCGCCTCGAACCCGGCAGGCAACACGGCCGCCCCGCTGCTCGCCCTCCATCTGGGCGGCGTCGACTCCAACTGGGGCGCGATCCTGCTGGCGTCCATCTCCGCCGTCGCCTTCGCCACGATCCTCGCGGTGGTCGCGGGCCTCACCCTCGCCTCGTCCTCCTCGTTCGCGCACGACATCTACGCGAACGTGATCAAGAAGGGCGGCGCGAGCGAGAAGCAGGAGATGCGGGCCGCCCGCTGGGCCACCGTCTTCATCGGCATCGTCTCGATCGCCCTCGGCGCGCTCGCCCGGGACCTGAACGTGGCGGGCCTGGTCGCCCTCGCGTTCGCCGTCGCCGCCTCCGCGAACCTGCCGACGATCCTGTACAGCCTCTTCTGGAAGCGGTTCAACACCAACGGCGCGCTCTGGTCGATCTACGGCGGCCTGTTCACCGCCGTCTTCCTCGTCCTGTTCTCGCCCGTCGTCTCCGGCAACGCCAAGACGTCCATGTTCAAGGGCGTCGACTTCCACTGGTTCCCGCTGGAGAACCCGGGCATCATCTCGATCCCGGTCGGCTTCCTCCTCGGCGTCCTCGGCACCTACCTGGCCAAGGAGAAGGCCGACAAGGGCAAGTACGCCGAGCTGGAGGTCCGCTCCCTCACCGGCACCGGCGCGCACTGAACCGCGTCCGCGCAGGCCACGCCCCCGTCGTAGCTCTCTACGACGGGGGCGCGGCACGCTCGTGGGATCACAGGCCTGCCTCTGTCGGACCCGTCACGTAGGCTCGGACGGTACAAGGCAGAACACGTCACCGGGAGGGGGCCCCCGTGCTCATCGACACCTATGGCCGAGTCGCCACCGACCTGCGGGTCTCACTGACCGACCGGTGCAATCTGCGGTGCACGTACTGCATGCCCGAAGAGGGCCTCCAGTGGCTGGCCAAGCCGGACCTGCTCACGGACGACGAGATCGTCCGCCTCGTCCGCATCGCCGTCACGCACCTGGGCATCACCGAGGTCCGCTTCACCGGCGGCGAGCCGCTGCTGCGCCCCGGTCTCGTCGGCATCGTCGAGCGGGTCGCCGCCCTGGAGCCCCGCCCCCAGATGTCCCTGACGACGAACGGCATCGGGCTCAAGCGCACCGCGGCCGCCCTGAAGCAGGCGGGCCTGGACCGGGTGAACGTGTCGCTGGACACGCTGCGCCCCGACGTCTTCAAGACCCTGACCCGCCGCGACCGCCACAAGGACGTCATCGACGGTCTGGCCGCCGCGCACGACGCGGGCCTCACCCCCGTGAAGATCAACTCGGTCCTGATGCCGGGGCTGAACGAGGACGAGGCTCCCGAGCTGCTCGCCTGGGCGGTCGAGCACAGCTACGAGCTGCGCTTCATCGAGCAGATGCCGCTCGACGCCCAGCACGGCTGGAAGCGGGACGGCATGATCACCGCCGGTGACATCCTCGCCTCGCTGCGCACCCGCTTCGAGCTCACCGCCGAGGGCTCCGACGAGCGGGGCTCCGCCCCGGCCGAGCGCTGGGTCGTCGACGGCGGCCCGCACCGCGTCGGCGTCATCGCCTCGGTGACCCGCCCTTTCTGCTCGGCCTGCGACCGCACCCGGCTCACCGCCGACGGCCAGGTCCGCACCTGCCTGTTCGCGACGGAGGAGACGGACCTGCGCGCCGCGCTGCGGACGGAGGGCCCGGAGGGCAGCGACGAGAACATCGCGCGGATCTGGAAGCTCGCCATGTGGGGCAAGAAGGCGGGCTCGGGCCTGGACGACCCCACGTTCCTCCAGCCCGACCGCCCCATGTCGGCGATCGGCGGCTGAGACCCGGCCGGCCGAGACCCGCCCGGCCAGGAACCGGCGGGCTGAGACCCGGCCCGGCGCCGCGCGCGGTTCACTCCTCGGCGGGCGCCCACTCCGCCAGGGGCACGACGTCCTTCAGGAAGCCGCGCACGCCGAGGAACTGGGCGAGGTGCTCCCGGTGCTCCTCGCACGCCAGCCACGTCTTGCGCCGCTCGGGCGTGTGCAGCTTCGGGTTGTTCCACGCGAGCACCCACACCGCGTCGGCACGGCAGCCCTTGGCCGAGCACTGAGGGGTCGTGGGGTCCGACGACGACGGGCCGGACGGTCCGGAAAGGTTCGCGAGGTTCACGCGTTCACCCTAGACGCCCCGCCCGGAGCCCCGGAAATGGCGACGCCGAGCAGCCACGGGGGGAGCTGCCCGGCGTCGGTCCGTCGCTCCGACGGGGGATGCGGAGCGCGTACGCAGTATGTCACGCGGGACCCGCTGACCGGCACTGGAACTACATGATTGATCTGAGCTTTTCTTGAGCTTCGCCCCGGACCGCCTGGACCTGCCGGACGCACCGGGCGACGGTGTTCAGCCGCGCTCCTCCGGGCCGGGCTCCGCCACCCCGCCGGCCACGGTCGGCGCGATCATGGGCCGCGTCGGCGCCGGCACGAAGGTCGAGGGCAGCGCCGGCGCGTTCTCCCGGCCACCGTTGGCGAAGACCACGGCGACGTAGGGGAGCAGGGCTCCGAGCACCAGCGTCACGATGGCGACCGGCCGCTGCACGTCCCACAGGACCGCCGTGAGGATCACCGAGAGGGTGCGGACCGACATCGAGATGACGTACTTGCGCTGCCGTGCGCGGACATCGTCCGCGAGCCCCTGCCGGGCCCCGGTGATCTGAAAAACCTGTGCGGCGCCCTTGCCGCTGCGCTTGCGCATCACATTCCACCACCCGACCATTCGCCGGACTCTCCCCGGACCGGATCCCCACCACGGTACGCCCGGGGTGCGCAGGCTACGAGACCGGGGCAGGCCGGACCACTCGGGCGGTCCCCGGCATAGCGCGTACGGCGCCGCCCGACATGCGGCGTACGCGTCGCGGACAGAGACTGATCGCACGGTGCGCGTCCGCGCACTCTCACGCCGCATGAGGAGGCGACGGCATGAGCTGGTTGTGGGCAATCATCGTGGGTCTCGTGCTCGGTCTGATCGCGAAGGCGATCCTGCCGGGCAAGCAGCAGATCCCGCTGTGGCTGACGGTGATCTTCGGAATCCTCGGCAGCGTCCTGGGCAACTGGGCGGCCACGGGCCTCGGCGTCAACGACACCAAGGGCATCGACTGGATCCGGCACCTGCTGCAGCTGATCGGCGCCGTGGTGGTGGTCGGCGTCGGCGACATGGCCTGGGCGGCGCTGCGCGGCAACAAGCGCAGGGCCTAGCCGCCCGCATATGAAGAGGGGCCGGTCTCCCGGCGACGCCACCGCGGCGTCGCCGGGAGACCGGCCCCTTTCGCGCGTCAGGCCTTGACCTCGACTCAGGCCTTGACCTCGACTCAGGCCTTGACCTCGACCGCGGCCAGGTTCTTCTTGCCGCGGCGCAGCACCAGCCAGCGGCCGTGCAGCAGCTGGTCGGCGCCCGGGACGAAGTCCTCGGCGGCGACCTTGACGTTGTTCACGTACGCGCCGCCCTCCTTCACCGTCCGGCGCGCCGCCGACTTGCTCGCGACCAGGCCGACCTCGGCGAACAGGTCGACGACCGGGCCCACCTCGGTGACCTCGGCCTTCGGCAGCTCGGAGAGCGCCGCGGTCAGCGTCGCCTCGTCCAGGTCCGCCAGGTTCCCGTCGCCCTGGCCGAAGAGCGCCTTCGACGCGGAGATGACGGCCGCGGTCTGGCCGGCGCCGTGCACCAGCGTCGTCAGCTCCTCGGCGAGCGCCCGCTGCGCGGCCCGGGCCTGCGGCCGCTCCTGCGTCTGCTGCTCAAGGTCCGCCAGCTCCTCCCGCGACCGGAACGACAGGATGCGCAGGTACGTCGAGACGTCCCGGTCGTCCACGTTCAGCCAGAACTGGTAGAAGGCGTACGGCGTCGTCATCTGCGGGTCGAGCCAGATGGCGCCGCCCTCGGTCTTGCCGAACTTGGTGCCGTCCGCCTTCACCATCAGCGGCGTCGCGATGCAGTGCGCCGAGGCCTGCGGCTCCAGGCGGTGGATCAGGTCCAGGCCCGCCGTGAGGTTGCCCCACTGGTCGGAGCCGCCGAGCTGCAGCGTGCAGTCGTGGCGCCGGTACAGCTCCAGGAAGTCCATGCCCTGGAGCAGCTGGTAGCTGAACTCGGTGTAGCTGATGCCCTCCTGCGACTCCAGGCGCCGGGCGACCGAGTCCTTGGTGAGCATCTTGTTGACGCGGAAGTGCTTGCCGATGTCGCGCAGGAACTCGATGGCCGACATGCCGGCCGTCCAGTCCAGGTTGTTCACCATGACCGCCGCGTTCTCCCCCTCGAAGGAGAGGAACGGCTCGATCTGCGAACGCAGCCGGGACACCCAGTTCGCGACCGTCTCCGGATCGTTCAGCGTGCGCTCCGCCGTCGGGCGCGGGTCGCCGATCTGGCCCGTCGCGCCGCCGACCAGGGCCAGCGGGCGCAGCCCCGCCTGCTGGAGGCGGCGCATGGTCAGCACCTGCACCAGGTGCCCGACGTGCAGCGACGCCGCCGTCGGGTCGAACCCGATATAGAACGTGACGGGACCGTCCGCGAGAGCCTTGCGCAATGCGTCCTCGTCAGTGGACTGGGCGAACAGCCCGCGCCACTTCAGCTCGTCGACGATGTCCGTCACGGTTCTGTGTCTCCTCGGAAGTGCTGATGGGTACCGCCCAGTCTAGGGGCGGCAAGGACGGGGTCAGACGCCCTGGCTGACGGAGCTCATGTTGAAGTCCGGCACCCGCAGCGCGGGCATCGCGGCTCTGGTGAACCAGTCGCCCCACTCCCTGGGCAGCGTCTTCTCCGTGCGTCCGGCCTCCGTGGCGCGCTGGAGCAGGTCGACCGGCGACTCGTTGAACCGGAAGTTGTTCACCTCGCCGACCACCTCGCCGTCCTCGACGAGATAGACGCCGTCCCGGGTCAGCCCGGTCAGCAGCAGCGTCGCCGGATCGACCTCGCGGATGTACCAGAGGCAGGTCAGCAGCAGCCCGCGCCCGGTGGCGGCGACCATCTCCTCCAGCGACCTGCCCGAGCCGCCGTCCAGGACGAGGTTGTCGATGGCCGGCGCCACCGGCAGCCCGGTCAGGGCGGCGCTGTGCCGGGTCGTCGACAACTGCGCCAGCTCGCCCCGGGAGATCCACTCCGTGGGGGCCAGCGGCAGCCCGTTGTCGAAGACGGACGCGTCGTCGCCCGAGGCGTGCGCCAGCACGAACGGCGCCGCTTCGAGGCCGGGCTCGTGCGGGTCGCTGCGCAGCGTCAGCGGCAGCCCGCTCAGCCGCTCGCCCACCCGGGTGCCGCCGCCCGGGTTCGAGAACACGGTCCTGCCCTCCGCCGCGTCCCGCGCCCCCGCGGACCACAGCAGATAGATCAGCAGGTCCGCGACGGCCGTCGGCGGCAGCAGCGTCTCGTAGCGGCCCGCGGGCAGGTCGACACGGCGCTCCGCCCAGCCGAGCCGGGTCGCGAGCTCCGCGTCGAGCTCCGTCGGGTCGACGTCCCCGAAGTCCCGCGTGGACCGGCCCGCCCACGCCGAACGGCTGCGGTCCGGCGACTTCGCGTTCAGCTCCAGCGTCCCGTTCGGCTGGTCGTGGCGGAGCCGCACCCCCGTCGACGTACCGAGGTAGCTGGACGTCAGCTCGTGGTGGGCGAAGCCGTACAGCTCACGGCCGCCGGAGCGGGCCCGCGCGAAGGCCTCGCCGAGGGCGGGCGCGAACCGGGTGAAGACCGCCGAGGAGGTCTCGGCGGGCGCCTCCGTGAAGTCGGGGGAGTGCGGTACGCCCGTCACGAGCGGCTGGGCGTCCTCGGCGGGCCCGGCCTTCGCGGCGGCCTCCTCCGCGGCCCGCACCAGCGGTTCCAGGTCGGCGGCGGTGACGGCGGAGCGGGAGACGACGCCCGTGGCCGTGCCCTCCTTGCCGTCGACGGTCGCGACGACGGTCAGGGTCCGCCCGCGCGTGACCCCGTTCGTGGTCAGCGCGTTGCCCGCCCAGCGCAGATTGGCGCTGGACGTCTCGTCGGCGATGACGACGCAGCCGTCGGCCCGGGACAGCTCGAGAGCGCGCTCGACGATCTCGTACGGCTTGCTGCTGCGGCCGCTCATCGGCCCGCCTCCTGCGTCGTGTTGAGGATGGTGACGCCCTTGAAGAGGGCCGAGGGGCAGCCGTGCGAGACGGCCGCGACCTGGCCCGGCTGGGCCTTGCCGCAGTTGAAGGCGCCGCCCAGGACGTACGTCTGCGGGCCGCCGACCGCCGCCATCGAGCCCCAGAAGTCGGTCGTCGTCGCCTGGTAGGCGAAGTCCCGCACCTGCCCGGCGAGCCGCCCGCCCCGGATCTCGTAGGCGCGCTGGGCGGTGAACTGGAAGTTGTAGCGCTGCATGTCGATGGACCACGACCGGTCGCCGACGAGGTAGAGCCCGCGGTCGACGCCGGCGATCAGATCCCCGGTCGACAGGCCGCCCGGATCGGGCTGGAGCGAGACGTTCGCCATCCGCTGCACCGGGACGTGGCCGGGGGAGTCGGCGTAGGCGCACCCGTTGGACCGCTCGAAGCCGGTCAGCCGGGCCATGCGCCGGTCGAGCTGGTACCCGGCGAGCGTCCCGTCCCTGACCAGGTCCCAGGACTGTCCGGCCACGCCCTCGTCGTCGTAGCCGATGGTGGCGAGCCCGTGCTCGGCGGTGCGGTCACCCGTCACGTTCATGATCTCGGAGCCGTACTTGAGCGTGCCGAGCTGGTCGAAGGTGGCGAAGGACGTGCCCGCGTACGCCGCCTCGTAGCCGAGCGCGCGGTCCAGCTCGGTGGCGTGCCCGATCGACTCGTGGATGGTCAGCCACAGGTTCGAGGGGTCGACGACCAGGTCGTAGGCGCCCGCGCGCACGCTCGGCGCGCGCATCTTCTCGGCGAGCAGCTCGGGGAGCCCGGCCAGCTCCTCGTCCCAGTCCCAGCCGGTGCCCGTCAGGTACTCCCAGCCGCGGCCGGCCGGGGGCGCCAGCGTGCGCATCGAGTCGAACTCGCCGCTCGCGGCGTCCACGGCGACCGCGGTCAGCTGCGGGTGGAGCCGGACGCGCTGCTGCGTCGTCACGGTCCCCGCGGTGTCCGCGTAGAACTTGTTCTCGTGCACGCAGAGCAACGAGGCGTCCACGTGGGAGACCCCGTCGGCGGCCAGCAGCCGCGCGCTCCAGTCGGCGAGCAGCCCGGCCCGCTCCTCCTCGGGCACCGTGAAGGGGTCGATCCCGTAGGACGAGACCCAGGTCCGGTCGGCGTGCACCGGCTCGTCCGCCAGCTCCACGCGCTCGTCGGAGCCGGCGGCCCTGATCACCTGGGCGCTCAGCTTGGCCATCGCCACGGCCTGGGAGGCGACCTTCGCCGCCGCGTCCATCGTCAGATCGACGCCCGACGCGAAGCCCCACGTCCCGCCGTGCACCACCCGCACCGCGTACCCGAGGTCCGTGGTGTCGGACGCACCCGCGGGCCGGGCGTCCCGCAGCCGCACCGCGCCGCTGCGCACGCGCTCCAGGCGGAAGTCGGCGTGCTCGGCGCCGAGCGCGCGGGCCCGGGCGAGAGCCGCGTCGGCGAGGGCCCGCAGGGGCAGCGCCGTGAAGGCCTCATCGATCGTATGAGCCACGAATGTCTCCCTGTCGTCACGTCGTCGCCCGATCATGTCGCGCGCCGGTGCCGCCGGGCCAGACCTTTCTGTAGGGACTCGACAGTGAGTCGTGTACGTCACTGTCGGTGGTCGATTCTTCGTACCTCGGGTCGTACCGATAGGTTTTCGAAGAACCACCACCGCAATCGAAAGGGTGATCCGTTGAGCCGCTCGGTTCTCGTCACCGGAGGTAACCGGGGCATCGGCCTCGCCATCGCCCGCGTCTTCGCGGAGGCCGGCGACAAGGTCGCGATCACGTACCGCTCGGGTGATCCGGCGGAGCTCGAGAAGCAGGGCTTCCTGGCCGTCAAGTGCGACATCACCGACACGGAGCAGGTGGAGCAGGCCTACAAGGAGATCGAGGAGAAGCACGGCCCCGTCGAGGTCCTGATCGCCAACGCCGGCGTCACCAGGGACCAGCTCCTCATGCGCATGTCCGAGGAGGACTTCACGTCCGTCCTCGACACCAACCTCACCGGCACCTTCCGGGTCGTCAAGCGGGCCAACCGCGGCATGCTGCGCGCCCGCAAGGGCCGCGTCGTGCTGATCTCCTCGGTCGTCGGCCTGCTCGGTTCGGCCGGGCAGGCGAACTACGCCGCCTCCAAGGCGGGCCTGGTCGGGTTCGCGCGCTCCCTCGCCCGCGAGCTGGGATCGCGCAACATCACCTTCAACGTCGTCGCCCCCGGTTTTGTCGACACCGACATGACCCAGGCGCTCACCGACGAGCAGCGCACCGCCATCGTGGCGCAGGTGCCGCTCGGCCGGTACGCGCAGGTCGAGGAGATCGCCTCCGCGGTCCGCTTCCTCGCCTCCGACGACGCGTCGTACATCACTGGTGCCGTCATTCCCGTTGACGGCGGACTGGGAATGGGTCACTGAGCACGATGACGAACACCACTGGAATCCTCGCCGGCAAGAAGATCCTCATCACCGGCGTGCTGATGGAGTCCTCCATCGCCTTCCACGCCGCGAAGCTGGCCCAGGAGCAGGGCGCGGAGATCATCCTCACCGCGTGGCCGCGGCCGACGCTCACCGAGCGCATCGCCAAGAAGCTGCCCCAGCCCGACAAGGTCAAGGTGCTGGAGCTCGACGTCTCGAACGAGGAGCACCTCGCCCGCCTGGAGGGCCAGGTCCGCGAGCACCTGGGCGACCGGCTCGACGGCATCGTGCACTCCATCGGCTTCGCGCCGCAGGACGCGCTCGGCGGCAACTTCCTGAACACGCCGTTCGAGTCCGTCGCCACCGCGATGAACGTCTCCGCCTTCTCCCTGAAGTCGCTGACGATGGCGCTGCTGCCGCTGATGAGCGAGGGCGGGTCGGTCGTCGGCCTCACCTTCGACGCGCAGTTCGCCTGGCCGCAGTACGACTGGATGGGCCCCACCAAGGCCGCCCTTGAGGCCACCAGCCGCTACATGGCGCGCGACCTCGGCAAGCAGAACATCCGCTGCAACCTCGTCTCGGCCGGCCCGCTCGGCTCGATGGCAGCCAAGTCGATCCCCGGCTTCAGCGAACTCGCCGCGGTGTGGGACAGCCGCTCCCCGCTGGAGTGGAAGCTGGAGGACCCGGAGCCCGCGGGCCGCGGCATCGTCGCCCTGCTCTCCGACTGGTTCCCGAAGACCACGGGCGAGATCGTCCACGTGGACGGCGGCCTGCACGCGATCGGCGCCTGACACCGCACGTCCCCCGTTCGGCCCACCGGCCGGGCGGGGCCACGGGACCTCCCCGCACCCTGGGTGCGAGGAGGTCCTTCCGTGCTCTCGTCCCACCGCCGGACCGCACCCGCTCTCGCCGCCCTCGCCCTGCTGCTCGCCCTGCCGTGCGACGCGGCCTCCGACACCGCCGGGGACCACGCCCACGCCCCTGCCCACGCGCGCGAGAAGAAGCGCGAACTCTTCGGCTCCGCCTGCCGCGTCCTCGTGGACGGCACGCGGGCGAGCGCCGCCTGCACCAACCCGTACCCCGCCGTCGACCGGATCGCCCTGCACATCGAGTGCGACCCCTGGTGGGACATCGACACCGACACCGCCCCGGCCGAGGTCGGCCCGGCCGGGACCGTGCGCCTGGCCGGGCGCTGCTGGAAGACCGTGCGGACCGCCTGGGTCAGCCACCAGAAGGTGCGCTGAGCCGCCCGGGACGGCACAGGAACGGATAGGACGCCGCCTCGGCGGCGGCCGCCTCCGCGTCGCCCACCCGGATCGCGTCGACGAGGCGCGTGTGGTCCATGTGGTTCTCCGCGGTCAGCCGCTCGCCCACGTCCTCGCGCAGCCAGTCCCGCAGCACCTCGCCCAGGTCCGCGTACATCGCCGTCATCACGTCGTTGTGGGACGCGGCCACCACCGCCATGTGGAAGGTGGCGTCCGCCGTCACGAACGCCTCCGCGTCGCCCGCCTCCCACGCCTCCTCCCGCCGTACGTGCAGGGCGTCGAGCTGCTTCAGGTCGCGCTCGGTGCGCCGCTCGGCGGCGAGCCTGGCCGCGCTCGACTCCAGCGTGGCGCGCAGCTCGGCGATGTGCCGGGGGTCGGCGTCGGCGAACCGCCGCTGCATCACCCCGGCCAGCTCGCTGGTCGCCACGACGTACGTGCCCGAGCCCTGCCGGATGTCCAGCAGCCCGTTGTGCGCGAGGGCGCGCACCGCCTCACGCACCGTGTTGCGGGCGACGCCGAGCTGCTCGACCAGCTCCGGCTCGGTGGGGATGCGGGAGCCCACCGGCCACTCCCCGGAGGAGATCTGGCCCCGCAGCGCGGAGATGACCTGCTCGGACAGGGCCGAGCGCCCAGGAGGGGTCAGTGGCATCGGCGTTCCTTCGTCCTGGCTCGTACGTGACGCGAATCAATTGGACAACCAATCATCCCATGATTCTAAGATAGGTCCCATGGCTAGCGAGGAAACACCGACCCCGACGATGGCACCGCCGACCGCCGCGACCCCGACACCCGCCGCACGCCCCGAGAAGGGCGCGGGCCCCGGCGTGTGGGCCGTGCGCCTGGTGACCGTCGGCATCGTCCTCGCCGCCCTGAACCTGCGCCCGGCGATCACCAGCCTCGGCGCCCTCCTCGAAGAGGTCCGCGACGGCCTCGGCATGAGCGGCACCGTCGCCGGACTGCTCACCTCCGTGCCGCCGCTGTGCTTCGCGGTCTTCGGCGTCATGGCGCCGCGGCTCGCCCGGCGCTTCGGCGCGAGCGCCGTCGTCTGCGCCGGCATGGTGGCGATCGCCGCGGGCCTGATCATCCGCCCGTACACCGGCAACGCCGTCGGCTTCCTCGTCGCCAGCGCCCTCGCGCTCATGGGCATCGCCGTCAGCAACGTGCTGATGCCGGTCATCGTCAAGCGCTGGTTCCCCGACCGCGTCGGCTCCATGACCGGCCTGTACTCGATGGCGCTCGCCCTCGGCACCTCGCTCGCCGCCGCCGCGACCGTCCCCCTGACCGACGCGCTCGGCGGGAACTGGCAGACCGGGCTCGTCGCCTGGGCCGTCCTCGGCGTCGCCGCCGTCCTGCCCTGGGCGCCGCTCGTCCGCCACAAGGACGGGCCCGCCGCCGCACCGGCCCGGACCGCCGACGCCGCCGCCGATGACGGCCTGCGCATCACCCGCAGCCGCACCGCCTGGGCGCTCGCCGTCTTCTTCGGCCTCCAGGCCACCGCCGCCTACATCACGATGGGGTGGATGGCGCAGATCTTCCGCGACTCGGGCGTCTCCGCGTCGACCGCCGGGGTGCTGCTCGCCGTCGTCATGGCGATGGGCGTCCCGCTCGCCTTCGTCATCCCCCGCGTCGCCGCCCGCCTGACCCACCAGGGGCCGATCGTCGTCACCCTCGGTGTGTGCGGCCTCGCCGGGTACGCGGGCCTGTACTTCGCGCCCTCCTCCGGCGCCTGGGCCTGGGCGGTCCTGCTCGGCATCTCCAACTGCGCCTTCCCGCTGGCCCTGACGATGGTCGGGATGCGCGCCCGCACCGGCGCGGGCGTCGCCAAGCTGTCCGCGTTCGCCCAGTCCACCGGCTACCTGATCTCGATCCCCGGACCGCTGCTCGTCGGCGTCCTGTACCAGCACAGCGGCGGCTGGGGCGCGCCGATCGCGCTGATGGCCGCGCTGATGGTGCCGCAGATCGTGGTGGGCTGCGTCGCCGGCCGCAACCGCACCGTCGAGGACGAGGCCGCCGCCCCGGCGTCCTGACCCGCCGGTCCGGGTGCGACACTTGCCGCATGTCGCCTGTGCTCGAACCGAACCCCCAGAACGGCCAGAAGAAGCTGCTGCTCGTGCTCGGCACGATGCTGGCCGTCACCGTGATCGTGGCCGTCATCGCGACGATCGCCTCGCCCTGACCCGGCCGCCCGCGCGGGGGTGGGGTTAACTCCACCTCCCCCTAGGGGGACAGTGTCAGGGTGAAGTGGGTGGATCACCGGATGGGCCGCGGCCCGCCCGCTCCGTACCTTCGTAGTGTCGCCGAGCGGATCGGCGGACCGGACGACACGCGACAGGCGACGGACCACGGAGGACGCCATGCCGGACCCCACGCACTCCCCGACCCACCCGGCGGCCGCGGGCCGCGTCGACATCCGGCTCCCCTGGTGGGCCCTGGTCCTGCCCGCCGTCGCCTTCGTGGCGCTCCTGCTGCTCATCCTCAACCCGGCCGACGCCCAGGCCGCGGCGGGCGATCCGACCCTCGCCCACCTCGTGGAGCGGCTGAAGGACCTGCTCGTGCCGTAGGCCCCGGCCGTACCCGCCGGTACCGTGGCCCGGCCCGTCCCGCGGCTCCGGGCGAGCCCGCCAACTCCCTGCGCCTCGCCGCCGCATTCATGCGAAGCTGGGGTGTATGAGCGTCGCAGAACCCCGCAGGATCGTCCTCTTCCGGCATGCCAAGGCGGACTGGCCGCAGGTCTCCGATCACGAGCGTCCGCTCGCCGAGCGCGGGCGCATGGACGCCCCCGTCGCGGGCCGCAAGCTCGCCGACTCCGGCATCTCCCTCGACCTGGCCCTCTGCTCGACGGCCGTGCGCACCCGTGAGACGTGGAAGCTGGCCGTCTCCGAACTGCCGGAGCGCCCCAGGACCGTCTACGAGGACCGCGTCTACGAGGCGTCCCCCGGCGAACTGATCGCCGTCCTGAACGAGACGCAGGACGACGTCCGCAACGCCGTCCTGATCGGCCACAACCCCGGCATCCAGGGGCTCGCCGAGGTGCTGCGGGGGGAGGCCGAGCCGGAGGCCGCCGAGCGGATGAGCCGGGCCGGGTTCCCGACCGCGGCCTTCGCCGTCCTGACCTTCACCGGCTCCTGGAAGTCCCTGGAGCCCGGCACCGCCAGGCTGACCGACTACTGGTCGCCGAACGACTGAGGACGACGGCTCCACGTGCAGGGGCCCGGCACCGGGAATGGTGCCGGGCCCCTCCACGTGGCCGGGAAGCGGCTCAGCCCTCCTGGGCGTCCGCCGCCTCGACCTCTTCGCGGGTGATGCCGAGCAGGTAGAGGACCGTGTCCAGGAACGGCACGTTCACCGCGGTGTGCGCCGCCTCGCGGACCACCGGCTTGGCGTTGAAGGCGACACCGAGCCCGGCCGCGTTCAGCATGTCCAGGTCGTTGGCGCCGTCGCCGATCGCCACCGTCTGCGCCAGCGGCACCCCCGCCTCCGCGGCGAACCGGCGCAGCAGCCGCGCCTTGCCCGCCCGGTCCACGATCTCCCCGGTGACCCTGCCGGTCAGCTTGCCGTCGACGATCTCCAGGGTGTTGGCCTGCGCGAAGTCCAGCCCGAGCCGCTCCCGCAGATCGTCCGTGACCTGCGTGAAGCCGCCCGAGACGACGCCCACCTGGTAGCCGAGCCGCTTGAGCGTACGGATCAGGGTGCGGGCGCCCGGCGTCAGCCGCACCTCGCTGCGCACCTTGTCCACGACCGACGCGTCGAGCCCGGCGAGCAGCGCCACGCGCGCGTGCAGCGACTGCTCGAAGTCCAGCTCGCCGCGCATCGCCGCCTCAGTCACCCCGGCGACCTCGGCCTCGCAGCCCGCGTGCGCCGCGAACAGCTCGATCACCTCGTCCTGGATGAGCGTGGAGTCGACGTCCATGACGACGAGCCGCTGCGCGCGCCGGTGCAGGCCCGCCGACACGACGGCCATGTCCACGCCCAGCTTGGCCGCCTCGGTGGCGAGCGTGGTGCGCAGGTCCTCCGGATCGGTGCCGGAGACCGCGAACTCCACTGCGGTGACGGGGTACTTGGCGAGCCGGAAGATACGGTCGATGTTGCCGCCGGTCCGGGTGATCGCGGCGGCGATGGCGGCGGTCGACTCGGCGGTGAGCGGGTGGCCGAGCACGGTCGCCAGCGAACGGCCCACGCCGCGCGGCCGGTTGTCGCCGATGCCCGAGATGATCTCGGCCTGCATCCGCAGGGACTCCGCCCAGCTGTGGACGGTGGCCCGCAGATCGCCCTCCAGACCGGCCGGGGGCTCGGTCACCAGGGCGCACAGGACGATACGGCCGCGGGTGACGACCTGCTCGATGTCGACGACGTCGACGGAGTAGGCGGCGAGGGTGTCGAAGAGTCCGGCGGTGATCCCGGGACTGTCCTTGCCGAAGATCTTGACCAGCAGGGTCGGGACGTCAGCCGGCACGGGCAGGTGTCCGTCGACGTTCGGGGCATCAGCGAGGGGCTGGGGCTGCGGAGCGCTCATGATGCCCCTACGTTATCGGGCCTGTGTACGGATGCGCGGGGGCGGTCCGCGTACCGGACAGCACGGCACGGCCCGGCCCCCGGCGCGGCTCCGCTCAGCGCTCGTCGCGGTCCTCGCGGCGCCGCCGACCGCCTCCTCCGGGGCCCGCCGGCGGTGGCGGAGGCGGCGGTGGAGCGGGCGGGGCGGGCCACCCGCCGTTGCCCCCGGGCCGCCGCGGCCCGGCCACGGTCGGTTCCCCGGCGCGCCCCGGGTCCGGGGCGCGCCGGGGCGGCGCCGCCTGACGCCGGGTCTCCTGCTCGTGGGGCGGCCGGTCCTGCTCGGCCGGGTCGTCCGCCCCGGGAGGGCTGGGCCAGGTGACGCGGGGCGGGGACGCGCCGGGGCCGGACCCGGACCCGGGCCCGGACCGCACCCCCCTTCCCTCCACTCCGTACGGCCGCAGATAAGGATTCGTGTCCGCGTTCGACGGCCGGTAGGGGCGGCTCGGGCGGTACGGTCCGGGCGCTTCGGAGGGCGGGGCCTGCCCGGAAGGGGCCTGTGCGGCCGGGGCCTGTCCGGAAGGGGCTTGTCCGGCCGGGGCCTGTGCGCCCGGGGCCGATGCGGCCGGGGTCTCGCCCCGGGCCCGTTCCGCGGCGACGGCCGGCGGCGCGGCCCGCCGCCCCGCCGCCCCGCTCGCGCACGCCAGGAGCGCCCCGGCCGCCCCGGCCCCCGCGCCCCACGCGGCCCCCAGGAGCAGCGCCGTCCCCTGCTGCCCGTGCAGCTCGATCCCGGCGTCGAACGCGTCGAAGCCGAGCACCGACAGGGACGCGTCGGCCGACACGTCCGTCAGCCACACCAGGAGCGGCAGCGCGAGCGCCGTCAGCACACCGAGCCGCACCGCGCACCGCGCGGCGAACCCCGCCGCGCCCTGCCCCCGCGCCCGGGGCGTCCGCACCGCCGTCAGTACCCCGGCGAACACCGTCATCAGTGCCATGGCGACCGCCAACAGCCAGACCCGGCCGTCGAGTTCGGCGAGCCGCCCGAGCGTCACCGAGCGGTCGGAGGAGACGCCGAGGAGATCGTCGAGCGGGTCCGGGAGCAACCGCACGAACTCGCCCGCGGCCCGGCCGTCCCAGGGCACGAAGAGGCCGAGCGGCACCCCGAGCCACGCCCCGTTCGGCGCGCCGAGCAGCGCGGCGCCCGCGATCCGCTTCGGGTGGTCGTCGCCGGTCATCGCGTACGCCGCGGCGGCGAGCCCGGCCAGGACCGTCACCAGCAGCACCGTCGCGAGCGCCGACGCGGCGGGCCGCACCAGCCGGTGGACGGGCGCGAGGGCGCGCGGCAGGGGAGTGCGGCGCGAGGCGAGCAGCGCGATCAGCAGCACCCCGGCGGCGAACGCCGCGCCACCCAGCAGCGTGGCGCCCGTCCGCACCGTGAACCCGACGGAGGCCTTCGCGTCGGCGAGGTCGCCGAGCCGGTCGGGGAGCAGCTCTCCGACGCCGCCCGGCAGCTGATCCTCGAGGTCTCCGGGGAGGCCGCCGGCGCCCGGTACGTCGTTCAGTCCCAGCTTCGCGCCGTCAATCGTGATGAGGTCGTGACCCACCCAGGCGAGCCCACCCAGCAGCGCCACGAACAGCACCACCACCGCCGCCACGCGGGCCGCGAGCTCACCGGGGGAGACCTCAACTCCCCGCGCCCGCAACGACCGTAGGAAGAACCAGCTCAGCACGAGCGCACCCACCAGGCTCACCCCGAGCGGCGTGACGTCGATCGCGGTGTGCGCCTGCGCCGCGTCGATCCCAAAGGAGGACATGTCGCCGGAGGGCGTCACCCGCCCGCCGGCGCCGACCGCGACCACCGCGGCGGTCATCGGCCCGAGCGAGCCCGCCGTGTCCGCCTCCAGCAGATGGAGGCCGAGCGCCGCGACGCCCGCCATCCCGAGAAAGGCCCAGCTCACCGCCGCGATGGCCGAAAGCAGCACATCGCCCACGGGCATCCGGCCGTGCCGGTTGGTGTCGTGGCCGGTCTCCATCAGGACCCCCCGATCCGTACCGCGTCGCCCCTGATACCCCCTTTGCGCATGATCCGTAGGGAGTTGTGGGCGCTTCCCACTCTCCGGGGCCGTATCGGCCACGTCAACGGCGCGGGCGCCGGGGCCGCCCGGGAGTCTTCACAACCTCCGCCGCAAGGCCCGACTTTCGGTCACAGGGCCGTTCCTGAAATAGTTCCTCACGATGTTCGACATCCCTAGACTCCCCATGACGGGGCACAACTCGGGGGACAACTCAGTGGGGCTGGAGTGCCTGAACTCGTACTGGAACTGAATGGCAGAACCTGGACGCTCGACCCGTCCAGGTCGTACACCCTCGGACGTGATCCGCAGGGCGACATCGCGCTCGACGACGCGCGCGTCTCGTGGCGGCACGCCACGATCAGCTGGAGCGGCCGCGGCTGGATCATCGAGGACCACGGCTCGACCAACGGCACCTATGCGGGAGGCCGGCGGATCCATCAGGCGGAGCTGGGTCCCGGTGCGTCGGTGCACCTGGGCAACGCGACCGACGGCCCGCGGATCACCGCGCGGGGCGGCGCCCAGGCCGCCGCCGTCTCCACGCCGCCGCAGCAGGCCGCGGGCGTCGCCCAGCAGCCACCGCCGCAGCAGCAGCCGGGGGCCGGTGCGCCCGGCCGGCAGCAGCAGGCGCCGCAGCAGCACCAGCAGCCGCAGCACCAGCAACCGGCCTGGCAGCAGCCGCCGCCGGCGCAGAAGGTGCCGCACCAGCAGGGGCCCGGCGGCGTCGCGGGGGCCCCGCCGGTCTACGGCGACCGCAGCCCGACCACGTTCCACCAGTTCTCGCTCGGCCGCGTCATGCGCATCGGCCGTGCCCTGGAGAACGAGCTGGTCGTCTCCGACCTCCAGGTCTCGCGCCTGCACGCCGAATTCCACGCGACGCCCGACGGCCGCTTCGAGATCCGCGACCTCGGCTCGCACAACGGCACGTACGTCAACGGCCAGCCGATGGCCAAGGGCGGCTCCGCGCTGCTCGGCCCGAACGACATCGTCGGCGTCGGCCACTCCACCTTCCGGCTCGTCGGCGACCGGCTCGAAGAGTTCGTCGACACCGGTGAGGTCTCCTTCTCCGCACGGCACCTGACGGTCACCGTGGACGGCGGCAAGCAGATCCTCAAGGACGTCTCCTTCGGCGTCCCGGAGAAGTCGCTGATCGCCGTCATCGGCCCGTCGGGCTCCGGCAAGTCGACGCTCCTGAAGGCGCTCACCGGTTACCGCCCCGCCAACGAGGGCGACGTCCTCTACGACAACCGGAACCTCTACAAGCAGTTCGCCGAGCTGCGCCAGCGCATCGGTCTGGTCCCGCAGGACGACATCCTGCACAAGGAGCTGACCGTCAAGAAGGCGCTCAAGTACGCCGCCAAGCTCCGCTTCCCCGCGGACACCAGCGAGCAGGAGCGCCAGCAGCGCATCGACGAGGTGCTGCGCGAGCTGAAGCTGGACATCCACAAGGAGAAGAAGGTCACCTCCCTCTCCGGTGGCCAGCGCAAGCGCGTCTCCGTCGCCCTGGAGCTGCTGACCAAGCCGTCGCTGATCTTCCTCGACGAGCCGACGTCCGGGCTCGACCCGGGCATGGACCGCGACGTCATGCAGCTGCTGCGCGGCCTCGCCGACGACGGCCGCACGGTCCTCGTCGTCACCCACTCCGTGGCCGAGCTCGCGATCTGCGACAAGCTCTTGGTGATGGCGCCGGGCGGCTCGGTGGCGTACTTCGGCCCGCCGGAGGAAGCCCTCAACTTCTTCGGCTACGAGACCTGGGCCGACGTCTTCTCGGCGTTCGAGAACTACCGTGACTACGACTGGGCGGGCCGCTGGAAGGGCTCGCAGCACTACCAGATGTACGCCGCGGACATCGACGCCGTCGCCGCCCAGTCGGTGCAGATGCCGCCGCCGGCCGCGATCAAACCGCCCAAGCCGCAGCCCTGGGGCGCCCAGCTCTTCACGCTGATCCGCCGCTACGTGTCGGTGATCGCCTCCGACAAGGGCTTCATGGGGCTGATGGTGATCCTGCCCGCGGTCCTGGGCATCGTCTCCGTGGTCATCCCGGCCGACTTCGGCCTGGCCCCGCCGAAACCGCCCTCGAAGTTCAACGGCGACGCGGGCACGATCATGCTGATCATCGCGGTCGGCATGTGCTTCTCGGCCGCGGCCAACTCGGTCCGTGAGCTGATCAAGGAGCGGGTCATCTACGAGCGGGAGCGCGCCACCGGGCTGTCCCGGTCCGCGTACCTGATGTCCAAGGTCATCGTCCTCGGCGTCATCACCGCCGTGCAGGGCGTCATCATCTGCGCCATCGGCTTCTTCCCGCGGGACCTTCCGAAGGAAGGCCTGCTGATGCCGCCGGCGCTGGAGCTGTGCGTCGCGATCATCGCGCTGGGCTTCACGTCGATGATGTTCGGCCTGGTCATCTCCTCGCTGGTGAAGACCTCCGAGAAGACCATGCCGCTGCTGGTCATGTTCGCCATCGTGCAGGTCGTCTTCACCGGCGTCCTCTTCCAGATCTACGGCTCGATCGGCCTGGAGCAGTTCGCCTGGCTGATGCCGTCCCGCTGGGCGATCGGCGCCGCCGGGGCCACGCTCGACCTCTCCCACCTGATGCCGCCGTGGGACCCGAAGAACCCGAACGACCTCGACCCGCTGTGGGAGCACTCGGTCACCCAGTGGGGCATCAACCTCGCGGTGCTGATCGTGCTCGGCGTGATCTGCGGCTTCGCGGTCGCGCGGCTGCTGCGCCGCCACGAGCCCGAGGTCATGCGCAAGTAGGCGCACCACCGGCACCCGTACGCCAGTGAAGGGCGGCACCCTCGTCGGGGTGCCGCCCTTCACTGGCATGGGGGTTCAGCGGGTTCCGGACCCAGAGGTCCCTGCAAGGGGTCTCAGGACGCGCCGGTCACCGGGGCTCAGTACGCGCTGTCGACGTTGTCGATCGAGCCGTACGTGGCGGCCGCGTAGTTCGCCGCGGCCGTGATGTTGGCGACCGGGTCGTGGATGTCCGACGAGGTGCCGTCGACGTGGTAGGTGTCGAACGTCGGCTGGATGACCTGGAGCAGGCCGATCGAGGGCGTGCCGTTCTGGGCGTTGATGTCCCAGCCGTTCTCCGCGTTCGGGTTGCCGGTGGACTCGCGCATGATGTTGCGGTAGAGCCCGTCGTACGAGCCGGGGATGCCCTTGGCCTTCATGATGTCGAGGGACTGCTTGATCCAGCCGTCCAGGTTGTTCGCGTAGACCGGCTTGCGGGCGGCGGCACGGGAGGCGGCCTCCTGGGCCTCGCGCTCCTTCTGCGCCTTGGCGTCGGCGTCGGCCTTGGCCTTCGCGGCCGCGTCGGCCTTCGCCTTGGCGTCTGCGTCCGCCTTGGCCTTGGCCTCGGCGTCCGCCTTCTTCTTCGCCTCGGCCTCCTGCTGGGCCTTGAGCTTCGCCTCGGCCTGCTTCGCCTTCTCCGACGCGGTGGCCTGCTGGTCGGTCACGCTCGCCCGGACGTCCTTGATCTGCTGCGCGCCCGCGTTCGTCGTGTAGGCGGCCGGGGCGGAGGAGACCGTCTCGGCGTGCGCCTGCGTACCCTGGCCCGGGACGAGCGTCACCGCGAGGGCGGCGGCACCGAGAGCGGCGACACCGGCCATCGAGACCTTGTGGACGCGGGTCAGCTGACTATGGCCGGGGAAGCTGTGCTTGGACATGGGAGATGGGGACCTCTCGAAGAACGGGGGTCGCTCGCCGGAGAACCGGACGGACCGTGTTTGGGACACGAACGCCGTGGGTAGACCCGGTCGGCGCTGAGCGACGGTGGCCATTCTTAGCGGCAGCAAAATTCCGTGGCAAAGGTGTGACGTACGAAGCCGGGTAGTGGGCCTGTGGCCCGCAAACAGCGTCCTGAGGCCGGTGCGCGACCCGCAGACCCGGCCCGGCCTCAGGACTTAAGGCCCACGCGCAACCACTAGCGGCCTTCGTACGTGACCTGCACCCTATGCGCGGCGTCACATCCGCTCACGCCCGTTCTCACGAACAGTTGCCATCGCAACGCACACGGTGAGCCGTCTCCTCCGTAGGGAGGAGGCACCCGTGTGCGGACTCGTCCCTCAGGCCCACCGGCGCGCCCCCCCGGCCCCGGGCCCCGCGCCCTACGTCCACAGCCCTAGCCGGGGGCCGCCGCAGGTCGGATCCGTGCGGCCGCACCCCGCCGGTACGGTGACGCCATGAGTCACGGCCCCCGGACAGGACTGGCCGCGGTGAGCGCCGCGCTGCTGGCCATGAGCAGGCACCTGGAGGTGCGCGACGTCCTCAAGACGATCGTCGCCTCGGCGCGCGAACTGCTCGACGCCGAGTACGCGGCCCTCGGCGTCCCCGACGACCACGGCGGCTTCGCCCAGTTCGTCGTCGACGGCGTCAGCGAGGAACAGTGGAAGGCGATCGGCCCGCTGCCCCGCCAGCACGGCATCCTCGCCGCCATGCTGCGCGACGCGCGCACCGAGCGCCTCGCCGACGTCCGCGAGGACCCCCGCTTCGAAGGCTGGCCCGCCGCCCACCCGGACATGTCCGACTTCCTCGGCCTGCCCATCAAGGACGACGACGAGACCATCGGCGCCCTCTTCCTCGCCAACAAGAGGTGCCCCAAGCCGCAAGGCGGCTGCGGCTTCACCGAGGAGGACGTCGAACTGCTCCGCATCCTCGCCCAGCACGCCGCCATCGCCCTCACCAACGCCCGGCTCTACGAACGCAGCCGCGAGCTGACCATCGCCGAGGAGCGCTCCCGGCTCGCCCACGAACTGCACGACGCCGTCAGCCAGAAACTCTTCTCGCTGCGGCTGACCGCCCAGGCCGCCGCCACCCTCGTGGACCGCGACCCGGCCCGCGCCAAGGACGAACTGCGCAACGTCGTGGAACTCGCCGCCGAGGCCACCGAGGAGCTGCGCGCGGCCGTCGTGGAACTGCGCCCCGCGGCCCTCGACGAGGACGGCCTGGCCGCCACCCTGCGCACGCACGCCCAGGTCCTCGACCGTGCCCACACGGCCCGCGTCACCTTCACGGCCACCGGCCTGCGCGCCCTGCCCGCCGCCCAGGAGGAGGCGATGCTGCGCGTCGCCCAGGAGGCCCTGCACAACGCGCTGCGCCACTCCGGCGCGCAGCACGTCCAGGTCTCCCTCGGCAGACGCGGCGGCGGCGCCGCCCTGCGCGTCACCGACGACGGCGCCGGCTTCGACCCGAAGGCGGTCCGCCGCGCGGGACGCCACCTGGGCCTGGTCTCCATGCGTGACCGGACCAGCGGCGTCGGCGGCCGGCTCACCGTGGAGTCCGAGCCCGGCAAGGGCACCACGATCGACATGGAGGTCCCCGGTGGCTGAACCCATCAAGGTGCTCCTGGTCGACGACCACCAGGTCGTCCGCCGGGGCCTGCGTACGTTCCTCGAAGTACAGGACGACATCGAGGTCGTCGGCGAGGCGGCCGACGGCGCCGAAGGAGTCGACCGGGCCGAGCAGCTGCGCCCGGACGTCGTCCTCATGGACGTCAAGATGCCCGGCATGGACGGCATCGCGGCGCTGCGCAAGCTCCGTGAACTGGGCAACCCGGCCCGCGTGCTGATCGTGACCAGCTTCACCGAGAGGCGCACGGTCGTCCCCGTCCTGCGCGCCGGAGCCGCCGGCTACGTGTACAAGGACGTCGACCCGGACGCCCTGGCCGGCGCCATCCGCTCCGTCCACGCGGGCCACATCCTGCTCCAGCCCGAGGTGGCGGACGCCCTGCTCTCCCAGGAGGAGACCAACGGCGGCCAGGGCCGCGGCGGCTCCCTCACCGAACGGGAGCGCGAGGTCCTCGGCCTGATCGCCGACGGCCGCTCCAACCGGGAGATCGCCCGCGCCCTCGTCCTCTCCGAGAAGACGGTGAAGACCCACGTGTCGAACATCCTGATGAAGCTCGACCTCGCGGACCGCACCCAGGCCGCCCTGTGGGCGGTGCGGCACGGCGCCGCCGGCTGACTCGCCCGCCGCGCGCACTACTCCACCCCGGCAGGGGCGGTTCCCCTCCGGTGAGAGATTCATACTGTCGTGTAGATGTCCCCCGTCCGGCGTATCCCGGCGGGCGGGGCGGCGTTCTCCAGTGCGTGCCGCGGCGGCTGGCCGCGGCAGTCGCTAGGAGGATCCCGAAGTGAAGAACCTGAAGAAGGCCGCGGCTGTCACCCTCGTCGCCGGTGGCCTGGTCGCCACCGGCGCCGGTCTCGCCTCTGCCGCTGACGGTGCGCACGCGGACGGCAAGGCCGTCCACTCGCCGGGCGTCGGCTCGGGCAACCTGGTCCAGGCCCCGGTCCACATCCCGGTCAACGCCGTGGGCAACAGCGTGAACGTCATCGGCGTGCTGAACCCCGTCTTCGGCAACCCCGGCCTCAACAGCTGACCTGGGCACCAGGTCCCCAGGACCACCGGCCCCCCGGGCATGCCCCGGGGGGCCGCGCCATGTCCCCGGGCCGCCGCGCACGCGGGTCTGTTGATCCGATCGGGCGTATCCCCGCCCCGCCCCGTTCCCTCCACCCGGCCCCGGCGTTGCTCACCGTGCGGCTCGCCTTTGGGGCCGGAACGCACCATCTGGAGGAACACTTCTCATGCACATCGCCAAGAAGGCCGCTCTGGCCGTAGCCGTCGCCGGTATCGCCGCGGGCGCGTCGGCCGGTGCCGCCGTCGCCGACGCGGGCGCCGAGGGCGCGGCCACGACGTCCCCGGGCGTCATTTCGGGCAACCAGGCCCAGGTGCCGGTCCACGTCCCCGTCAACGTCGTGGGCGACTCGGTCAACGTCATCGGGCTGCTCAACCCGACCTTCGGCAACACCGCGGCGAACGACTGACGGCGCCACCGAGCAGGCACCCGGAGCCCCGCGACCCCCGTGGCCGCGGGGCTCCGGTCCGTCCGCGCCCGGGCGCGGGTCACCGCCCGCGCCCCGCCTCACCCACGCTGCTGCTCCTCCACATACGCGTTGTACGCGGCGACCTGCGCCCGCCGGGCCGTCCGCTCGACCGGCCGCAGCGCCACCGCCCGCGCCCCCATCTCCGAGGCGCTCACCGCCCCGCCGTGCCCGCTCTCGTACGCCACCTCGACCAGCAACCCCACCCGCTGCGCCAGTTCGAGCACGCGCACCGCGCGGGGCGGATACCCGGGCGCCAGCGCCTCGCGGCCCCGCTCGGCCCGGGCCCGGTACGCGTCGACGGCCGCCTCAGCCAGCGGCCCCGAGCCCGCCACGTCCAGCCGGGTCAGTACCTCGGTGGCTTCCCGCAGCGCCTCCGCCAGCTCCCGCTCGGCCTCGCCGAGCGAGGGCACGTCGGCCGGCGGCGCCTCGCGCACCGGCAGGCAGTGCCAGACCACCTCGACGTGCACGTCGCCCTCCGGCCCGGCCGCGTCCACCTCGGGAATCAGCCCGAGCGCGGCCCCCGAGCAGATCACCGCCTCCTCTGCGTCGACGGCCCGCGCGTTGAACTCCGGCGGCCCGCTCAGCCCCAGCGGATGCCCCGGCGCGGGCAGCGCGACCCGCAGGCCGCCGACGCCCAGGGCCCGCAGCCGGCCGAGCGCCAGCGTCAGCCCGACGGGCCCCGCCTCCCCGGGGATCCCCGCGACGCGGTGCACCGCGTCCTCCCCGACGATCGCGAGCGCCGCGTCGTCGGGCGCGACAAGACCGGCAAGAAGGGCATTTCCCCATGCCGCGAGACGTCCAGAGCGTGGTTCCGAGAGCATGGGCCCCACCATAGAAGGCCCGCGGGACGCCAAAACCCCGACCGATGGAATGGACCACCGGACCAGTGGCGTAGGTTTTCCCCAGGGGGCTGCGTCCGGCGCCGAACAAGCCGAAACTCACCGGACGCACGCGAGACGGCCGAGACTGCAATGGGAGACAACGCGCTCATGAGCGATGTGCTGGAGCTGGAGGACGTATCCGTGGTCCGCGAGGGCCGGGCTCTGGTGGACCAGGTCTCCTGGTCGGTGAAGGAGGGGGAGCGCTGGGTCATCCTCGGACCCAACGGCGCGGGCAAGACCACCCTCCTGAACATCGCCTCGAGCTACCTCTTCCCGAGCAGCGGCTCCGCCACCATCCTCGGCGAGACCCTCGGCAGGCCCGGCACGGACGTGTTCGAACTGCGGCCGCGGATCGGCGTCGCCGGCATGGGCCTCGCCGAGAAGCTGCCCAAGCGCCAGACGGTCCTGCAGACCGTGCTGACCGCCGCCTACGGCATGACGGCCGGCTGGCAGGAGACCTACGAGGACATCGACGAGCGGCGCGCCCGCGCCTTCCTCGACCGCCTCGGCATGAGCGACTACCTGGAGCGCAAGTTCGGCACGCTCTCCGAGGGCGAGCGCAAGCGCACCCTGATCGCCCGCGCGCTCATGACCGACCCCGAGCTGCTCCTCCTCGACGAGCCGGCCGCCGGTCTCGACCTGGGCGGCCGCGAGGATCTCGTCCGCCGCCTCGGCCGCCTCGCCCGCGACCCGATCGCCCCCTCGATGATCATGGTCACGCACCACGTCGAGGAGATCGCCCCGGGCTTCACCCACGTCCTGATGATCCGCCAGGGCAAGGTCCTCGCCGCCGGCCCGCTGGAGCTGGAGCTCACCTCCCGCAACCTCTCGCGCTGCTTCGGGCTCCCGCTCGTCGTCGAGCAGCGGGGCGACCGCTGGACCGCCACCGGCCTCCCCCTCGGCTGACCGGCCCCGCCGCACGGCCGCACGGCCCGATCGTCCCCTGTCGGCACGGCCGTCCGCGGAACTACCATGACCATGTGGCAGACATAGACGCATGGGTGTGGTGGCTGATCGGGGCGGCCGCGCTCGGAATCCCGCTCGTCATCACCGCCATGCCCGAGCTGGGCATGCTGTCGGTGGGTGCCGTCGCCGGCGCGGTGACGGCAGGACTCGGTGGGGGAGCCGTCCTCCAGGTCGTGGTCTTCGCCGTCGTCTCCTGCGCGCTGATCGCCGTCGTCCGCCCCATCGCCGTACGCCAGCGCAGCCAGAAACCGGGCCTGGCCACCGGTATCGACGCCCTCAAGGGCAGACAGGCCGTCGTCGTCGAGCGCGTCGACGCGAGCGGCGGCCGGATCAAGCTCGGCGGCGAGATCTGGTCCGCCCGCACCCTCGACGGCGACGCGGCGTACGAACCGGGCCACCAGGTCGACGTCGTCGACATCGAGGGAGCCACCGCGATCGTCATCTGAAGCCCGCGGGTGACCTGAACTCGCCCCGCAGGAAGGGCGGTTCTGACAGACTCGACCAGCACGATCTCATGATCTTCCGACGTGACGGCGTCGGGAGGACAACCGCACGAAGGGCACGGGAGACGCGATGTCAGCGATCATCATCGTCCTGATCATTCTGGTGGTGTTGGTCTTCATCGCCCTGATCAAGACCATCCAAGTCATCCCGCAGGCGAGCGCCGCCATCGTGGAGCGGTTCGGCCGGTACACCCGCACCCTCAACGCGGGCCTGAACATCGTCGTCCCCTTCATCGACTCCATCCGCAACCGCATCGACCTGCGCGAGCAGGTCGTGCCGTTCCCGCCGCAGCCGGTGATCACCCAGGACAACCTCGTCGTCAACATCGACACCGTCATCTACTACCAGGTGACGGACGCCCGGGCGGCCACCTACGAGGTCGCGAGCTACATCCAGGCCATCGAGCAGCTCACGGTGACGACCCTGCGCAACATCATCGGCGGCATGGACCTCGAGCGGACCCTGACCTCCCGCGAGGAGATCAACGCGGCGCTGCGCGGCGTCCTCGACGAGGCCACCGGCAAATGGGGCATCCGCGTCAACCGCGTCGAGCTCAAGGCGATCGAGCCGCCCACCTCCATCCAGGACTCGATGGAGAAGCAGATGCGCGCCGACCGCGACAAGCGCGCCGCGATCCTCACCGCCGAGGGCATCCGCCAGTCCCAGATCCTCACCGCGGAAGGCGAGAAGCAGTCCGCGATCCTGCGGGCCGAGGGCGAGGCGAAGGCGGCGGCCCTCAAGGCAGAGGGCGAGGCGCAGGCCGTCCGCACGGTCTTCGAGGCGATCCACGCCGGGGACCCGGACCAGAAGCTCCTCTCCTACCAGTACCTCCAGATGCTGCCGAAGATCGCCGAGGGCGACGCCAACAAGCTCTGGATCGTCCCCAGCGAGATCGGCGACGCGCTCAAGGGCCTGAGCGGCGCCATGGGCAACTTCAACCCGATGGGCGGCGGCTCCGCCCCGGCCGCCAAGGAGCGCCGGGAACAGCCCCCCATCGACTGAGAACGAGCAGAGCGAACGGGACGGGCCGCCGACCACATGGTCGGCGGCCCGTCCCGTACGTATCGCGGCCTACGCCGCGGCCTTCTGCTGTCCCAGCCAGCCGGGCAGCGCCGCCTGCTCGTCCGCCCCCAGCGAGAGCAGCATCGCGTCGGCAGGCGTCGGCTCGAAAGGCTGCCTGAGCAGCGGCATCCCCGCCTGCTCCGGCGTCCGGTCGGCCTTGCGGTGATTGTCCTCGGCGCAGGACGCCACCGTGTTCAGCCAGGCGTCCGCGCCACCCTGGGACCGCGGCACCACGTGGTCCACGGTCGTCGCCCGCCGCCCGCAGTACGCGCACCGGTGCTGGTCCCGGATGAGCACCCCGCGCCGGGACCACGGCGCACGTCTTCGGAACGGCACCCGTACGTACCTGCACAGCCTGATCACCCGCGGCACCGGCAGATCGAGCGCGGCACCGCGCATGCGCAGTTCGGGGTGGGCCTGCTCGACGACCGCCTTGTCCTGCAGCACCAGCACGACGGCCCGGTTCAGCGTCACCGTCGAGAGCGGCTCGAAGCTCGCGTTCAGCACCAGTGTGTCCCGCACCCTGCCCACCTCCCGTACGCACCGGATCACCCCTCGGCGTCCGTGCGTTCACTTTGGCCGCGCCCGCCGAGATGGACAACGCAATAAAAAAATGCCCGCCCCTGATCACTTCCAAGACCAGGGGCGGGCAAACGCTCGGTGAACGTCAGCTCTCCGCGGGAGCCGCGTACTCGGCGACGACCTGCGCCCGCGCGAGCGTGTGGAACCGCAGGTTGAACCCGACGACCGCGGGAGACGCGTCGGAGTCGATCCCGAGCTTCTCCTGGTCCACCGCGTACACGGTGAAGACGTAGCGGTGCGCGGGGTCGCCGGGCGGCGGCGCGGCGCCACCGAACTCCTTCGCCCCGTAGTCGTTGCGCACCTGGACCGCGCCCTCGGGCAGCCCGGCGAACGAGCCGCTGCCCGCCCCCGCCGGCAGCTCGGTCACCGAGGCCGGGATGTCGAACAGGGACCAGTGCCAGAAGCCGCTGCCGGTCGGCGCGTCCGGGTCGAAGCACGAGACCGCGAAGCTCTTCGTCTCCGCCGGGAAGCCCTCCCACCGCAGCTGCGGCGACGTGTTCCCCGCCGCCTGGACCTGGGCGTCGTCGAGCACACCGCCCGGCTCGAAGTCCTCGCTCACCACGGTGAACGACGGCACCTGCGGATGAAAGTCATGCGGCAACGGCGCCCGCTCGGGCTGCTCGGTCACGATGACACCTCCTGAATCACGGGTTTTGCTCTGTCCCGGGTTCTACCGGATCCGACGTCCCAAACCCTAGAACCAGTTCTTCCGGCTGCCGACCTCCGACAGCCACTGGTGCAGATACGCCGACCAGTCGGTGCCCTGGAAGTCGTGGTGCCCGACGACGAACGAGCGGAACGTGTCGCTGCCCTCGCTGAACAGGCCCGGCTTCTTGTCCATCTCCAGGACGACGTCCATCTCCCGGTCGTCGGCCACGAAGCTCAGCTCGACCTGGTTCAGCCCCCGGTACTGCTGCGGCGGGAAGAACTCGATCTCCTGGTAGAACGGCAGCTTCTGCCGGGTGCCCCGGATGTGCCCGCGCTCCATGTCCGCGCTCTTGAAGCGGAACCCGAGCCCGATGAACGCGTCCAGGATCGCCTGCTGCGAGGGCAGCGGGTGCACGCTGATGGGGTCCAGGTCCCCGGAGTCCACGGCCCGGGCGATCTCCAGCTCGGTGGTCACCCCGATGTTCATCCCGCGCAGCTGCTGGCCGTCGATCGTCGTGACCGGCGTCTCCCAGGGGATCTCCAGGCCGAAGGGCACCACGTGCACCGCGTTCGCCTTCAGCTCGAACGCGCCGCCGAGCCGCACCTTGGTGAACTCGATGTCCTGCTTGTACTCCTCTTCCCCGCCCTCGACCTCGACCCGGGCCTGCAGTCCGACGGAGAGACCCTCGATGTCCTGGTCGACGGAACCGCCCTGGATCCGGACCTCGCCCTGGACGACGCCTCCGGGCACGACATTGGCCTCGGTGAGCACCGTCTCGACGGACGCCCCGCCCGCACCCAGACTTGCCAACAGCCGCTTGAAGCCCATGACTCGATCTCCTCCGTAGGTGAACCGTGATCTCGCGATCACCGAACCTGCTGGTCCTGCTGACACAAACGCGGGACACCGGCCACCGGTTCCGCGCCTGCCCACACCGGCCGTTCCGTTACCCTCGGACGGCATGATCGCGGCCCCTGACCGTACGCCCCTGACCCGCACCTTCTTCGACCGCCCAGTGCTGGACGTCGCTCCCGACCTCCTGGGCCGCACGCTGGTGCACCACACCCCCGAAGGCCCGATCGAGCTACGCCTCACCGAGGTCGAGGCCTATGACGGTGCGAACGACCCCGGCTCCCACGCCTACAGGGGACAGACGGCCCGCAACAGCGTGATGTTCGGACCGCCAGGACATGTGTACGTCTACTTCACCTACGGCATGTGGCACTGCATGAATCTGGTCTGCGGCCCTCCGGGCACCGCGAGCGGCGTGCTGCTGCGCGCCGGCGAGATCACCGAGGGCGCCGAACTCGCCCGCACCCGTCGACTCTCGGCCCGCAAGGACAAGGAACTGGCCAAAGGCCCGGCCCGCCTCGCCACGGCCCTGGGCGTGGACCGCGCCCTGGACGGCACGGACGCCTGCGCCCCCGGGGCCTCCCCGGTGAGCATCCTGCGGGGCACCCCGGTCCCGGCTGACCAGGTAAGCAGCGGCCCGCGCACCGGAGTCGCCGGCGAGGGCGGAGTCCATCCGTGGCGCTTCTGGGTCGCCGACGACCCGACGGTGAGCCCCTACCGGGCGCACACGCCGCGCCGCCGACGAGCTTGACGCGGTCTTGCGCGATCCGTAAGGTAGTCCGAGCCGCTTGACCCGGGTATGGCGTTCAGTCAGCAACCGGAAGCGGCCAAACCACTACTTACTCACGATCACCCTCAGCGGGGTCCTTTTCGGCGTGCCCGCACGTCGAAATTCGAACTCGCGAAACTCGAATTATGAGTTGCCGGGGAAATCGGCTAACGTAGTGAGCACGCCGAAAGGCAAGGCCCCTCCAGCGGCCACCGGAAATGAATTCCGAACCGGAAACGGAACGGAAAACGGATCTGGTAAGGTTGGAAACACCGAAGGGAAGCGCCCGGAGGAAAGCCACGAGAGAGTCTCTCGGGTGAGTACAAAGGAAGCGTCCGTTCCTTGAGAACTCAACAGCGTGCCAAA
>NZ_JBITLI010000025.1:0-62982 GCF_044465085.1 Streptomyces sp. NPDC049813 | reverse complement strand
CGGCTCGTGGTGGTGGAGCGTCGTGGGGCGCAGGGGCGGTTGTCGCCTGGTGCGGGTGTGATGGTGCAGGGCGTGTGGTTCGACCGCGGCCCGGATGCCGAGGGTGTGCTGCTGCTGGTGGCGCACCATCTGGTGGTCGATGGGGTGTCGTGGCGGATCATCGTCCCGGACGTTCAGGCGGCACTGTCCGAACCGTCGGTGGAGCTGGCGGGGGTGGCGACGTCGTTCCGTCGGTGGGCGCGGCTGCTGGTGGACGAGGCGCAGGCGCGGGTCACTGAGCTGGACTTCTGGCGTGGCGTGCGCAGCACCCCGGACCCGCTGCTGGGCGTACGCCCGCTGGATGCGGCGGTGGATGTGGCGTCCTCGGCCGGCCAGCTGGAGCTGCGCCTTCCTACTGCGGTGTCGCAGCGTCTGCTGGGTGCGGTGCCGGCCGCCTTCCACGGTGAGATCAATGACGTGCTGCTGGCTGCTCTGGCGCGGGCGGTGCGGCGCTGGCGGGGTAGCGGATCGCATCCCGTTCTGGTGGATGTGGAGGGGCATGGTCGTGAGGAGCTGCCCGGGGTTGATCTTTCGCGGACGGTGGGCTGGTTCACCTCGGTGTATCCGGTGGCGCTGGACGCAGGCCCGGGGGATGCGGCTTCCTCGGTGCGGCAGGTGAAGGAGCAACTGCGCCAGGTCCCGGACAAGGGCCTCGGTTACGGCCTGCTGCGCTACCTGAACGAGCAGACGGCCCCCGAGCTGGCGGGTGCGGAGCCGCAGATCGGCTTCAACTACCTGGGCCGCTTCACCACTGCCGCCGAGGCAACCGGTCTGGGCCTGCATGGCGGGATGGACCCGCGGATGCCGCTGGCGCACACCGTCGAGGTGAATTCCCTCATCGAAGAAGCCGGTGAGGGTCCGGTGCTGCGGGCGGTGTGGTCCTGGGCCGGCGAGATCCTCTCCCAGGAACGCGTGCAGGAGTTGGCGCAGGCCTGGTTCGAGGAGCTGACCGCGATCGCGGAAGCCGTCGAGCAGGGCGCGGGCGGTCACACGCCGTCCGACTTCCCCCTCGTAGCGGTCGACCAGGCGGACATCGACACCCTGCAAGCCGAACTCGCCGCGGACGGCGCCGTACTGGACGACCTCCTCTCCCTCTCCCCGCTCCAGCAGGGTCTGGCCTTCCACGCCGATTACGACGAGCAGGCCACGGACGTCTACACCGCCCAGTTCGTTCTCGACCTGACCGGTCCTCCCCTGGACGTCGAGCGGCTGCGCGTCGCCGCCCACAAGCTCCTCGACCGGCACCCCAACCTCCGAGCCGTCCTGCGGAAGTCGGCGGACGGAACCCCGTACCAGGCGATCGTCCGGCTTCCCGGAACCCCCTTCGAGACGCGCGACCTCTCCACCGGCCCCGACCCTGAGCAAGCGGCGGACGCGGTCGCGGTGGAGGAGCGGGGGCGCGGGTTCGACCTGCGGCGGGGGCCACTGCTGCGGTGGGTGCTGGTGCGTCTCGGCACGGACCGGCACCGCTTGGTCCTGACCAACCACCACATCCTGCTCGACGGATGGTCGATGCCGGTCCTGTTCCGGGAGTTGCTGGCGTTCTACCGCCAGGGTGGTGCTGCTGTGCTTCCCGCGGTGCGGCCGTTCGGTGCGTATCTGGCGTGGCTGGCGGAGGCGGACCGGCCGGCCGCGGAGGCGGCCTGGCGGGAGGCGCTGGCGGGCGTGGAGGAGCCGACGCTGGTGGCGCCGGCGTTCACCGCGGCGCAGACGCGAGTCCCTGAGCGGTGTGAGGCGCGGGTTGCGGAGTCGGTGGTCGCGGAGCTGACCGTGCTGGCCCGTTCCTGGGGCGTCACGCTCAACACTCTCGTGCAGACCGTGTGGGGTGTGCTGGTCGGCGGGCTGACCGGGCGCGAGGACGTGGTCTTCGGATCCGTCGTCTCGGGCCGCCCCGCCGAACTTCCCGGCGTGGAGTCCATGGTCGGCCTGTTCATCAACACCCTGCCCGTCCGCATCCGCCTGGACGCCGCCGAGACGCTCACCGGCCTCGTCCAGCGCGTCCAGCAGGAACAGGCAGCCCTCCTCGCCTACCACCACCTCGGCCTCACCGAGATCCAGCAACTCGCAGGAACAGGCCAGCTGTTCGACACCCTCACCGTCTACGAGAACTACCCCGTCACACGGGACTCCGCCGACGGGCAGGACGACCGGCGCCTGGACGCCCGCGTCGTCCAAGGACTCGACGCCACGCACTACCCGCTGACCCTCGCGGCGATCCCCGCAGGCGACGCGATGCGGCTGCGCCTCGACTACCAGCCCACCGCCTTCGACCAGGAGCACGCGAGCCGCATCCTGGACCGCTACCAGCACCTCCTGCACCACCTGACCACCACCGCCGACCGGCCCCTCGCCCAGCTCGACATGCTGTTGCCCGGTGAGCGCGCCGCGCTGGAGGAGTGGAACAGCACCGGGGTCGAGGTGTTCACCGGATCCATTCCGGAGGTGTTCGCGGAGCAGGTGGCGCGGGCGCCGCAGGCGCCGGCCGTGGAGTTCGGTGAAGCCCGCCTGACCTACGCCCAACTGGACGCCCGTTCCGCCCAGTTGGCGTACTGGCTCCGGGAGCGGGGCGTGGGTGCGGAGTCGCTGGTGGCGATCCGCATGGAGCGCTGCACCGAGCTGGTGATCGCGGAGCTGGGCATCGCCAAGGCCGGCGGCGCCTACGTACCGCTCTTCCCGCACTGGTCCGACGAACACTGCGCGCGGGTGTGCGAGCAGGCCGGGGTGGTCCTCACCGTCACCGCCGACGATGTCGCGGCCACGGCCGGGGGCCCCGTCGCCGACCTCGGTGTGGTGGTGCGTCCTGATCAGTTGGCGTATGTGATGTTCACGTCGGGGTCGACGGGTGTGGCGAAGGGGGTGGCGGTCCGGCAGCGGGATGTGGTGGCGCTGGCGGCTGATGGTGTGTTTGCGGGTGGGGCGCATGGGCGGGTGTTGGTGCATTCGCCGCATTCGTTCGATGCGTCGACGTATGAGGTGTGGGTGCCGTTGCTCAATGGCGGTCAGGTGGTGGTGGCGCCGCCGGGCCGGGTGGATGCGGGTGAGCTGGCGGCTCTGATCCGTTCCAGCGGGGTGAGTGCGCTGTGGTTGACGGCTGGTTTGTTCGGGGTGATGGCGCAGGAGTTTCCGGAGTGTTTTGCCTCGGTGGTGCAGGTGTGGGCCGGTGGTGATGTGGTGTCGGCGGCGGCGGTGCGCCGGGTGCAGGAGGTGTGCCCCGGCCTGGTGGTGGTCAATGGGTATGGGCCGACGGAGACGACGACGTTCGCGGCCTGTCACCGCATGGACGCCCTGGGCGTGGATGTGACGGACGTACCGATCGGGCGCCCGCTCGACGGCATGCGGACCTACGTCCTGGACGGCCGGCTGCAACCCGTCCCGCCAGGCACCGCCGGCGAGCTGTACATCGCCGGAGCCGGGCTGGCCCGCGGCTACCAGAACCGTGCGGCCCTGACCGCGGAACGCTTCGTGCCGAACCCCTACGCGACCGGGCAGCGGCTGTACCGCACGGGCGATCTGGTGCGCTGGAGCGGCGCGGGCGACCTGGAGTACCTGGGCCGGGCCGATGACCAGGTGAAGGTGCGTGGTTTCCGGATCGAGCTGGGCGAGATCGAGGCCGCGCTGGCGGCTCATCCGCAGGTCGACCGGGCCCTCGTGATCGCCCGGACCACGACCACCGGCACCAAACAGCTCATCGGCTACGCGACGGCCTCCGGCCATGTCGAAGGAACCGACCTGCGCGAGGCCGTGGCGGGCCGGCTGCCGGAGTACATGGTCCCGGCCGCCGTCGTCGTCCTGGACGCCTTCCCCCTGACAACCAACGGCAAGATCGACCGCAAGGCCCTGCCCGAGGCCGAGTACGTCAGCGTCTCGACGGCCAGGGCGCCCCGTACCAAGAACGAAGAACAGCTCTGCGAACTGTTCGCGGAAGTCCTCGGGTTCGAGACGGTCGGCATCGACGACTCCTTCTTCGACCTCGGCGGACACTCCCTGCTCGTCAGCAAACTCACTGTCCGCATCGCCGCACGCCTCGGGGTGCAGATGACCGCCAAGGACGTCTTCCAGGCACCGACAGTGGCCCGACTTTCCGAACTTCTTCCCACTGCACGTCCGGCGCGGCCCAAGTTCCGCCGTATGTCGCGAGAGAGGGGCACATCGTGATCCCGCTGTCCTTTGCCCAGCGCCGCATCTGGTTCCTCGACCAGCTCGAGGGGCCCAGCGCCGCGTACAACATCGCCGTCTCCCTGCGGCTCACCGGACAGGTCGACGTGTCGGCGCTGCGGGCGGCCCTGGCGGACGTGGTCGAACGGCACGAGAGTCTGCGCACCGTCATCGCGGTACACGACGGCGAGCCCAGCCAGCGCGTCCTGGAGGGCGTCCGGCCGGAGCTGCACCGGGCCCGGCCGGCCCGGGACGGGCTGTCCCGGGCGATGTCCGAGGCGGCGGCGCACTGCTTCGACCTGGCCGCGGAGATCCCGCTGCGGGTCTCGCTGTTCGAGGTCGCCGAGGACGAGCACGTGCTGTTGATCGTGCTGCACCACATAGCCGCCGACGGCTGGTCGATGGCCCCGCTCCTGCGCGACCTGTCGGCCGCCTACGCCGCGCGGCACCGCGCCGCGGCACCCGACTTCCCCGAACTCCCGGGCCAGTACGCCGACTTCGCCATGTGGCAGCGCGAAGTGCTGGGCTCCGAGGACGACCCGACGAGCCTGGTCGGCGAACAGCTCGCCTACTGGCGCACGGCGCTGGAAGGCTCCCCGGCGGAGCTGGCCCTGCCCTACGACCGCCCGCGCCCGGCCGTGGCCTCGCACCGCGGGGGCACCGTGCCGTTCGCCGTCGACGCCCAGGTGCACCGGGCGCTCGTCGAGCTGGCGCGCGAGCGGGGCGTGACCCTGTTCATGGTGCTGCACGCGGCGCTCACCGTGCTGCTCTCCCGGCTGGGCGCGGGCGACGACCTGCCGGTCGGCGCCCCGGTGGCCGGCCGCTCCGACGAAGGCCTGGACGACCTGGTCGGCTTCTTCGTGAACACTGTGGTGCTGCGGACGGACGTCTCCGGCGACCCGACGTTCCGTGAACTCCTCGACCGGGTGCGGGACGTCCACCTCGGCGCGCACGCGCACGCGGACGTTCCGTTCGACCGGCTGGTCGACGCGCTGGGCGTGGAACGCTCGGCGGCCCAGCAGGCACTGTTCCAGGTGATGGTGGTCCTGCAGAACAACGTACGGGGCCGCCTGGAGCTGCCCGGCCTTCAGGTCGCGGTGGAGCCCGTGGAGCTGGGCTCCGCGAAGTTCGACCTCACGCTGCAACTGGCCGAGGAGCACGGCCCGGACGGCGGCGCGGACGGGCTGACGGGCGCGCTCGAGTACGCGGCCGACGTCTTCGACGAGGAGACGGCGCAGACCTTGGCCGGGCGGTTCGCGCAGGTGCTGGCGACCGTCGCCGCGGACGCGTCCGTGCGGGTGGAGGCGGTCGACGTGCTGCTGCCGGGCGAGCGCGCCGAACTGGCCGCGTGGAACGACAGCGGCTCCACGGACCAGGCCCGCTCCCTGCCCGAGCTGTTCGGGCGCTGGGTGACCGGCACGCCCGACGCGACGGCCCTGATCAGCGGGGCACGGCACTGGTCGTTCGCCGAGCTGGACCGGCGGGCGGGCCGGCTGGCCGGCCGGCTCGCGGACCGGGGGGTGCGCACCGGCGACGTGGTGGGTCTGCGGCTCGCCCGGTCGGTGGAGCTGGTGGTGGCGGTGCTCGCGGTGTCGCGCCTCGGTGCGGCGTGGCTGCCGATCGACCCGGCCTATCCCGAGCAGCGGGTGCGGCACATGGTGGAGCAGGCGGCGCCGTGCCTGGTTCTCGACGCCGAGCTGGTGGCGCAGGCAGAGGCGGAGGCGGAGGCGCAGGCAGAGGCAGAGGCGGAGGCGCAGGTATCCGCCACGCGGCCGCTCCCCGCCGTCGTCCCGCTGCCGGAGCAGTTGGCGTACGTGATCTTCACGTCGGGTTCGACGGGGGTGCCGAAGGGCGTCGCGGTCACGCACGCCGGCGTGGGAGCCCTGGCTGCCTCCATGACGCGCCGTTTCCACCTGACGCCGGACAGCCGGGTGCTGCAGCTCGCGTCACCCAGCTTCGACGCCTCGGTGATGGAGCTGCTGATGGCGTGGGGGGCGGGCGCCGCGCTGGTCGTCGCTCCGGCGGGGGTGCTGGTCGGCGAGGAGCTGGCGCAGGTGCTGACCGCGGGCCGGGTCACCCATGCCCTGGTGCCGCCGGCGGTGCTGGCCACCGTGCCGCAGCTGCCCACGGACGTCCTGTCGGTGCCGGTGGTGGGCGCGGAGGCGTGTCCGCCGGAGCTGGTGGCGAAGTGGGCGCCGGGACGGCGCATGGTGAACGCCTACGGCCCGACCGAGATCACCATCGCGGCCACCCTGAGCGACCCGCTCGCGGTGACGGGGCAGGCGCCGCCGATCGGGCGGCCCGTCCTGGACGGCGCGGTCCACGTCCTGGACGCCCGACTGCGCCCCGTCCCGCCCGGCGTGACAGGAGAGGTGTACGTGGCGGGCTCCGGCCTCGCCCGCGGCTACCTGGGCCGGCCCGCACTGACCGCGTCCCGCTTCGTGCCGGACCCCAGCGCGACCGGACAGCGGCTGTACCGCACGGGCGACCTCGCCCGCTGGGGCCGCGACGGCCAACTGGTGTACGCGGGCCGGGCCGACGACCAGGTCAAGGTGCGCGGCTTCCGGATCGAGCCGGGTGAGATCGAGGCCGCGCTGGCGGCCCACCCGCAGGTCGGCGGGAGCGTGGTCACCGTCCGCGCGTCCGCCACCGGCAATCAGCGGCTCGTCGGCTACGTCGTTCCCGCCGACTCCGAGGCGGCCCCCGAACCGTCGGTGCTCCGCGCGTACGTGGCGGAGCGGCTGCCGGAGTACATGGTCCCGGCCGCCGTCATGGTCCTGGACGCCTTCCCGCTGAACACCAGCGGCAAGCTCGACCGCAAGGCCCTGCCGGAACCCGACTTCGGCGCCGGCGTCCCGACCCGGGCGCGCACCACCGCCGAAGAGGCGCTGTGCGCGGTCTTCGCCGAGGTGCTGGGCCTGGAGTCGGTGGGCGTGGACGAGTCGTTCTTCGACCTCGGCGGCGACTCGATCGTGGCGATCCAGCTCGTGGCGCGGGCGCGTGCCGCGGGCGTGACGTTCTCGGCGCGGGACGTGTTCCGCTGGCGCACCGTCGAAGCCCTCGCGGCGATGACACAGGCCACCGCGGTGAAGGAGCCCGCCGCTGTCACGGACGAACCCGTCGGCGACGTCCCCGCGACACCGGTCGTCGCCCTGTTCGCCGAACGGAACGGCGTACTGGACGGCTTCTACCAGTCGATGGGTGTGGCGGTGCCTGTGGGTGCCGGGTTGGTGGAGGTGGAGGCCGCGGTTCAGGCGGTTCTGGCGCGTCACGATGTGCTGCGGATGCGGGCGGAGCTGACAGCTGAGGGGGGCTGGGTACTGGACGTCCCGGAGGTGTCCGAGGCGCCGGCTCGCGCGGTGGTGTGCCGGGTCGATGCCCGGGGTCTGTCGCGAGAGGCGTTCGACGAGCTGGTTGTGGTGGAGCGTCGTGGTGCGCAGGGGCGGTTGTCGCCTGGTGCGGGTGTGATGGTGCAGGGCGTGTGGTTCGACCGCGGCGCGGAGGCCGAGGGTGTGTTGTTGCTGGTGGCGCACCATCTGGTGGTGGACGGGGTGTCGTGGCGGATCATCGTCCCGGACGTTCAGGCGGCACTGTCCGAGCCGTCGGTGGAGTTGGCGGGGGTGGCGACGTCGTTCCGTCGGTGGGCGCGGCTGCTGGTGGACGAGGCGCAGGCGCGGGTCACTGAGCTGGAGTTCTGGCGTGGCGTGCGCAGTACCCCGGATCCGTTGCTGGGTGCGCGTCCGCTGGATGCGGTGGTGGATGTGGCGTCCTCGGCCGGCCAGCTGGAGCTGCGCCTTCCTACTGCGGTGTCGCGGCGTCTGCTGGGTGCGGTGCCGACCGCCTTCCACGGTGAGATCAACGATGTGCTGCTGGCTGCTCTGGCGCGGGCGGTGCGGCGCTGGCGGGGTAGCGGATCGCATCCCGTTCTAGTGGATGTGGAGGGGCACGGTCGTGAGGAGCTGCCCGGGGTTGATCTTTCGCGGACGGTGGGCTGGTTCACCTCGGTGTATCCGGTGGCGCTGGACGCAGGCCCGGGGGACGCGGCTGCCTCGGTGCGGCAGGTGAAGGAACAGCTGCGCCGGGTCCCGGACAAGGGTCTGGGTTACGGCCTGCTGCGCTACCTGAACGAGCAGACGGCCCCCGAGCTGGCGGGCGCGGAGCCGCAGATCGGCTTCAACTACCTGGGCCGCTTCACCACGGCCACCGAGACAACCGGTCTGGGCCTGCATGGCGGGATGGACCCGCGGATGCCGCTGGCGCACACCGTCGAGGTGAATTCCCTCATCGAAGAAGCCGGTGAGGGTCCGGTGCTGCGGGCGGTGTGGTCCTGGGCCGGCGAGATCCTCTCCCAGGAACGCGTGCAGGAGTTGGCGCAGGCCTGGTTCGAGGAGCTGACCGCGATCGCGGAAGCCGTCGAGCAGGGCGCAGGCGGCTACACGCCGTCCGACTTCCCCCTCGTAGAGATCGACCAGGCGGACATCGACACCCTGCAAGCCGAACTCGCCGCAGACGGCGCCGTACTGGACGACCTCCTCTCCCTCTCCCCGCTCCAGCAGGGTCTGGCCTTCCACGCCGGATACGACGAGCAGGCCACGGACGTCTACACCTCCCAGCTGGCCCTCGACCTGACCGGCCCCCTGGACGTCGAGCGGCTGCGGGCCGCCGCGCAGGCCGTCCTCGACCGGCACGCGAACCTGCGGGCCGCCTTCCGGCAGGCCGCCGACGGCCGGTGGATGCAGGTCGTGACCGGTTCGGTGCCGGGTTCGGTGCCGGCGCCCTTCCGCACCCTGGACGTGTCGTCGTACGACGCACCGGAGGACGAGGCCGCCGCCGTCGCCGACCGGGAGCGCGCCACCCCCTTCGACCTGCGACGCGCACCGCTGCTGCGGTGGGTGCTGGTGCGCCTGGGCGTGGACCGGCACCGGCTGGTCCTGACCAACCACCACATCCTGCTCGACGGCTGGTCCATGCCGATCCTGTTCACCCAGATGTTCGCCCACTACCGGCAGACGGCCGCGCCCGGTCTGTCCGTCACTCCCGGGCCTGAGGTCGCCGCGCCCTACCGCACCTACCTGACCTGGCTCGCGGACGCGGACCGGCCCGCCGCGGAGGCGGCGTGGCGCGAGGCGCTGGCCGGGGTGGAGGAGCCGACGCTGGTGGCGCCCGGCTTCGTGCCGGCGGAGACCCGCGTCCCGGCCCGGCTGCGCGCGCACCTGGACAGCGCTCTCGTCACGGAACTCACCGAGATCGCCCGCTCCTGGGGCGTCACGCTCAACACCCTCGTACAGACCGTGTGGGGCGTCCTCGTCGGGGGGCTGACCGGACGCGAGGACGTGGTCTTCGGTTCCGTCGTCTCGGGCCGCCCCGCCGAACTCCCGGGCGTGGAGCGGATGGTGGGCCTGTTCATCAACACCCTGCCCGTCCGCATCCGTCTGGACGCCGCCGAGACGCTCGCCGGTCTCGTCCAGCGCGTCCAGCAGGAACAGGCGGCCCTGCTCGCCCACCATCACCTGGGCCTCACCGAGATCCAGCAACTCGCGGGCGCGGGCCAGCTGTTCGACACCCTCACCGTCTACGAGAACTACCCCGTCGTGCGGAACTCCGCCGACCGGGACGACAACCGGCACCTGGACGTGCGGATCGTCGAAGGGCTGGACGCCACGCACTATCCGCTGGCCCTCGCCGTGATCCCCGACGGCGACGCGATGCGGCTGCGCCTCGACTACCAGCCCGCCGCCTTCGACCAGGAACAGGCCAGCCGCGTCCTGGACCGCTACCAGCACCTCCTGCGCACCGTCGCCGCCGCGCCCCGCACCAGCCTCGCCCGGCTCGACGCGCTGCTGCCCGGCGAGCGCGAGACGCTGGCCGGCTGGAACGACACCGCCACGGACGTGCCGCTCACCACGGTCCCCGAGCTCTTCGCCGCCCAGCTCGCCCGCACCCCGCACGCCCTCGCCGTGGAGTACGGGGACGTCCGGCTCACCTACTCCGAGCTGGACGCGCGGGCCAACCAGCTCGCCCACCACCTGATCGCCGCGGGCGTGCGCGCCGAGTCGCTGGTCGCCGTGTGGATGGAGCGGTGCGTCGAACTCGTCGTCGCGGAACTGGGCATCGTCAAGGCCGGCGGCGCCTACGTGCCGCTGTTCCCCGACTGGTCCGCCGGACACCGGGAGCGGGTGTGCGCCAAGGCGGGCGTGTCCGTCGTCCTCACCGCCGCCGACGTCGCCGCCACCGCCGGCGGGCCCGTCACGGACCCGGCCGTACCGGTCCACCCCGACCAGCTGGCGTACGTGATGTTCACGTCGGGCTCCACGGGCGAGCCGAAGGGCGTACCGTCCTCGCACCGCGACGCCACCGAACTCGCCCTCGACCAGGGCTTCTCCGACCGCGCGGCGCAGCGGGTCCTGATGCACTCCCCGCACTCCTTCGACTCGTCGACGTACGAGGTGTGGGTGCCGCTGTTCAAGGGCGGCCACCTCGTCATCGCGCCGCCCGGCCGCGTCGACACGAGGGAGCTGGCCGAGCTGATCCGCTCCAGCGGGGTCACCGGCATGTTCCTGACGGCCGGACTGTTCGCCGTGATGGCGCAGGAGCACCCGGAGTGCTTCGCGTCGGTCGTCGAGGTGCGGCCCGGCGGCGACGTCGTGTCGCCCGCCGCGGTCCGCCGGGTGCAGCAGGCCTGCCCCGGCACGCAGGTCGTGGTGATGTACGGGCCCACCGAGGTCACCGTCTTCGCCACCTACAACCGGATCGGGCCGGTCGCCGAGGACGCCACCGAGGTGCCCATCGGCCGGCCGCTCGACAACATGCGCCTGTACGTGCTCGACGCGGGCCTGCGGCTCGTCGCCCCGGGCCTCGTCGGAGAGCTGTACGTCGCCGGATCCGGTGTCGTGCGCGGGTACCTGCACCAGGCGGCCCTGACCGCCGGCTCCTTCGTGGCCAGCCCCTTCGGCACCGGGGAGCGGCTGTACCGCACCGGCGACCTCGTGCGGTGGAACGAGCACGGGCAGATCATGTTCGTCGGCCGCGTCGACGAGCAGGTGAAGGTGCGCGGGTTCCGCGTCGAGCTCGGCGAGATCGGGGCGACGCTGACCGCCCACCCCGATGTCGCACAGGCCATCGTGGTGGCCCGCGAGATCCCCGGGATCGGCAGCGGCAAGCAGCTCGTCGGCTACGCGGCACCGTCGCCCGCCGCCGCGGCGGCGCCGCCCGGCGCGACCGAGCTGCGCCGGTTCCTCGCCGAGCGGCTGCCCGAGTACATGGTCCCCGCCGCGGTCATGGTGCTCGACGCCCTGCCGCTCACGCCCATCGGCAAGGTGGACCGCAAGGCACTGCCGCAGCCGGAGTTCACCGCCGGGGAGTCCAGGGCGCCGGGGACCCCGCAGGAGGAGGTCCTGTGCGGTCTGTTCGCCGAGGTGCTCGGCCTCGACCGGACCGGCATCGACGAGTCGTTCTTCGACCTCGGCGGGCACTCCCTGCTCGCGACCCGGCTCGTCTCGCGGCTGCGTACCGTGCTGAACGCCGAGGTCAGCGTCCGTACCGTGTTCGAGGCGCCCACGGTGGCCGCCCTCGCGGCCCGGCTCGGCGCCGCCGACACGGATCGCCCCGCCCTCGCGGCGCAGGAACGCCCCGAGCGGCTGCCGCTGTCGTACGCGCAGCGCCGCCTGTGGTTCCTGGACCAGTTCGAAGGCCCGAGCGCCACCTACAACATCACGGTCGCGCTCCGGCTGACCGGGCCGCTGGACGTGGCCGCGCTGCGGGCCGCGGTGGCGGACGTGGTGGCCCGGCACGAGAGCCTGCGCACGACCGTGTCGGCGGACGACGCGGGCATCCCCGTCCAGGAGGTCCTGGCGGACGGCCGGTTCACGGTGGAGATGCCGGTGACGCCGGTCGCTCCGGCCGACGTGCCCGCGCAGGTCGCCCAGGCGGCGTCCCACGCCTTCGACCTGGCCGCGGAGATCCCGCTGCGGGCCTCACTGTTCGAGGTCGCCGAGGACGAGCACGTACTGGTGCTCGTGATGCATCACATCGCCGGTGACGGCGAGTCGATGGCGCCGCTCTCGCGTGACCTGGTCACCGCCTACCGGGCCCGCCGCGCCGGCCTTGAGCCGCAGCCGGCCGCCCTGCCGGTGCAGTACGTGGACTACGCGCTGTGGCAGCAGAAGCTGCTCGGCGACGAGGACGACCCGGACAGCCGCCTCTCCACGCAACTCGCCTACTGGACAAACGAGTTGACCGGTATCCCGCAGCCGCTGCAGCTGCCCGCCGACCGGCCGCGGCCGGTCACCGCGAGCCACCGCGGCGACCGGGTGCCCTTCGTCATCGAGCCGGAGCTCTTCACCCAGGTGCGAGAGGTGGCCCGGCGCGAGGGCGCGACGGTCTCGATGGTGCTCCAGGCCGCCCTCGCGGTCCTGCTGGGCCGGCTCGGTGCCGGCGACGACGTCACGATCGGCTCGCCGATCGCCGCGCGCACCGACGAGGCCCTCGCCGGACTCGTCGGGTTCTTCGCCAACACCTGGGTGCTGCGCGCCGACCTCTCCGGCGAGCCCACCTTCCGCGACGTGCTCGCCCGGGTCCGCGAGAAGGCCCTGACCGCCTACGACAACCAGGACGTGCCCTTCGAGCGGCTGGTGGAACTGCTCAACCCCGAGCGCTCCACTGCCTATCACCCGCTGTTCCAGACCATGTTCATCTGGCAGAACGTCAGCCGGCCCGACTTCGACCTCGACGGTCTGCGCGTGGGCTACGAGCCGGTGGCCGTCGACTCCGCCAAGTTCGACCTGACCTTCGGCATGGGCGAGACAAGCGGCCCGGACGGGCGCCGCGTCGAGGGCACCGTCGAGTTCGCCGTCGACCTCTTCGACCGTGCCACGGCCGAAGCGCTCACCACCTGGTTCGAGCGGACGGTCCGCAAGGTGGTGACCCACCCGCTCACCCCGATCGCGGACATCAGCCTGCTCACGGCGGCCGAACGCCGCCGGCTCACCGCGGTCCCCGCCGGGCACCCGGTCACCGACACCGTCGTCGCCCGCTTCGAACGGCAGGCCGCGGCCACCCCCGACGCGCCCGCGGTGTCGTACGGCACCACCACGCTGACCTACCGGCAGCTCGACGAGCGGGCGAACCAGCTGGCCCGGCTCCTGGTGGAGCAGGGCGCGGGCGCCGAACGGTTCGTGGCGCTGAGCGTGCCGCGCACCCACGAACTGCCCGTCGCGATCCTCGGCATCCTGAAGTCCGGAGCGGCCTACGTGCCGGTCGACCCGGCCTACCCGGCCGACCGCATCGCGTACATGCTCCAGGACGCGCGGCCGGTCGCCACCGTCACCCCCGAGACCATCGCCGCGTCCCGGACCCACCCCACCGACCGCGTGGACACCGTCGTCACGCCCGGGCAGCCGGCGTACGTCATCTACACCTCCGGCTCCACCGGCCGGCCCAAGGGCGTCGTCGTCGGACACGACAACGTGATGCGGCTGATGGACGCGACCAACGACTGGTTCGGCTTCGGCCCCGACGACGTGTGGACGCTGTTCCACTCCTACGCCTTCGACTTCTCCGTCTGGGAACTGTGGGGCGCCCTGCTCTACGGCGGCCGGGTCGTCGTCGTGTCGTACGAGACCAGCCGCGACCCGCACGACTTCCTCGCCCTGCTCGCCGACGAGCGGGTCACCGTGCTCAGCCAGACCCCCTCGGCGTTCTACCAGCTCATGTCCGCCGACGAACAGGCGCCGCACCTCGGTGACCGGCTCGCCCTGCGGCACGTGGTGTTCGGCGGTGAGGCCCTCGACCCGGGGCGCCTCGCCTCCTGGTACGCGCGGCACGCCGACGACGCGCCGGTCCTGGTCAACATGTACGGCACCACCGAGACCACGGTGCACATCACCTACGTGGCGTTCGACGCGGCCAGTGCCGCCTCGGCCCCCGGCTCCGTCGTCGGCGTCCCCATCCCCGACCTCGCGGTCCACGTCCTCGACGAGCGGCTGCGGCCGCAGCCGCCCGGCGTCCCGGGCGACCTGTACGTGGCGGGCGCCGGACTCTCCCGCGGCTACCTCGGCAGGCCCGCCCTGACCGGCAGCCGCTTCGTCGCCGACCCGCACGGCGCCCCCGGCACCCGCATGTACCGCACCGGCGACGTCGGGCGGCGGCTCGCCGACGGGCGCCTGGAACACCTCGGCCGCAGCGACGACCAGGTGCAGCTGCGGGGCTTTCGCATCGAGCCCGGCGAGATCGAGACCGCGCTGCTCGCCGACCCGGCGGTCGCGCAGGCCGCCGTCGTCGTGCGCGACGGGCACGGCGGCGGACAGCAGCTGATCGGATACGTCGTCGCCGCGGACGGCGCCCTCGACCTGGACGCCCTGCGGACCTCGCTCGGCGGCCGCCTCCCGGCGTACATGGTGCCGTCCGCGTTCATGGTCATGGACCGGCTGCCGCTCACCGCGAACGGCAAGCTCGACCGGGCCGCGCTGCCCGAACCCGAGCTCAGCTCGGGCCGCACGTTCCGCGCCCCGCGCACCGCGCCCGAGGAACTGCTGTGCTCCGTCTACGCGGACGTGCTCGGCCTGGACCGCGTCGGCGTCGACGACGACTTCTTCGCCGTCGGCGGCGACAGCATCCGCTCCATCCAGGTCGTCGCCCGGGCCCGCGCGGCAGGCCTGGAGATCAGCCCCCGCGAGGTGTTCGAGCAGCGCACCGTCGCCGCCCTGGCCGCGCTCGCCGCGGGCCGCGAGGGCACGGCCGCGGCGCCGGCCCTCGCCGAGCTGGAGGGCGGCGGCGTGGGCCGCTCCCCCCTGCCGCCCATCGGCCGCCACCTGCTCGCGCTCGGCGGCGGCTACGGGCGGTTCCAGCAGTCGATGGTCCTCACCCTGCCCGACGGCGTGGACGCGGCGTCCCTCACCGCGACCGTGCAGGCCGTGCTCGACACGCACGACGTGCTGCGCGCCCGCCTCGTCACCGACGGCGCCGGCGCCCTGGAGACCGGTGCGCCGGGCACCGTGGCGGCCGCGTCCGTGCTGCGCCGCGTCGCCTGCGACGGCGCCTGGCACAGCGACGGCTGGCGGCACCTGCTCACCCGCGAACTCGACGCGGCCGCCGGCCGCCTCGACCCGGCCGCGGGCACCATGGCGCAACTCGTGTGGTTCGCCCCCCGCGACGGCGGCGCGGGACGGCTCCTGGTCGTCCTGCACCACCTCGTCGTCGACGGCGTGTCCTGGCGGATCCTGCTGCCCGACCTGGCCGCCGCCTGGGAGCAGGTCCGTGCGGGCCGCACCCCGGCGCTCCCGGCGGTCGGCACCTCGGCCCGCCGCTGGGCGCACGCCCTGGCGGCCCAGGCGAACCGGCCCGAGCGGGTAGCCGAACTGCCTTACTGGCAAGGGGTGCTGGCCGGACCCGACCCGCTGCTCGGGGCCCGGCCCGTGGACCCCGCGCGCGACACGATGGACACACTCGCGCGGGTGCACGTCGCCGTCCCCGCCGAGGTCACCCGGACGCTGCTGACCGCGCTGCCCGCCGCGTTCCACGGCGGTGTCGACGACGGCCTGCTCACCGCTCTGGCCCTCGCGCTCGTCCAGTGGCGCGCGCGGCGCGGCGTCAGCGAGACCTCCGCGCTGATCCGCCTCGAAGGCCACGGCCGCGAGGAGGAGTGGGTGCCGGGCGCCGACCTCTCCCGTACGGTCGGCTGGTTCACCAGCATGTACCCGGTCCGCCTCGACGTCGCGGGCTGCGACCTCACCGAGGCGATGGCCGGCGGAGCCGCCGCGGGCCACGCGATCAAGGCCGTGAAGGAACAGTTGCGGTCCGTCCCCGGCAAGGGCATGGGCTTCGGCCTGCTGCGCCACCTCAACCAGGAGACCGCGGCGCGGCTGGCCGGCGTGGAACCGCAGATCGGCTTCAACTACCTGGGCCGCTTCTCCGCCGCCGACCTGCCCGAGGAGCTGCGCGGGCTCGGCTGGGCCCAGGCCCCCGAAGGCGGCGCGCTCGCCGCCCTGGACGCCGACATGCCGGCGTCCTGCGCCCTCGACGTCAACGCGGTCGTCACCGACGGCGCGGACGGTCCCCGGCTCGGCGCCGTGTTCGCCTTCCCCGCCGCCCTCCTGGACACCGCCGACGTCGACGAACTGGCCGTCCTGTGGCAGGAGGCGCTCACCGCGCTCGCCCGCCACGTCCGCACCGACCCGACGGCCGGCGGGCTCACCCCCTCCGACCTGCCCCTGGTCGACGTGGCCCAGGCGGAGCTCGACGACTGGCAGCGCCGCTACGGCGCCCTGGCCGACGTCTGGCCGCTGACGCCGCTCCAGTCCGGGCTGCTCTTCCACGCCAAGCTCGCCGCCACCGGATTCGACGACTACACCATGCAGTTCGCCTTCCGGCTCAGCGGCCCCGTCGACGCGGCCCGGCTGCGCGCGGCCGGCCAGGCCCTCCTGGACCGCCACCCCAATCTGCGCGTCGCCTGCGTCGACACCACCGACGGACAGGTCCAACTCGTCCCCGAGAACGTCGTGTTGCCGTGGCGCGAGACCGACCTGCGCGGCCTGCCCGACGAGGCCGCACGCGTGCAGGCGTACGAGGAGCTGCTCGCCCGGGACCTGCGCACCCCGTTCGACCCGGCGCGGCCGCCCCTGCTGCGGATGGCCCTGGTCAGGACCGGCGCGACGGAGAGCGAACTCGTCCTCACCGCGCACCACGTGCTGTTCGACGGCTGGTCGCTGCCGGTCCTCGTCCAGGACCTGCTGCGCCTGTACGCCGCCCACGCCGAACCGGAGCCCCTGCCCAGGGCCCGCGGCTTCCGGACCTTCCTGACCTGGCTGAACGAGCAGGACCAGGAACGCTCCGCGCAAGCCTGGGCGCACGAGCTCGACGGGGTGCGCGAGCCGACCCTGCTGGCCGCCGCCCTGCCCAGGGACGCCGGCACGGACGGGACCGGGCAGGGCGGTGTCGGCCAGGTGGAGGTGGCGCTGGCACCCGCCGACGCCGAGGCGCTGACCCGCCGCGCCGCCGAACTCGGCGTCACCCTCAACACCCTGGTCCAGGGCGCCTGGGGGCTGCTGCTCGGCGCGCTCACCGACCGCCAGGACGTCGTCTTCGGCGCGACGGTCTCCGGCCGCCCGCCCGCCCTGGACGGCATCGACACCATGGTCGGCCTGTTCATCAACACCCTCCCCGTGCGGCTGCGGCACACCCAGGGCGAGACCCTCGCCGAGGTCCTGACCGCGCTGCAGGAACGCCAGGCGGCGCTGCTCGACCACCATCACCACGGGCTCACCGAGATCCACCGGTACACCGGGCTGAGCGTCCTGTTCGACACGATGATCGCCTTCGAGTCGTTCCCGGTGGACCAGGCCGGCCTCAGCCGGGCCAACCACGACACGGAGATGACGATCACCGGGACCCGGCCCTACGCCGGTACGCACTACCCGCTGACCGTCATCGCCGCCGCCGACCCCCTGCTGCGGCTGACCCTGCACCACCAGCGCGACACCCTCGGCGAGAACGTGGTGCGCACCCTCGCCGGCCGGTTCGCCCGGATCCTGCGGCAGATCGCCGCCGACCCCCGGCAGCGGGTGGCACAACTGGACCTGCTCACCCCGGACGAGCGGCGGCGGACGCTGTCCGCCGTGCACCGGCCCGCCGGGAGCGACGCCGAGACGACCGTGACCGCGGCCGTCGCGCGGCAGGCGGCCCGCACCCCCGACGCGGACGCGCTGATCTGCGGCGAGGACCGCCTCACCTACGCCGAACTCGACACCCGGGCCGATCGCGTGGCCGCGGACCTCGGCCGCCGCGGCGTCGGACCGGAGACGGTCGTCGCCGTCGCGCTGCCCAGGACCCCGGAGCTGGTGGTGGCCCTGCTGGCGGTCCTGAAGGCGGGCGCCGCCTATCTGCCCGTCGACCCGGCCTACCCCAGCGGCCGGCTGGCCCACGTCCTCGACCACGCAAAACCCCGGTTCCTGATCACCGACCCGGCCACCGGCCCGACGCTGCCCGACACCCCGGTCGAGCGGATCCACCTCGCCGACCTGGGCGGCGCCACCGGCGCGCGGCAGGCACCGACGGCGCCCCTGCCCGGCCACGCCGCGTACGTGATGTACACCTCCGGCTCGACCGGCAGGCCCAAGGGCGTCACCATCACCCACGGCAACATCACCCACGGCATCGCGCACCTGGCCGAGACCATCGGCGCGGCGCCGGGCCGGCGCATGCTGGCCGGCACCTCGGTCAACTTCGACGTCTCGGTCTTCGAGATCTTCACCGCCCTGTGCACGGGCGGCACCCTCGACCTGGTCCGCGACGCCCTGGTCCTCGGCGAGCGGTCCGTCCGGCCCGTCGACGTCATCAGCACCGTCCCCTCGGTCCTGACCGAACTCCTCGAACAGGGCGCGGACCGGATCCCGGCCGACACCCTCGTCCTCGCGGGGGAGGCGTTCCCCGGCGACCTCGTGCGCCGCATCCGTGCAGCGCGGCCCGGTGCGCGGATCGTCAACGGCTACGGCCAGAGCGAGACGTTCTACGCGACCGCCTTCGCCCTGGAGCCGCGGACCCCGTGGACGGCGACCGGCGGCGTCCCCCTCGGCACCCCGCTGCGCGGCGTGCGCACCTACGTGCTCGGCTCCGGCCTGGCACCCGTCCCCCCGGGGACCGTCGGCGAGCTGTACGTCGCCGGCGCGTGCATGGGCCGCGGCTACCACCGGCAGAGCGCACTGACCGCCGGCCGGTTCGTCGCCGACCCGTACGGGGCGCCCGGAGCCCGGATGTACCGCACCGGCGACCTGGCACGCTGGCGGCCCGACGGGCAACTGGAGTACGCCGGCCGCACCGACCACCAGGTCAAGGTGCGCGGCTTCCGCGTCGAACCCGCCGAGATCGAGGCCGTGCTGAGCACCGCCCCCGACGTCGGCCGCGCCACGGTCGCCACGGCCACCGCGCCGGACGGCGGCACCCGGCTGGTCGGCTACGTGACGCCGGGCCCGGGCGGCGGCGCACCGGCCGCCGACAAACTGCGGTCCTACGTCGCCGACCAACTGCCGGACTACATGGTGCCGAGCGCCGTCGTCGTCCTCGACCGGTTCCCGCTCACCCCCAACGGAAAGCTGGACCGCGCGGCCCTGCCCGCGCCCCAGTTCGCGACCACCGCAGCCCGCCCTCCGCGCACCGCGCAGGAGGAGACGCTGTGTGAACTGTTCGCCGAAGTCCTCGGTCTGGACCGGGTCGGCATCGACGACTCCTTCTTCGACCTCGGCGGCCACTCCCTGCTGGCCACCCGGCTCGCCCGCAAGATCCTTCTCCGGCTCGACGTCGAGATCCCGATCCGGTCCCTCTTCGAATTCCCCACGGTCGCCGATCTGTCAGCGCACTGGCAGAGCATGAACAGGTCGAGCAGGCCTCGGCTGCGCCGCATGACTCAAGGAGCAGATGCCAAGTGATTCCCCTGTCCTTCGCGCAGCGCCGCCTCTGGTTCCTCGACCAGATGGAAGGCCCCAGCAGCACCTACAACATCTCGATGGCCCTGCGCCTGGCCGGAGACCTCGACACCGAGGCCCTGCACGCGGCCCTGCTCGACGTGGTGGGCCGCCACGACAGCCTGCGCACCCTCTTCAGAACCGACCCGTCGGCGACGCCGTACCAGCACGTACTGCCCATGGCGGAGGCCGCGTTCGACTTCACCGTGACCCCCGTCGCCCCCGGCGACGCACTGGAGGAGGCCGCACGCTTCACCGACCGCGCCTTCGACCTGGCAGCGGCCATCCCGATCCGCGCGACCCTGCTGCGCAGCGCCCCGCGCGACCACCTCCTCGTCGTCGTCGTGCACCACATCGCCGCCGACGGCGAATCGATGGCACCCCTGGTCAAGGACCTCGTCACGGCGTACACGGCCCGCAGCGCGGGCCACGCCCCGCACTGGGACGAGCTTCCGGTGCAGTACGGCGACTACACGCTGTGGCAGCAGGAACTCCTGGGCTCCGAGGACGATCCGCACAGCCGTCTCTCCACGCAGCTGCGCTACTGGCAGAGCGAGTTGACGGGCATCCCGCAGCCGCTCGCGCTCCCGCTCGACCGGCCCCGCGGCACCGCGACGCGGCACGAGGGCGACCGGATCGCGTTCACCGTCGAACCCGACCTCGTCACCCGGCTCGGCGCCCTCGCCCGGGCCCGGCGCGCGACGCTCTCCATGGTCGTCCAGGCGGCCGTCGCCGTGCTCCTGGGCCGGCTCGGCGGCGGCGACGACATCGCCCTCGGGTCCCCGATCGCCGGCCGTACCGACGAAGCGCTGGCCGACCTCGTCGGATACTTCGCCAACACCTGGGTGCTGCGCACCGACCTGTCCGGCGACCCCACGTTCGACGAACTCGTCGACCGCGTCCGCGACAAGGCGCTGGCCGCCTACGACCACCAGGACATCCCCTTCGAACGGCTGGTGGAACTGCTCAACCCCGAGCGCTCCACCGCCTACCACCCCGTCTTCCAGACCATGTTCGTCTGGCAGAACGTGGCCCGGCCCGACTTCACGCTCCCCGGACTCGACGTGACCCCCCAGCCGGTGGGCACCCAGAGCGCCAAGTTCGACCTGACGTTCACCATGGGGGAGGCCCCCACCCCCACCGGCACCGCCGTGCACGGCAGCATCGAGTACGCGGCCGGTCTCTTCGAGCGGGCCACGGTGCGCTCCCTCGCCGACCGGCTGCTGCTCCTGCTGCGCCGGCTCGCGCAGAACCCCGGCGCCGCCCTCTCCACCGCCGACGTCCTCACCCCCGACGAGCGCGAACGCACCCTCGTCCGGTGGAACGACACCGCGGCCCCCGCCCCCGCCGACGACCTCCCCGAACTCTTCGCACGCCAGGCGGCCCGCACCCCCGACGCGCTCGCCGTCACCGACGACACGACCCCGCTGACCTACCGCGAACTCCACACCCGGGCCAACCGCCTGGCGCACTGGCTCGTCGAACGCGGCGCACAGCCCGACAGCGTCATCGCCGTGGCGCTGCCGCGCGGCACCGACATGGTCGTCGCCCTCCTCGCCGTACTGAAGGCGGGCGCCGCCTACCTGCCGATCGACCTGGACTTCCCCGCCTCGCGCAACGAGACCGTCCTGCGCGACGCGGACCCGCTGCTCGTGCTCGACGCCGCCGCCCTCGCCGCGGACCTCGACGCCTACCCGGCGACGGCGCCCACGGCGCGCTGCGGCCCGCACCACGCGGCCTACACCATCTACACGTCCGGCTCCACCGGGAAGCCGAAGGGCGTCGTCGTCCCGCGCGGCGCCCTCGGCAACTTCCTGGCCTCGATGCAGGCGACGTTCGCCCTGCGCCCGGCCGACCGGCTGCTCACCGTCACCACGATCGCCTTCGACATCGCCGCGCTCGAACTGTTCCTGCCGCTCCTGCACGGCGCGGCCGTCGTCATCGCCGACCGCGACACGGTGCTGCGGCCCGCCGCCGTCCGCGACCTCGTCGCACGGCACGCGGTGACGGTGGCCCAGGCCACCCCCTCGTTCTGGCAGATGCTCCTCACCCACGCCCCCGAGGCCCTGGACTCCCTGCGCGTCCTGGTCGGCGGCGAGGCCCTCCCCGCCGACCTGGCCCGCACCCTCACCGAGCGGGCCGCCGGCGTCACCAACCTGTACGGGCCGACCGAGACGACCATCTGGTCCACCCTCGCCGACGTCGCGGAGCACCCCGACGCCCCGCCCATCGGCCGCCCGATCGCCAACACCCAGGTCTACGTCCTGGACGCCACGCTGCGCCCGGTGGCGACCGGCGTCCTCGGCGACCTGTACATCGCCGGTGACGGCGTCGCCCGCGGCTACCTGCACCGGCACGGCCTGACCGCCGAGCGGTTCGTCGCCAGCCCCTTCGCCCCCGGCCGCCGCATGTACCGCACCGGCGACCTCGCCCGCTGGCGCGCGGACGGACAGCTGGAGTACGCCGGCCGCACCGACAACCAGGTCAAGATCCGCGGCTTTCGCATCGAACTGGGCGAGATCGAGGCGGCCCTCACCGCGCACCCCGGCGTCGCCCAGGCCGTCGTCGTCGCCCGCCCCGACCACACGGGCGGCAGCCGCCTCGCCGCGTACGTCACCGCGCAGGCCGGCGCCGACGCCCCAGGTCCGGCCGCGCTGCGGGCCTTCGTGGGCGAGCGGGTACCCGAGTACATGGTGCCCGCGACCGTCGTCGCGCTCGACGCGATGCCGCTGACCCCCAACAACAAGATCGACCGCAAGGCCCTGCCCGAGCCCGAGTTCACCGCGGGCGCCTACCGTGCGCCGCGCACCCAGGCCGAGGAAGTCCTGTGCGCGCTCTTCGCGGACACCCTCGGCCTGGAGCGGGTCGGCGCCGACGACTCCTTCTTCGACCTGGGCGGCCATTCCCTGCTGGCCACCCGTCTCGTGGCACGCATCCGCGCCGCCCTCGGCACCGACCCCGGCGTCCGCGCCGTCTTCGACACCCCCACCCCGGCCGGCCTCGCCACCCGCCTGCACACGGGCGCCGCACCGCGCCCGGCGCTCGCCCCCGCGCCGCGCACCGGGACGCTGCCGCTCTCCCATGCCCAGCAGCGGCTCTGGTTCCTCGACCAGTTCGACGGAGCGAGCGCCGCGTACAACATGCCGGTGGCGCTGCGGCTTTCGGGCCTGCTGGACGTGGCGGCGCTGCGCGCGGCGCTCGGCGACGTGACGGCCCGGCACGAGACGCTGCGCACCGTCATCGACGTGGTGGAGGGCGAGCCGGTCCAGCGGATCCTGCCCGCCACCGCCATCGAGCTGACGTGTGAGACGGCGACCGCGAAGACGCTGGCCGACGTGCTCGCCGCCGCCGCGCGGGAACCGTTCGACCTGGCCGGCGAAGCCCCGCTGCGGGCACGCCTGTTCGCGACCGGACCCGACGAGTGGGTCCTGCTGCTGGTCGCCCACCACATCGCCGCGGACGGCTGGTCGATGGCCCCGCTCCTGGCGGATCTGTCGCAGGCCTACGAGGCGCGCCGCGCCGGCGCCGCCCCGGCCTGGGCCGCGCTGCCGGTGCAGTACGCGGACTACGCCGTGTGGCAGCGCCGCCTGCTGGGCGAGGAGGACGACCCGGGCAGCCTCATCGCGCGGCAACTCGCCTACTGGCGCGAGGCGCTCGACGGGGTCCCCACGGAGATCGCGCTGCCCTACGACCGGCCACGGCCCCTGACTGCCTCGCACGCGGGGCGCACCGTGCCGTTCGCGGTGGACGCGCAGGTGCACGCGCGCCTGACACGTCTGGCGCGTGAGCACGGGGTGTCGCTGTTCATGGTGTTGCACGCGGCGCTGGCGGTGACGCTGTCGCGGGTGGGTGCGGGTGAGGACATACCGGTGGGTGCGGCGCTGGCGGGTCGTTCGGATGAGGGTCTGGACGAGCTGGTCGGGTTCTTCGTGAACACGGTGGTGCTGCGGACGGATCTGTCGGGTGATCCGACGTTCGTGGAGCTGTTGGAGCGGGTGCGGGAGGTGCATCTGGGTGCGCATGCGCATGGGGATGTGCCGTTCGACCGGTTGGTGGACGCGTTGGGTGTGGAGCGTTCGGCGGCACGTCAGCCGTTGTTCCAGGTGATGCTCGTCCTGCAGAACAACGCGCGCGGACGCCTCGACCTGCCCGGCCTGACCGCGACCGTCGAGCCGATCGGCCTGACCTCCGCGAAGTTCGACCTGACCCTGCAACTGGCCGAGGAGGCCGCCGCCCAGGGAGCCCCCCAGGGCATCTCGGGCGTCCTGGAGTACGCGGCCGACCTGTTCGACGAGGCGTCGGTCACGACCCTGGCCGACCGGTTCGCGCAGGTGCTCCATGCGGTGGCCGCGGACCCGGCGGCCCCGGTCGGCGGCGCCGACGTGTGGCTGCCGGGTGAGCGCGCGCGGCTGACCGACTGGAGCGCGGGCCCGGCCGCCGGGCCGTCGGCCTCCCTGCCGGAGCTGTTCGGGCGCTGGGTGGCGCGGACCCCGCACGCCGTGGCTCTGGAGTGCGGCGAGGTCCGGCTGTCGTTCGCGGAGCTGGACGCGCGGGCGGGCCGCCTGGGCAGCTGGCTGGCGGGCCAGGGGGTGCGGGCCGGGGACCTGGTGGGTCTGCGGCTCGCCCGGTCGGTGGAGCTGGTGGTGGCGGTCCTCGCGGTGTCGCGCCTCGGTGCGGCGTGGCTGCCGATCGACCCGGCCCATCCCGAGCAGCGGGTGCGGCACATGGTGGAGCAGGCGGCGCCGACTCTGGTCCTGGACGCCGGGCTCGTGGCGCGGGCCGAGGCGCAGGCGGCGGACGCGGGCCCGGTCCCCGCCGTCGCCTGCGAGCCCGAGCAGCTGGCGTACGTGATCTTCACGTCGGGTTCCACCGGCGCGCCGAAGGGCGTCGCGGTCACGCACGCGGGAGTGGGCGCGCTGGCGGCGTCGATGACGCGGCGCTTCGCGCTCACCCCCGACAGCCGGGTGCTGCAGCTTGCCTCGCCGAGTTTCGACGCGTCGGTGATGGAGCTGCTGATGGCGTGGGGAGCGGGAGCGGCACTGGTGGTCGCCCCGGCCGGGGTGCTGGTGGGTGAGGAGCTGGCCCAGGTCCTGACGGCAGGGCGGGTCAGCCACGCGCTGGTGCCGCCCGCGGTGCTGGCGACGGTGCCCGAACTGCCGCGCGAGGTCCTGTCCGTGCCCGTGGTGGGCGCGGAGGCGTGCCCGCCGGAGCTGGTGGCGCGGTGGGCGCCGGGACGACGGATGGTGAACGCGTACGGTCCGACGGAGGTGACGATCGCGGCGACGCTGAGCGACCCGCTGACGGTGACGGGACAGGCGCCGCCGATCGGCCGGCCGGTCCTGGACGGCACGGTGCGGGTCCTGGACGCGCGCCTGCACCCGGTACCCCCCGGCAGCGTCGGCGAACTGTACGTCGCAGGACCCGGTCTGGCCCGCGGCTACGTCCACGCGCCGGCCCTGACCGCCACCCGCTTCGTCGCCGACCCCGGCGGCACCGGCCGGCGCCTGTACCGCACCGGCGACCTGGTGCGCTGGAACGCCCGGGGCGAACTGGACTACGTCGGCCGCGCCGACGACCAGGTCAAGGTGCGCGGCTTCCGCATCGAACCCGGCGAGATCGAGGCGGCCCTCACCGCCCACCCGGAGGTCCTGCGGGCCCTCGTCGTCGCCCGCGAGACACCCGCCGCGAGCACACAGCTCGTCGGCTACGTCGTCCCCGCGGACCCCGCGAGCGCCCCGGACCCCCGGGCCGTGCGGGACTTCGCGGCCGAGCGGCTGCCCGAGTACATGGTCCCGGCCGCCGTCGTGGCCTTGGACGCGTTCCCGCTGAACACCAGCGGCAAGGTGGACCGCAAGGCGCTGCCGGAACCGGAGTTCACCGCGCACGGCGCCTTCCGCGAGCCGCAGACCGTGCTGGAGGAGAACCTGCGCGCGGCCTTCGCCGACGTGCTGGGCCTGGCGGCCGACACGATCGGCGTCGACGCCTCCTTCTTCGACCTGGGCGGCCACTCGCTGCTCGCCACCAAGCTCGTCGCGAGGATCCGTACCGGTTTCGGCGCCGAGCTCGGCGTGCGCACCGTGTTCGAGGCGCCGTCGGTGGCCGCCCTCGCGGCCCGGCTCGTCGTCGCGGACCGGGCCCGCCCGGCGCTTGTGGCGCAGGAACGCCCCGAGCGGCTGCCGCTGTCGTACGCGCAGCGACGCCTGTGGTTCCTGGACCAGTTCGAAGGGCCGAGCGCCACCTACAACATCCCGGTCGTCCTGCGGCTGACCGGGTCGCTGGACGTGGCCGCGCTGCGGGCCGCGGTGGCGGACGTGGTGGCCCGGCACGAGAGCCTGCGCACGACCGTGGCGACGGACGAGGCGGGCATCCCCTTCCAGCGGGTGAGGGCGCAGGAGGAGGCCGCGCCGCGGATGCCGGTGGTGTCCGTCGCGCCGGACGAGGTGGCCGCGCGGGTCGCCGAAGCGGCGGCGCACGCCTTCGACCTGGCCGCGGAGATCCCGCTGCGGGTCTCGCTGTTCGAGGTCGCCGAGGACGAGCACGTGCTGGTGCTCGTGGTGCACCACATCGCCGGTGACGGCGAGTCGATGGCGCCCCTCTCACGCGACCTGGTCGCCGCCTACCGGGACCGGCTGACCGGCCGGGCACCGCGGTGGGAGCCCCTCCCCGTGCAGTACGTGGACTACGCCCTGTGGCAGGAGAAGCTGCTCGGCGAGGAGAGCGACCCGCACAGCCGCCTGTCCGCTCAGCTCGCCCACTGGACCACCGAGCTGGCGGGCGTGCCGCAGCCGCTGCAACTGCCCACCGACCGCCCGCGGCCCCCCGTGGCCAGCCACCGCGGCGACCGGGTCCCCTTCACCATCGAGCCCGACCTCTTCGCGCACGTGCGGGAACTCGCGGTCCGCGAGGGCGCGACCGTCTCCATGGTGCTCCAGTCGGCGCTCGCCGTCCTGCTCAGCCGGCTCGGCGCCGGCGACGACGTCACGATCGGCTCGCCGATCGCCGGACGCACCGACGAGGCCCTCACCGGACTCGTCGGGTTCTTCGCCAACACCTGGGTGCTGCGCGCCGACCTCTCCGGCGGCCCCTCGTTCACCGACGTCCTCGCCCGGGTGCGGGAGAAGGCCCTGACGGCCTACGACAACCAGGACGTGTCCTTCGAGCGGCTGGTGGAACTGCTCAACCCCGAACGCTCCACCGCCTACCACCCGCTGTTCCAGGTGATGCTCGCCTGGCAGAACGTCAGCCGTCCCGACTTCGAACTCGAAGGGCTGCGCCTCGGCTACGAGCCGGTCGCCGCCGACTCCGCCAAGTTCGACCTGTTCTTCGGCCTGACCGAGTACGACACCGGCGCCGGGCGCGGCGTCCACGGCAGCCTCGAATACGCGGCGGACCTCTTCGACCGCGGCACGGCCGCCACCCTCGCCGGGCGTTTCGTGCGGGTGCTCCGGCAGGTGACCGCCGCCCCCGACCGCCGCGTGGACGGCGTCGACCTGCTCTCGAAGGCCGAACGCGACCAGGTCGTGACCGGCTGGAACGACACCCGCGCGCCGCTGCCGGCCCAGACGATCCCCGGCCTGTTCGAGGCGCAGGCGGCCCGCACCCCGGACGCCGTCGCCGTGCTCAGCGACGGCGTGGCCTGGACCTACCGGGAACTGGACGAGCGGGCCAACCGGCTCGCACGGGAACTGGTCGCGGCGGGCCAGGGACCGGAATCGATCGTCGGCCTCGCCCTGCCCCGCGACGCCGACCTCGTCGTCGGCATGCTGGGCATCCTCAAGTCGGGCGCCGCCTACCTGCCGATCGACCCGCGCTACCCCAGCTCCCGCCTGGACTTCGTCCTGGCCGACGCCCGCCCCGACGTGATCGTCACGGACACCGCGACCGTCGGCGTCCTGCCGGACACCGACGCCACCTGCCTCCACCTCGACCGGCTCGACCTGTCGCGCGGGGACGGACGCGCCCTCGACACCACGCAACGGCCCGCTTCCTGGGGGCCGGACAGTCTCGCGTACGTGATGTACACGTCCGGCTCGACGGGGAACCCGAAGGGCGTCGCCATCCACCACGCCAACCTCGTCAACGGCGTGCTCCGCCTCGCCGACGTGGTCGACGTCCGGGCGGGCTCGCGCATGCTGGGCGCCACCTCCGTCAACTTCGACGTGTCGGCCTTCGAGGTGTTCACCGCGCTCAGCCGCGGCGCGAGCGTCGAGATCGTCCGGGACGTCCTGGAACTGGCCGAACGCGGCGGCTGGCAGGGCGGCTCGCTGCAGGCCGTGCCCTCCGTCTTCTCCGAGATCCTCGACACGGTGACGGGGAAGATGGACGTGGACACGGTGGTCCTGGGCGGCGACAGCCTGCCCGCCACCCTCCTGGACAAGGTGCGCGCCGCGATCCCCCGGGCGCGCCTCGTCCAGGCGTACGGCCAGACCGAGGACTTCTACGCCACCACCTTCGAGATCCCCGAGGACTGGAGCGGCACCGGCAACGTGCCCATCGGCGCGCCGCTCGGCAACATGCGCACCTACGTCCTCGGCCCGGGCCTCGTACCGGTCCCGGTCGGGGTCACCGGCGAGTTGTACGTCGCCGGAGCGGTGGGCCGCGGCTACCACAACCGGCCCGGGATCACCGCGGAACGCTTCGTCGCCGACCCCTTCGGGCCGGCGGGGGAGCGCATGTACCGCACCGGAGACCTGGTGCGGTGGAGCGCGGACGGACAGCTGGAGTACCTGGGCCGCGGCGACACCCAGATGAAGCTCCGCGGCTTCCGCATCGAGCCCGGCGAGGTCGAGGCCGCGCTCGTCGCGCACCCCGGGGTGCGCCAGGCCGTGGTCCAGCTGCGGCGGGCCGCCGAGGGCGGCGAACAACTCGTCGGCTATGTCGTGCCGTTCGCCGAGGGGCCCGCGGCGGCCCCGGACACCGAGGAGCTGCGCAGGTTCGTCTCGGGCCGGCTCCCGGAGTTCATGGTCCCGTCCGCCTTCGTGGTCCTCGACCGGTTCCCGCTCGACCCCAACGGCAAGATCGACCGGCGCGCGCTGCCCGCCCCCGCCCCGCGCGGCACGGACTTCCGGCTCCCCGCGACCCCGCGTGAACAGGCGCTGTGCGAGGTCTTCGGCGAGGTGCTCGGCGCCGCCCGGATCGGTGTCGACGACGACTTCTTCACCGTCGGCGGCGACAGCATCCGCTCCATCCAGGTCGTCGCCCGGGCCCGCGCCCGGGGCATCGAGGTCAGCCCCCGCGACGTGTTCGAACACCGGACGGTGGCCCGGCTCGCCGAAGTGGCGCGCGACCTGGGAGCACAGGAGGAGACCGCCGTCCTGGCGGAGCTGGAGGGCGGCGGCACCGGCTGGTCCCCGCTGCCCCCCGCCGGCCGGTACCTGCTCGAACTCGGCGGCGGCTACCACCGGTTCCAGCAGTCGATGGTGCTGACACTGCCGCAGGAGGTGACGGCCGCCGGACTCGCCGCCACCGTCCAGGCGGTCCTCGACACCCACGACATGCTGCGCGCCCGCCTGGTCACCGGCGCGGCCGCCGAGGACGGCGAACCCGGCCTCGTCGTCGACGCCCCGGGCTCGGCCGTGGCGGCCGACCTGATCCACCGGGTGCCGTGCACCGGACAGTGGACGTCACAGCAGTGGCGCACCCAGCTGGCCGCGGAGCTGGACGCGGCCACGGGCCGGCTCGACCCGGCGGCCGGCCGGATGGCACAGCTCGTCCGGTTCGACCCCCGAGGCGGCGGCCCGGGCCGCCTCCTCGTGGTCCTGCACCACCTGGTCGTCGACGGGGTGTCGTGGCGCATCCTGCTGCCCGACCTGGCCGCCGCCTGGGAGCAGGTGCACGCGGGCAGCACGCCCGTCCTCGCACCGGTGGCGACCTCCGCACGACGCTGGACGCACGCCCTGGCCGAGGAGGCGGTCCGCCCCGGCCGCACGGCCGAACTCCCGCTGTGGCGCGCCATGCTGGAGGGCCCCGACCCGCTGCTCGGCGAGCGGCGGATCGATCCGGCCGTCGACACCATGGCCACCGTGGAACGGATCCAGGTCTCCGTCCCCGCCGACATCACCGACACGCTCCTGACCGCGCTGCCCGCCGCCTTCCGCGCAGGCGCGAACGACGGCCTGCTCACGGCGCTCGCCCTGGCTCTCGCGACCTGGCGCGCCCGCCGCGGCGTCAGCGAGGCGTCGACGCTGATCCGGATGGAGGGACACGGTCGCGAGGAGGACGTCGTGCCCGGCGCGGACCTGTCGCGCACCGTGGGCTGGTTCACCAGCATGTTCCCGATGCGCCTGGACGTGACCGGCTGCGACCTCGCCGAGGCGCTGGCGGGAGGGGACGCCGCCGGCCGCGCGGTCAAGGCCGTCAAGGAGCAACTGCGGGCGGTCCCCGACAAGGGCATGGGCTTCGGCCTGCTGCGCCACCTCAACCCGCGGACCGCACGCGAACTGTCCGCCTTCCCCGAAGGCCAGATCGGGTTCAACTACCTCGGCCGCTTCTCCGCGGCCGACATGCCCGAGGAGCTGCGCGGGCTCGGCTGGATCCAGGCACCCGAGGGCGGCGTGATCGCCGACCTCGACGCCGACATGCCCGCGATGTCGGTCCTGGACGTCACCGCCGTCGCGTCCGACACCGACGAGGGCCCCCTGCTGGGCGCCGTCTTCAGCTTCCCCGCCACGATCCTGGCGGCCGCCGACGTCCGGGAACTGGCCGACCTGTGGGTCGAGGCGCTGACCGCGCTCGCCCACCACGTGCGCAGCGACCCCCGGGCAGGCGGCCTCACCCCGTCCGACCTGCCGCTGGTGGAGGTCGGGCAACCGGAGCTCGACGTGTGGCAGAAGGGGTACCCGGGCCTGTCCGACGTCTGGCCGCTGACGCCGCTGCAGTCCGGACTCCTCTTCCACGCGCAGCTCGCCGACACGGCCTTCGACGCGTACAACATGCAGCTGGCCTTCGAGCTCACCGGCCCCGTCGACCCCGGCCGGCTGCGCGCGGCCGGGCAGGCACTCCTGGACCGCCACCCCAACCTGAGGGCCGCCTTCGTCCCCGACACCGGCGGCGGACACGTCCAGCTCGTCGTCGACGGCGTCGAACTGCCGTGGCGGGAAGCCGACCTGCGCGCCGTCGCGGACCGCTCCGCGCGCGAGGCCGCCTACGACGACCTCCTCGCCGGCGACCTGCGCACCAACTTCGACCCGGCCCGGCCGCCGCTGCTGCGCATGACCCTGGTGCGGACCGGGGACACCGTCTGCCACCTCGTCCTGACCGCCCACCACACGCTGTTCGACGGCTGGTCGCTGCCCGTCCTGCTGCAGGACCTGCTGCGGCTGTACGCCGGGCACGGCGACGCGACCGGGCTGCCGCAGACCCGCGGCTTCCGGGACTTCCTGGTCTGGCTCGCCGCACAGGAGCCGACCGCCGCCGCCCAGGCCTGGGCCCGTGAACTGGCCGGGGTCGAGGAGCCCACCCTGCTCGCCGCGGACCGCGAGGAACGCGACGAGGACGGCATCGGCATCCTCGACGTCCCCCTGTCGGCGCAGGACGCCCGGACGCTGGCCCGCCGGGCGGCCGAACTCGGCGTCACCGTCAACACGCTGGTGCAGGGCGGCTGGGCGCTGCTCCTCGCCGGCCTGACCGGCCGCGACGACGTGGTCTTCGGCGCCACCGTCTCGGGACGGCCGGCCACCCTGCCCGGAGCCGACTCCATGGTCGGCCTGTTCATCAACACCCTGCCGGTGCGCGTCACCTGCACACCCGGGCAGAGCCTCGCCGAGCTGTTCACCGAGCTGCAGCGCCGCCAGGCCGCACTCCTGGACCACCACCACTACGCACTGAGCGCCCTGCACCGCGACACCGGTCTCAACGTCCTGTTCGACACCATGATCGCGTTCGAGTCGTACCCGGTGGACCAGGCGGGCCTCGGCGCCGCGGGGACGGCCAGCGAACTGGCGGTCACCGGCATCCGCCCGTTCTCCGGCACCCACTACCCGCTCACGGTCATCGCGGTGACCGAGCCCCACCTGCGCCTGACCCTCCACTACCAGCAGGGCCTCTTCGAGGAGTCCGCGGCCGAGGACATCGCCGAACGCTTCGCGCGGATCCTCGCGCAGACGGCCGCCGAGCCCGGCACGCGCACCGGCCGCCTGGAACTCCTCGCACCCGCCGAGCGGCACGTGGTGCTCGACCGGTGGAACTCCACCGGCACCGAACCGGCCCTGACCACGATCCCGGCCGCCTTCGCCCGACAGGTGGCCGAGCGCCCGGACGCCGTCGCCCTGGTCCACCAGGACACGGCCCTGACCTACCGGGAACTCGACACGATGGCGGACCGGGTGGCCGGCGCCCTCGTGCGCAGGGGCGTGCGACCCGAGACGATCGTGGCGGTCGCCCTGCCCCGCACACCGCACCTGGTGGCCGCGCTGCTCGGCGTGCTCAAGGCGGGCGGCGCGTACCTGCCCATCGACCCGGCCTACCCCAGCGACAGACTGGCCCACGTCCTGTCCCAGGCCCGGCCCCGGTGGGTCCTGACCGACGCCGCGACCGAGACGGTGCTCCCGCACAGCGACGTCCCGCGCATCCACCTCGACACCGTCCTCGACGAGGACACCGAGCCCACACCGGCGGCCGCCGCGGTGCCGCGCCCGGACAACACCGCGTACGTGATGTACACCTCCGGCTCGACCGGCACCCCGAAGGGTGTCGCGATCACCCACGGCAACGTGACCAACGGCGTCGCGCAACTCGCCGCGGCGCTGGCGGTCGGGCCCGGACAGCGCATGCTGGCCGGGACCTCCGTCAACTTCGACGTCTCCGTGTTCGAGATGTTCACGGCGCTGACCACCGGCGCCGCCATCGAGCTGGTACGTGACGCCCTGGTCCTCGCCGAGGGCGCGGGCCGCGGCGCCGACGTCGTCAGCACCGTTCCCTCCGTCTTCGCGGAACTCCTGGAACAGCGGACCGACATCGACGCCCGCACGCTCGTCTTCGCCGGCGAGGCGCTCCCGGACACCCTCGTGCGCCGGATCGCGCAGCGGCTGCCGAACGCCCGGATCGTCAACGCCTACGGGCAGAGCGAGTCGTTCTACGCGACGCTGTGGTCCGGGGCCGGGGCGAGCACCGGCACCGGACCGGGCGCCCCCATCGGAGCCCCGCTCGGCGGCGTGCGGACCTACGTCCTCAACGCGGGCCTCGCACCCGTCCCGGTGGGCGTCGTCGGCGAGCTGTACGTGGCAGGGGCGTGCCTGGGCCGCGGCTACCACGGCCGGGGCGCGCTCACCGCCGAGCGGTTCGTCGCGGACCCCCACGGGGCGCCGGGCACCCGCATGTACCGCACCGGCGACCTGGCCCGCTGGACCGCCGACGGACAGCTGGAGTACGCCGGACGCAGCGACCACCAGGTCAAGATCCGCGGCTTCCGCATCGAGCCCGGAGAGGTCGAGGCCGCCCTGACGGCCTGCGCCGCGGTCTCCCAGGCCGTCGTCGTCGCCCGCGACGGCCACGGCACCGGACGGCACCTGGTCGCCTACGTCACCGCGCACGGCCCGCGCGAGGAGGTGACCGCGGAGCTGCTGCGCGAGGAACTGACCGGCCGGCTGCCCGACTACATGGTGCCGAGCGCGTTCGTCGTCCTGGACCGCCTGCCGCTCGCCCCCAACGGCAAGCTCGACCGCGCGGCGCTGCCGGAGCCGGCCCTGGCCACCGCCGTCCACCGGGCCCCGCGCACCCCCCAGGAGAGCGTGCTGTGCGGCCTGTTCGCCGAGACGCTCGGCGTCGAGCGGGTGGGCCTCGACGACTCCTTCTTCGACCTCGGCGGAGACTCGCTGCTGGTCACGAGGGTCACCAACCGGATCCTGATGCTGCTCGGGGTGCGGCTGCCGCTGCGCGCGGTCTTCGAGACCCCGACCGTCGCCGGCCTGGCGCGACGGCTCGACTCCGGCGTCGACGCCGGGCAGTCCGTCGACCCGTACGCGGTGGTGCTGCCGCTCAGGACCGGCGGCGCGCAGCCGCCGGTGTGGTGGTTCCACCCGGGCGGCGGCCTGAGCTGGTGCTACATGGGCTTCGCCCCGCACCTGCCGGCCGACCGGCCGAGCTACGGCATCCAGGCCCGGGGCCTGGACGGAGCCACCCCGCTGCCCGGGTCCGTCGAGGAGATGGTCGCGGACTACACGGACCAGCTGCTCGCCGTGCAGCCCCAGGGCCCCTTTAACCTGGCCGGCTGGTCGTTCGGCGGCACCCTGGCCCACGCGGTCGCCGGCGAACTGCAGCGGCGCGGACACGAGGTGGGCCTGCTGGCCCTGCTGGACTGCGCGCCGAGCACGTTCTTCGCGGCCAGCAAGGACGCCCCTGAGGCCGAGGTCCGCAGCATGTTCGAGGCGTACGTCGCGATGGCCGACCACGAGGCGCTCGTGGACCGCATGACCGGGATCCAGATCGAGCACCTCGCGCTGATGCGCCGGTTCACCTCGCCCGTCTTCCGCGGCGAGGCGCTGTTCTTCAGCGCCACGGTGGACTCGCCCGAGGCCATCGCCGAGCACTGGAAGCCGTACGTCCTCGGCGGGATCCAGGAGTACGAGATCGAGTGCAGCCACCACGCGATGCACCTGCCGGAACCGGCCGCGAGGATCGCCGCGGTCATCGGGGAGGCGCTCCAGGGACACTGACCGTCCGCACGGGCGAAGGCCCTCACCCCCACGAGCGGGGGTGAGGGCCTTCGCCCGTGCGGTGCGCGGCTCACGTCCCCGGGGCGTGCGGTACTTCCCAGACCACGGCGACGACGCAGTCCGGCACGGCCTGCGCCTCGACGTAGCGCACCACGTACTCCACCGAGCCGTCCCGGGGCCGCACGCACCGGCCGCGGGCGACCGCCCCCTGCTGGGCGGCGAGCCGGGCCGACTTGCGGGCCGGGCGCGCAGGCTCCGTCCCGCGCACGGCGAGCGCCAGACCGACCGGGAACGGGCACACGGCGTACAGGACGCGATCCGCGTGCCGGACGGTGGCGAAGTACCTTTCCGCCCCCGCCGGGGACGTCGCGGCCGCGGCGTGGAGCCGGCCGCAGTGCGCGCACGGCCCGTCGTCGACGACGAGGTCGGCGGGCCGGGCGCCGAGCGCCCGCGCGAGGAGCGAGAGCAGGCCCGCACGGGGCACGGCCGCCGCCGCCCGCGATCCGCCGGGCAGCACAAGTGAGCGCAGTGTGACGGGAACTGAGTCCTCGTCACACTGCGCTGTGGCGGCGTCGAGCGGTGGGGCGGGCAGCGGGGGGCGCAGCGCCCCCCAGCCGCCGTCGGGATGGGTCGCCGGCCGGCTGTGCGGCCACGGATCCGCAGGGGTCATGGGCTGCCGCTCCGCCTCCCGCCCTCGCCCCGGGCCCGGTCAGGGCCGGGCGTCGCCGATCTGTTCCATCAGAGCGTAGAACGCCTGCATGTCGGAGTCGAAGCGGGGCGAGGCCATGAAGTCACCGGTGTCATTGATGCTGTTCAGACCGCCGATGTAGCCGGTGCCGGTGTCGTAGTCGTAGTCCAGGAGCCACGGCCCGCCGCTGGAACCCGGCGTCATGTTCGGGCACTCCACCTGCCACATGTTCAGCGGCGGCACGGTGGGCTCCACCAGGTCCTGGCAGAACTCCTGATGATTGCCGTCGAAGGGCGGGCCGGAGTAACCGATGAGCGACACCTGCTCGCCGGCGCGCATGTCGGAGGCCATCTGGTAGCCGCCGGCCGCCTCCAGCGCGGTCTCACCGCTCGCGTTGTCGTTCACCACGAGCATGCCGTAGTCGTGCTCGTAGTCGGCCTTGGTGCCGATGTCCCACTGGGAGGAGGTGGCGATGTTCCATGCGGTGAAACCGCCATAGGGCGCGCTGCCGTCGTGGAAGCCCGGGTAGAAGACCTGGTTCTTGGTCCAGTCGCCGCCGGGTCCGTCGTGCAGACAGTGCGCCGCCGTCAGCACCAGCACCTCGGAGTCGCTGTCGACGACGGTGCCGGTACAGGCGTCGGCCTTGCCGTTGGCGTGCTCGAAGACGAGCTTGCCGACCGCGGTGGAGTGCGGCCCCTCCACCGCCGCCCCCTGCTGCCGGGGCAGCGAACGGGCCTCCGCTCCCGCCTCGTTGGCCAGCGCCTCGGAGATGCGCTCGGGGGTCCAGTGGGCGAGCAGGGCCTCCTGCCGGCCCGCCGCGGACAGGGTGGCGGCGCCGGGCACGTCCACGATCGCACGGTGGTCGCTCGCCGCGCCGGTGACGGCGTCGGCCGGGCCGGAGGCGCCGAGGACGGTGACGGCGGCGAGGCACATCGCGAGCAGCCCGGCTCGCAGGTGCCGCAGCCGGGACCTGGGACCGCTCCGTGCGGCAGATGGGGCAGGGGACATGACGAAGAACTCCGTTCGGTGAATGCCGGGGGACATCAGCCGGCCCGCACGAGAGGCGCGGTGAACTCGCGTTCGCGTTCGAGCTCGGCCGGGGTGGTGGCGATGCGGTTCGTGGTGCGCCGCAGGACGGGTGGTGCCATGACCGAGGTCACGACGGCCACCAGCACGATCACGGTGTACGAGGCGGTGTTCAGGACGCCGAGGCGCAGCCCCACCGAGGCCAGCACGATCTCCACCAGGCCGCGCGCGTTGAGCCCGGCGCCGATGGCGAGGGACTCGGTGTGGCTCAGCCGCCCGGCCCGGGCCCCCAGGTAGCCGCCGGCGAACTTGGCTCCGATGGCCACGGCGAGCGTCAGCACCGCGGCGAGCAGCACGGAGGGGCGGGCCAGGGTCGTCAGATCCACCTGGAGCCCGGCCGCGGCGAGGAAGAGCGGCGCCAGTGTCGCCATGACGAAGGACCGCACGGAGTCCAGGGACCGGCGGCTCGACGCGCCGAGGGAGCTCACCACGATGCCGCACAGGAACGCGCCGAGGATCGGCTCCATGCCCAGCGCGTGGGTGCCCGCGGCGGCCAGCAGGATCATGACGACGATGGCGGACAGGCCGAGCCCGGGCTGCGCGTCCTGCAGCGGCGGCAGCACCCGGGCGGCCAGCGGGCGCAGGACCCAGACGGTGGCGGCGAGGACGATGAGGAGGTAGCCGACCGACTCGACGATCACCCCCGTGCGCAGGCCGTGCGTCGCCATCGCGGAGACGACCGACAGCAGCAGCCAGCCGACGATGTCGCTGACCGCCGCCGAGCCGACGATCATCTGGCCCACGTTGCGGTGCAGCAGACCCATGTCGAGCAGCGTCTTGGCGATCACCGGCAGGGCGCTCACCGCCACGGCCACCCCGATGAACAGGGCGAAGGTCATGTCACCGCCCGCGCCGCCGGACAGCGAGGCCGGCAGCAGCAGGCCCAGCGCGAAACCGAGGGCCAGCGGCAGCAGGACGCTCCCGACGCTGACCAGGCCGATGGTGTGGCGCTTGCGGCGCAGCAGCCCCAGGTCGATGTGGGCACCGGTGATGGCCACCAGCAACAGGACCCCCAGCTGGGAGACCGCGTTCAGCAGATGCATCTGTTCCGCGTCGCGGGGCAGCAGCCACCCGGACAGTCCCGGGGCCACGGCGCCGAACAGGGAGGGGCCCAGGAGCACACCGCTGGCCAGCTCGCCCACCACCGGCGGCATGTGCAGGCGCACGGCCACCCTGCCCAGCAGGGTGGCGACCGCGATGAGCAGGCTCAGCTGCAACAGGAAAACCAGCATCTGATGGTCGGACAGGCCGGGTACGGGCCCGGCGGCAAGTGTCACGGTGTCTGAACTCCAAGGTGTCGGCCGGCCGGTGCGGACCCGCCGGCTCAGCGCCCCGACAGGACGGACAGCAGGACACCGGCGACAGCGGTGGGATTGCTCTGGGACAGCAGGTGGCCGCCGGGCAGCAGCTCGAACGAGCAACGCCCCGTCGTGTGCCGGGCCCACCCGGCCAGTCCGGACAGGGCGCGGTCGTCCTCACCGGCCACCACCGTCAGATCCCCCGCCACCGCCGTCGCGGCGACAGCGGCGACGAGGGAGCGCGACAGCAGCAGATCGGCCCGGATCACCGGGAAGACCTGCGCGAGCAGCGCCGGGTCGCCGAGGACCTCGTCGGGCAGCACACCACCCATGGCGGCCAGGGTCGCCGCCGCCGCCGACGGCGTCGCGACGTCCTGTGCGGTCACGGCGCGCTGCCGGGCAGGCGGCACGTTCGAAGCGGCGACCAGAGAGGTCCCCGGCCCGTCGCCCAGAGCAGCCACCAGGCCGAGGGCGACGTAGGCGCCGAGGCTCTCGCCGTAGACGACGTCGACCCGGCCGCCGAGTTGCGCCAGCGCGTCCGCCACGACCGCGGGGGCGCTCGTCACGAAGTCCTGCGCGTGCCGGCGCCCGTGCCCGGGAAGTTCCAGGGCCCTGACGCCGACGTCGTCCGGCAGGGCGCGCCGCAGCCTGCGGAAGTAGCCGGCGCCGCAGCACGACGGCGGAACGAGCGCGATCACGGGTCTGTCCGGTTCGGCCCCCATCGAGCCCGCACCACCAGTCCTTGCTCGGCGAGAGGCCGTCAGCGTGCCGCGACGGTACGGATCGGGGCCCCGCGGAGGGTCTCGGTGACGATCTTGTTGTGACCGTGGCCGTCGGCTCCGCGGGCGAGCACGGCACCCCACTTGTCCAGCGAGATGCTGCCGCCGTACTCCTCGATCCGGTCCGTGTCCGGGTACACCCGCACCTTGGTGGGCACGTAGCGGGTGGCGAAACCCATGCGGTAGTCCTTGCCCGTGCTGATGTTGGGCAGGGAGGCGTGCATGAGCGTCGACCAGAAGATGACGCACTGGCCGCGCTCCATGACCAGCGAGTAGGCGTCCTCCTCGTTGGGCTTCCAGCCGGGGTCGACCTGCAGCTGGCGGTAGTCGTAGCCGAAGAAGCCGCGCGGGACGCCGTCCTTGACCTCCGCGTTGATACGCCCCTCGTCGAACTCCATCTGCTTGGTCTCGTCGTAGTTCATCTTGTTCTGGGTGCCCGGGATGATCTGCAGGCAGCCGTTCTCGCGGGTGGAGTCGGTGAACGCGGTCCACACCGTGATGGTGCCGGCGCCGAAGTCCTCCGGCGACTCACCGGGCCACAGCAGCTGGGGCTTGCCGCTGGCGTTGGCGAACGTGTCCGCCTGGTGCCAGTCGGTGCCCTCGTCGCCGGGGTACTTGGGGAAGAACTCCGAGCGCCAGCAGAGCAGATCGGGGCCGAGGATCGACGCCACGCGGTCCACGATCTTCTGGTTGCAGACGTGCTCCGCCAGCAGGTCGATGTCCAGGTGCCGGTCGTAGTTGAAGATGTTCGGCGCGCCGACGCTCGCGTCGACCTCCGGATACGCGGCGTGGCTGCGGTCCAGGGTCTCCCGGTGGACCTGCTTCCACAGCTGGTCCATCTCCTCGGGGGTGTAGACGGTGATCGGCCCGATATAGCCGTTCTTGTGGAAGAACGCGAGCTCGTCCTCGGACAGAGACAGGGTGCTCTGCTCGATGCTGGTTGCCATGCTGTGCCTTCCTTGCTTCGACTATGCGTGTGACTGGACCGGTTGCGCCTTGGCCACGGCGGTGGACAGGGGCTCGTCGTAGGCGACCTTCATGTCCAGGTTCACCGCGAACGAATCAGCGAGGAATTTGTTGAGCCGGGCGAACGCGAGCGAATGACCGCCGACATCGAGGAAGTTGTCCGATGCGGAGATATCGGCGTCCTCGAGCTCCGTGCGGAGCCAATCGACCGTGGCGCGTTCCAGTTCGGCCACGGAGAGCGGCCGGGCTGCGTCGTCATTCGTGGAAGACGGCATGGGACCATCCTTCTGCGATTTCTGGTGGGTACCGCCTATTGCCTGGCGAAGAACCGAGCCGAACATACCCGCCTCACAACGGATTTGGGCAACGGTGTCCTGTCGCCGGGACACCGGACGGCCGGAGCAGGCTGCGGCCTACCCCTTGCCGTCGCTCCCTCCTATAGTTCGGTGCAGCACCCAACCCCCCTTTCACGAGAAGGGTCGGGGTATTCCGATTGTTTCCGAGGCGGCGGCCGAAAAATCTGGCGCGCAGGGTGCTGCGATGAAGTGGGAACCGCCCGCTCCGGCAAGCGATCCGAGACGGAGCACCGGGCAATCGGAATACCCCGGAATGCTGGAGCCTTCCGCTCCCCGGAGTATCAGATCTTTTCTACGAGTGTGGATGTTGCGAGGGAGATTCATATGACCGAGGTACTCCCAGAGGCGATCTGGCTGCCCAGCGAACGCGCCAGTGGCTGCCCCTACGACCCTCCCGTACAGCTGGCCGAGATACGCGAGAAGACGCCCCTGAGCCGCATCCACTACTCGGGCGACGTGGACGGCTGGCTGGTGACCAGCCACGCCCTCACCCGGCAGGTCCTCGCCGACCCCCGCTTCAGCAGCGGCAGCAACCACCACCGCGCGCCCATCCCCGGCGCCCCCGCGATGGAGAACCCGCCGCCGGCGCCGCCCGGCTTCCTCGCCCTCATGGACCCCCCGGACCACACCCGCTACCGGCGTCAGCTCACCGGCCAGTTCACCGTGCGCCGGATGCGGCAGCTGACCGACCGCATCGAGGAGATCACCACCGAGTGCCTCGACGCCATGGAGCAGCAGGAGGGCACGGTCGAGCTGGTCGACGCCTTCACCCGCCGCATCCCCGGTGTCGTCATCGCCGAACTGCTCGGCATCAGCTACGACGACCGGCAGGCGTTCACCGACCTCGTCGACCACATGCACGCGCTGGGCCGCGAGAAGGCGTCCGTCGAGGAGCAGACCAAGGCGTTCCTGGCGGTCCGCGGGTTCATGAGCGAGCTGATGCTCGCCAAGCGCGAGAACCCCACCGACGACCTGTTCAGCGGACTCGCCACCAGCGACTTCAACGACGACGAGATCATCAACCTCGGCCTCACCCTGCTCGGCGCGGGCCTGGACACGGTCGCCGGCACCCTCGCCCTCGGCGTCTTCGCGCTGCTCAACAACCCCGAGCAGTACGCCCTGCTCGGCAAGGCCGAGGACGACGAGGCGGTCGCCCGCGCCGTCGAGGAACTGCTCCGCTACACCACGGTGCTCCCGTTCCTGCAGCGCACCGCGCTGGAGGACGTGGAGATCGACGGTCACGTCATCAAGGCGGGGGAGATGGTCACCCTGTCCACCGCCGCCGCCAACCGCGACGCCGACAAGTTCGGCGCGCCCGACGACCTCGACCTCACCCGCTCCGCGCGCGGCCACGTCTCGTTCGGCCACGGCATCCACCAGTGCGTCGCGCAGCAGCTGGCCCGCGTCGAGCTGCACGTGGCCTTCCCCGCCCTGGCCCGTCGCTTCCCGACGCTGCGCCTGGCCGTCGCGCCCGAGGACGTCTCGGTGCGCGACGAGGTCGCCTTCTACGGACTGTGGAGCCTGCCGGTCACCTGGGACCGGGGATGACGGTCCACCGCCCACCCCGGCAGACCGCACGGGAGCACCCCATCCCCCGGTAGTTCCCCGCGGTCCCAAGAGCGGCCCCGCAGATCGTCCCTCAGCGATCTGCGGGGCCGCTCGCATGCCCGGAGCCGGGCGGCCCGCCCGGAACCGGGCACGCGAGCGGCTGCACTCCGTGGCGGCCCGCCCGCCCCCGGCCCAGGGCGCCAACCCCCGCCGTCACCGCAGCCGTTCAGGACCCCCCGGGGTCCCTACCGGCCCCCGGCTCGGAGCACACGAAAGCCACCGCTGCCCTGACGACGCAGCGGTGGCTCTCCTACGGCGGTGCCTGCGGTGACGGCGTCAGCGTCCGCGCGCATGGAACGCGGCACGGGCCCAGACGAAGCCGATCACCGTGATGCCGGCGAGCCAGCCGATCGCGATGGCGGCGCTGTTGCCGATGGGGCTGCCCAGCATCAGGCCGCGCAGCGTGTCGATGACCGGCGTGAAGGGCTGGTACTCGGCGAACCAGCGCACCCCGGCCGGCATCGACTCCGTCGGCACGAAGGCACTGCTGACCAGCGGCAGGATCTGCAGGGGCATGGCAGCGGTGTTGGCGCTGCCGGGGTTCTTCGCGGCCGAGCCGAACGCGATCATCAGCCAGGTCAGCGCGAAGCTGAGCAGCGCGAGCACGCCGACGGCGGCGGCCCACTCGCCCGGCGTGGCCGTGGGACGGAATCCCATGGCGAGGGCGACCGCGAGCACCAGCGTCACGGTGGCCATGGTCCGCAGGAACCCGCCCAGCACATGTCCGGTCAGCACCGCGCCGCGGGAGATGGCCATCGTCCGGAAGCGTTTGATGACGCCCTCGGTCAGGTCGACGCTGACCGTCACCGCCGTGCTGCCGCCGCCGTAGCAGACCGTCAGCAGGACCATCGAGGGCGCGATGTAGTTGAGGTACTCGGTGCGGCCGCCGCTCGCGCCGCCGACCCCGGCGCCCAGGGCCCCGCCGAAGATGTAGACGAACATCAGCAGCAGCACGACCGGTGTCACCAGGCTGGAGATCAGCATGGCGGGGAACCGGATGCCGTGCCGCAGGCTGCGGCGCAGCATCGTCATCGAGTCGCTCACGGAGTAGCTGAGGGTGCTCATCGGACGGTCTCCTTCTGGCGGCGCGGGGCGGTGGTCAGGGCGAGGAACACATCGTCGAGATCGGGGGTGTGGACCGTCAGTTCGGCCACCTCGACCCCGGTCACGTCCAGGCGCTCGAGCAGCGTGCGCAGTGCCCCGACACTGCCGTCGCCCGGGACCTGCAGCGCGAGCGCGGTGCCGTCCGGGCGGGCCCCGTCGAGCGCGCCCAGGGCCCGCTCCAGGTGGCGCGGCTCGGCGAACTCCAGACGCACGTAGCTGCCCGGGATGCGCCGCTTGAGTTCGGCGGCCGTCCCCTGCGCCACCAGCCGCCCCTGGTCGAGCACCGCGATGAGGTCCGCCAGCTGATCGGCCTCCTCCAGGTACTGCGTCGTCAAGAAGATGGTGACGCCCTCCGAGACCAGGTTCCTGATGACGTCCCACATGGCGTGCCGGCTGCGCGGGTCGAGCCCCGTCGTCGGCTCGTCCAGGAAGATGACGGCCGGCCGTCGCACCAGGGTCATGGCCAGGTCGAGCCGGCGCCGCATGCCACCCGAGTAGGCGAGGGCGCGCTGGGACCCCACGTCGGCGAGGTCGAACTGCTCGAGAAGCTCATCGGCCCTGCGCCTCGCCTCCCGGCGGCCCAGGTGGTGCAGGTCGGCCATCATGATGAGGTTCTCCCTGCCCGTGAGCAGGTTGTCCACCGAGGAGAACTGGCCGGTGACACTGATGGCGCCGCGCACCGCGTCCGGCTCGCGCACGACGTCCCGGCCGGCCACCCGGATCTCACCGGAGTCCGCGTTGATGAGCGTGGTCAGGATCTCCACCGTGGTGGTCTTGCCCGCCCCGTTGGGGCCGAGCAGCGAGAAGATCGACCCCGCGGCCACCTCCAGATCGATGCCGTCGAGAACTACCTTGTCGCCGTACGACTTGCTCAGGCCCGTGACGGTGATGGCCGATGGGGGAGTTGTCACGCCCCCTCCTTCCTGACTTCTTGCTCGGTGGGTGATGGTCAGGCGCGGTGGATCTTGATCTCGCCCATGACGGTGCGCGTACGCAGCCGTACGGTGGCGCCCGGCTCCGTCGGGGCGGCGCTGTCCTGGAGCGCGTTGTAGATGCCGCCGAGGAGGCTGCGCGCGTCCAGGTGCGCCGCGACGCCCTCGGGGATGCCCACGCCGATCGAGCCCCGGGTGGTCTCCAGGACGATCTCCCCGCCCGCGACCTGACCGAGGTAGATGTCGCCGTTGGTGTTCTTCGCCTCCACATCGGCGAACACCCGGCCGACGGAGACCTCGCCGTTCGTCGCCGTGACGCGCAGATCACCGGTGACGTCACCGAGCGCCGTGGTGCCGCTGAGGTTCTTGATGCGGGCGGCGCCGCCGATGACGTCGACCTTCAGGTTGCCCTGCGTCGTGGTGATCTCCGCCGCGCCGGTGACCCGGCCCACGTAGACATCGCCGAGGGCGGCCTCGATGCGCAGTGAGGCGGCTTCCTCAAGGCGCACGTTCCCACACGCGGACTTGAAGTGGCAGTCACCGAGGCGGCCTTGGGCGGCGAGGTATCCGAGAGCGGCCTCTCCCGACAGGTCGGAACCCGACGGCAGCTCGATGGTGACGACGATGGTCGAGTCCTTCTCGTCCTCGGCCGGGCGGCTGCGGGTGAACAGGCCGCGCCGCGGCTTCGGCGTCCTGATCGCCAGCTTGCCGCCCCGGTACTGGACCGTCGTCTGCTCGGCGGCCCGCGCGCTCGCCTCGCTCTCGCTTCCCGGGCGGACCGTCACGACGGTGTCGGCGCGGTCGCTGCTGGTGATGTCGATCTCGGCGGCGACGAGGTCGAGGTCGACGGAGACGGGAGAGGGGGTTTCGAAAGTAGGCATGACAAGGCCCTTCTGCGTGGGGGTGGGTGAGGAAGCGGTCGGGGGGTGCGGGGCGGTGCTCTGGTGCGGGCTCAGCGGATCCAGCCCTGGTGGCGCTGGTCGACCCGCAGGCCGCGGCCCCCGCCGCCGCGGCGGGCGGACTGCACGGCGGCAGCCGCCGCCCGCACCAGCCAGGCGTTGGCCGAGACGCCCTCCTCACCCGCTGCTTCGTCGACGTGCTGCTTGAGCCGCTCCGGCATCCGGACCGTGATGCGGGAGAGCGGGCCCTCGTCGGTGGCCAGGGGAGCGCTGTCGCTGTCGTGCGGCGCCGGGGCCTGCTGCGCCGCCGACTCCGCCGTCACCTTCAAGCGCGGGTTGCTGCCCTGCAGGCGGACATCGACGGATCCGGCGGGCAGCTCCGCGCTGATCTCCTCTGCGGCTTGCGAGACCACCTCCAAGAGAGTGAGCCGGATCGCCGACTCCAGGGGGATCGCGAAGCGCTCGAGGAAGGCCTCGGCCTCCTTGCCGCCGGCGGTGCCGGCCGCGGCGAGCGCTCTGCTGAGGTTCGTGACGTGCGGTGCGAGGTCCATGACGTCACCGTAGCGTCACCGATGACGTCACCGCAAGCAAAGTGACGTCACTGTCCGGTCGCGGTGACGTCACGAGCGACGCCACCCGTGTCCTGGCGGCAGGACACGTACGCCACGGGCCTCTTTACGGCAAAGCATTTCCGGATATTCAATTCACCCGTCGCCGCACCACCGCTCAGGGGCTTGGATCAACTGTCTTCCGAGACCCTTGGCAATAGAGTCTTCCGCGTGTCGGGGCATCACTGATTCGTTGGTTCCCGGGTTTCTGGCCGAGGGTGGACATTCATGGACGTGCGCGAACGGGAAAACGCTGTCAAGGAGCTTCAGCGACGTCAAGGGGTCGTGATCGAGCAGGCCGAACAATCTGCGCACAAGCAGCATGTCAAAGGGAAACTCAGTGCGCGGCGCCGGGTGGAACTACTCTTGGATCCGGGCTCCTTCGTCGAGCTGGACGCGCTGAGCGGATCGGCCGACGGCGCCGATGCCGGCCGCGGCGAACACTACGGCGACGGGGTCGTGACCGGATACGGCACGATCGACCGGCGCCCCGTCTGCGTCTTCAGCCAGGACGCCACGTTCATGGGCGGTTCCCTGGGCGAGGTGCACGCGCGCCGCATCCTCAAGATCATGGACCTGGCCCTCAAGACCGGCCGGCCGATCATCGGGATCAACGACGGCGCGGGCGCCAGAATCCAGGAAGGTGTGGTGTCGCAGGCGCTGTACGCCGAGATATTCCACCGGAATGTGAAAGCGTCCGGAGTCATCCCGCAGATATCCCTCATCATGGGATACTGTGCCGGCGGAGCCGCCTATTCCCCCGCGCTCACCGACTTCGTGGTCATGGTCGATCGAGCGTCGCACATGTTCATCACCGGCCCGGAAGTCGTCAAGGCGGTGACCGGTGAAGAAATCGGAGTGGAGGAACTGGGGGGCGCCCGCACTCATGCTTCCGTGTCCGGCAACGCCCACTATCTGGCGGCCGACGAGCAGGACGCCATCGACTATGTCAAGGACCTGCTCTCGTTCCTGCCCGACAACAACGCCACCTTCCCTCCCGAATACCCCACCGACGCGCTGACCGACATCGCGGTCGACTCGGACGCCGACCGCCGCCCCGAGCTCGACCGCATCGTCCCGACGTCACCGACGCAGCCGTACGACATGCGTGACGTCATCGAACAGGTCGTCGATGACATCGGACTCGTCGAGGTCCAGGAGGCCTACGCTCCGAACATCGTCGTCGGCTTCAGCCGGATCGAGGGCGCCTCGGTCGGCATCGTCGCCAGCCAGCCGCTGCACCTCGCCGGCTGCCTGGACATCAACGCCTCGGAGAAGGCCGCCCGCTTCGTCCGCACCTGCAACTCCTTCAACGTCCCGGTGCTCACCTTCGTCGACGTCCCCGGGTTCCTGCCCGGCACCGAACAGGAGTGGACCGGCATCATCCGCCGGGGCGCCAAACTCATCTACGCCTACGCCGAAGCCACCGTCCCCCTGGTCACGGTCATCACCCGCAAGGCCTACGGCGCCGGCTACGACGTACTGGGCTCCAAGCACCTGGGCGCGGACGTCAACCTGGCCTGGCCGGCCGCCGAGATCGCGGTCATGGGCGCGGAGGGCGCCACCAACATCGTCCACCGCAAGAAGCTCGCCGCCGTACAGGCCGCCGGCGGCGACGTCGACGCGGTACGCGAGGAACTGCGCCGCGACTACGAGGACCGGCTGTGCAACCCCTACGTCGCCGCCGACCGCGGCTACATCGACGCCGTCATCCAGCCCTCGTCCACCCGCAGCCACGTGGCACGGGCCCTGCGCATGCTGCGCAGCAAGCGCGACCTGACCCGCACGGAGCGAGGAAACATGCCCCTGTGAACCGGCCGGGGCCGGATCTCCGCGGCTTCCCGCACGCCTCTCCCACCAGACCGACCGCCCAGACCTGACGAGGGATCAGTATGAAAGAGATAGTCAGCGCCGTGCTGTCCGACAGCGCGCAGGAGAAGGACTTCGCTGCGCTCGCCGTACCGGACTCCTACCGTGGCGCGGTCGTGCTGAAGCAGGAGACGACCATGTTCGCCGGCATGGCGACGTCCGAGAAGGACCCGAGCAAATCGGTCCACATCCAGGACGTGCCGACCCCCGAACCCGGACCCGGCGAGGCACTGGTCGCGGTCATGGCCAGCGCCATCAACTACAACACCGTGTGGAGCGCGCTGTTCGAACCGCTCCCCACGTTCAAGTTCCTGGAACGGTACGCCCGTTCGGTCCCCGGAGCGCACCGTCACGACCAGCCCTTCCACGTCCTCGGCTCCGACCTGTCCGGCGTGGTCCTGCGCACCGGCCCCGGCGTCAGCAACTGGAAGCCGGGGGACCGGGTGGTCGCGCACTGCCTGTCGGTGGAGCTGGAGTCCCCCGACGGCCACGGCGACACGATGCTGGACCCGGCGCAGCGCATCTGGGGCTTCGAGACGAACTACGGCGGCCTCGCGGAGCTGGCCCTCGTCAAGACGAACCAGCTGATGCCCAAGCCGGCCCACCTGACATGGGAGGAGGCCGCCGCGTCGGGCCTGGTCAACTCCACCGCCTACCGCCAGCTCGTCTCCCGCAACGGAGCCGCGATGAAGCAGGGCGACGTCGTCCTGATCTGGGGCGCCGGCGGCGGTCTGGGCTCCTACGCCACCCAACTGGCCCTGAACGGCGGGGCGGTCCCCGTGTGTGTCGTGTCCAGCCAGGAGAAGGCCGACCTGGCCAGGGCCATGGGCGCCGAACTGGTCATCAACCGGGCCGAGGAGGGTTACAGCTTCTGGAAGGACGAGCGGACCCAGGATCCCGCCGAGTGGCGGCGCTTCGGCGCCAGGATCAGGGAACTCACCGGCGGCGAGGACCCCGACATCGTCCTGGAACACCCAGGAAGAGAGACGTTCGGCGCCAGCGTCTACGTGGCGCGTCGCGGCGGGACGGTGGTCACCTGCGCGTCCACGTCCGGGTACCAGCACGAGTTCGACAACCGCTATCTCTGGATGAACCTCAAGCGTATTGTGGGAACGCACTTCGCGAATTACCGAGAGGCCTGGGAAGCGAACCGCCTCATCGCACGCGGCATGGTGCACCCCACGCTCTCCACCGTATTCCCCCTGCAGGAGACCGGAGAGGCCGCGCGCTCCGTGCACCGCAATGAACACAGCGGAAAAGTAGGCGTGCTGTGTCTGGCACCCGAAGACGGACACGGAATACAGGACGAAGAACTCAGGGAACGACACCTGAAATCGATAAACCTCTTCCGTGGGCCGCTGTCCCGTTGACGGGACGGCACGACCAGCAATCATCACCGAAGGGAAGACCGAATGTTTGTCCCGCCGCAGTACCGTGAGCCGGACGGCTCATGGATGGTGGACCTGATGCGCCGCAATCCGCTGGCCCTGTGCGTCACGAACGGCGGCGCTGGCGAAGGACCGTTCGCGACGCATCTGCCGGTGATCCGCGACCCCGGGATGACCGGGGAGTGGAGCGAGGACCTGACGGGCGGCCTCCTCCTGGGGCACATGAACCTGCAGAACCCGCACTGGGCCGCGCTCCGCGACGGACAGCCCGTCCTCCTGGTGTTCGCCGGCCCCCACGCCTACGTCTCCCCGACGATCTACGAGAAGACGCCCGCCGCGCCGACGTGGGACTTCACCGCGGTCCACGTACACGGCACGGTGGAGAAGATCACGTCCGCGGAAGACACCCTCGAGGTCGTCAAGGCGACGGTGCGATCCTTCGAGCAAGACCTCGGCACCGGCTGGGACATGACGGAATCCGAGGAGTACTTCCACAAGCTCCTCCCCGGTGTCGGAGCGTTCCGCATCACGGTGACCGGCGCCGAGGGAATGTTCAAACTCAGCCAGGAACAGCAGCCGCACGTCCGTGACCGCGTCCACGACGCCTTCGCCGGCCACCCGTGCGGACGGCACCGCGAGACGGCCCAGCTCATGGCGCAGCTGCCGCACACCGTGCACACGTGACCCACGCCGACCACGACGAAGCCGTCCCCCCGCGGGTGCGCGGGGGGACGGCCGGGGGAAGAAGCGGATCACGCACTCAACGCCGGGACGGATTCGCCGTGCTCGAGGATCTGGCCCGCAGCGCTGTCGAGCGTGGACAGGACCCACTTGTCGAAGTCGACCCCTGAGTGGTCGGCGGCCTGACGCCACCAGTCGATACGGCCACCGGGAAGCGCCAGCTGCCGCGCGCTGTCGGTCCGGGCCGCCTTCAGCAGCGCACCGTCGTCGACGGCTTTGATGGCGTTGCGCAGCTGCTTCGTCGTCCAGCCCTTGCGCTCCGCGTCATCGAGCCACGTGTCCTGCTTCTCGAAGGGCAGCGAGGCCACCTCGGCATGGTGCTGGAACGTCAAGGCCGCCCGGCGCCGTGGCATGTCGAAGCGGCGGGTCACCCAGGCGTAATTGCGCAGGGTCTGGTACTTCAGGCCCGCGGCGCGAATGCCGATCTGGTAGCGATCGGCGTAGTGGTCCTTCCCGTAGACCAGCCAGTCGCCCAGCCACCACGAGGACGAGTCGAGCACGCCGGCGAGCTGGCTGCCCGCACGCTGCCACGCGTCGAAGGACAGATCGGGCGACATCTGCAGCCCCACCCGCGTCGTGAGGACGTCACCGCGGCGCCCGTCAGGACCGGGCCGCCTCCTCGGCTGAACCGGCGCCTCGGGAAGACCTGTCCCAGCGCCCGCCGGAGAAGAAGAACTGCTCACTGAATTCATGGCTTTCCTCCGCGCAAGAAAATAGATCGCCGGGACGATCAGGAGACGAGGGTGGGGGAAAGGAGGCCGCGACCGATCCTCGAGCTGCCCGCGACCCGCTTTGTAGTGTGCGCAATGAGTGGAACCCGAACGGCGATTCGGTGGCAAGGGCGGCACCGGGATGGTCCGCGACTTACCCAGGTCGACTACACACCGTAACGCGCGGTCACCAACAGTTTGGACGCGCACTCCGTAAAGGCAGTCCGAAGTGCTCCGAGAAATCCTCAGCCCTGAGGTACGCGAATATCACACGTCGATACCACGCACCGATATCGACCTCTTCCCTGAGGAGGAATCGGTGATCAGTAGAGCAGGAGCGAAAAGGCGGACGGAATTCGCCACGGTGCGTGCGTGCGCGCGGGACGCACTGGCGGAACTGGGGTATGGTCCGGCCCCCTTGATTCCTGGTGTCGCCGGGGCGCCGATCTGGCCGGACGGAATCGCCGGCAGTATGACGCACTGCGCAGGCTATTACGCGGCCGCGGTGGCCGACAGCGCCCGGGTACTCGCCCTCGGGATCGACGCCGAACCGCACGAGCCCCTCCCCGGCGGCGTACTGGAGACGGTCGCCCGCACCGAAGAACGCGCCATGCTCGATCGCCTTGCTCCGCGCACCGGCACCGCCCTGGACACGGTCCTCTTCAGCGCGAAGGAGAGCATCTACAAAGCGTGGTTCCCCGTCCGGCAGACATGGCTGGACTTTCACGAGGCATCCGTGACGCTCTCACTGAACGGCACTTTCGAGGCCCGCGTCCTGGCGCCCGCCGCCCGCTCCAGCCGGACGTGGACCAGCATCTCGGGGCGCTGGACGCAGGCGAACGGCGTCATCGCGACATCGGTCGTCCTGCGTGGGTCAGGGTAGACGGCCGTGTTCGCACACCAGCTGGGCGACATCGCGGAGTTTGGTGTTCTCCCGCTGGGAGCGGCGGCGCAGGAGGTCGAAGGCCTGCTCCGCGCTGAGGTGGTAGGCGGCGCGCAGGATGCCCATGGCTTCGCCGATGGTGTGGCGGGTGGCGACGGCCTGGTCCATCTGGGTCTGGGCGCGGGCGCCGGAGAGGGCGACGGCGGCGTGGGAGGCCAGCAGCCAGCCGGCGGTCTCGCTGTCGTGGGTGAACGCGGCGGGGCGGCGAGCGTACAGGTTGAGCGCGCCGAGCTGTTCTTTGTCGGTGTAGAGCAGGAAGCCCATCATGCTGCCGATGCCCAGTTCGCGGGCCTGGGGTGCGTAGCGGGGCCAGCGCCGGTCCTGGGCGGTGAGGTCGGCGATCCGGTAGACCTGGGTGGTGTCGCGGTCGCGGGCGGCGTCGAAGCAGGGGCCTTCCTGCAGCTGTTCCTGCAGGTGGTGGCTGTCCAGGACGAGCTGGTCGGTGGGGGCGATGGTCTGCACCCGGGTGCCGTGCAGGTGCAGGATGCCGGCCGCATCGCACCCTTCGACCAGCTCGGTCGCGGACTGCGTGACCCGTTCGAGGGTGTCCGCCTCCGAGGACTGGGCCAGCAGGTCACGAGCCATCGTCGCCATCTGCTGGGCGAACAACTGCCAGTCCATGTCCGTCACCTCCCATCCACGTCATCGGTGCAGAACCTGCACCCTCAGCGTCCATCTGCCCCGCCGCCGAGCCTCGGAACGCCCCCGTCGGCCCGCTCCCCGGGCCCCGCCGGGCTCCGGTGACCGTCGACAGCTCCCCGCCGACCTCGACGAGGCACGCGTTCCGAGCCGCTGTGGCGTACAAGATTCCGCCATCCTTCGCGTGCGCTGACGCTGTCGATACGCGCGGTATGACGCGTTCTGCGGTGAAAGAACATGGCCATGGCACCGATATTTGTTCCGGAATGTGCTGTTCCTCCCGACGGTCACCTGGGGGCATCCGTGGAACTCCACCGTCCGCGCCGGGCGGATCCGCGCGAGTCGTTTTGCGCCCCAACCGTAAGAACTCACTCGTCGAACATCTGTACCCGGCTTAGGGTCACGACGGACCACTGCGGTCCAACTGGACTACACCGAAAGGGAGTTCATGAGACTCAAGCACCTGGCGACCACCGGCGCGGTCGCTCTGGCGACCACCGCGGGCTGCCTCGTCCTCGCTTCGCCGGCCAACGCGGCCGTCTCCTGCAGCGTCGACTACGCCTGCCTGCACTACAACTCCAACAACGCGGGCGCCCTGTACAAGCAGTACTACGCGATCCCGGACTACGCCGGCCTCAAGTTCTCCGCCAGCACCAGCACCAACGGCGGAAACGGCGCCGGACAGGCGGTCAAGAACAACGCCGCGTCCGTCGACAACTGGGACTTCGACCTCGGAATCCGCATCTACTACAACTCGAACTACAACGCCAGCTTCGCCTCGCAGGCCATCGCCAAGGGCGGCTTCGCGAACCTGAACTCCACGATGAAGAACAACAACGCGTCCGGCGACTGGTTCTGAGCAAGCCCATCCGCACAGCCGCGTGACAAGAACCGTGCCCCGAAGCGTCCTTGAGGACGTGGACGAGATTCTCCGCACGGTGCACGGGCACTCCGCTCGCCGGAATCGGGCGGAGTGCCCTTCTTCATGCTCAGGCCGCAGACGCCCTCTCATCAGCAAGGAAGTGCCGCTCGTGAAGCAGCTCAGCTCCCGCTCCCTCCAGGGCACAGCCGTGGTGACCGTACTGGCCGCCGCGCTCGCCACCGGCTGTTCCGGTTCGTCGCCGCAGAAGACCGTGGCGTCCGACGGCGCCCCCGAGGTCTCGTCCACCCCCAGGATCACCACCCGGGTGCAGACGCCGGTGCCGGTCGAGGCCTACCTCCTCACCGACGAGCAGTCGGCCGCGCTCGGCAAGGCCGAGAACACCTTGCGCGAACGCTGCATGCGGCGGTTCGGCATCCAGTTCCACGAGCCCACGACGGAGCTGAAAGGCCCGAAGTACGTCCTGTCGCAGTACCGCTACGGAAAACTCGACCCCGCCGTCACCGCCCAGTACGGGTTCCAGGTGCCCGGCCAGCACACCGCCTCCGACCTGGCCAAGGCGAAGAACGCGGGGACCGCCTCCCGGTCGAACCTGTCGCAGGCCCAGCTCGGTGTCCTCCGGGGCACCACCGACCCCTCGGTCAAGTCCGGTCCCGGCGGCCAGGACTACAACGGCCAGAAGGTCCCCGCGGGCGGCTGCTACGGCGAGGCGAAGAAGAAGCTCGGCAACTACCAGGACGCCCCCGTCGCCGTCGACGTCAACATCGACAGCTTCCAGAAGTCGACCGAGGACAAGCGGGTCAGGGCGGCCTTCGGCAAGTGGTCCGGCTGCATGAAGAAGGAAGGCTTCGACTACCCGACGCCGATCAAGGCCGACGGCGACCCGAAGTGGGCGGGCACGACCGTGAGCGCCGAGGAGAAGAAGGTGGCGACGGCCAGCGCCACCTGCATGGAGAAGTACAACGTGGCGGGGATCTGGAACGCCGTCGACGTCGCCTACCAGAAGCAGGCCATCGAGAAGAACGCGCAACAGCTGGACGCCGTCAAGAAGGACATCGAACACGACGTCAAGCTGGCCGCACAGGTCACGGGTGAGTGACATGACGACGACCGGTGACATACCGGCGGCCGCGGACGACACCGCGTCCGTACTGGCCAGGCGGCGGCGCTGGGTGGCCCTCGTCGCCGCGGCGGCGGTGCTGCTCGCCGGGGCCGGCGTCGGCGCCTCCCTGCTGATCAAGTCCCCGGCGCAGGCCGCCGCCGACGCACGCGCCCCCTCTCCGGACATCCTCACCTCACCCGTCGAGAACCGGGTCCTGAAGGACTCGGTGATCCTGCGGGGCACGGTCACCGCCGGACAGTCCGTCGACGTGACGCCGGCCGGCGCCGGCGCAGCGGACGGCGGCCGCCCCGTCGTCACCAAACTGCCGATGCGCCAGGGGCAGACCGTCTCCGCCGGCCAGGTCGTGATGGAGGTCTCCGGGCGCCCGGTGTTCGCGCTCAAGGGCTCCGTACCGGTCTACCGCGACCTCAAGCCGGGCACCGAGGGCGACGACGTCAAGCAGCTCCAGCAAGCGCTGAGCGCACTCGGACACCGCACCGGGAACGACCGCGCGGGACACTTCGGAGCGGGCACCAAGAGCGCCCTCAGCGCCTACTACGCCTCCATCGGCTACGACCCGCTGCCCGCGTCCGCCGACGAGGCCGACCAGATATCGGCGGCGCAGAGCGCGGTGACGGCAGCGGAACGCGCCCACGAGGACGCGCTGGACGCCCTGCACCAAGCGACGGCCACCACGGGGTCCCCGACCGCCCCGGCGCCCACGGCCGCACCGGACCCCTCGGCTTCCGCGACCCTCTCGGCGGCCGACCAGGCCGACGGCAAGACGGTCCCCGGCGCCGCCGGCGCGGGCGGCGGCGACCGCACGTCCGGGGGCGCGGACACCCGGTCACTGCGCAAGAGCGTCAGCCGCGCCGCGGAGGACCTCGCCACGGCCCGCGAGGCCCTCACCAAGGTCAAGCAGAAGGCCGGGCCGATGCTGCCCTCCGGCGAAGTGGTGTTCATCCGCAGCTTCCCCGCCCGCATCACCCAGGTCTCCGCGGTGGTGGGCTCCGCCGCCGACGGTGCGGCGATGAAGATATCGGCCGGTCGACTGGTGGTCGACGGCTATCTGCAGGAACAGCAGAAAGGCCTGATCAGATCCGGGCAGAAAGTGCAGATCGACATCGAGTCGGCCGGCCTCACCGTGCCCGCCACGGTCACGTCGGTGGCCGACACCCAGAACAACGGCCAACAGGCGGCCGGGCAGAGCGGCACCGACGGCTCCACCGCGGGCGAGACCGCGGGCGACGGCACGGGCGACAGCGCCGCCTCCGCCCCGCAGGGCTACCTGATGGTGGTCCACCCCAACCGGCCGCTGCCGCCGAACTCCGCCGGCGAGGACGTACGACTGACCATCGAGGCGGCCTCCACATCGGGCGCCGCACTGGTCGTCCCGGTCACCGCCCTGTCCTCGGGAGCCGACGGAAAGAGCGTCGTCACCGTCCTGGAGGACGGCGACGGACAACACAGCGGCAGGCAGCGCAGGGTCGCGGTGCGGCCCGGCACCTCCGGTGACGGCTTCGTGGCCGTGCAACCCGAAGCGGGCGCCTCCCTCAAGGAGGGCGACCTGGTGGTCACCGGCGTCAAGAACGGCGCGGGGAGCGGCTCGTGACGCTGATCCAGCAGGACGCCGAACCGCGAACCCCCGGCGCACCGCCCGCGGTCATCGAGTTCCGGCAGGCGGGCCTCACCTATCCGGGACCGCCACCGGTACCGGCGTTCAGACCGTGCGACCTGACGATCCACCGCGGCGAGTTCGTGTCCGTCGTCGGCCCCTCCGGGTCCGGCAAGTCGACGTTCCTGAACATCGCCGGGCTCCTCGACGCACCGACCCACGGCACCTACCTGCTGGACGGCATCGACACCGGCGCCCTGCGGGACACGGACCGCACCGCACTGCGCGGACGCCGTATCGGATTCGTCTTCCAGTCCTTCCACCTGCTGCCGCACCGCTCGTCACAGGAGAACGTCGTCCTGGGCATGACGTACAACGGCGTCCCCCGCGCGGAGCGCTCCGCGCGGGCACGCGACGCGCTGGTACGGGTCGGGCTCGGCCACCGGCTCAACGCGCTGCCCACCCGGCTGTCCGGCGGGGAACGCCAGCGCGTCGCCATCGCCCGCGCCGTGGCGAGCCGCCCCTCGCTGCTGCTGTGCGACGAGCCGACCGGCAACCTCGACACCCGCAACGCCGAAGCGGTGCTGGAACTCCTCGACGAACTGCACGCCGACGGCATGACGGTGGTCGTCATCACCCACGACCCGCTGGTCGCGGGCCGCGGCGCCCGCACCGTCGCGATCCGCGACGGCGTGCTGCACGAGGACCGGGAGAACACCGCGTGAGCGCCACCGAACGGCCGGAGCGGGCCGTCGAACCGTCCTCCTTCAGCGTGCGTGACCTGCTCGCCGAATCACTGGCCGGACTGCTCCAGCGACCGGCCCGCTCCGCCCTGACCGCGCTCGGCACCGTCCTCGGCGTCGGCACCTTCGTCGCGATCCTCGGCCTGACCGCCACCACCTCCTCGCAGATCGATGCCCGCTTCTCCGTACTCACCGCCACCGAGGTCACGGTCGAGGACGTGGCACGCGAGCAGGACCCGTACGCGCCGATGGCCTTCCCCCGCAACGCCGACCAGCGGATCGAGAAACTCGCCGGAGTGGAGCACGCCGGAGTGTTCTGGTCCGTGCGCACCGGCCCCGACATGCGGGTACGTGCCTCCCTGGGCGGCGGTTCGGCCGACGGGACCGGCGAGGACGCCACGCTGGTGGCGGCCTCCCCCGGAGTCCTCCGAGCCGCCGTACCGCACCTGTCCCAGGGCAGGATCTTCGACGGCTACCACGAGAAGCACGCCGACGACGTGGCCGTCATCGGCTCCGGCCTGGCCGGGCGACTCGGCGTCACCACCCTGGAGACACACCCGGCGATCTTCATCGGCGAACAGCCGTTCACCGTCATCGGCATCATCGACGACGTCCGGCGCAAGGCCGATCTGCTCTCGTCGGTCGTCATCCCCCGCTCCACCGCGCTCGGGCTCTACGGCGAGCCGCAGGACACCCCGGCGAAGATGCTCATCTCCACCCGCATCGGCGCCGCCCAGCAGATCGCCACCGAGGCACCGACCGCCCTGCGCCCGGACCACCCCGGCTACCTCAAGTCCGTGCCACCACCGGACCCCAAGACGCTGCGCACCCACGTCACCGACGACCTCAGCCAGCTCTTCCTGCTGCTCGCCTCGATCTGCCTCGTCATCGGCGCCGTCGGCATCGCGAACACCACACTGGTCGCCGTCCTCGAACGCACCGCGGAGATCGGCCTGCGCCGGGCACTGGGTGCTCGCGGCCGCCACATCACCGTGCAGTTCCTCGCCGAGTCCGCCGCCCTGGGCGCACTCGGCGGCCTCATCGGGACCAGCCTCGGCACCGTGACCGTGGTGGCCGTCGCCGTGGCCCGCGACTGGACGCCGGTGGTGCACCCGTCGACCGTCGCGGCCGCCCCGGTGATCGGCCTGGTCACCGGCCTGGTGGCCGGTCTCTATCCGGCGCTGCGGGCATCGCGCATCCAGCCGGCGGAAGCACTGCGACGCTGACACCCGTCATTCCTCTCCGGACACCGTGACAGGATCCGCACCCCGCGGCGTCCTTAAGGATGTGGAAGAACTCCGATCGGCTGAAGGGCTGGGGCACAGTGGCGTCTTCGGAGGACCTCGGGCAGTTCGAGGAGTTCGCCCGTGCCTGCAGCCCGCGCCTGTTCCGTACCGCCCTGCTGCTCTGCGGGGACTGGCACCTCGCCGAAGACCTGGTACAGACGGCCCTGGGCAAGGCGTACGCCTCCTGGCACCGGGTGCGCGGGGCGGACCACCCGGAAGCGTACGTACGGACCGTGCTGATGCGCAGCTTCATCTCGCACACCCGGCTGCGCCGCTCCACCGAGCGCCCGGTCTCAGCCGTACCCGAAGGCACGGCCATGGACGCGGACGCCGCGCTGCGGGTCACGCTCCTCGCCGCGCTCGCACAGCTCCCGGTGCGGGAGAGAGCCGTGGTCATCCTGCGGTACTGGGAGGACAGGAGCGTGGCCGAGACCGCCCGTGAACTTGGCCTCAGCCAGGGATCCGTCCGCAACCGCAGCGCGGTCGGCCTGTCCCGGCTGCGCAAGCTCATCGGTGGCGAGCACGCCTCCTACTCTCCGCACTGATCATGGCAGTCCGACCGAACCACCCTGCCCGCCACCGAGAAGGACGGTGCTCCGATGCCGCTGCACGAACACGATGACCCAGCCGCAGACCTCTTCGGACCCGAGCTGTCGCGCACCATGGACTCCACCCTCAGCGACCTTCCGGTGCGGACCGAGACCCTGGTGCGCGGCGCCGTGACCCGGGGCCGCCGCACCCGGCGCCGCCGGCGAGCGGTCGCCTGGAGCACCGCGGGCACCGCGCTGTGCGCACTCACCGCCTTCGCCGTCGCCACCGCCCTGCCGAACAGCCACACCGGCGACACCACCGCGACCAGCGTCAGGATCCCCGACTTCGCGGCCGCCGGGGCCCAGGCCTCCCCGCCCCCGGGCAAGGAGGCCCTGACCGGCGCCGCGACCGTGGACATCCTGCGGGACCTGCTCCCCGGCGGACCGGGCCCACAGCCCACCGTCCGCTGGCAGAACACCGACCCGCGCTTCACCTCCGTCCAGACCGCGGGAAGCATCACCACCCGCGACAAGACCGTCATCGACGTCCGGGTCCTGGGCGACTTCGTCTTCAGCCCCGCACAGGCCGAGGCCGCTCCCGACACCCCTCCCAGCACGGACGAGAGCGGCGGCACCGCCGCACCCGACAAGGAGGCCCGCAAGAAGGACGCCGCCCGCCGCAACCACGACTCGGGCATCGCCAAACAGCGCCACGACACCACCAGGAGTCAGCTGCAGCACCGCTACACCTGCGACGTCCAAAGCACCACACCCCTCACCGACTGCCACCTGAGCACCCTCCAAGGCGGCGCCACACTCCTCGCGTACACCACCACCACCGACGGCGTCCGCACCCGCACCGCCGACCTGCTGCGCCCCGACGGCACCAGAATCCTCGTCACCGCCACCGGGACATCGCTCACCGAAGCCCAGTTGCGTACCATCGCGGCCAGCCCGCGCTGGCAGCAGTGGGTCGACCCGGCAGTGAACGCCAAAGCCGTCGGCAAGAATCCGTAGCTCCACCGACGGCTCCACCGACCCCGTGGCCCCGCCCTATTCCGGAGGGCGGGGCCACGGCCTCGGCCGCTTCCCCGGGCACGGCAAGGCGTTGCACGACCCCCTGACCGGATCCTGACCAGCTGTCAGTGCCAGCCGTCATGCTGCTGATCACCGCCCGAAACACTCCGGCTGAGACCACCGGGCGGGAAAGGACGAGCGACGGAAAGGGATCACGCGGTGCCAGTGCAGGCGACCGAGGAGCAAGCGGCAGCACGGGACAGCTTCGCCGACGGTAACGATCTCGCCCTGGTGGCGGGCGCGGGAACCGGCAAGACATCCACGCTGGTGCTGATGGGCGGCGCGACCCGCCGCCGCGGCATGTACATCGCCTTCAACCGGCCCATCGCCCAAGAGGCGAGAGCCCGCTTCGACGACAACGTGCACTGCAGCACCTCACACGGACTGGCCTACCGGGCACTGGGCGGCCACTTCAAGGCCCGCCTGGACGCCCCCCGGCACATGCCGTTGTGGCGCACGGCCCAACTGCTCGGCATCGACCGCGACCTCGCCATCGGCGGCCGCCGGCTCAAACCGACGACACTGGCCCACCACGTGATGGAGATGGTCAGACACTTCTGCTACTCCACCGACCAGCAGGTCGCGGCACGCCACCTCGGCACCGTCAACGGCCTCGACGACCGGGGCCGGCAGTACCTCGCCGGGGTCCTGCTGCCCAGGGCCCGCCGGGCCTGGGACGACCTCTGCTCACCCACCGGCACCCTGCCCTTCAAGCACGACCACTACCTCAAGATGTGGGCCCTCACCCGGCCACGGCTGCACGCCGACTACATCCTGCTCGACGAGGCACAGGACACCAACCCCGTCCTGGAGGAGGTCTTCCTCGCCCAGGACGCGCAGCGCGTCTGCGTCGGCGACCCCTCCCAGCAGATCTACGAGTGGCGGCACGCCAAGGACATCATGAACGGCTTCCCCGGCCGGCGGATGGAACTCACCCAGTCCTTCCGCTTCGGCCCGGCCATCGCGGCGGTCGCCAACCACTGGCTGCGCGCGGCCGCCTCGACGATGCAACTCACCGGTCACGCCCGCGAACCGTCCAGACTCGCGGAGGTGGAGGTCCCCGACGCCGTGCTCTGCCGGGGCAACGCCGACGCCCTCGCCGAAGTCCTGCGCTTCCTCGACCACGACGTGCCCGTCGCCCTGGTCGGCGGCGGCCGGCCACTGCTGACCATCGCGAAAGCCGCCGTCGACCTGCAAGCCGGCCGCCGCACCTCCCACCACGACCTCGCGCTGTTCTCCTCCTGGGCCGAAGTACAGGAATACGCCGAACAGGACTCCGCCGCCGCAGACCTCAAAGCCATCGTCGAACTCGTCGACACCTACGGACCCCAGCAGATCATCAGCACCGTGAAGCGCATGACCGACGAAGCCCAGGCCCGCGTCGTCGTCTCCACCGTCCACAAAGCCAAGGGACGCGAATGGAACCGTGTGCGCATCGGTACCGGCTTCACCCCCCTCGACGACACCCCACGCGTCGTCCACCCTTCCACCGCACGCCTCATCTACGTCGCGGTCACCCGGGCACGCCACCTCCTGGACACCACAGGCATCAAACGCCTCCAGGCCCACTCCACGCCGGCCACCGCCGACACCACGCCCGACGGCATCTCCCTGGCCCAACTGCCCCTCACAGGACAGCTGAAGTACCCCCGCTCACCTATGTCCACCTTCATGGCACGCCACCTCCCTCACCCCGAGCGCCTCATCGCCTCCTACCTCCGCCACACCCGCGACCTCCCGCACCCCGTCCAGCCCCTGAACGAACGCCGGCCCGACTACGCCGCCCTCGGCCACACGATCGACTACCGACTCCGCCTGCACCTCGGATCAGGGCCCGGCCCCGCCGCCACCGCCGGCGTCGACCTGATCGGCAGCACGCACCCCCTCGACGGAGCACCGCCCCCCGCCGTACGCGCCCATCTCCACACCATCGGAACCAGCATCCTGCACCGCCTCCACGCCCACCTGACAGACCCCGACCGCCGGCTCGACGACGACGCACTGACCCGCTTCTGCTTCCTCACCTGCTTCTTCGAAGCCGTCTACCGAACCGGCGCCTTCCCCCGCAAACGCAACCCTCTCGCCCACGTCGACGAACACACCACCATCACCGACCTCATCGACGCCGTCCCCACCTACGTCATCGACGACATCGACGAACAGATGCAACTCGCCCAAAAACCCTTCACCCCCTTGCGGAACCTGCCCGCGGACCAACGCATCTGCGGACCCGTCTTCGCCGGCAGCACCGACGTGAAGGCCGACGCGGACTTCATCGCCGGCAACATCCTCATCGACTGCAAGGCCATCACACGCCCCCACCGCCTCGGCCGCGAAGAAGTGCAACAGCTCGCGGGCTACCTCCTCCTCGACTACGACAACCGCTACGACATCCGCGAGGTCGCCTTCTACCTCTCCCGCCAAGGAGCCCTCATCCGCTGGACCATCCCCGAATTCCTCACCACCCTCGGAGCCCGCACCCCACTACCGGCGCTGCGCACGGCACTGCGCGAACACACCCGAGAGGCCACCCCCGCGCGGTAGAGCGCGAAGAACCACAGCCAACTCACGCACGGACCGACAGCAAGGCACATATCCTCCAGAGCGACGACCGACTTCAGGGACGGGCGATGGACAACGAGATCCAGTTGATCAGCGACGGTGACGGACTGGCGGTGTTCGGAGATCCGACGGACGTCGACCGTTTCCTCACCTCGCAAGGCCTGTCGGCAAAGGATCAGAAGCCACAGAAGCTCAAACCGGTCCTCGGCACGGGGGCCGCCTCCGCGCAGGCCGGCTCGGAGATCGCCGCCAACTACGGGCACTGGGTGAAGCTGACTCCGAAGTCGGCGGAGCTCGTCAAGAAATACGGGCTCAGGGAAAGCGCCGGCACAGGCCTCAGCACAGGTGTGGTGAAAGGACAGAAGGGCCAGATCAAGGGCTTCGTCGAGTTCGCGAAATCACCCGGCACCGTCATGACCAACCCAGCGGCTCTCGCCGGCGTTGCGGGGCTCATGGCGCAGCTCGCGATGCAACAGACGATGGACGAGATCACCGACTACCTCGCCAGGATCGAGGAGAAGGTCGACGACGTGCTGCGCGCTCAGAAGGACGCGGTACTGGCGGACATGATCGGCATTGACCTGGTGGTCGAGGAGGCGATGACCGTCCGGGAGCAGGTGGGCCGGGTCTCGGAGATCACGTGGTCGAAGGTGCAGAACACGTCGTTGACGATCGCGCGGACGCAGGCGTACGCGCTGCGGCAACTGGACGCGCTGGCGGAGAAGGTGGAACGCGAGACCAAAATCGGCGACCTAGCCGCAGCAGCCGAAGAAGCCCGGTCCAAGGCCCAGGAGTGGCTCGCTGTCCTGGCCCGCTGCTTCCAGCTGCAGGACGGGATCGCCGTGCTCGAACTCGACCGGGTGCTGGAGGCCTCCCCGCAGGAATTGGACCGGCACCGCCAAGGACTCCGGGCCGCCCGGCAGAATCGACTGGACCTCATATCCCGGAGTACCGAACGCCTGCTGGCCAGAATGAACACGGCCGCCGGCAGAGCCAATACGAAGGTGCTGCTGCATCCGGCCAAATCTCCGGCCGTGGTCAAGGCGAGCAACCAGCTCATGACCGGCGTCCACGACTTCCACGGCCGGCTCGGCATCGAGTCCGGCAGCCGCTCATCGGAAACGAGACGGTGGACGGACGCCGCCACGGAGGCCGGGAACAAGGCTCTCGAGACAGGAGCGAAGGGCGTCGGCGCTGCGAGAAGTCTCGGCAGCGAGACCCTCGACCGGGCCGGCTCGGTGAAGGACAAGCTCTCCGGTGGTCTCTCCGAGCGGGTACGCCGTCTGCGCGGAGGCGGGGAGGCAGACTCCGACGAAACCGAGTGAGCGCTGCCGTCACTTTCGCAGGACGCCACCCTGCGCTCCCCTACGAGCGCGGTGCTCACGAGCCGAACGAGCCTACGCGCAGGGGCCGCGCCCGCAGTCTCACCAGCCCGGATAGCGGTGCCACCAGTACGGGTCCCACCCCCGGACGTGCTCGCTGCCGCTCGGCGAGTCATCGAACTCAAGGACCAGGTCGCGAGCCAGCTCATCGACCACCCAGGCCATTTCGTGCCGACTCACCAGATCGACCGGCAGCGCCTCGACACCGTGGACCGCGCCGAGGAGCGCACCGACGACGCAGCCCACCGCCGCGCCGTCGAAAGCGCCCGCCGCGAACTCAACGGTTAAAACCACGTGGTCGCATTCACCGGAGCGATGGTCGCTCTATCGGGCCAGGCCCCGTTGGACGGCGAGGGCGATCTTGTCGGGTAAGGGAACGTTGAGGCGGGAGGCAGCAGGATCGAGTTTTAAGCATGTAGTCAACTGCTCCTACCGCGGGCTAATTTAGGTAATCTGATTACGCGTGTCAGTTTTACCGGCCGCTCGACTTCTCCGGCTGCGTTGATGCCGAGGCTGCTCAGCAGCACTGTTATGTGGGTAGCAGCTGCTCAAAATCGTGGCGCTGAGCGGTGACCCACCTGCCTAGACCTTTCCCAGCACTTGACGCGCAGCGTATCCCACAACTGGCAAATGCAACACTAGATGTGATGGGTAGTCAGCTGCGTGAAGAGATATGCAGGAGCAGCCGATCAGGTAGCCAGCAGGAGAAATTCGCGGAGCGAATTTTGTTATGCCGAATTGCGGAGCAATTCGAGCGGCGGACAACGGAGTTGGCTGCACCGGACGGCGGAGTGGCCGCGCCGGACGGCGGAGCCGGCCGGTGGGCAACGCGGAGCGTTGCCGTCTTTCCGCCACGTAGTGGCGGCGCGTCGTGTCTGCGGAGCAGACCGCGCG
>NZ_JBITLI010000024.1:39833-89061 GCF_044465085.1 Streptomyces sp. NPDC049813 | reverse complement strand
GCCCCCCCCCCCCCCCCCCCCCCCCCCCGCCCGGCGCCCCCGCGCCCGCCCCCCCCCCCCCGCCCCCCCCCCCCCCCCCCCCCCCCCCCCCCCCCCCCCCCCGGCCCGGTTCCGACCCCGCCTGGCCCCGCCCGGCGGCCCCCACGAAAACCGGCACAAGGGACGGTTCCTCATGCCCGCTTCCTCCTCCACCGGGCCCGTCGGCACCGTCGGGACCACCGACGCCGTGGCCCGCGCCGACGCCCTGCTCAGCGCCGACCGGCAGTTCGGCGACTCCGCCGCCATCGGCGAGCGCAACCTCGCGCGGTTCCGGCTGGGCCTGACCATGCTGGCGCGCCACGACGCCGAGGGCGCCGACGTGCTGCGGACGACGGCCGCGGGGCCCGACGAGCGACTGCGCCCGCTGTTGTACGACCCGGTGCTGCGCAACTGTTTCGAGGTGGACCTCGTGGAGCTGGAGCGGGGCCGGCTCGACCGCAGTTCGTTCGCCGTCCGCCTGGGCGACGGTGCGGCGCAGACACCACCCCCCACGGGCCCCTGCGAAGCACTCACCGATCCGCATCTGCGTGCCTGGCCGGAGCTCGGCGACACCTGGGTGCTGACGGAGCCGGCCCCGCGCGACGACGCGCAGAAGAAGCTGGGCGAGCGGCTCATGGCGCTGTACCGGGCCGCGCTGGGCAGCGGCGCGACGGCTCCGGTCCGCCCGACGGACGAGACCCTGGCGGGCCTGCGCGAGGGTGCGGCCCTCCTCGCGACGCTGATGCCGGCCTCGGGGGCCGGTGTGCTCGGGCATGTCACCGTGGTCGGCTTCACCCACCGGGAGAGCGAGGAGGGTCCCCTGCAGTCGATGTCCGGCGGCGACCCGCTCCCCTCGGCGGTGCTGCTGGCGCCCGAGCGCTGCGCCAGTCCGTGGCTCGCCGCCGAGAGCCTGCTCCACGAGGGCGCCCACCTCAAGCTCTTCGACGCCCTGCGGACGGGCTCCCTGGTCGCGAACCCCACTGAACGGGTCCCGATCCCGTGGCGGATCGGCTCGTGGACCCTCATCCGGGTCTTCGTCGCCCTGCATTTCTACGTCCATGTGCAGGTGTTCCGTGCGGCCGCGGCCACCGCCGACGAGACGGTGCGCGAGCGATTCGGAGCGCCTCCCACGGTCGAGGAGATCGACGAGCCCAGCCCCGGCACCCCCGCCGCGCGGGGCGGGACGTACCGGACCGCCGCCGAACGGGCCCGCTGCCTCGCGGAGTGTGTGCTGTCGCTGCCCGACGAGGCCCTGACCGAGAACGGGCGGCGGTTCGCCGGCTGGCTCCTCACCGCACTGCGGCTGGTGGACGCCGAGGCCCCGGAGTACCCGGCGCGGACCACCGCTGCGGCGACCGGACCCGAGGTGGCGGCCGTGCGCCTGCCGGAGACCCCCGTGGAGGGGGTCCTGGAGCGGGTCGCACCGGTCGACGCGTGCGCCCTCCCCGGCCTCGGACAGCTCATCGTCAGCACCGCCCGGTCGGCGCGCATGCACTGGCTGAACGCGCGCTCATGGACCGTCTACTCCCTGTGCGACGGACGCGCCCCCGGCTCGCTGCGCACGGCCTACGCCCGCGTGGTGGGCCTGCCGGCGGACTCCGCCGAGGTCGCCCGGCAGGTGGACGGGAGCCTGCGCCGGCTCCTGGCGGCAGGTCTCGTCACCCACAGCGGGTGATGTCCGGGCCCCGTCGCTCCGTCTACGTGTCCGTCAGCCCGGCATCTATGTGTCCGTCAGCCCGGCATCCGTCCCCGCGCCCACATCCGTGCCGGGGCTGTTGGTCTGCAGGCCGGCCAACTGCGCCGCGACCATGGCCTCCTGCCGGCTCGCCACCTGGATCTTCGGCAGAATGACCGAGACGTAGTTGCGCACGGTCTTCTCCGATATGAACAACTCCTGAGCTATCCGGCGATTTCCGTAACCGAAGGAGACCAACCGGAGCACTTCCCGTTCCCGGTCCGTGAGCACCGGGAACGGGAGCGCGTCACGGAATTCCGAGGCCAGGCTCGTCAGCAGGGCGGAGAAGGCGCCGCCGCCCCGCGGCCCCACTATGACGTACCCCCGGGCAACGGCCCGCACGGTACGCAGCAGATCCGTCGTCTCCGTGTTCTTGAGCAGGTATCCCGTGCCTCCCGCCATCAGCGTGGTCAACAGCAACTTGTCGTCGTCGTGTTCAGGGGAGACCGCGGCGATCAGCCGGGCTTGCGGGTACTGCCGGCGTAACTGCTCCAGCAGCTCGATCCCCGCGCGACCGGGCGGGTCGAGGTCGACGATGACCACGTCCGGCCTCTGCTCGTGCACCACCCACGCGCCCTCACGCGCATCCCGCGTTTCCGCGGCGACGGTCATCCCTCCGCTTTCCAGAGCGGAGCGCAGACCGTTCAGGATCAGGGGAATGCCTTCTACGACCACCACGCGAATGCCGGAATCCCGCAACGTGTCGCCCACTCTGCCCCACTCTTCGCGCCATGACGGCGTGCCGCATGCGCAACAGGCTCCGCACGCTGCTTGCTCGTCCTTCACCCCGCAGAGTAGAACTCCGCCCGTCCGTCACCGGCCCGTCCCGGTCACACCTTCCCGGACCTCCCGGGCCCGCGCAGCGCCGTCAGCACGTCGACGCGGTTCGTCGTGATCGAGTCCACGCCCGCCGCGAGCAGCCTGCGCATCGCGCGGCGGGTGTCCGGGGTCCAGGCGGAGACCAGGCAGCCGTCGCGGTGGACGCGGGCCGTCAGCTCCCGGTCGAGCAGCGGGAAGCGGTAGTTGAGCCAGCGCGGGCGGACCGCCGCCAGCAGGGCGGGGCGCGGCGGGGCCAGCGTCGTCCAGGTCAGCGCGATTTCGGCGGCCGGGTCCGCGGCCCGCACCAGGAGCATCGCCCGGGCCCCCGCGCAGTAGTAGACGCGCTCCTCGGCGCCGCACTCCCGGACGGTGCCGACGACCGTGCGCACCGTCCGCGCGTCGGCGCCCGGCAGATCGACCATGACGCGGCCGCCGGCGGGTCCCCCGGACGCGGCGAGCGCGTCGGCGAGCGTGGGCACGCCGCCCGCCGTCAGCCCGCGCACCTCCTGCGCGCAGAGCGCGGACAGCGGGCGGTCGTGTCCCCACAGCCGCTTCAGCGTCGCGTCGTGCAGGAGGACGGGGACCCCGTCGCGGGTCAGTCGGACGTCGATCTCCACCGCGTCCGCGCCCTGGTCCAGCGCGGAGCGCAGGGACGGCAGGGTGTTCTCGCGGACGCGGTACGGGTCGCCCCGGTGGGCCACGGCAGTCAGGGTGCGCATGGCCCCATTGTGGGCCGGGCGGGCTCAGGCGCCGGCGAGCCAGCCGTCCGTGTACATGTCGATCTCCGCGGCGATCCTGGCCTTGCCCGGCGCGTCGAGGAAGGAGGCGTGCACCGCGTTCTTCGCCAGCTCGGCCAGGCTTCGCTCGTCCAGCGACAGGAGGCGGGCGGCCACCGCGTACTCGGTGTTGAGGTCGGTGGAGAACATCGGCGGGTCGTCGGAGTTGATGGTGACGGTCACGCCCGCCTCCACGAACTGCCGCAGCGGGTGCTCGTCGAGCGTGGCGACCGCGCGCGTCGCGATGTTCGACGTCGGGCAGACCTCCAGCGGGATGCCGCGCTCGGCGAGGTGCGCGAGCAGCTTCGGGTCCTGCGCGCTGGACGTGCCGTGGCCGATGCGCTCGGCGCCCAGGTAGGTCAGGGCGTCCCACACCGTGCCGGGCCCGGTCGTCTCGCCCGCGTGCGGCACGGAGTGCAGGCCCGCGGCGAGCGCCCGGTCGAAGTAGGGCTTGAACTGCGGCCGGGGCACGCCGATCTCGGGCCCTCCGAGGCCGAACGAGACCAGCCCCTCCGGGCGCAGCGCGTCGTCCGTCGCCAGGCGCACCGTCTCCTCGGCCGACTCCAGGCCCGCCTCGCCGGGGATGTCGAAGCACCAGCGCAGCACCGTGCCGAACTCCGACTCGGCGGCCTTGCGGGCGTCCTCGATCGCGTCCATGAAGGCGCGGGCGTCGATGCCGCGCCGGGTGGAGGAGAAGGGGGTGAGGGTCAGCTCGGCGTAGCGCACGTTCTGCCGGGCCATGTCGCGGGCCACCTCGTAGGTGAGCAGCCGTACGTCCTCCGGGGTGCGGATCAGGTCCACCACGGACAGGTACACGGTGATGAAGTGCGCGAAGTCCCGGAAGGTGAAGAAGTCGGCGAGGGCCTCGGGGTCCGTGGGCACGGCGGAGTCGGGGTGCCGGGCGGCGAGCGCCGAGACGATCCTGGGCGAGGCGGAGCCCACGTGGTGCACGTGGAGTTCGGCTTTCGGCAGTCCGGCGATGAAGGCCTGCATGCGCTGGCTCACGGATTCCTCCCCAGGAACTCGGGTGATCGGCTGATCGGGGTACCCGGGCATCGTATGCGGGCCCGCCCGGGCGGCGGTCCGGCCGGTCCGGGTGACCCGTAGCATGACGGGACCGACGAACCGAGGGGGCGCTTCACATGGCAGGCGGCACCACACCACAGGGGAACGACCCCTGGGCCGCGCCGCAGGACGCGGCGGCCCGGCAGCCTCAGGGGCCCGAGGCCCGCGGCCTGCACGAGAGCCAGACGGTGACGGCGATGCCGGCCACCAAGGCACCCCAGGTGCCGCCCCCGTCCCCGGCGCCGCCCCAGCCACCGCACGCGGCCCAGGCGGCGCAGGCACCCCAGGCTCCGCAGAGCCCGTACGCCCAGCCGCCGCAGGCTCCGTACGGGCAGCCGGCGCAGGGTGGTCACGCCCCGCAGCCGCCCCAGCCGCAGTCGCCGTACGCGCCGCCGCACGCCCAGCAGGGCGGTGGCCCGGTGCCGCCCCCGCCGGTCTCGCCCGCGGGCCCCGGCCTTCCGGCCTACGGCAGCTACCAGGCCGCCCCGCCGTACGCCCACCCTGGGCAGCCCGCCCCGTACGGGGTCCCGCCGCAGTACGGCTGGCCGGGCGGGATGCCGCCGCAGCCGAGCAACGGGCTCGGGGTCACCGGCATGGTGACCGGCATCGTCTCCGCCGTGCTCTGCCTGATGTGGCCGCTCGCCATCATCCTCGGCATCCTGGGCATCGTCTTCGGCGTGATCGGCCGCGGCAAGGCCAAGCGCGGCGAGGCCGCCAATCCGGGGCAGGCCCTGACGGGGATCATCTGCGGCTCGTTCGGCCTGGTCGTCGGGCTCGGCTTCCTCGGCCTGCTGATCGGCTTCAACGCCTGACCCCGAACCGGGGAACCCCGGCGGGGTGACGGCCGGGCCCGCCTGCGTCAGCGCAGCCGGGCCCGGGCGGCCATCAGCGCGAACCCCAGCAGGTTCGGTCCTCGCCACTGCGCGGGGGAGTGCGCCGCCGGGTCGTCCGCGGCGAGCCCGATGCCCCAGATCCGGTCCAGCGGGCTCGCCTCGACCAGCACCCGCTCGCCCGTGCCGAGCAGGAACGACCGCAGGCCCGGATCGGCGGCGAACTTGTGGACGCTGCCCTCGACGACGATCCGGAACCGCTCGCGCCGCCACACCGCGTCGTCGAAGCCCCGCACCAGTCGCCCCGCGTCCTTCGCCTGCGCGGGGTGGCCCGCCGCCAGCACCGCGCGCTCGGCCTCCCCGTCGGCGAACAGCCGGGCCTTCGCCGCCATCATCCAGTGCTCAGCCGTCGCGTACTCCACGCCCGCCACGGTGAACGGCGACGGCCACCACTGACTCAGGCAGCTCGCGCCCAGCACCCCGTCCGTGCGCGGAGCGTGCCCCCAGAAGTGCAGATACTTCACGCGCGCCCCCGCAGCGAGGGCCGCGACCAGCGATTCCCTGCTGTCGATCTCCATGCACGCGAGTCTGGCACGCACCACGGACACTCCGTCCTGGGTTTTTCAGGGTGACTCGACACCTGGTCGACAGATTCCGTCGCGTAACCAAAAGGCAACAACGGAATCACTTGTTGGCGTACCAGCCCTCTGTCAGGATCGGCACTCAAATCGAGCTGGAGCCACGTCGGGGGCCCGGGACGGGTCGCCGACGCAGGAGAGCGAGAGCGAGCACTCATGCACCACCCCACCCCGGACCACCCCCTCCAGGCCGCGGCCGTCGCCGATGCGGCGCGCGAGCGCTTCGCCGACGGGACGAACTTCGTCGGCGGACGTCCGGCCCGGGGCACCTCGGGCCGCACCCACACCGTCGTCGACCCGGCCACCGGCGCGGACGTGCTCCGGTACGAGCTGGCGGGCCCGGACGACGTGGACGCCGCCGTCGCCGCCGCCCGCGCCGCCTTCCCCGGCTGGTCGGGCGCGACCCCGGGCGAACGCTCCGACGCGCTGCACCGGTTCGCCGGGGTGCTGGCCGAGCGCGCCGAGGAGTTCGCGCGCCTCGAATCGCTCCAGTGCGGCAAGCCGCTCAAGCTGAGCCGCGAGTTCGACGTCCCCGGGACCGTCGACAACACCGCGTTCTTCGCGGGCGCCGCCCGCCATCTACAGGGCCAGTCGGCCGGCGAGTACAGCGGCGACCACACCTCCTACGTGCGGCGCGAGGCCATCGGCGTCGTCGGCTCCATCGCCCCCTGGAACTACCCGCTCCAGATGGCCGCGTGGAAGGTGCTGCCGGCCGTCGCCGCCGGGAACACCATCGTCCTCAAGCCCGCCGAGCTGACCCCGTTCACCTCGCTGCTCTTCGCGCGGGCCGCGACCGAGGCCGGCATCCCCGACGGCGTCGTCAACGTCGTCACGGGCGCGGGCCGGGACGCCGGCGAGCACCTCGTCGGCCACCCCGACGTCGCCATGACCTCCTTCACCGGCTCCACCGGCGTCGGCAAGCGCGTCGCCGAGATCGCCACCACCACCGTCAAGCGGCTCCACCTGGAGCTCGGCGGCAAGGCCCCCTTCGTCGTCTTCGACGACGCCGACCTGGAGGCCGCGGTGCACGGCGCCGTCGCGGGCGCCCTCATCAACACCGGGCAGGACTGCACCGCGGCCACGCGCGCGTACGTGCAGCGCCCGCTCTACGACGCCTTCGTCTCCGGTGTCGCGGACCTGATGGCGACGGTGCGCCTCGGCGACCCGTTCGCCGACGGCACCGACCTGGGGCCGCTCATCTCGCACGCGCAGCGCGACCGCGTCGCGGGCTTCGTCGAGCGGGCGCGCGGCTACGCGCGCGTGGTCACCGGCGGCGAGGCCCCCGGCGGCGACCTCGCCCGCGGCGCCTACTACCGGCCCACCCTCATCGCCGACGCCGCGCAGGACAGCGAGGCCGTGCAGTCCGAGATCTTCGGCCCCGTCCTGGTGGTGCTGCCCTTCGACAGCGACGACGAGGGCATCCGGCTCGCCAACGACACCCCCTACGGGCTCGCCGCCTCCGCCTGGACCCGGGACGTGTTCCGCGCGAACCGCGCCACCCGTGCCATCCGGGCGGGGTGCGTGTGGATCAACGACCACATCCCGATCCTCAGCGAGATGCCGCACGGCGGATATAAGGCATCCGGCTTCGGCAAGGACATGTCCGCCTACTCCTTCGAGGAGTACACGCAGGTCAAGCACGTCATGTTCGACAACACGGCGACCGCGAGGAAGGACTGGCACCGCACGGTCTTCGGGGACCGCCGACCGTGAACCGACCTCCCGCACGAGCCCGGCACCGGGCTCCGAGGGCCTCCCGAAAGGGCACCACGCGCATGGAGCAGTACGAGTCCGACCGCCTGTCCCCAGCCCAAGTGGCCGCTGTCCGGCGGAGCATGACCACCAGCAGGACCCGGGCGGCCCTCTCCCGCCGGTCCCTGATCCGCGGGTCGGCGCTGGGCGCGCTCGCCGTCGGCGGGGCCGGGACGCTGAGCGCCTGCGGCATCCCGGCCGCGAGCAAGTCCGGGGGCGGGATCTCGTCCGAGGACCACTCGGCGAAGGAGAAGGAGATCTCCTTCTCCAACTGGACCGAGTACATCGACATGAGCGACGACGAGAAGCACCGGCCGAGCCTGGAGGCGTTCACGAAGCGCACCGGGATCAAGGTCAAGTACACCGAGGACATCAACGACAACGTCGAGTTCTTCGGCAAGATCAAACCGCAGCTCGCGGCGGGCCAGGACACCGGCCGCGACATCCTCGTGCTCACCGACTGGCTCGCCGCCCGCCTCATCCGCTACGGCTGGGTGCAGAAGCTCGACCCGGCCCACCTGCCGCACGCCTACACCAACCTGGCAGGCCAGTTCCGCAACCCCGACTGGGACCCGGGCCGCGCCTACTCCTACCCCTGGCAGGGCATCGCGACGGTCATCGCCTACAACACGAAGGCCACCGGCGGCCGGAAGATCACCTCCGTCTCCCAGCTGCTCGACGACCCGAAGCTCAAGGGCAAGGTCGGCCTGCTCTCCGAGATGCGCGACACCGTGGGGATGACCCTGCTCGACCTGGGCAAGGACCCGCGCGACTTCACGGCGGACGACTTCGACGCCGCGATCGCACGGCTGCAGAAGGCCGTCGACAAGAGCCAGGTCCGCCGCTTCACCGGCAACGACTACATAGCCGACCTGAGCAAGGGAGACCTGGCGGCCTGCCTCGCCTGGGCCGGTGACGTGGTGCAGCTCCAGGCGGACAACCCGCACGTGGAGTTCGCGATCCCGGACGCCGGATACATCTCGTCGACCGACAACATGCTGGTGCCGAACAAGGCCAGGCACAAGACGAACGCCGAGAAGCTCATGGACCACTACTACGAGCCCGCCGTCGGCGCCCAGCTGGCCGCCTGGATCAACTACGTCACGCCGCTCGACGCCGCCGTCGTCAAGCCGGAACTCCTCAAGATCGACAAGGACGTCGCGAACGACCCGCTCATCGTCCCCGACAAGGCGATGTCGGCCAAGGCGCACAGCTTCCGCTCGCTCACCGCGAAGGAAGAGACGTCGTTCGAGGAGAAGTTCGCCCGGCTGTCCGGCGGCTGAGCCGGCCCCCGCCCGTACCCGCCCCCGCCCCCAGACTCCTTGGACACACCATGACGACCGACCACGGCGGCGACGTCCGTCTCACCGGGATCAGCAAGACGTACGACAACGGGTTCACCGCCGTCCGGCCGCTGGACCTCACCGTCCCGCAGGGCTCCTTCTTCGCGCTGCTCGGCGCCTCCGGCTGCGGCAAGACGACCACCCTGCGCATGATCGCGGGTCTTGAGGACCCGACCACAGGAACGGTTCACCTCGGCGACCAGGACGTCACCGCGCTGCCGCCCCACAAGCGGCCGGTGAACACCGTCTTCCAGTCCTACGCCCTCTTCCCGCACCTCGACATCTTCGAGAACGTCGCCTTCGGCCTGCGCCGGCGCGGCATCAAGTCGGTGAAGAAGCAGGTCGAGGAGATGCTCGACCTGGTCCAGCTCGGCGAGCACATCCGTAAGAAGCCGCAGCAGCTCTCCGGCGGCCAGCAGCAGCGCGTCGCCGTGGCCCGCGCCCTCATCAACCACCCCAAGGTGCTCCTGCTCGACGAGCCGCTCGGCGCCCTCGACCTCAAGCTGCGCCGCCAGATGCAGCTGGAGCTCAAGCGGATCCAGACCGAGGTCGGCATCACCTTCGTCCACGTCACGCACGACCAGGAGGAGGCCATGACCATGGCCGACACCGTCGCCGTGATGAACCGCGGCCGCGTCGAGCAGCTCGGCGCCCCCACCGACCTGTACGAGAACCCCTCCTCCACCTTCGTCGCCAACTTCCTCGGCACCTCGAACTTCATCACCGCCGAGATCGCCGGGCGCGCCGGTGACGACCTGACGCTGAAGGCGGGCGGCGGCACACTGGTCCTGCCCGCCGCGCGCTGTTCCGCCGCCACGGCCACCGGCGGCAAGGTGCTGGTGGGCGTGCGCCCCGAGAAGATCTCCCTCACCCACGCCGACGACGCGGCAGGCGTGCCCGACGGCCGCAACCGCATCACCGGCCGCATCGCGGACTCCAGCTTCATCGGCGTCTCCACGCAGTACGTCGTCGACAGCCCGCTCTGCGACGCCTTCGAGGTCTACGCCCAGAACATCGAGCGCGACGCCCGGCTCGTGCCCGGCGCCGAGGTCGTCCTGCACTGGAACCCCGCGCACACCTTCGGGCTCGACGCGGGACAGGACGCCGGAGCGGGCGTGGAGAAGGTCGCGGAGGACACGGCGGCATGAGCACCCTCACCGAAGCGCCCCCCGAGGCGCCCACCGACACCCCGCGCAGGCCCCGGCGGCGCGGCCGTCTCGTCCCGTACTGGCTGCTGCTGCCCGGCATCCTGTGGCTGGTGGTCTTCTTCGCCCTGCCGATGGTCTACCAGGCCTCCACCTCCGTCCAGGAGGGGTCACTGGAGGACGGCTTCAAGGTCACCTGGCACTTCGCCACCTACTGGGACGCGCTCGGCGACTACTACCCGCAGTTCCTGCGCTCCGTGCTGTACGCGGGCTGCGCCACGGCGCTGTGCCTGCTGCTCGGCTACCCGCTGGCCTACCTCATCGCCTTCCGCGCGGGCCGCTGGCGCAACGTCGTGCTGGTCCTGGTCATCGCGCCGTTCTTCACCAGCTTCCTGATCCGCACGCTCGCCTGGAAGACGATCCTCGCCGACGGCGGCCCGGTCGTCGGCGCCCTCAACACCCTGCACCTGCTCGACGTCACGACCTGGCTCGGGATGACCGAGGGCGACCGGGTGCTGGCCACCCCGCTCGCCGTGGTGTGCGGCCTGACCTACAACTTCCTGCCCTTCATGATCCTGCCGCTGTACACGTCCCTGGAGCGCATCGACGGCCGGCTGCACGAAGCCGCGGGCGACCTCTACGCCTCACCCGCCACCACCTTCCGCAAGGTGACCTTCCCGCTCTCGATGCCCGGCGTCGTCTCCGGCACCCTGCTCACCTTCATCCCCGCGGCGGGCGACTACGTCAACGCGGACCTGCTCGGCTCCACCGACACCCGCATGGTCGGCAACGTCATCCAGACGCAGTTCCTGCGCATCCTCGACTATCCGACCGCGGCGGCGCTCTCCTTCATCCTCATGGCGGCCATCCTCCTCATGGTCACCTTCTACATTCGCCGGGCCGGAACGGAGGATCTCGTCTGATGCGCTGGCTCCGGAAGAATCTCGTGGTGATAGCGGGCCTGATCACGCTCGCCTATCTGCTGCTGCCGAACGTCATTGTCACGGTCTTCTCCTTCAACAAACCCAAAGGCCGCTTCAACTACGAATGGCAGCAGTTCTCGCTGGACGCCTGGAAGAACCCCTGCGGCGTCGCCGACATGTGCGGCTCGCTCTCGATCAGCCTGCAGATCGCGGTGTGGGCGACGCTCGGCGCGACCGTCCTCGGCACGATGATCGCCTTCGCGCTCGTGCGCTACCGGTTCCGGGCGCGCGGCGCGGTCAACTCGCTGATCTTCCTGCCCATGGCCATGCCGGAGGTCGTGATGGCGGCCTCGCTGCTCACGCTCTTCCTCAACATGGGCGCCCAGCTGGGGTTCTGGACGATCCTCATCGCCCACATCATGTTCTGCCTCAGCTTCGTGGTGACGGCCGTGAAGGCGCGCGTCATGTCGATGGACCCGCGCCTGGAGCAGGCCGCGCAGGACCTCTACGCGGGCCCCGTGCAGACCTTCCTGCGGGTGACGCTGCCGATCGCGGCGCCCGGCATCGCGGCGGGCGCGCTGCTCGCCTTCGCGCTCTCCTTCGACGATTTCATCATCACGAACTTCAACGCGGGCTCCACCGTCACCTTCCCCATGTTCGTCTGGGGTTCGGCGCAGCGCGGGACGCCCGTACAGATCAATGTCATCGGCACGGCGATGTTCCTCGTCGCCGTGGTGTGCGTGCTGGCCGGAATGATGGTCGGCAAGCGGAAGAACAAGGCAGTTTCCTAGAGCGTTTTCGAGGGAGTTGGAATCATGGCCGCTGGCGCCATGAATCGTGTGGACCGTGGGCACCGCTGGACCGCGTCGCTCGCCGACGCCAAGCCCGTCCCGTACTGGCTGGACGACCCCGGCAGGCCCGGGGCGCTGCCCGCCCTCACCGGCGACGAGCGGTGCGACCTGCTGGTCGTCGGTGGCGGGTACAGCGGCCTGTGGACGGCGCTGCTCGCCAAGGAGCGGGACCCCGGCCGGGACGTCGTCCTGGTCGAGGCCAAGGAGATCGGCTGGGCCGCCTCCGGGCGCAACGGCGGCTTCTGCGCCGCCTCCCTCACCCACGGCACGGCCAACGGGCTCGCCCGCTGGCCGGCCGAGATCAAGAAGCTGGAGGAGCTGGGCGCCGCCAACCTCGACGCCATCGAGGCCGCCGTCGCCCGCTACGGCATCGACTGCGACTTCGAGCGCACCGGCGAACTGGACGTGGCGACACAGCCGCATCAGGTGAGCGAACTGCGCGACTTCTACGCCGAGTTGGACGAGGCGGGGCTGGCCGGCGGTCTTGAGCTGCTCGACGCCGGGCAGGTGCGCGAGCAGGTCGCGTCCCCGACCTTCCTCGGCGCCCTGTACGACCGCGACGGCGTCGCCCTGCTCCACCCGGCCAAGCTCGCGTGGGGCCTGCGCCGGGCCTGCCTGGACCTCGGCGTGCGGATCTACGAGCACACCCCGGCCACCCGCCTCGCCTCCCACAGCACCGGCGTGGCGGTCCGCACCCCCTACGGCCGGGTCTTCGCCCGGCACGCGGCCCTCGGCACGAACGTCTTCCCGTCCCTGGTCAAGCGAGTGCGTTCGTACACGGTGCCGGTCTACGACTACGCGCTGATGACCGAGCCGCTCACCGCCGCCCAGCTGGAGTCCATCGGCTGGAAGAACCGCCAGGGGCTCGGCGACGCGGCCAACCAGTTCCACTACTTCCGCCTGTCCGCGGACAACAGGATCCTGTGGGGCGGCTACGACGCGATCTACCCCTACGGCGGCCGCGTGCGCGAGGAGCACGACCACCGGCCCGAGACGTACGCGCGGCTCGCCGGCCACTTCTTCACCTGCTTCCCGCAGCTGGAGGGGGTGCGCTTCACGCACGCGTGGGGCGGCGCGATCGACACCTGCTCGCGCTTCTCGGCGTTCTTCGGCACCGCCCACGGCGGCCGGGTCGCCTACGCCGCCGGGTACACCGGCCTGGGCGTCGGCGCGACCCGCTTCGGCGCGGACGTGATGCTCGACCTGCTCTCCGGCGAGCGCACGGACCGTACCGAACTGGAGATGGTCCGCACGAAGCCGCTGCCCTTCCCGCCGGAGCCGTTCGCGTACACCGGCATCGCCCTCACCAAGTGGTCGCTGGCCCGCGCCGACGACAACGGCGGGCGCCGCAACCTGTGGCTGCGGGCGATGGACACCCTGGGCCTCGGCTTCGACAGCTGACGCGGGCCGCGCGGACCGGCGCGCGAAGAAGCCGCCCGAACCCGCGTAACGCCCGGCCCCGCGGCCGCTCTCCCTCGTGACACATCCGCGTCGCAGTGCACAGGGAGGTCCGGATCATGACGGGCTCGGAGATTGGGTCGGCGGTCGAGTGGCTCGTGGCGGTGGCGCCGGACCCGGCGGCGTGCCGCCGCGAGTGGCGGCACGATCCGCTCGCGGTGGCGCTGCTGCCCGCGGGGAAGAAGTGGGACGTGCTGGTCCTGCCGGGGGATCTCGGCCACCCCACGCTCGACGTCCTGCACCGCGTCGTCGGCCGCCCGGGCCCGGTCCTGGCCGGTTTCGGCGACGCCCGCATCGGCTTCTTCGTGCCCCCGGGCACGGTCTCCCGCTGGCTCGGCACGGGCGTGCGCGGCGCGGGGCTCGGCACCTGGATCGTGGTGCCCCGCCCCGGGCGCGCGGCCGGCGGGGTGCGCTGGCTGGTGGAGCCGGACGGCTCCGGCACGCTCACCGATCCGGGGCTGCTGGAGCTCGCGATGCACGAGGCCGCCGCCCAACTGGCACGCGGAGCTGGGGAGGAGCGGGGGAGCAGGGGCTGCTGAAAGCCTTGACAACCGAATTGGTCTGGACCAAGTTGGGCGCACTTCCCCGTGCGCCCGTGCGACCCCGTCGGGCGCACTCCCCGTGCCCCTTCCCCCGCCCCGTCCGGAGGCACCCATGGACCGACCCAGACCCCGGCCCCGTATCGGCGGCCGGCTGCTCACCGCGCTCACGGCCGCCGCGCTCGCCGCGACCGGCCTCACCGCCCTCGCCGCGCCGACCGCCGGCGCGGCCGACGCCGACCTGGCGAAGAACGGCGGCTTCGAGTCGTCGCTGACCGGCTGGACCTGCTCGGCGAACAGCGGCGCGACGGTCACCTCACCGGTGCACGGCGGCGCGGCGTCCCTGCGCGCCACGCCGAACGCGTCCGACAACGCCCAGTGCTCCCAGACCGTCACCGTGAAGCCGGACTCCGCCTACACCCTCTCGGGTTACGTCCGCGGCTCCTACGTCTACCTCGGCGCGAGCGGCACCGGCACCACCGACGTGTCGACCTGGACCGCGTCCGCCCCCGACTGGCAGCTGCTGACCACGACCTTCCGCACCGGGCCCGCCACCACCAAGGTCACGATCTACACCCACGGCTGGTACGGCACGCCCGCCTACAACGCCGACGACATCACCCTGCTCGGCCCCGGCACCGAGGCCCCCGTCCCGCCGACGGCGCCCACCGGCCTGCGGACCGGCTCCACCACCGCCACCAGCGTCGCCCTCTCCTGGACCGCGGTCCCGGGCGCCACGAGCTACGCGCTCTACACGAACGGCACCAGGTCCCGCACGGTGACCGGCACCTCGGCGACCCTGACCGGCCTGACGCCCGCCACCGCGTACAGCCTCCAGGTCACCGCGCTCAACGACGCGGGCGAGTCCGCGAAGTCGGCGGCGGTCACCGCCACCACGGCCCAGGGCACCGGCAACCCGGGCGGGGGCTCCGGTGACCTGCCCGCGCACGCGCTCGTCGGCTACCTGCACGCCAGCTTCGCCAACGGCGCCGGCTACACCCGCCTCGCCGACGTCCCCGACAGCTGGGACGTCATCGACCTCGCCTTCGGCGAGCCGACCTCGGTGACCTCGGGCGACATCCGCTTCAACCGCTGCCCGGTCACCGAGTGCCCGAACGTCGAGTCGGACGCCGACTTCAAGGCCGCGATCAAGGCCAAGCAGGCCGCGGGCAAGAAGGTGCTGATCTCGATCGGCGGCCAGAACGGCCAGGTCCAGCTGACCACGACGGCCGCCCGCGACGCCTTCGTCACCTCGGTCTCGAAGATCATCGACACCTACGGCCTCGACGGCCTGGACATCGACTTCGAGGGCCACTCCCTCTCCCTGAACACCGGCGACACGGACTTCAGGAACCCGACCACGCCGGTCATCGTCAACCTGATCTCGGCGCTGAAGACCCTGAAGGCCAAGTACGGCGAGAAGTTCGTCCTGACCATGGCCCCGGAGACCTTCTTCGTCCAGAACGGCTACCAGTTCTACGGCTCCGGCAAGTGGGGCGGCCAGGACCCGCGCTGCGGCGCGTACCTCCCGGTCATCCACGCCCTGCGCGACGACCTGACGCTGCTGCACGTCCAGGACTACAACTCCGGCCCGATCATGGGCCTCGACAACCAGTACCACTCCATGGGCGGCGCCGACTTCCACATCGCGATGACCGACATGCTCCTCACGGGCTTCCCGGTCGCGGGCGACGCGGCCAACGTCTTCCCGCCGCTGCGCCCGGACCAGGTCGCGATCGGCATGCCGGCTTCCGTGAACGCGGGCAACGGTTACGTCGCCCCGGCCGAGACGGTCAAGGCGCTCAACTGCCTCACCAAGAAGACCGACTGCGGCTCCTACACCACCCACGGCACCTGGCCGGCCCTGCGCGGCCTGATGACGTGGTCGGTGAACTGGGACCGGTTCAACGCCTGGGAGTTCCAGAAGAACTTCGACGCCTACTTCGGCTGATCGCCCAGGCGGCGGCGGTCAGCAGCAGGACCGCCAGGCACCAGCTGCCGACCACGTCCACCGGCCAGTGATACCCCTGGCGGACCAGACCGAGGCCCACGGCCGCGTTCACCACGACGCAGCCGTGGGCCGTCGCACGTGTACGGAACACCGCCCGCAGCAGCAGGACGCACAGGCCGTAGGCGACCGCCGCCGTCGCCGTGTGGCCGGACGGGAAGAAACCGGTCGCCGGGGCCATCGGCGGCGGTCCGGGCCGGGCGAGACCGGCCTGGAGCGGCACGACCAGGGCCGGCACCAGCGCCATCGTGACCAGCGCCACCAGGGCCGGGAACCACTGCCGGGTGCGCCAGGTGACGTAGGCGAGGGTGAGCGCGAGGACCGGCAGCGCCACCGACATGTTCCCCAGGTCGGCGAAGAACTCGGCGGGTCCCGCGGGGAGCGCGCTCGTGCGGGTCGCGTCGCCGAGGCGCTCGTCGGGGGCCAGGAGCGGACCGTCCACCGCGACCTGCCAGGTGAGCCCGGCGAACAGGAGAAGGGCGAGGCCCGCGAGAAGCGCGGGAAAAATGGTCGGCCGGCCCGGAACAGGGGGGGTAGTTCCGGGCCGGCCGAACGGACCGGCGTGCCGCGCGCCCCGGGGGGTGTGGGGCGGGCGGCCGTCCGATCGGTGAGGAGTTCCGGAGCCGGAAGCTCCGGGTGTGTGCGCGAGGGCACGACCAGGGCGGGGCTGGGGAGGCTCCGACCCGGCATCGCCCACAGTCCCCTGTGGGCGGGGTGTTTCTCTCATCTGCAGGAACCGTACGGCAGCGGCCCGGGGGCGCGACAGCGGCTTGGCCAACCTGCCATCGGGCCCCCACACCTTCTTCACATGGCCCGACCGTCGCGGCCCTCGGGCGGCGGGGTCAGAGCGCGGCGAACGCGTTCTCGATGATGTCCAGGCCCTCGTTCAGGAGGTCCTGGCCGATCACCAGCGGGGGCAGGAAGCGCAGCACGTTGCCGTAGGTGCCGCAGGTCAGGACGAGCAGCCCCTCGGCGTGGCAGGCCTTGGCGAGGGCGGCGGTCGCCTCCGGGTGCGGCTCCTTGGTCGTGCGGTCCTTCACCAGCTCGATGGCGATCATGCCGCCGCGGCCGCGCACGTCGCCGATGACGGAGAACTTCTCCGCCATGGCCGACAGGCGGGCCTTCATCGTCCGCTCGATCTCCTGCGCGCGGGCGTTGAGGTCGAGCTCCTTCATCGTCTCGATGGCGCCGAGCGCACCGGCGCAGGCCACCGGGTTGCCGCCGTAGGTGCCGCCGAGGCCTCCCGCGTGCGCGGCGTCCATGATCTCGGCCCGGCCGGTCACGGCGGCCAGCGGAAGGCCGCCCGCGATGCCCTTGGCGGTCGTGATCAGGTCGGGCACGATGCCCTCGTCCTCGCACGCGAACCACTGGCCGGTGCGGCAGAAGCCGGACTGGATCTCGTCCGCGACGAAGACGATGCCGTGGTCCGCGGCGAACTGGCGCACCGCCGGCAGGAAGCCCTTGGCCGGCTCGATGAAGCCGCCCTCGCCGAGCACCGGCTCGATGATGATCGCGGCGACGTTCTCCGCGCCGACCTGCTTGGTGATCTCGTCGATCGCCTGGGCGGCCGCCTCCGGACCGGCGTTCTCCGCGCCGGTCGGCCAGCGGTAGCCGTACGCCACCGGCACCCGGTACACCTCGGGGGCGAACGGGCCGAAGCCCTGCTTGTACGGCATGTTCTTCGAGGTCAGCGCCATCGTCAGGTTCGTACGGCCGTGGTAGCCGTGGTCGAAGACGATGACCGCCTGGCGCTTGGTGTACGCACGGGCGATCTTGACCGCGTTCTCCACGGCCTCGGCGCCCGAGTTGAACAGCGCCGACTTCTTGGCGTGGTCGCCCGGCGTCAGCTCGGCCAGCGCCTCGGCGACCTCGACGTACCCCTCGTACGGCGTGACCATGAAGCAGGTGTGGGTGAAGTCCTGGAGCTGGGCGGAGGCCCGGCGCACGACCGCCTCGGCGCTCGCGCCGACCGAGGTCACCGCGATGCCGGAGCCGAAGTCGATCAGACGGTTGCCGTCGACGTCCTCGATGATGCCGCGGTCCACCCGGGCGGTGAAGACCGGCAGCGTGGAGCCCACACCGGCCGCGACCGACGCGAGGCGGCGGGCCTGCAGCTCCTGCGACTTCGGGCCGGGGATGGCGGTGACGACGCGGCGCTCCTGCGGGATGTCGCTCATGCGGGGCTCCTGGTTCAGATTTCCGGTCTCGCCGGGTGGATCGGGGGATGTTCTCGCAGGTTAGGTGCGCCCGCCGGGGCCGGTCATGCTCCATTCGGGTGGGGTCGGACGGGCGGGTTGTCCGGGATGGACAGCCGTGCCCGGCGGCACGCGGCGGACACCGCGCCACGTCAGCAGTGGACTCCCTGGACACGGGCACTAGATTGAGCCCGGATCTACGTGCTGGGTGACGGACGGACCGCCAGGTCAGGGGGAAGGCCATGAGCAGCGAGGGCATGCAGGGCACGGGCGGTTTCGCCGGGGAGCGCGGGCTGCCCCCCGGCGGGGCGGTGCCGCCGCCGCGCCCCGCCCACGCGCCCGGCGAGCAGAGCGGCTCCGCGGGCAGCGCGTTCCTGACCTGGCTGCGCACGCCCCGGCCCGCCGCCGCGCCCGGCGTCTGGCGGTTCGGACACCGGCCCCGGGCGGCCCAGGAGCCCGAGCGCACCCCGACCCGGCAGCTGCTCAGCGGGGCGCTCATCGCGTTCCTCGTCGGCTGGCTCGTCTGGTCGCTGCTGTGGAACGGCTACCTGGGCGGCTGGTGGCTGCTGCCGCTGTACGCGATGGTCCCGGACTCCTGGGCCTCACCGCACTCGGTCGCCTCCGTCGTCGTGGTCTACCTCTACTACGCGATCTTCGCGGTCGGCATCGCGGTCGCCGTCGGCCGGCTCGGCCGCTGGGGCGAGGTCTGGCGCCGCTTCGGCTACCCCGCCTGGCGCACCGCCGCCCCCGCAGGACCCGAGCGGGCCCCCGCGCCGGACGCCGACCCCGCCCAGTGGCCCCAGCTGCGCGAGGCGGGCGCCGTCGACGCCGCCGAGCGGCTCGGCGCCGACGCCCGCGCGGGGCTGATGCGCGACGTCGACCACGCCCGCATCGCCCGCGCCTGGCAGGGCGTCCGGCGCGGCCGGCACAGCCTCGCCTCGTTCACCGCCGCCGTCGCCCAGGACGGCGCCGCCGCCTGCCCGCACCCCTCGGGCACCCGCGACCTGCCCGCCCGCGCCGCCCGCCACGACCTCGCCACCGCCCAGGTCAGGATCGGCACCGCCGCCGACGACGACCGCAACCCCTACGCCTACCGCGGCGTCGGCCTCGCCCTCGGCCCCGACCTGGTCGGCACCTCGCTGCTGGCCGTCGGCCCGCCCGGCGCGGGCAAGACGAGCGGCGTCGTGTGGCCGCTGGCGGAGTCGCTCTGCCTGGGCGCGCTCGCCGGACGGGCCGCCGTGGTCGTGGTGGGAGCGGCGGGCGCGGGGCTCGGCTCGCCCGACACCTACGACGTCGTCGTCGGCGTCGGCCGGCCCGACTCCGTCTACGACCTCGACCTCTACGGCGGCAGCACCGACCCGGACGAGGCCGCGGCCGTCCTCGCAGAGGCGCTCGTCGGCGACCTCACCGACCCGCACCCCGGCGGCGACAGCCGGCGCTCCACGACCGTCCTCGGTCAGCTCCTCGGCCCCTACTTCACCGTCCACGGCCGCTTCCCCTCCGTGCCCGAGCTGCGCCGCCTCCTCGACGGTTCACCGGCGGCGCTCGGCGCCCTGCGCACCGCGCTCACCGAAGCGGGCCACGAGGCGATGCTGCGCGAACTCGACGCCCGCGAACGCCAGCTGGGGCACCCCGGCGACGTCGGCGCGGTGCTCGCCGACCGGATCGCCCTGCTCGACCGGCCCGCCTTCGCCGCGTTCTTCGACACCTCCGGCGCCACCCGGCCCTTCTCGCTGCGCGCCCTCGACCACCCGGTCCGGGTCCGCGTCGACCTGCCCGAGCGCGGCCACGCCGACGCCTCGCGCATCCTGGCGCGGCTCGTGCTCGCGCAGTTCATGACGAGCGTCGCCGTCCGCGAGGACCGCTCGCTCTTCGCCTGCCTGATCCTGGACGACGCCACCGGGGTCGTCACGCCGCAGGCCGTCCGCGGCCTCCAGCGGCTGCGCTCGGCCAACGCGGGCGCCGTGCTGACCCTGCGCACCCTCGACGACGTGCCCCGCCCGCTGCGCGGACCGCTGCTCGGCTCCGTCGGCTGCCGGATGGCGCTGTCCGGGCTCACCCCCTGGGACGGGCAGGACTTCGCCGAGGTGTGGGGCAAGGAGTGGACCGAGGCCCGCGACGTCACCGACCGGCAGATCATCGCCGAGACCCCCGCGGGCAAGGCCCTGCACGCCGTGCGCCGGGTGATCACCGGGCGCGCGCCGACCGCCCGCGCGGTCACCGTCCGCCAGGTCGAGCGCGAACGCTGGTCCGCCTCCGACCTGGCGCACGCCGTGCCGCCCGGCCACGCCGTGCTCTCGCTCACCACCGTGCGCGGGGAGCACGCGCCGCCGCTCCTGGTGCGGCTGCGGAGCTGACCCGGCGCGCACGGACCAGCACGGACCTGCACGGACCTGAAGGTGCGCTGAGAATCGCCGGGGGTGGCCGCCCGCAGTACGTACGGTGAGGCAGAATCGGCACTGGTCGTTCATACGGACCGGCCAAAAGCTTCACACTTTCGGTCCCCCCCACGTACTTCCGCTCACCCGAAGGCCGCCCCATGCCGCCCACGCTCGCCTCGCTCGTCCACCATTCGGCACTGAAACTCACCGTGCGGGCGGGCGAGGACCATCTGGACACCCCCGTCCGCTGGGCCCACGTGAGCGAACTCGCCGACCCCGTCCCCTACATGGAGGGCGGCGAACTGCTCCTGATCACCGCCCTCAAGCTGGACGCCGAGGACGCCGAGGCGATGCGCCGCTACGTGCGGCGGCTCTGCGCCGCGGGCGTGGTCGGCCTCGGCTTCGCGGTCGGCGTCAACTACGACGCCGTACCGGAGGCACTCGTGCGGGCGGCCCGGGAGGAACGGCTGCCGCTGCTCGAAGTGCCGCCCCGCACCCCGTTCCTCGCCATCAGCAAGGCGGTCTCCGCGGCCATCGCCGCCGACCAGTACCGGGCCGTCACCTCCGGCTTCGCCGCGCAGCGCGAGCTGACGAAGCAGGCGCTGAACGAGGGGCCCGAGGGGATCCTCGCCGTGCTCGCCGGGCAGGTGAACGGCTGGGCCGCGCTGTACGACGCCTCGGGCGCCGTCGTCGCCACCGCGCCCGAGTGGGCGGGCCGCCGGGCCGCCCGGCTCACCGCCGACGTCGAACGGCTGCGGGAGCGGCCCGCCCCGGCCAGCGCGGTCGTCGCGGGCGACGGCGACGACCGCGTCGAACTGCACTCCATCGGCACGGGCCGCCGGGCCCGCGCCGCGCTCGCCGTCGGCACGGCGGCCACCCTCGGCACCGCCGAGCGGTACGCGCTGCACTCCGCGATCGCCCTGCTGACGCTCACCACCGAACGGTCGCGGGCGCTGTACGCCGCCGAGCAGCGGATCGGCGCGGCGGTGCTGCGGATGCTGCTGGCGGGCGAGCCCGACCACGCCCGGGCCGTCGCCGGCGATCTGTACGGGGCGCTGCTGGACGCGCCGTTCCGGATGGTGGCGGCGGAGGCCGTGGCGCCGCCGCCCTCCGGGGTCGCGCCGGCGGCCGGCACGTCGGCCGGGATCACGGCGGGCACCGGGACGTCCTTGCTGCTCGCGGAGGCGGTGACCGGGGCGGGGGGCGCCGCCGGTGACCCGCTGACCGTCCTCGCGGACGTCGTCGAGTCCGCCGCCGCGCGGGCCGGGGAGGCGGTGCTCGTCGTCCCGGACGGGGAGCGCGCGGTGCTGCTCGTCGTCGACGGGGGAGCGGCCGCGGAGGCGTGCGTGCAGTACGCCGAGGTGCTGGAGGCGACCCGTGCGGAGGGCTCCGCCGGGGACGAGCTGGTCATCGGGTTCTCCGCGCCGTCCGGGCCGATCGCCGCGGCGACCGCGTTCCGCCAGGCCGAGCAGGCGCTGTCCGTCGCGCGGCGGCGCGGGCGGGTGCTGGTGGAGCACGAGGACGTCGCCGCGGGGTCGATCCTGCCGTTGCTCGGGGACGACGCGGTGCGGGCGTTCGCGGACGGGTTGCTGCGGGCCCTGCGGGAGCACGACGCGACCGGGCGGGGGGACCTGGTCGCCTCGCTGCGGGCGTGGTTGTCGCGGCACGGGCAGTGGGATGCCGCTGCCGCGGATCTGGGGGTGCATCGGCATACGTTGCGGTACCGGATGCGGCGGGTCGAGGAGATCCTGGGCCGCTCCCTCGACGACCCCGACGTCCGCATGGAGCTGTGGCTCGCCCTGAAGACGACCGGCGTCTAGGGACCTGTCTCCGTCTGCGGGCCCGGTGGGGGCTGGTCGCGCAGTTCCCCGCGCCCCCAAAGGCGCACTGCGTGCGCCCCCGTTTGTCTGTACGTCCGGTGGGGGCTGGTCGCGCAGTTCCCCGCGCCCCTGAAGGCATGCGGCTTCGCCGCAGCCTCATGGGCCCGATGAGATGGCGCACGCAGTGCGCATCTCAGGGGCGCGGGGAACTGCGCGAGAAGCCCCACCGGGCCCGCGGACGAGACGGGGGCGCACGCAGTGCGTCTTTTGGGGGCGCGGGGAACTGCGCGAGAAGCCCCCACCGGCCGGTGGACGAACGACGGCCGCAAAGGGCCAGGCGCCGCCGCGCCTGCACGAGGCGGGCCGGGCCAGAACCCCGCCTAAGCGGCGAAGAGACGGGCCCGCCCACTCCACCCCGGCCAAGACGAAGCACCCCCCGACCCCCCTAAGGTCACAGCAGAGCAAGCGCAAGCGCCACGTCATCGAAAGGCCGGTAGAAGAACCATGACCGCCACCCACCCCTTCTGGCTCGCCGGCCGCCAGGCCACCGGGGACGTCACCTTCGACGTCACCAACCCCTACGACGGCCGCCTCGTCGGCACCGTCAGCACCCCGACCGAGGCCCAGGTCGAGGAGGCCGTGGCGGCCGCCCACGCGGTCCGCGACGAGTTCGCGGCGACCCCGGCCCACGTACGGGCCACGGCACTGAACCACGTGGCGGCCCGCCTCGCCGAGCGCACCGAGGAGATCGCCCGCCTGATCTCCGCCGAGAACGGCAAGCCGATCAAGTGGGCCCGCGGCGAGGTCGGCCGCGCGGTCAGCGTCTTCCGGTTCGCCGCCGAGGAGGCCCGCCGCTGGAACAGCGGCGACGCCCAGCGGCTCGACACCGACCAGGGCGGCACCGGCCGCCTCGCCCTGACCCGCCGCGTCCCCAAGGGCGTCGTCCTCGGCATCGCGCCGTTCAACTTCCCGCTGAACCTGAGCGCCCACAAGGTCGCCCCGGCCCTCGCGGTCGGCGCCCCGATCATCCTCAAGCCGGCCCCCGCGACCCCACTGTCCTCCCTCGTCCTCGGCGAACTGCTCGCCGAGACGGAGCTGCCGGCCGGCTCCTGGTCGGTCCTCACCGTCCCGAACGAGCGGATGCCCGCCCTCGTCCAGGACGAGCGCCTGCCCGTCATCTCCTTCACCGGCTCCGGCCCCGTCGGCTACGCGATCATGGACAGCGTGCCCCGCAAGCACTGCACCCTGGAGCTCGGCGGCAACGGCGCGGCGGTCGTCCTCGCCGACTACGCCTCCGAGGCGGACCTGGACTGGGCGGCGGGCCGCATCGCCACCTTCTCCAACTACCAGGGCGGCCAGTCCTGCATCTCGGTGCAGCGCGTCATCGCCGACGCCGCCGTCTACGACCGGCTGCTCCCGAAGATCGTCGCGGCCGTCGAGGCCCAGGTCACCGGCGACCCCGCCGACGACGCCACCGACGTGGGCCCGCTGGTCAGCGAGGACGCCGCCAAGCGCGTGGCGGCATGGGTGACCGAGGCCGTCGACGCCGGCGCCACCCTCCTCACGGGCGGCGAGCGGGACGGCGCGACCTACGCGCCGACCGTCCTCACCGACGTGCCGGCCGACGCCACGCTCTCCTGCGAGGAGGTCTTCGGACCGGTCCTGACCGTGAAGAAGGTCGACGGGGAGGACGCGGCCTTCGCCGCCGTCAACGACTCCAAGTACGGCCTCCAGGCCGGGGTCTTCACCCACGACCTGCAGACGGCGTTCCGCGCCCACCGCGCCCTGGAGGTCGGCGGCGTCGTCATCGGCGACGCGCCGTCCTACCGCGCCGACCAGATGCCCTACGGCGGTGCCAAGCAGTCCGGCGTCGGCCGCGAGGGCGTGCGCTACGCCATGGACGACTACACCTACGAGCGCGTCCTGGTGCTGACGGGCCTCGCCCTGTGACCGCGGGCCGCGCCCGCTGAGGACCGGCGGCGGCCGGAGCCCGCTGTGCGGGGGCTCCGGCCGCCGCCGCGCGCGTCCGGGGCCGCGCGAGGACTGGCCGGGGCGGCCCGGATCGGGTACATACGATCGAGTAGCACCAGCCGGTAACGGGCCGGTCCGGTGCACCGACGCGCGGCGAGGTGAACCTCATGTCCGCAACACCCAAGCCCCGGGCCAAGGTCTCCGAACGGGAGGCCCGGCAGGTCGCCGAGGCCGCCCGCGAACAGGACTGGCGCAAGCCCAGCTTCGCCAAGGAGCTGTTCCTCGGCCGGTTCCGGCTCGACCTCATCCACCCGCACCCGGTGCCCCCCGACGAGGACGCCCGGCGCGGCGAGGCCTTCCTCGCCCGGCTGCGCGACTTCTGCGACACGAAGATCGACTCGGCCCGCATCGAGCGCGAGGCACGGATCCCCGACGAGACCGTCAACGGGCTCAGGGAACTCGGCGCGTTCGGAATGAAGATCGACACGAAGTACGGCGGCCTCGGCCTCACGCAGGTCTACTACAACAAGGCGCTCGCCCTGGTCGGCTCGGCCAGCCCCGCCATCGGCGCGCTGCTCTCCGCCCATCAGTCGATCGGCGTACCGCAGCCGCTGAAGATGTTCGGCACCCAGGAGCAGAAGGACGCGTTCCTGCCGCGCTGCGCCCGCACCGACATCAGCGCGTTCCTGCTCACCGAACCCGACGTGGGCTCCGACCCCGCGCGCCTGGCCACGACGGCCGTCCCGGACGGCGACGACTACGTCCTCGACGGGGTGAAGCTGTGGACGACGAACGGGGTCGTCGCGGACCTCCTCGTCGTGATGGCGCGGGTGCCGCGGTCCGAGGGGCACAAGGGCGGCATCACCGCGTTCGTCGTCGAGGCCGCCGCCGACGGCATCACCGTCGAGCACCGCAACGCCTTCATGGGCCTGCGCGGCCTGGAGAACGGCCTCACCCGCTTCCACCAGGTCCGCGTCCCCGCGGCGAACCGGATCGGCCCGGAGGGCGCGGGGCTCAAGATCGCCCTCACCACCCTCAACACCGGCCGCCTCTCGCTGCCCGCGATGTGCGTCGGCGCCGGCAAATGGTGCCTGAAGATCGCCCGCGAGTGGTCCGCGGCGCGCGAGCAGTGGGGCAAGCCGGTCGCGTTCCACGAGGCGGTCGGCGCGAAGATCTCCTTCCTCGCGGCGACCACCTTCGCACTGGAGGCCGTCCTCGACCTCTCCTCGCAGATGGCCGACGAGGACCGCAACGACATCCGCATCGAGGCCGCCCTCGCCAAGCTGTACGGCTCCGAGATGGCCTGCCTGATGGCCGACGAACTGGTCCAGATCCGCGGCGGCCGCGGCTTCGAGACCGCCGACTCCCTCGCGGCCCGCGGCGAGCGCGCCGTCCCCGCCGAACAGGTCCTGCGCGACCTGCGCATCAACCGCATCTTCGAGGGCTCGACCGAGATCATGCACCTGCTGATCGCCCGCGAGGCCGTCGACGCCCACCTGTCCGTGGCCGGCGCCCTCATCGACCCCGACACCTCCCTCGCCGACAAGGCGAAGGCGGGCGCGAAAGCCGGCGGCTTCTACGCCAGGTGGCTGCCGAAGCTCGTCGCGGGACCGGGCCAACTCCCGCGCTCCTACGCCGAGTTCCACCCGGCGGGCCACCCCGACCTCTCCGGCCACCTGCGCTACGTGGAACGCGCGGCCCGCAAACTGGCGCGCACCACCTTCTACGCCATGTCCCGCTGGCAGGGCCGCATGGAGACCAAACAGGGCTTCCTCGGCCGCATCGTCGACATCGGCGCCGAACTCTTCGCCATGAGCGCCGCCTGCGTCCGCGCCGAGCTCCTGCGCACCACCGAGGAGCACGGCCGCGAGGCCTACCAGCTCGCCGACGTCTTCTGCCGCCAGGCCCGCATCCGCGCCGACGAACTCTTCGCACGCCTGTGGACCAACACCGACGACGTCGACCGCACGGTCGTCAAGGGCGTCCTCGGCGGCACCTACACCTGGCTGGAGCAGGGCATCGTCGACCCCAGCGGCGAGGGCCCCTGGATCGCCGACGCCACGCACGGCCCGAGCAAGCGCGACGACGTCCACCGCCCGATCCGCTGACCACCCCGCCCCACCCGGCGGGCGGACCGGCCGGTACGCTCCGGCGGATCTGCTGCACGAGACACCGGGGGCCGCATGCGCGACGAGACGAAGTACCGCGACGAGCTGGAGCGCCGCTTCCTGGCGGAGACCCGGCGGATGCGCGGGCGCGGCCTGTTCCTGCTGTCCGCCGGCGGCCTCCTGTGGCTCTACGTCGTGCTGCGGCTCGTCCTGCCCTGGTCCGTCCTCGGCGCCGACCCGGGGTGCGGCGCCCCGCTCTTCGAACGGCTCGAACTCGGTTACCGGGACGGCGTCCGCAACCCCTGCGCGGTGATCCCCTGGCCCACTCTCCTGGCCGTCCTCGCGGTCTCCGTGCCGGTGCTCGTCACCGGCGCGGCCCTGTACGTACGGGGTCTGGTCAGCGCCAACCTCGGCCACTACGTGCGCGGGATGACCCGCTGAGGCCGCGGACCGCCCCCGTACGGGGTAGCCCCGTCCGGCTCACAGCGAAGCCAGGCAACAATAGGGGGATGACCGACAGCCCATCGCCGCTCGCCGACCCGCACCTCGTCTTCGACCCCGCTCCCGGCGACGCCCCCAGGGACATCGCCGTGCTGGGCTCGACGGGCTCGATCGGCACGCAGGCCATCGACCTCGTGCTGCGCAACCCGGACCGCTTCCGCGTCACCGCCCTCAGCGCCGCGGGCGGCCGGGTGGCCCTCCTCGCCGAGCAGGCGCACCGGCTGCGCGTGCGCACCGTCGCCGTCGCCCGCGAGGACGTCGTGCCCGCGCTGCGCGAGGCACTGGCCGCGCGGTACGGGCCGGGGGAGCCGCTGCCGGAGCTTCTCGCGGGGCCCGACGCCGCCACCGAGATCGCCGGGCGCGGCGACTGCCACACCGTGCTCAACGGCATCACCGGCTCGATCGGCCTGGCGCCCACGCTCGCCGCGCTCGGCGCGGGCCGCACCCTCGCCCTCGCCAACAAGGAGTCGCTGATCGTCGGCGGCCCCCTGGTGAAGGCGCTCGCGAAGCCCGGGCAGATCATCCCGGTCGACTCCGAGCACGCCGCGCTCTTCCAGGCACTCGCCGCCGGCACCCGCGCCGACGTGCGCAAGCTCGTCGTCACCGCCTCCGGCGGCCCGTTCCGCGGCCGCACCAAGGCGGACCTCGCGCACGTCACCGTCGAGGACGCGCTCGCCCACCCGACCTGGGCGATGGGCCCGGTCATCACGGTCAACTCCGCGACCCTGGTCAACAAGGGCCTGGAGGTCATCGAGGCGCACCTGCTGTACGACATCCCCTTCGACCGCATCGAGGTCGTCGTGCACCCCCAGTCCTACGTGCACTCCATGGTCGAGTACGTCGACGGCTCCTCGATCCTCCAGGCGACGCCGCCCGACATGCGCGGCCCGATCGCGATCGGCCTCGGCTGGCCGGAGCGGATCCCGGACGCGGCCCCCGCGTTCGACTGGACGCAGGCCGCGAGCTGGGAGTTCTTCCCCCTGGACACCGAGGCGTTCCCCGCGGTGGGTCTGGCCCGGCACGTCGGGGAACTCGCGGGCACGGCCCCGGCGGTGTTCAATGCCGCCAACGAGGAGTGCGTGGACGCCTTCCTGAAGGGCGCCCTGCCGTTCAACGGGATCATGGAGACCGTCACCCGGGTCGTCGAGGAACACGGCGTGCCGGCGGTGCCGGGAACTTCCCTGACCGTCGCGGACGTCCTCGAAGCGGAGACCTGGGCACGCGCCCGGGCCCGTGAACTGACCGATCGGGACGAAGCAGCCGCGGAGGCTCGTGCATGACGACCTTGATGATGATCCTCGGCGTAGTCGTCTTCGTGGTGGGCCTGCTCATCTCCATCGCCTGGCACGAACTGGGCCACCTGTCGACCGCGAAGCTCTTCGGCATCCGCGTCCCGCAGTACATGGTCGGTTTCGGCCCGACCCTCTTCTCGCGGAAGAAGGGCGACACCGAGTACGGCGTCAAGGCGATCCCGCTCGGCGGGTACATCCGCATGATCGGGATGTTCCCGCCCGGCGCGGACGGCCGCATCGAGTCCCGCTCGACCTCGCCGTTCCGCTCCATGGTGGAGGACGCCCGCGCCGCCGCCTACGAGGAGCTCCAGCCCGGCGACGAGACCCGCCTCTTCTACACGCGCAAGCCCTGGAAGCGCGTCATCGTGATGTTCGCGGGCCCCTTCATGAACCTGATCCTCGCGGTCGGCCTCTTCTTCACGGTCCTCATGGGCTTCGGCATCACCCAGCAGACGAACGTGGTCGAGTCCGTCTCGAAGTGCGTCATCCAGGCCAGCGCGGAGCGCGACACCTGCAAGGCCTCCGACCCGCAGTCGCCGGCCGCGGCCGCGGGCCTGCGCGCCAAGGACAAGATCGTCTCGTTCGACGGGATCACCACGGACAAGTGGAACGTGCTGTCCGACAAGATCCGCGAGAGCGCGGGCCGGACCGTCCCGATCGTCGTCGAGCGCGACGGACAGCGCCGGACGCTGCACGCGCACATCGCCACCAACCAGGTCGCGAAGAAGGACTCCGGCGGCCAGATCACCGACGGGTACGTCAAGGCCGGCTTCCTCGGCTTCACCGCCGCCACCGGCGTCGTCCACCAGGACTTCGGCGACTCCGTGACGTGGATGGGCGACCGGGTCGGCGACGCCGTCGACTCCATCGTCGCCCTCCCGGCGAAGATCCCGGCCCTGTGGGACGCGGCCTTCGGCGACGGCCCCCGCGATCAGGACTCCCCGATGGGCGTGGTCGGCGCGGCCCGGGTCGGCGGCGACATCGCGGCGCTCGACATCCCGGCCACCCAGAAGCTGGCGATGTCGCTGATGCTGGTCGCCGGCTTCAACCTCTCGCTCTTCCTCTTCAACATGCTGCCGCTGCTCCCGCTCGACGGCGGCCACATCGCGGGCGCCCTGTGGGAGGCGCTGCGGCGCAATCTCGCCCGGGTGTTCCGGCGCCCCGACCCGGGCCCCTTCGATGTCGCGAAGCTCATGCCGGTCGCGTACGTGGTGGCGGGAATCTTCGTCTGCTTCACGCTCCTGGTGCTGATCGCCGACGTCGTCAACCCGGTGAGAATCTCCTGATCACCCCTGGTTCACCGCGGCCGGACACCCTGGGTGTCCGGCCGCCCACCTTCGGGTGGATTGACCGGCGCGATGTGCTCGGCCGCGCGCCGGTGACGTAATCTCGAAAGCCTCTGGACTCGGTCCTCGATCCACACCTTGGGGTTGCACAGCAGATGACTGCGATTTCACTCGGCATGCCGGATGTACCGCTCAAGCTCGCCGAGCGGCGCAAGAGCCGGCAGATCCAGGTCGGCACGGTGGCCGTCGGCGGCGACGCGCCGGTCTCGGTGCAGTCGATGACGACGACGCGGACGTCCGACATCGGTGCCACGCTCCAGCAGATCGCCGAGCTGACCGCGTCCGGCTGCCAGATCGTCCGTGTGGCCTGCCCCACGCAGGACGACGCCGACGCGCTGCCCGTCATCGCCAAGAAGTCGCAGATCCCGGTGATCGCCGACATCCACTTCCAGCCCAAGTACGTCTTCGCCGCCATCGAGGCGGGCTGCGCCGCGGTCCGGGTCAACCCGGGCAACATCAAGCAGTTCGACGATAAGGTCAAGGAGATCGCCAAGGCCGCCCGGGACCACGGCACCCCGATCCGCATCGGGGTGAACGCGGGCTCGCTCGACCGGCGCCTGCTCCAGAAGTACGGCAAGGCGACCCCCGAGGCGCTCGCCGAGTCCGCGCTGTGGGAGGCGTCCCTCTTCGAGGAGCACGACTTCCGCGACATCAAGATCTCGGTCAAGCACAACGACCCGGTCGTGATGGTCAACGCCTACCGGCTGCTCGCCGAGAAGTGCGACTACCCGCTGCACCTCGGTGTCACCGAGGCCGGTCCCGCCTTCCAGGGCACGATCAAGTCCGCGGTCGCCTTCGGCGCGCTGCTCTCCGAGGGCATCGGCGACACGATCCGCGTCTCGCTCTCGGCACCGCCGGTCGAGGAGATCAAGGTCGGCAACCAGATCCTGGAGTCGCTCGGGCTGCGCCCGCGCCGCCTGGAGATCGTCTCCTGCCCCTCCTGCGGCCGCGCCCAGGTCGACGTCTACAAGCTCGCCGAGGAGGTCACCGCCGGCCTCGACGGCATGGAGGTGCCGCTCCGCGTCGCCGTCATGGGCTGCGTCGTGAACGGCCCGGGGGAGGCCCGCGAGGCCGACCTCGGTGTCGCCTCCGGCAACGGCAAGGGGCAGATCTTCGTCAAGGGCGAGGTCATCAAGACCGTGCCCGAGTCGAAGATCGTGGAGACGCTCATCGAGGAGGCGCTGAAGATCGCCGAGCAGATGGAGAAGGACGGCGTCGCCTCCGGCGAGCCGTCGGTGGCCGTCGCAGGCTGAACCGGTCCCCTCCCGGCCGGTCCGTTCGGCTCACCGCCGTCGTGGCTGGTCGCGCAGTTCCCCGCGCCCCTGAGATGCGCACTGCGTGCGCCATCTCAGCGGCCCATGGGGCTGCGGCGAAGCCGCATGCTCCAGGGGCGCGGGGAACTGCGCGAGAAGCCCCACCGGCGCGTCAGCCGAAGAACTGCATGAAAGGGTCGCGGGCAGTCGCGCGAGCAGCCCCGCAGAGGCCGAGGCGGCACAAAGCACCGGCAGGTACAGTGCGGAGACCAGCCCCCACCAGGCGAAGGCCCACCCGCACGTGTTGACTCAGACCACCACCCGGGTCCTCGAACCGAGCGACCTCGACGCCGCGCTCGCCGTGCTCGACCGCGAGCCGGTCGCCAATGCCTTCGTGACGGCCCGCGTCCGCGTCGCGGGCCTGGACCCCTGGCGCCTCGGCGGCGAGATGTGGGGCTGGTACGAGGACGGCATGCTGGCCTCCCTCTGCTACGCGGGCGCCAACCTCGTCCCGATCTGCGCGACGGACCGCGCGATCCGCGGCTTCGCCGACCGGGCCCGCCGGGCCGGCCGCCGCTGCTCCTCGATCGTCGGGCCCGCCGGACCCACCGCCCAGCTGTGGCGCCTCCTGGAGGCGAGCTGGGGCCCGGCCCGCGACGTCCGGCCCCACCAGCCGCTGATGGTGACCGACCGGATGTCCGCCGACGTCCCCCCGGACCCGTACGTGCGCCGCATCCGCAAGGACGAGATGGACGCGATCATGCCGGCGTGCGTGGCGATGTTCACCGAAGAGGTCGGCGTCTCCCCGCTGGCCGGCGACGGCGGCCTGCTCTACCAGGCGCGCGTCGCCGAACTGGTCGGCTCCGGCCGCTCCTTCGCCCGCCTCGACGAGCACGGCAAGGTCGTCTTCAAGGCGGAGATCGGCGCCGCGACCGACCAGGCCTGCCAGATCCAGGGCGTCTGGGTCGCCCCCGAGTACCGCGGCCGCGGCCTCGCCGCCCCCGGCATGGCCGCCGTGCTGCGCTACGCCCTCGCCGACGTCGCCCCCGTCGTCAGCCTCTACGTCAACGACTTCAACACCCCGGCCCGCGCCGCGTACCGCCGCGTGGGCTTCGAAGAGGTCGGCGCCTTCATGAGCGTGCTCTTCTAGCCCACCCGGCCCCCCATACGTAGCCCCCGCCCCCCGGGGTACCCTCCGGGCTATGCCGCACCGGAACCGGACGGACGACGCCGTCACCATCGGGCCCCTCGATCTGCACGCCCGGGTCGACGAAGCCCTCGCCGTCCAGGCGCACGCCTTCGGCCTGAGCGACGAGGAGGTCGCCGTCCGCCGCCAGATCGTGCTGCGCCACATGACGTACACGGGCGCCCGCGCCCTCGGCGCGACCACGGACTCCGGCCGCCTCGTCGGCTTCGTCTACGGCATGCCCAACGACCGCACCCACTGGTGGTCCACGGTCGTCGAGCCGTACCTGCGCGCCCGCGGCCACGACCACTGGCTCGACGACTCCTTCGTCATCACCGAGCTGCACGTCCACCCCGGCTACCAGAACAGGGGCATCGGCCGGACCCTCATCACCACGATCACCGACGGCGCCGCACAGCCCCGCTCGATCCTCTCCGCGATCGACTTCGACAGCCCGGCCCGGGGCCTGTACCACTCGCTGGGCTACGACGACCTCTCCCGCCAGGTCCTGTTCCCCAGCGCCCCGAAGCCGTACGCCGTCATGGGCGCGCCCCTGCCGCTGCGGCGCTGACCCGGACCGATTTCCGGCCGCGCCGACCGCCCGGCTAACCTCCTGGGCACAACCCTTTCGTCGCAGGAGTCAAGAATCATGGCCAAGGTCCAGGTCCAGCGCATGTCCCGCTTGATGGTGAAGACCCTGCGCGACGACCCGGCGGACGCCGAGGTGCTCAGCCACAAACTGCTGGTCCGCGCCGGTTTCGTGCGTCGCACCGCGGCCGGTGTCTGGTCCTGGCTGCCGCTCGGCCGCAGGGTGTACGCCAACGTCGAGCGCGTCGTCCGCGAGGAGATGGACGCCATCGGCGCCCAGGAGGTCCTGCTCCCCGCACTGCTGCCCAAGGAGCCCTACGAGGCGACCGGCCGCTGGGAGGAGTACGGCGCCGAGCTGTTCCGCCTCAACGACCGCAAGGGCGGCGACTACCTCCTCGGCCCGACCCACGAGGAGATCTTCACCCAGCTGGTCAAGGACCAGTGCACGTCCTACAAGGACCTGCCGGTGATCCTCTACCAGATCCAGACGAAGTACCGCGACGAGGCCCGCCCGCGCGCCGGCATCCTGCGCGGCCGCGAGTTCCAGATGAAGGACTCCTACTCCTTCGACCTGACCGACGAGGGCCTCGCCGAGTCCTACGCCCTGCACCGCGCCGCCTACCAGCGCGTCTTCGAGCGCCTCGGCCTCGACTACCGCATCTGCGCCGCCACCGCGGGCGCCATGGGCGGCTCCAAGTCCGAGGAGTTCCTCGCCCCGGCCGGCGCGGGCGAGGACACCTTCGCCGACTGCCCGCAGTGCGACTACGCCGCCAACACCGAGGCGGTCACCTTCGCCCTGAAGCCGGTGGACGCGGCCGGCGCCCCCGCGCTCGAGGAGATCCCCACGCCCGACACCCCGACCATCGAGACGCTCGCCGCGCACCTCGACGTCCCGGCGTCGGCCACCCTGAAGAACCTCCTCGTCAAGGTCGACGGCGAGATCGTCGCCGTCGGCGTCCCCGGCGACCGCGAGGTCGACATGGACAAGGTCGAGGCGCACTTCTCCCCGGCCGCCGTCGAGCTGGTCACGGCCGAGGACTTCGAGGGCCGCGACGACCTGGTGCGCGGCTACGTCGGCCCGCAGGGCCTGGAGAAGGTCACCTACCTCGCCGACCCGCGCGTCGCCCCCGGCACCGCCTGGATCACCGGCGCCAACAAGCCGGGCGTCCACGCGAAGAACGTCGTCGCGGGCCGCGACTTCGAGGTCTCCGAGTACGTCGACGTCGTCGTGGTGCAGGAGGGCGACCCCTGCCCCAACTGCGGTACGGGCCTGAAGCTGGACCGCGCCATCGAGATCGGCCACATCTTCCAGCTCGGCCGCAAGTACGCCGACGCCTTCCAGCTCGACGTGCTCGGCCAGAACGGCAAGCCGGTCCGCGTCACCATGGGCTCGTACGGCATCGGTGTCTCGCGCGCCGTCGCCGCCCTCGCCGAGCAGCACGCCGACGACAAGGGCCTCATCTGGCCCGAGGAGATCGCCCCGGCCGACGTGCACGTGGTCGCCGCCGGCAAGGCCCTCCAGACGGAGCTGGCCCTGGACGTCTCGGAGCAGCTGGCCGCGGCCGGCGTCCGCGTCCTGGTCGACGACCGCCCCGGCATCTCCCCGGGCGTGAAGTTCACCGACTCCGAGCTGATCGGCGTGCCGAAGATCCTCGTCGCGGGCCGCCGCAGCGCCGACGGCGTCGTGGAGCTGAAGGACCGCCGCACCGGCGAGCGCGAGGAGCTGACGGTCGCGGAGGCCGTCGCCCGCCTCACCGCCTGAGCGCCCCACCGCACACGGCAGCGCCCCGGATGTCCGCATCCGGGGCGCTGCCGTGTGCGCTGGGGCGAGGGGCTCAGAGCCAGCCCGCGAACTCCAGCAGGTTCTCGCCGTCCCGCTCCCGGCCCACCCGCAGGGCCCGCACCCCCGACTCGACGGCCCGGAACAGCGTCCAGCCCCGCAGCCGCTCCTGGTCCACGTCGAGCGACTCGGCCAGCCGCTTCACGCGGCGCCGGGTGATGGCGGGGCCCGACGGCGAGCCGATCAGGTCCTCGACGCGGTCGCGCACGAGCCGGGCCAGGTCGAACGCGCACTCGCCGACGACCGGGTCAGGACCGACCGCGAGCCACGGCATCCGCTCCCCGGAGACCACCTTGGACTGACGGAACGTGCCGTGCAGCAGCCGCGGCTCCGGCGGCGCCGCCGCCAGCTCGTCCCGGGCGCCGACCGCCGCGTCGACCAGCGGGGCGACCTCGGGGAAGGCCGCCACGGACGCCCGCATCGCCGTGGCCTGGCGGCCCGTGCGCTCCGGCACGGTCTCGCAGTTGCGCCCGGCCGGCGGCTCCGTCCACAGCCGCCGCAGCGTGCCCGCCGCTTCCAGGAGCGCCTTCGCCTCCGGCAGCGTGCGGACCGAGACCTCCGGGTGCAGCCGCTCCAGGAGCATCGCCCCGTCGTTGATCCCGGGATCGAGGAGGCGGACCGCCCCGAAACCGTCCCAGTGCGTCAGCGCCGCCCGCTCCGCCTCGGGACGGAACCGCTCGGGCGCCAGCTTCAGCACCGCGGGCGCCCCGTCGGCCGTACGGACATGGGCGACCAGGCTGCTGCGCCCGCCGGGCACCTGCACCCGCTCGACGGTGACCTCGCGCCGGGCCGCGGCCTCGTCGAGCAGGACGCCGAGCCGGTCCAGCCACGAGGTCGCCCCCTCGTCGCGCACCTCGCCGAGAGCGTTCACCAGCCGCTGCGGCGGTTCGAGAGCCATGCGCGAGAGATTCCCTTCCGAGCGGGCGCGGTCGCCGGAGCCGGCGACCGCTTACGTACGCGGGGACGCCGAGGCGGGCGCGGAGGGCACCGCGGCCCGTTCGGCGAGCCCAGGGAAGGCTACGCTCCCGCCGCGCCAGCGCACCGCACGGACCGCCGCCTCCCGCAGCGCGTCCGCCGCGTCCCGGCGCCGTGCGCCGCCCGCCGCCCGCACCAGGTCCGCGTAGACGCCGGCGACCTTGTCCTCGATGTCCGCGGCGAGCCGGGCCGCCCCGGCCGCGTCCGGCACCGGGAACGGCAGCGCGTACGCCCCGGCCGACTCCTCCGGGGTGCCGCCCAGGTCGCGCACGGTGCGCCGGAGCCCGTCGCGGCGGGAGCGGTGCGCGTCGTAGGCCGCCCTCGCCTCCGCGCGCCGGCTCTGCCCGATCCGGCCGCCGACCACCCCGTACCCGTACACCGCCGCGTGCTCGGCGCGCAGGGCCGCCTGCACCGAGGCCAGCAGTCCGCTCTCGTCCATCCCGTCCATCCCGTCTATCCCGGTCATCCCGGCCATCCCTCCGTCAGCAGGTACGCGTGCGCGGCCCCGGCGGCCGCCACCGACGCGAGCAGCCGGGCGTGCTCGGCGGGGGTGCCGGGGTCGGCGAGGGCCGCGGTGCGCCGGTCCGACAGCGCCCGCTCGGCCGCCGCCAGCGCCGTGCGCACGTCCGCCTCGGCGACCGGCGGCGTGGTCGGCGACGGGGTGAGCGCCGACGGCCGCCTGGCCCCGCCGAACGCCGACACGTGCCGCTCCACCTCCGCGCGCAGCGGGCCGAGCCGGTCCGCGAGCGCGGGGCGCGCGGCGAGCGCCGCGTCGTACTGGCCGAGCAGATCGGCGCTCTCCCGGGCCGCGCGCGCCCTCAGCCGCTTCTCCAGCGCGAGCGAGGGGGCGCCCCCGGTGCCTTCGTCGCCGCCGTCCGAGCACCCGGTCAGCAGCGCGGCCCCGGCCAGCGAGGCGAGCATCGTTCTACGGCGTGGCCCTGGGCGGGCCTGGGAGGTGAGGGGCACGGGCGGTCGTCCTCGGCAGGCTGGGGGCGGTGTCGGCACGACCGGGGCGGCACGGCCGGTGATCACCGTACCGTCGCCCCGCGCCCCGTGGACCGCAACACCCCCCTGGACCGGATACCCTTTGACCTGACGCGCAGAGGAACGCCGACACACCACAACAGCACACGCGGCCGAGGAGTCACCCGGATGAGCACGACCCAGAACGAGAGGCTGCGGGAACTACTGGAACCGCTCGTGGGCTCCCAGGGGCTCGACCTCGAAGAGATCGAGATCGCCTCGGTAGGACGGAAGCGGGTGCTGCGCGTCGTCGTGGACTCCGACACGGGAGCCGACCTCGACCAGGTCGCCGATGTGAGCCGCGCGCTCTCGGCGAAGCTCGACGAGACGGACGCGATGGGCGACGGCGAGTACGAGCTGGAGGTCGGGACGCCGGGCGCCGAGCGCGCCCTCACCGAGCACCGGCACTACGTCCGGGCGACGGACCGCCTCGTGAAGTTCCAGCTGACCGACGAGTCCGAGCTGGTGGCGCGCATCCTGACGGTCGACGACGACGGCCTCGACCTGGAGGTGCCGGGCGTGAAGGGCCGCAAGGCCACCGCCCGCAGGCTCGGCTTCGCGGACATCGCCAAGGCGCGGGTCCAGGTCGAGTTCAACCGCAAGAACAAGAACGACGTATCGGAAGCAGAGGAGGCGTAGCCGTGGACATCGACATGAGTGCCCTGCGGGGGCTGGTCAGGGAGAAGGAGATCTCCTTCGACCTGTTGGTCGAGGCGATCGAGTCGGCCCTCCTCATCGCCTACCACCGCACCGAAGGAAGTTTCCGCCGCGCCCGCGTGAAGCTGGACCGCGAGAGCGGCCATGTGACGGTGTGGGCGACGGAGGACCCGGCGGACCTCGAAGAGGGCCAGGAGGCCAAGGAGTTCGACGACACCCCCTCGGACTTCGGCCGCATCGCCGCCACCACCGCCAAGCAGGTCATCCTGCAGCGGCTGCGCGACGCGCAGGACGACGCGACGCTCGGCGAGTACGCGGGCCGCGAGGGCGACATCGTCATGGGCGTCGTCCAGCAGGGCCGCGACCCGAAGAACGTGCTGGTCGACATCGGCAAGCTGGAGGCGATCCTGCCGGTGCAGGAGCAGGTGCCGGGCGAGGTCTACCAGCACGGCATGCGCCTGCGCTCGTACGTCGTCCGGGTGGCGAAGGGCGTGCGCGGTCCGTCCGTGACCCTCTCGCGCACGCACCCCAGCCTGGTGAAGAAGCTCTTCGCCCTGGAGGTGCCGGAGATCGCCGACGGCAGCGTCGAGATCTCGGCCATCGCCCGCGAGGCCGGCCACCGCACGAAGATCGCCGTGCGCTCGACGCGCAGCGGGCTCAACGCCAAGGGTGCCTGCATCGGCCCGATGGGCGGCCGCGTGCGCAACGTGATGGGCGAGCTGAACGGCGAGAAGATCGACATCGTCGACTGGTCGGACGACCCGGCGGAGATGGTGGCGAACGCGCTCTCCCCGGCCCGGGTCTCCAAGGTCGAGATCGTCGACCTCGGCGCCCGCTCGGCCCGGGTGACGGTCCCCGACTACCAGCTCTCCCTCGCCATCGGCAAGGAAGGGCAGAACGCGCGGCTCGCGGCCCGGCTCACCGGCTGGCGCATCGACATCCGCCCCGACACCGAGCAGGCCGCCCCCGAGGGCGACAGCCGGGATGGTCGGGACCGGGACGGTCGGGACGGCGGCCGCGACGGCCGGGACCGTCGCGGCGGGGAATAAATCCGGGCGCTGTGCGCTTGGATCACGACAGAATGTGACAAGAAACAGCCGTTCGATTTATGCCCCGAAGGGGTGAGGTCGATACGGGGAGGTAGACTTAATCGTGTCTGGCCGGACGCACGCCCGCGCATGCCCTGAGCGAACCTGTGTGGGATGCCGGGAGCGAGCGGCCAAGAGCGATCTGCTGCGGATCGTGGTGACCGAGGGCCGATGCGTCCCCGATGATCGCGGTACGCTGCCCGGCCGGGGTGCCTACGTGCACCCCGCCCTGGTCTGTCTCGACCTGGCGGTCCGCCGCCGGGCGTTCCAGCGGGCGTACAAGGCCCCTGGACCGTTCGACACGGAGGCGCTGCGCCACCGGATCGAGCAGGCGACACCGTAAGAAGCGCCGCACGGAACCCCTGTGCGGCCCTGGTACCCCGCGAGTTGGAAGTAGGTCGAGATTGCGATGAGCACTCGATGAGCACGCGATGAGTACGCCCATGAAGTAGCGACGGTCCGGCGTAACCCGGACCTAAAAGGAGCGAAGTGGCTAAGGTCCGGGTATACGAGCTCGCCAAGGAGTTCGGCGTAGAGAGCAAGGTCGTCATGGCCAAGCTCCAAGAACTCGGTGAGTTCGTACGTTCGGCGTCCTCGACGATCGAGGCGCCGGTAGTACGCAAACTGACAGACGCCCTCCAGCAGGGCAACGGCGGCAAGCCCGCCAAGAAGGCCGCGCCCGCGAAGCCCGCGGCGCCGCGTCCCACCCCCTCTCCCGCGCAGGCCGCCAAGCCTGCCGCGCCGCGCCCGCCGGCCCCGAAGCCGGCCGCCGCCGAGCAGGCTCCGGCCGCGCCGGCCGCCCCCGCGTCGGCCCCGGGCCCGCGCCCCGGCCCGAAGCCGGCTCCCAAGCCCGCTTCGCCGGCGCCCGCCGCGCCCGAGTTCACGGCGCCCCCCGCGGCTCCCGCCGCCCCGGCCGCCTCGTCGGCCCCGGCGGCCGGCAGCCCGCGTCCGGGTGCCCGTCCCGGTGCCCCCAAGCCCGGTGGCCGTCCGGCCCCCGCGCAGGGTGGCCAGGGCCGCGACAGCCGTGGTGGCGACCGCGACAACCGCGGTGACCGCGGTGACCGTCAGGGCGCCCCGCGCCAGGGCGGCCAGGGTGGCGCCCCCCGTCCCGGCGGTGCCCGTCCCGCGGGTCCGCGTCCGGGCAACAACCCCTTCACCTCTGGTGGCTCCACCGGCATGGCGCGCCCGCAGGCGCCCCGTCCGGGCGGCGCCCCGCGTCCCGGCGGCCAGGGTGCCCCCGGCGGCCCCCGTCCCCAGGGCGGCGGCCAGGGTGGTCCTCGTCCGCAGGGTCAGGGCGGCGCCCGTCCGACCCCGGGCGGCATGCCTCGCCCGCAGGGCGGCGCGGCCGGTCCGCGTCCCGGCGGCGCCCCCGGTGGTAACCGTCCGAACCCGGGCATGATGCCGCAGCGTCCCGCCGCGGGCCCGCGTCCCGGTGGTGGCCCCGGCGGTGGCCGTGGTCCCGGCGGCGGCGGTCGTCCGGGTGGCGGCGGCGGTCGTCCCGGTGGCGGCGGCTTCGCCGGCCGTCCCGGCGGCGGTGGCGGTGGCGGCTTCGCCGGCCGTCCCGGTGGTCCCGGTGGCGGTGGCGGCGGTTTCGCCGGTCGTCCCGGTGGCGGCGGTGGCCGTCCCGGCTTCGGTGGCCGTCCCGGTGGTCCGGGTGGCCGCGGTGGCACACAGGGCGCGTTCGGCCGTCCCGGCGGGCCCGCCCGTCGTGGCCGCAAGTCGAAGCGGCAGAGGCGCCAGGAGTACGAGGCCATGCAGGCCCCGTCGGTCGGCGGCGTCATGCTGCCTCGCGGCAACGGACAGACCGTCCGCCTGTCGCGCGGTGCCTCGCTCACCGACTTCGCCGAGAAGATCAACGCCAACCCGGCGTCGCTCGTCGGCGTGATGATGAACCTCGGCGAGATGGTCACGGCCACGCAGTCCGTCTCCGACGAGACGCTGAAGCTCCTCGCGGACGAGATGAACTTCGTCCTGGAGATCGTCAGCCCCGAGGAGGAGGACCGCGAGCTGCTGGAGTCCTTCGACATCGAGTTCGGCGAGGACGAGGGCGGCGAGGAGATGCTCGTCTCCCGTCCGCCGGTCGTCACCGTCATGGGTCACGTCGACCACGGTAAGACCCGCCTGCTCGACACCATCCGCAAGACGAACGTCATCGCGGGTGAGGCCGGCGGCATCACGCAGCACATCGGTGCGTACCAGGTCACGACCGAGGTGAACGAGGAAGATCGCAAGATCACCTTCATCGACACCCCGGGTCACGAGGCCTTCACCGCCATGCGTGCCCGTGGTGCGAAGTCGACCGACATCGCGATCCTCGTGGTCGCGGCCAACGACGGCGTCATGCCGCAGACGGTCGAGGCGCTCAACCACGCCAAGGCCGCCGAGGTCCCGATCGTCGTCGCGGTCAACAAGATCGACGTCGAGGGTGCCGACCCGACCAAGGTGCGCGGTCAGCTGACCGAGTACGGCCTGGTGGCCGAGGAGTACGGCGGCGACACCATGTTCGTCGACATCTCCGCCAAGCAGGGTCTCAACATCGACTCCCTGCTCGAGGCCGTGGTCCTGACCGCGGACGCCTCGCTCGACCTGCGGGCCAACCCGGAGCAGGACGCGCAGGGCATCGCGATCGAGTCGCACCTCGACAAGGGCCGCGGTGCCGTCTCGACGGTCCTGGTCCAGCGCGGCACGCTGCGCATCGGCGACACGATGGTGGTCGGCGACGCGTACGGCCGAGTCCGCGCGATGCTCGACGACAACGGGAACAACGTCGAGGAAGCGGGTCCCTCGACCCCCGTCCTCGTGCTCGGTCTCACCAACGTCCCGGGTGCCGGCGACAACTTCCTGGTGGTGGACGAGGACCGTACGGCCCGTCAGATCGCCGAGAAGCGCGCCGCCCGCGAGCGCAACGCCAACTTCGCGCGCCGCGGCGTCCGGTTCTCCCTGGAGAACCTGGACGAGGCCCTCAAGGCCGGTCTGGTGCAGGAGCTCAACCTCATCATCAAGGGCGACGCGTCCGGTTCGGTGGAGGCCCTCGAGTCCTCGCTGCTCCAGCTCGACGTCGGCGACGAGGTCGACATCCGCGTCCTGCACCGCGGTGTGGGTGCGGTCACCGAGTCCGACATCAACCTGGCGACCGGCTCCGACGCCATCGTCATCGGCTTCAACGTCCGGGCAGCCGGCCGTGCGCAGCAGATGGCGGAGCGCGAGGGCGTCGACGTCCGGTACTACTCGGTGATCTACCAGGCCATCGAGGAGATCGAGGCGGCCCTCAAGGGCATGCTCAAGCCGGAGTACGAAGAGGTCGAGCTCGGCACGGCGGAGATCCGCGAGGTCTTCAAGTCGTCCAAGCTGGGCAACATCGCCGGTGTGCTCGTCCGGTCCGGCGAGGTCAAGCGCAACACCAAGGCGCGCCTGCTGCGCGATGGCAAGGTCATCGCGGAGAGCCTCAACATCTCCGGCCTGCGTCGCTTCAAGGACGACGTCACCGAGATCCGCGAAGGGTTCGAGGGCGGTATCAACCTCGGCAACTTCAACGACATCAAGGTCGACGACGTCATCGCGACGTACGAGATGCGCGAGAAGCCGCGCGCCTGATCCCACGCGGATCATCCACGCGGCAAGCGGTTCGGGGCCGGTCGGCGGAGCTTATTTCCGTCGATCGGCCCCGGCCGTTGCGTGTACGGTCTTCGTATCGGCGTCACGTCAGTCACGACCGTACGAACCCGCACCGGCGGGACATCCGGACACACATGTATGTGGGGACTCTGTCCTTCGATCTGCTCCTCGGCGACGTGCACTCGCTGAAGGAGAAACGCTCTCTGGTCCGTCCGATCGTGGCCGAACTCCAGCGCAAATACGCGGTGAGTGCGGCGGAGACGGGGAACCAGGACCTCCACCGGCGGGCCGAGATCGGGCTCGCGGTGGTCTCCGGGGACACGGGACACCTCTCCGACGTGCTGGACCGCTGTGAGCGGCTGGTCGCCGGACGGCCCGAGGTGGAACTGCTCTCGGTTCGACGCAGGCTCCACAGCGACGAAGACTGAAGCAACAAGCGAGACAGTTACTAAGGAGACGGACCAGTGGCCGACAACGCGCGCGCCAAGAGGCTGGCGGACCTCATCCGAGAGGTGGTGGCCAAGAAGCTGCAGCGCGGGATCAAGGACCCGCGGCTCGGCACCCACGTCACCATCACGGACACCCGCGTCACGGGTGACCTGCGGGAAGCGACCGTCTTCTACACGGTGTACGGGGACGACGAGCAGCGCGCCGAGGCGGCTGCCGGACTGGAGAGCGCCAAGGGTGTCCTGCGCTCCGCGGTCGGCGCGGCGGCCGGGGTGAAGTTCACGCCGACCCTGACCTTCGTCGCGGACGCCCTGCCGGACAACGCCAAGACGATCGAGGACCTCCTCGACCGGGCGCGGCAGTCCGACGAGAAGGTGCGCGAGACGTCCGCGGGCGCCACGTTCGCCGGCGGCGCCGACCCGTACCGCAAGTCGGAGGACGCGACCGACGCCGCGGCCTCCGACGACGGCGAGGACGAGACGGACGGCGACGCCTGAGCATGTCCGACCGCACCCCACCGCCCGACGGCCTTGTCATCGTCGACAAGCCGTCGGGCTTCACTTCGCACGACGTCGTGGCCAAGATGCGCGGGATCGCCAGGACCCGCCGCGTCGGCCACGCGGGCACCCTCGACCCGATGGCGACGGGGGTGCTCGTGCTCGGCGTCGAGCGCGCCACCAAGCTCCTCGGCCACCTCGCGCTGACCGAGAAGGAGTACCTGGGCACCATCCGCCTGGGCCAGAACACCCTGACCGACGACGCGGAGGGCGAGATCACCTCGTCCACCGACGCCTCCGGGGTCCGGCGCGAGGCGATCGACGCGGGCATCGCCGAGCTGACCGGCGCCATCATGCAGGTGCCGTCGAAGGTCAGCGCCATCAAGATCAAGGGCGTCCGCAGCTACAAGCGGGCCCGGGACGGCGAGGACTTCGAGATCCCGGCGCGGCCGGTCACGGTCTCGTCGTTCATGGTCCACGACATCCGGGACGCGGTCGCCGAGGACGGCACCCCCGTACTCGACCTGGTCGTCTCCGTGGTCTGCTCTTCCGGCACCTACATCCGGGCGCTCGCCCGCGACCTCGGCGCGGGCCTCGGTGTCGGCGGGCACCTCACCGCGCTGCGCCGCACCCGTGTCGGGCCCTACAAGCTCGATGCGGCGCGCACGCTCGACCAGCACCAGGAGGAGCTGTCCGTGCTGCCGGTCGCCGAGGCCGCGGCCGCCGCGTTCCCCCGCTGGGACGTGGACGAGCGCCGCGGGAAGCTGCTGCTGAACGGCGTACGGATCGACATGCCCGAGGAGTACGCGGGCCGGGGGCCGGTCGGCGTCTTCGACGCGGCGGGCCGGTTCCTCGCGCTCGTCGAGGAGTCGAAGGGCAAGGCCAAGAGCCTCGCCGTGTTCGCCTGAGGAGCAGAGTCGCCTTCGTGGAGCGGCGGTCGCCCGGACACCGGGTGGCCGCCGCTCCACGCTCCCCCTGTTCCCCCTTTGTTCCCCCTTTCAAGGGTCTATCCGCGCGGCCGTTTCGTTCACCCCTTCGGGCAGGCGCTCGGAGTGATATGGGGGAGCGGAAGGGGGCGCGTTCGCTCCGCGTCCTGTCCGGCTGATCACCGCGCGCCTACCGTCGGACATACGGGGCGTAACGGAGAGCGGCGGGAGGGGCGCGGCATGGTGGATCCGCCTCTGGTACGGATCTGTGATCTCGCCGGGCGGCCGCGCGGGACGGGGTTCGTCGCGGACGACCGCGGCACCGTCGTCACCAGCCACGAGGCGGTGGACGGACTCGGACGCGTGGTGCTGCACGGGCCGGGCGGGGCGACCTGCCTGGTGGGGCCCGATGCGGTGGTCGAACTGCCCGGGATCGACCTCGCGCTGGTGCGCACCGACGGCCTGGGCGCACCGCCGCTGCCCGTCGGGGCGGGCCCCGGCCGGAAGCCGGGCACGTATCTGCGGATCGCCGCCGGCGGGTGGCGCGAGGCCCGCGTGCTCGGGCACGTCGACGTGACGTACACCGCGACCGACCGCTTCCACCTGCTGGCGGGCGCGATGGAGCTGGCGGTCGGCACGGCCGGGGCCGACGCGCTGCGGCTGGGCGGCCAGGCCGCGGGCGGGCCCGTCCTGGATGCCGGGACCGGTGCCGTCGTCGCGGTCCTCGCCACCGCCCTGCACGCCGGACGCGAGGCCGCCGGATTCGCCGTGCCGCTGCGCGCGGCGGCACGCGCCGAGCCCCGGCTCGCCGCGCTGCTGGCCCGCAACGACGCCACCGTGCCCGCGTACGGCCCCGATCTGAACCTGGCCGCCGTGCTCCAGCTGGCTGCCGTCTCGGTCGGCAGCGACGGGCCGGGCCCGGCCGGTGTCCGTCCCGTCGAACGGCCCGGCCTCGTCCGGGAGCTGACCGCGTTCACCTGCGGTGACGCGTCCGTGTGCGCCCTGGTCGGGGAGCCGGGCAGCGGCCGCACGACAGAACTGGCGGCGTTCGCCGCGCGGCGGGCCGGGGGCGAGGGGGCCGCGCCGACGCTCTGGCTGCGCGGCGCCGACCTGCGCGGCACCGACACCTCGGTGACCGATGCCGCGGGGCGGGCTCTGGAGCGGGCCGGGCGGATCGTCGCGGCGTCCCGGTCCGCCCGCACGGACGCCCTCGGGGACCTCTCGCCGCAGCGGGTCGCCGCCGTCGCCCGGGCCGCGGGAGCCCCGCTCGTGCTGGTCCTGGACGGGCCCGAGGAGATGCGGCCGGTCCTCGCCCACCGGCTCGCCGCGTGGTCGCGGGAGACCGAGCGGGCCCTGGCCGCGTCCGGGACGCAACTCGTCGTGGCGTGCCGGCCCGAGTACTGGGAGCAGGCCGGGGCGCTCTTCGGCGGCGCGGCACTGCACGGGCGGCCGGGACGGCTGCCCGCCTGTGTGCGGGTGGGGGAGCTGACGGCGGAGCAGGCGCGCACGGCACGCGAGCGGTTCGGCCTGCCCGAGGACGCGCTCGCCGCGGCCGACGCGCGGCATCCGCTCGCGCTGCGGCTGCTGAGCGAGGTGCGCGCGGCGCTGCCCGCGGGCGCGGACGGCGCACCCGGCCGCGACGAGGTGTTCGCCGCCGCGCTCGACCTGATGTGCCTGCGGGTCGCGGTCCGGCTCGCGGCGCCCGGCGGGGTGCGCGGCAGCGGCGTGCGGCGGCTCGCGGCCCGGATCTCGGGACAGCTCCACGAGGCGGCGCGGCGCTCCCTGGGGCCCGGGCAGGGGGAGCTGGACCGCGAGACGTTCGAGGAGCTGTTCCCGTGGGGGCCGCGCGCCGGGGTCAGCGGATGGGCCTCGGCGGTGCTCGCGGAGGGCGTGCTGGTGCCCGCGGGGGCCGGGTACCGGTTCGCGCACGAGGAGATGGCCGACTGGATCCAGGGCACGCACCTGGACCTCGACGGGGCGCTGGACGCGCTGGTGTTCCGGCGGCGCGGCGGCTCCGTACCCGTGCCGCGCCACCGGGCCGGGCCCGTGGTGCGGGCCCTGCTGGCGGTGGAGCGGCAGGCGGGCCCGGCCGGACTCGCCGCGCGGCTGCGGGCGTTGTGCTGCTGGTTCGCGTCGCCCGCGCAGACGCGGACCCTGGGCGAGGCGGGCTGGTGGTCGGCGCATCTGGTCAGCGAAGTGCTGCTCCGCGTCCATGACCTCCGCCCCTACCGCGGGCTCCTGGAGGAGCTCGCCGACCGCGGGGCCTTCGGGCCCTGGTTCTGGACGGCGCTCCCGGTGGACGACGACACCCGCTTCGCGCTGCTGCGCCGCCTCGTCGTGCACGACGCGCCGCGGCCCGGCGGCCGCTACCTCGACGCCGTCGCCGCGGCCCTGGCCGCCGGGCCGGGCCCCGCGTACCGGCGCCTGACCCGGTGGTTCGACGACGAGCGGCCGCTGCCCGCGCTGCCCGACGCCACCGTGGCCACCGCCGCGCAGGCGCTGCTCCACACCCACCGGGGCCGGGCCGTCGACGACCTCGTGGAGGCGCTGGTCGACTGCGCCCACCCGCGGGCCGACGAGCTGCTGGCCGACCTCGCCGACGAGGAGCCGTCCGCGCTGTGCCGGGCCGTCGACCGGTGGGCCCGCGACGAGCGGCCCGCGCGGCACGTGGCGGCCGGCGCCTACGGGCCCCGGGTGGCCGCCCGGGTGACGGCCGAGACCGACCGGGCGCTGCTGCGGGACGCCGCGCTCGCCCTGCTGGCCCGCCCCGCGGAGTGCACGCCGCACGGCGCCGCGCTCGCCCTGCTCGTCCAGGACCCGCAGTCGCGCGCCGGCTACCTGGGACCGGCCCTGCGCCGGTTCGCCGCCCACGACCCGCAGCTGCCCGCGGCGGCGCTCGTCCCGGCCCTCGCCACGCACCCGGAGGCGGTGTTCGCGGCGTTCCGCACCCGGCTCGGCGACCCGGGGCCCGGCCTGGGGGAGCTGTTGCGCACCCTCGCCGACCTCACGCCGCCCGCGCTGGCCGGGCGGGCCGGCGCGCTCGTGGGCGAGCTGGCCCGCACCGCCCCGGAGGCCGCCGCAGGTCCCCTCGCGGCCTTCGTCGACCGGCGCCTGGAGCAGGGGCCCGCCGCGCACGCCCTCCTGTTCCCGCTCGTCACCGAGCTGCTGCGGTCCGGGTCCCCGGCCGTGCGCACCGCGCTCGCCGCCGTCCTCGCCACGCCCGGCACGGCCGGCTCGCGCGAGCCGCGGGCCCAGCTGCTCGACGTGCTGCTCGGCCAGGAGCGGGAGCCGGCCGTCCTGGACGCGGTGCTGGGCGCGGCGGCCTGGAGCACGGTGCGGCGCGGACAGCCCCGCACGCGCGAGCTGGTGCACCGTACGGGCACGCTGCTCGTCCGCACCCCGGAGGGCGCCGCGCGCTTCGACCGGAGCCTGGTGGAGCTGGCGCGGACGGTGCCGGGGTTCGCCGCGCCGGTGGCCCGCTGGCTCGCGGCGGCGCCCCAGGAGTGGGCCGCCCTGGTCGGGCCGAGCGCCCGCCGCATGATCGGGAACCTGGCGGGTCACCGGGTGCCCGCCTGAGCCCGCCCGATGAGGGAGGCGGACGGTCGGCATGGCACTCTTAGAGCTGCGTCGTCGGCGCCCGGAACGAGAGATCGTCGGGGCCGCCGGGACCGCAGGGACGGATTCGTCGTACACAGGTTTGCGAGGAGCAATCACCGTGCAGCGCTGGCGTGGCTTGGAGGACATCCCCCAGGACTGGGGGCGCAGCGTCGTCACCATCGGCTCCTACGACGGGGTGCACCGCGGGCACCAGTTGATCATCGGGCGGGCCGTGGAGCGGGCGCGCGAGCTGGGGCTGCCGGCCGTCGTCGTCACCTTCGACCCGCACCCGAGCGAGGTCGTGCGCCCCGGCTCGCACCCGCCGCTGCTCGCCCCGCACCACCGGCGCGCCGAGCTGATGGCCGACCTCGGTGTCGACGCCGTGCTGATCCTGCCCTTCACCACCGAGTTCTCGAAGCTGTCGCCCGCGGAGTTCGTGGCGAAGGTGCTCGTCGACAAGTTGCACGCGCGCGTCGTCGTGGAGGGCCCCAACTTCCGCTTCGGGCACAAGGCCGCGGGTGACGTGGCCTTCCTCGCCGAGCAGGGCGGCACCTTCGACTTCGGTGTCGAGGTCGTGGACCTGTACGTGAGCGGCGCCGCCGGCGGCGGGCAGCCCTTCTCCTCCACGCTGACCCGGCGCCTGGTCGCCGAGGGCGACGTGGCGGGCGCCCGGGAGATCCTGGGCCGGCCGCACCGCGTCGAGGGCGTCGTGGTGCGCGGCGCGCAGCGCGGGCGCGAGCTGGGCTTCCCCACCGCGAACGTGGAGACGCTGCCGCACACCGCGATCCCCGCGGACGGCGTCTACGCCGGGTGGCTGCACGTGAACGACGAGGCGATGCCGGCGGCGATCTCGGTCGGCACCAACCCGCAGTTCGACGGCACGGAGCGGACCGTCGAGGCGTACGCCATCGACCGGGTGGGGCTCGACCTGTATGGGCTGCACGTGGCCGTGGACTTCCTGGCCTTCGTGCGGGGCATGGCGAAGTTCGAGTCCCTGGACGAGCTCGTCGAGGCCATCGCGAACGACGTGAAGCGCTCGCGCGAGCTGGTCGAGGAGTACCAGGCGTAGGTGTCCCACGTCACACCCGGGCATGTCACAATCGGGCCCGCTCGCTCCGTCTCGTTGGTGGAAGCACATCACCACGGCACAGGGAGCACGTCATGGAAGCTCGGCTGAACATGTTCGGCAGCAAGACCGCCATGGGGTTCGTCAAGCGCCTCGTCGCGGCGAACCTGTCGGTCGCGGACTCCGGCCTGCCGGCCGCGACGCAGGAGTTGGTGAAGATCCGGGCCAGCCAGATCAACGGCTGTTCGGGCTGCCTGGACATGCACACCAAGGAGGCCGCCGCCGCGGGGGAGACCGCGCTGCGGCTCACCATGGTCGCGGCCTGGCGGGACGCCACGGTCTTCACGGAGGCCGAGCGCGCCGCCCTGGAACTCACGGAGCAGGGCACGCGGCTGGCGGACGCGGCGGGTGGCGTCACGGACGAGGCGTGGGCGGCTGCGGCCAAGCACTATGACGAGGAGCAGCTTGCCGCGCTGGTCTGTCTGATCGCCTCCATCAACACGTTCAACCGGTTGAACGTGATGACGCGGCAGCCGGGTGGGGGGTATGTGGCCGGGCAGGCGGCGGCGCTCATGAAGGACTGAGCCTGCGCTCCGCCCGGCGCGGGGTCGGGCGGGGCCGGGGTTGTTCGCCGCTGGGGTGACCGAGCAGTCGCGGGTGCACGCCACGTCGTGGTTGCGGCGCAGTTCCCCGCGCTTCCCTCGGTCGGCAGCGGCGGAGTGGTTCCGCGTCGTCCGCCCGCCCGCCGTTGGGGTGACTGAGTGATCGCGGGTGCACGCCTCGTCGTGGTTGCTCGCGCAGTTCCCCGCGCCCCTGGAAGCGGCGGCTTCGCCGCGCTTTCCCCGGTCGGCAGCGGCGAAGTGGTTCCGCGTCGTCCGCCCGCCCGCCGTTGGGGTGACTGAGTGATCGCGGGTGCACGCCTCGTCGTGGTTGCTCGCGCAGTTCCCCGCGCCCCG
>NZ_JBITLI010000024.1:0-39736 GCF_044465085.1 Streptomyces sp. NPDC049813 | reverse complement strand
CCTGGAGATGCGCACTTCGTGCGCGATCTCCAGGGGGAAGCGCGGCGAAGCCGCAGCTTTCGGGGGCGCGGGGAACTGCGCGAGAAGCCCCACCGGCCCGCAGCTGCCCGGTACTCCGCGGAAGGCAGACGCTATGGCGCCCCAACCGGCCCGCGGTTACCCACACTCCGCGCGACGCCCCCGCGAAGGGACCCCAACCGGCCCGCGGTCACCCACACTCCGCGCGACGCCCCCGCGAAGAGACCCCCACCGGCCCGCGGCCACCCGCACCGCACCTGCTAAGGCGCCACCCCCCGGGCGCGAGCCCAGTGGCAGGCCACCTGGGCCTCCGCGCCGCCGGCCAGGACCGGCAGGTCCACCGTGCGGCAGGCGTCGGAGACCCCGGCCCGCTCGGCCTCCCCGGAGGCCAGGACCTGGCACCGCGCGTGGAAGCGGCACCCCCCGGGGATCCGGGACGGGTCCGGCGGCTCCCCGCTGAGCACCACCGGCTCACCCGGCGCCTCGGGCAGCACCGACAACAGGGCCTGCGTGTAGGGATGTCGCGGCGAGGTCAGTACTTCCTCCACCGCCCCCGTCTCCACGATCCGGCCCAGATACATCACCGCCACCCGGTCCGCGATGTTCCAGGCGAGCCCCAGGTCGTGCGTGACGACGAGCGCCGAGAGCCCCAGCTCGTCGCGGAGCCTGAGCAGCAGCGCCAGGATCTCGCCGCGTACCGACGCGTCGAGGGAGGCCACCGGCTCGTCGGCGACGATGAGTTCGGGCTCCAGGACCAGGGCGCCCGCGATGACGACCCGCTGCCGCTGCCCGCCGGACAGCTCGTGCGGGTAGCGCAGGAAGAACCGTTCGGGGGGCCGCAGCCCGGCCCGGGACAGCGCGCCGGCGACGGCCTCGCGCTCGTCCCCGCCGTACCCGTGGATGCGCAGCCCCTCCGCCACCGCGTCGTAGACGGTGTGCCGCGGGTTGAGCGAACCGCTCGGGTCCTGCAGCACCAGCTGCACCCGCTTCCGGTACGCCTTGAGCGCGCGCGAGCCGTACTCCAGCGGCGCCCCGGCGAAGGTGACCTGCCCGGCCGTCGGCCGTTCGAGACCGAGCAGCGTGCGCGCCAGACTCGTCTTGCCGCAGCCGGACTCGCCGACCAGGGCCACGATCTCGCCGCGCGCGATGTCCAGGTCGACTCCGTCCACCGCCCGCGCCCCGGGGGCGCCGCGCCGCCCGGGGAACGTCACTTTCAGCTGGTCCGCGGAGAGCAGGGTCCGGGTGTCCGTCACAGCGTGCGCCGTCATGCGGTGGTGCTCCTTGCCTCGACGTCCGGTGCCGGCGTCCCGTCCGGACCCCTCACGTGCACGCACGCCGCGCGGCGCCCGCCCCCCGCCTCGCGCAGCGGCTGGTCCTCGACGGCGCACACGTCCAGCGCCACCGGGCAGCGCGGGTGGAAGGTGCAGCCCGGGGGCAGCGCGGAGGGGTCGGGCGGATCGCCGGGCAGGCCGCGCGGGGCGAACCGGGAGGCCGGGTCGCCGATGGTCGGGAACGCCGCGGAGAGGGCGTTGCCGTACGGGTGCAGCGCGTTCTCGTAGACCTCGGCCGCCGGGCCCTCCTCGACGACGCGGCCCGCGTACATCACGGCGAGCCGGTCGCAGGTGTCGGAGAGGACCGCGAGGTCGTGGCTGATCATGATGAGGCCGACCTCCTGCTCGGCCACCAACTGCTCGATCAGGCGCAGGATCTGGGCCTGGATCATCACGTCGAGGGCGGTCGTCGGCTCGTCCGCGACGATCAGCTCGGGCTCGCAGGCGAGCGCCATCGCGATCATCACGCGCTGGCGCTGCCCGCCGGACAGCTCGTGCGGGTACGCCGCCGCGCGCGCCGCGGGCAGCCCGACGTGTTCGAGGAGTTCGGCGACCTTCTTCCTGGCGTCCGCCTGCGTCGCCTTCTTGTGCAGCAGGATCGGCTCGGCGATCTGGTCGCCGATGCGGTGCACCGCGTTGAGCGAGTGCATGGCGCCCTGGAAGACGATGGAGGCGCCGGCCCAGCGCACCGCGCGGACCCGGCCCCACTTCATCGTCAGGACGTCCTCGCCGTTGAGGAGGATCTCGCCGGTGACCTTGGTCCCGGCGGGCAGCAGCCGCAGGAGCGCCAGTGCCAGCGTCGACTTGCCGCAGCCGGACTCGCCCGCGATGCCGAGCTTGCTGCCCGCCTCGACGGACAGGTTCACTCCGCGCACGGCCTGCGCCCCGCCGGCGTACGTCACCGTCAGGTCGTTCACCTGGAGCAGCGTCATGACCGGGCCCCCAGTTTCGGGTTCAGGACGGACTCGACGGCGCGTCCGCACAGCGTGAAGGCGAGCGCCACGACGGCGATGGCGATGCCGGGCGGGGCCAGGTACCACCAGTCGCCCGCGCTGACCGCGCCCGCCTCGCGTGCGTCCTGGAGCATGCCGCCCCAGGACGTGATCGTCGGGTCGGAGAGGCCGAGGAAGGCGAGGGTCGCCTCCGTCAGGATCGCGGACGAGATGATCATCGTGGTCTGGGCGAGGACCAGCGGCATCACGTTCGGCAGCACGTGCCGGGTCATGATGTGGCCGTGGCCGCCGCCGAGCGCCCGGGAGCGCTCGATGTACGGGCGGGATTCCACGGCCAGGGTCTGGGCGCGGACCAGCCGGGCCGTCGTCGGCCAGGTCGTCACGCCGATCGCGATGATCACCGTCCACATGGAGCGGTCCATCACCGTGGCGAGCGCGATGGCGAGCACCAGTGTCGGCATCACCAGGAACCAGTCCGTGATCCGCATGAGCACGGTCGCGTACCAGCCGCGGAAGTGCCCCGCGACGATCCCGATGACCGTGCCGATGGCCACGCACAGGAACGCGGCGAGCAGACCCACGGTGAGCGAGACCCGGGCCCCGTAGACGAGGAGCGCGAGCACGCTGCGGCCGAACTGGTCGGTGCCGAGTGGGAATTCGCCGCTCGGTCCCTCCAGCGGGCCGCCGGGCGCGTCCGTCACGCTCTGCGCGTCCGCGCCGACCAGGACAGGCGCGAGCACCGCGATGAGCGCGATCAGGATGAGCAGGCCGAGCCCCCACAGCCCGCTGCGGTGCGCGCGGTACGCGCGCCAGAAGCGGGCCAGGGACTGGCGCTTGCGGGCGCGTGCCAGCGCCCGCGGATCGCCCGTCTTCGTGACGGGCGCGGTCTCGGTCGTCATCGGCCCACCCTCGGGTCGAGCAGCGGATAGAGGATGTCGGCGAGGGTGTTCGCGAGGATCACCGCGGTGGCGAAGACGAAGAACAGGCCCTGGACGAGCGGGAGATCGGGCACGGACAGGGCCGAGTAGAACAGGCCGCCGAGACCCGGCCAGGAGAAGACCGTCTCGACGAGGATCTGCCCGGCGACGACGTGCCCGAGGTTGACGAACATCAGCGTGAACGTGGGCAGCATCGCGTTCGGCACCGCGTGCTTGCGGCGCACCACGTCGTCCCGCAGCCCCTTGGCCCGCGCGGTCGTCAGATAGTCGCTGCCCATCTCGTCCAGGAGCGAGGAGCGCATGACGAGCAGCGTCTGCGCGTAGCCGACCGCGACGAGCGTGATGACCGGCAGGATCAGATGGTGCGCGACGTCGATGACGTACGCGAAGCCGCTCTCGCCGCCCGATTCGAGGCCGCCGGTCGGGAACATGCCCGGGATCGGCCCGATGCCCACCGCGAAGACGATGATCAGCAGCAGTCCGAGCCAGAACGACGGGATGGAGTAGAGGGTCAGCGCGAACGCCGTGTTGAAGCGGTCGCTGCGCGAACCGTTGCGCCACGCCGTGCGCGTGCCCAGCCAGAGGCCGAGCGCCGAGTACAGCACGTACGCCGTGCCGGTCAGCAGCAGCGTCGCCGGGAGCGCGTCGGTGATCTTGTCGATGACGGGTGTGTGGAACTGGTACGAGGTACCGAAGTCGCCGGTGAGCGCGTCCCCGATGTACGACGTGAACTGCTGCCACAGCGGCTGGTCGAGGCCGAACTGGTGGCGCAGGTTCTCCAGTTGCTGCTCGGAGACCCGCTTGCCGCCGGTCATCTGCTTGACCGGGTCGCTCGGGATGAGGCGGAAGAGGAAGAAGCTGGTGACGAGGACGGCGAAGAGCGAGACGATCGCGCCCGCGATCTTCGCCGCCGCGTACCGGAGGTACGCCGTGGTGGTGCGGGCCCGTGGGCCGCGGGCGCCCGGCGCCGCCCCGGCCGGGATGGCCGGGTCGCCGTCGGACGCGTCCGCGGACTGCACGAGCGCGGGAGTGCTGTCAGCTGTCATGGTTCATGCGAACTCTCGTTACTCGTGCGGGTGGTGACCGGTACGCGGTGGGGAACCTACTCGCGGTCGTCCGCCGTGGTCCTGCGCCGCATGGCGAACAGGACGCCGCCGCCGATGACGACGAGCGCGGCGATCACGATGCCGATCACGATGCCCGTGGAGGACCCCGAGGAATCCGAACCGTCGCTCGACGCGGACGCGGGCTGCGCCGACCACCAGCTCCAGTAGCCGTCCTGGCCGTAGATGTTGCCGGCCGCCGTGGGCATCGTCTCGATGGACTTGATCTGGTCGGTGCGGTACGCCTCGACGGCGTTCGGGTACGCCATGACGTTCATGTACCCGGAGTCGTACAGCCACGACTCCATCTGCTTGACGTAACCGGCCCGCTTGGCGGGGTCGTACTCGGCCAGCTGCTTGTTGTAGAGGTCGTCGTACGTCTTGTCGCAGATGCCGTTGTCGGTCGCCGCGGTCTCGCGTGCCTTGGTGGGCAGGGCGGCGCAGGTGTGGATGCCGAGGACGAAGTCCGGGTCCGGGTTGACCGACCAGCCGTCGAAGGCGAGGTCGTACTCACCCGCGTACCAGGGCACGGAGACGTCGTCGACGCAGTTGAGCTTGAGGCCGACGCCGATCTTGCCCCACCACTCCTTGAGGTACTTGCCGACCGCCTTGTCGTTCGGGTCGGTGGCGTGGCACAGCATCCGCAGGTCGAGCGGCTTGCCGTCCTTGCCGACGCGCTTGCCGCCCTTGAGCGGGTAGCCCGCCTCGTCGAGCATCTTGCCCGCGGCCGTGGCGTCGTAGCCCAGCTTCTGGGCGTCCGAGGGCTGCCAGAAGTACTCGCCGAAGCGCGGCGGGATGTACCCCTCGCCCTGCACGGCGTGGCCCTGGAAGACCTTGTCGACGATGGTCTTGGTGTCGACCGCGCGGAAGAGCGCCTGGCGCACCTTCTGGTCGAGCAGCGCCTTGTTGCCGTCGCCGAACTTCTTGCCGTCCTTGGTCTGCCACCCCGGGTTGACCGCGATCGCGTAGAAGCGGCGGCCCGGCCCCTCGTTGACCTTGATGTTCTTCTCGCCCTTGAGGGACGCGGCCTGGGCGGGGGTCAGCGCGGGGGAGCCGGCGACGAAGGAGACCTCGCCCTTGCGCAGGGCGGCGACCGCGGCGTCCTGGTCCTTGTACGTCTTGAAGACGATCTCGTCGAACTGCGGCGTCTTCGACTTGCGCCAGAAGTCCTTGTTGACCTTCAGCTTCACGTACTGGTCGGTCTTGTAGTCGGTCAGGACGAACGGGCCGTTGCCGACGACCGGGAACTTCTGGTCGTTGTTGAACTTCGCGTAGTCCTTGACGTCCTTCCAGACGTGCTCCGGCACGATCGGGACGTCGAGCGCCGTCATGGTCGCCTGCGGCTTCTTCAGCTCGATGACGAGCTGGGTGTCGCTGGGCGCGGTGACCTTCTTGAAGTTGCCGACGAACGAGCCGTTGGCCGTCGCCGCGCCCTCGTCGGTCATCATCTTGTTAAAGGTGAAGGCCGCGTCCTTGGCCGTCGCCTTCTGGCCGTCGGACCACTTCGAGTTCGACCGGATGGTGTACGTCCACGTCAACTTGTCGGACGAGGATTCCCACTTCGTGGCGAAGCCCGGGACGACGTGGTTGTCCTTCGGGTCGTAGTTGGTCAGGTACTCGTACATCAGGCGGTGGATGCTGGTGCTGACCAAGCGCTGGGCCAGGAACGGGCTGAGCGAGTCGACGCTCTGCGCGAGCGCCACCGTCAGGGTCTTCTTACCGCTGTCGGCCTTGGCCTCGGCCTGCTGGGGAGCGGGGTTGAGCGGCGTGGCGAGGCCCGCCGTCAGGGTGAAGGCGGCGGCACCGGCCGCGAGGAAGAGCCGGACGCCGCGCCGTCCGGCGCGTGCCGTTCTGTGGTGCTGATCTTGCTGGGCCGTTGTATCCATCGGTCGGTGACCTCACGCATCGCTCGCACAGCATGGCTGGACTTGAATTGTTCAGGTGGAATGAAGTGTTGGTTTATCAGCGGCAGTTGACGCACGTCAACGGCCCGCGAACCCCATGTGGCCTGCGGAAATAACGAGTTGACCGGTATTTCACGCACATTGGTCGAGACCTGTGACGCTTTGCAGGCCAGGGGGTGGCGCCCGTAACGCGGCGGTAGGCACCAGTACACGCGAAAGGCCCGCACCGTCCAACGGTGCGGGCCTTTCGGCGCGTTGCTCCCCTTGCTCCCCTTGCTCCTACTGCTGCGGCGGCTGCTGCTGCCAAGCCGGCGGCGGGCCGGACTGCTGCTGCGGCGGCTGCGGCTGCTGCCCGGGTTGCTGATGCTCGGGCTGCGGCTGTCCGGGCTGCGGCTGCCCGGGCTGCTGGTGGCCCTGCGGCGGGGGCGGGGGCACCTGCCAGCCGGGCTGGGGCCCCGGCTGCTGCGGCTGCGCGGGCGGCGGGCCCTGCGGCGGACCCTGGGGTGCGCCCTGCGGCGGATAGGGCGCGGGCGGCTGCTGCCCCGGGTAGGGCTGCTGCTGACCGGGGTAGGGCGGCTGCCCCGGGTAGGGCTGCTGGCCGCCGGGCATCGGCGGGGCCATGGTGGGCGGCGGGTTGCCGTCCGAGGTCCACAGGCCCTGCTGCTGCTGGGCGCGGGAGAAGTCCTCGGCGACCATCGCGGAGAGGTTGAAGTACGCCTCCCGCACCTTGGGCCGCATCATGTCGAGGTCCACTTCGGCACCGGCCGCCAGGTGCTCGTCGAACGGGACCACGACGACCCCGCGGCAACGCGTCTCGAAGTGGCTGACGATGTCCTCCACCTTGATCATCTTGCCGGTCTCCCGGACCCCCGAGATGACCGTGATGGAGCGCGACACGAGATCCGCGTACCCGTGCGCGGAGAGCCAGTCGAGCGTCGTGCTCGCGCTGCTCGCGCCGTCCACCGACGGGGTCGAGATGATGATCAGCTGGTCGGCCAGGTCGAGGACCCCGCGCATCGCGGAGTAGAGCAGGCCGGTGCCGGAGTCGGTCAGGATGATCGGGTACTGCCTGCCGAGCACGTCGATGGCGCTGCGGTAGTCCTCGTCGTTGAACGTCGTCGAGACCGCCGGGTCCACGTCGTTCGCGATGATCTCCAGGCCGGACGGCGCCTGCGACGTGAACCGCCGGATGTCCATGTACGAGTGCAGGTGCGGGATCGACTGCACCAGGTCGCGGATGGTCGCGCCGGTCTCGCGGCGCACCCGGCGGCCGAGCGTGCCCGCGTCCGGGTTGGCGTCGATCGCGAGGATCTTGTCCTGCCGCTCGGTCGCGAGCGTGGAACCGAGCGCCGTGGTCGTGGTCGTCTTGCCGACGCCGCCCTTGAGGCTGATCACGGCGATGCGGTAGCAGGACAGGACCGGGGTGCGGATCAGCTCCAGCTTGCGCTGCCGCTCGGCCTCCTCCTTCTTGCCGCCGAGCTTGAAGCGCGCGTTGCCCCCGCCGGGGCGGCTGCTCTTCGCCTTCTGCCGCTTGTTGTTGAGCAGCCGGTCGGCCGACAGCTCCACCGCCGCGGTGTAGCCGAGCGGGGCGCCGCCGACGTTCGTGGGCTGGCGCTGGTCGTGCTGGACCGGCTGCGGCCAGGCGGTGCCCGTACCCGGGTCCGCGGCGGCGGGCGGCTGCGGCGCGCCGTAGGGGGGCTGCGGCGCGGGCGCCTGCGGCGTGCCCGGGCCCGCCTGCTGCGGGAAGCCGTACCCGGCGCCGGGCTGCTGGGGGTCCTGCGGTGGCTGGCCCTGGACGGGCGGCTGCTGCTGGTGCGGGAAGCCGTAGCCCGGCTGGGGCTGGGGGTGGCCCTGGGCCTGCGCGGGGGGCTGGGCCTGGGCCTGCGGGAAGCCGTAGCCGGATTGCGGTGCGGGGGCCTGCGGGGCGGGCTGGGGCTGTCCCTGGGCCGGCGGCTGCGGCTGGGCCGGGTGGGCCGGGGGGAAGCCGTAGCCGGGCTGCGGTTCGGCCTGTGCCGCTGCGGCCGGGCCGGGGGCGGCGGGCTGCCCGGGCCAGGCCGCGGGCGGTGCGGCCGGCGGCTGCTGCGCGGACGCCGCCGGGTCGGTCCACTGCGGCGCTGCGGGCGGCGCGGCCGGCTGGAACGCCGGCGGCAGGGGCGGGACACCACCGTCCGGAGCGGGCGGGGGAGTCCAGGCAGCGGGCGGGGCGACGGGTGCGTGCGGTGCGTGCGGTGCATGCGGTACGTCGCTGGGGGGCGCGGAGGCGGCTTCGGGGGACGGGGCGGGGGTGGCGGTCCCGGGCTGGTGGTCGCCGTCCGCGGTGGTCTCGGGGGCGGCTCCGGGTGCCTGCTGGGGGGCGTCCGGGGCGGCGGGGGTGGGCGTGCCAGCGGGGGTGTCCGGCAGTGCCGCCGGGGTGTCCGGGCCCGCGGGGGCGTCCGGGTTCGCCGGGGCGGGCGGGGCGGCCGGGGTGGTCGTGCCCGCGGGAGTGTCCGGGCCGGTCACGGGGCTCGGGCTCGCCGGAGCGCCCGGGGCCGTCGTGGGGTCCGGGTCCGTCGTGGTGCCAGGGCTCGTCGTGGTGCTCAGGCCTGCGGGGGTGCCCGGGCCCGTCGTGGTGCTCAGGCCTGCGGGAGTGCCCGGGCCCGTCGTGATGCCAGGGCTCGTCGTACTCAGGCCCGCGGGGGCGTCCGGGCCTGTCGTGGTGCCCGGGCCCGTCGTGGTGTCCGCGGCTGACGGGGCGGTGCCCAGGCCGGCGGTGGGGTCGGCGGGCTGGGCCACGGGCCGGGCAGGCGTGGCGGCGGCCTCGTCCGGAGCGCCCGGGGTGCCGGAGAGGCCGGGCGCGCTGTGCTGTCCGGCGGCGCCGGGCGTGCCCAGTGTGCCGTGTGTGCCCTGAGTGTCGGGCGTGCCGTGGGTGTCTGGCGTGCCCAGCGTGTTGGGCGTGCCGTGGGTGTCTGGCGTGCCCAGCGTGTTGGGCGTGCCCTGAGTGTCAGGCGTGCCCAGCGTGCCGTGCGTGCCCTGAGTGTCGGGCGTACCCAGCGTGTTGGGCGTGGCGTGACCAGCAGACGTGCCATCCGTACCCAGCGCCTCGGGCGTGCCGTCCGCGCCCTGGGCCGTCACCCAGGACCGGGGCGACGGGTCGCCGTCGGCGGCCGGGGCGGCACCGGACGGATCCGTGCTCGCCGCGCCTGCCGCGCCCGCCGCGCGATCCTGACCCGGCGCCCGGCCCGACGCGTCGGCCCCGTCCTCGTCGTCGCGCGCGGCCAGCTCCGCGAACTCCCGCTTCAGCGCGGCCGCGGAGAACTTCATGGTCGCGCCGCTCTCCAGGTCCCCGCTCCCCGCACCGGAGTCCGGCATGGGCGCGAAGGGGGCGGCCGGGGCCGCGACAGGCGGGGCCGGGGCCGGAGCGACGGGGCCCGGCGCGGGAACCGGCGGCACCGGAGGCGCGGGCGGCTCGGGTGCCGCCGCCGACGCGTTCTGCGTGTACCAGGCCGGAGGGGCGTAGTCGATGGTGAACTCGCCCGTCATCTCGGCACTGGACTCCGCGTCGGACTGATCATCGACGGGCGAATCCCAGCCCCCGCGGATACCGTCCCGATCGCTGTTCACAATGCCTCCTGGTGTGGTCGAGCACCCTCGTGCCGTGCTGGGGGCCGACCGTTCCTGTCGATCCGCCGGGCTGACCCCTGGCCCCCTGACATCTGCGGCACCCGTACACGAGCGCTCACAACACGTCCTGCCCCAGCCTAATCACGAAAGCCACGTGCACGGCAGGCCCGTCCACCCGGTCACGGATGTCCGCTGCGTCACGCGGGGCCCGGCAGCCCCCGCACCCGCCGTGGACGGACACCAAAACGTGACGAAGGAGCACCGTCCGGCCCCGCCACCTGTCCGAATCGCCCGGAAAGGGGCGGTAGTTCGCCGCGTCGGCGGCCGCGCCGGCCCGGGGCCGGACGGTCCGGCGCCGCGGACGCCGCGTCAGTCCATCCGTCGCGCCGTTCCCAACAATCCGGTCTCGGCGTCGGTCGCCTGCGTCATCACGTACTGCCGGTCGCGGTCGGTGCACCACAGCGTCACACCGTCGGCGAGCGTCGGCAGCGACTCGTACTCGCCGCGCGGCAGCCCGACGACGCGCCCGATCTCGGTCGCCTCGTCCGGGGAGACCCGCTGCACGCCGACCAGCCTGGCCTGCCGCATCAGGCGCGGCGCGACCGGACTCAGGTACGGCAGCAGCGTCAACACCGACTGCCAGGGCGCGGACGCCACCCGCCCGCGCGGCGGCCGCATGCCGCAGTCCCGGATGACGAGCACCGGGCCGCCCGCCGACGCGCCCTGCGGGGGCACCCGCCCCACGTCGTGGACCGTCATGCCCGACTGCCCGCCGCCGACCGCCTGGACGAGCTGCGCCCACTGCGGCGCGCGGCCCGTCTCCACGGCGACCCGCGCGCCCGTCGCGGCCGCCCGCAGCGCGAGCACCTGCGCCGTCCACAGGCCGCCGATGAGCACGATGTCGTACGGCGTCGGGCGGTTGATGCCCATGACGGCGGGCTGCCCCTCGGCGTCCACACCGACGACCACGCCGTCGTCCCCGATGGGCAGCGCCAGGGTGTCGAGCTGCTCCGGGGACAGGGCGTGCCGCTGGTGGCGCGGGCCGAGCAGGCCGAAGCCGGTGCGCAGCCGCTCGGCGAGGTCGGGAAGCTGGCTGGTCAGGGCCATCAGCGGGCACCTCCGAGCGGCAGGGTGGCGAGGACGCCGGGCAGTTGCTCGCGGTCGAGCCGGACGAGCCCGGTGCGCACCTGGCGCGCGGCCCGCTCCAGATCCCGCCGGGCCGTGGTCAGCTCGCTGTCGCTGCGGCCCGTGATCCGGATGTGCCCGGCGAGGGTGACGTCCTGCTGGTCGCCCTTGGCGAGCGTCAGGCTGAACGTCGTGGCGAGCGCGGGGACCGTCGTCAGCTGGGCGACGAGCTGCGGCAACGTCGCGCCCTCAGCGCCCAGTTGGGGCCAGCGCCGCACCCAGTAGGTGGTGTGCCGGCGGTTGTCGCAGCGCCAGCTGCGCCCGGACTCCTCGGTGCGCCGCTGCGGCGCCTCGCTCCGCCCGGCCTGCGCGGTCACCATCGGGTTGGCGCACGCCGAGGTGGCGACCGCGGAGACCAGCTCCTCCTCGGTGAGCACACTCGCCCGGAACCCCGCGCCGCGCAGTCGGCTCGACAGGTGCTCGGCGACGCGCGCCAGGCACTTCTGCGCCCCGACCACGCCGCCGCCACGGGCGGCCACCGCCTCCGGGCACAGCTCGGGGTCGAGCTTCAGCGCGATCCAGGTGATCCGTACCGCGGGCGATCCGGTCTGCGCCTGCAACGGCGCGTAATTGCTCACGGCCACCGACTGCTGCGGCAGGTGCAGGGCGGGCGCGGGCTGCGTGTGCAGCACGATCTGCGCCGACTCCAGGCGGATGCCGTCCACCTCGAGGGCATCGCGCACCAGGGCGACCGGCAGCGGGCGACGGCTGCGCTCGGCGCGCAGCGCGGTCGCGTCCGACTCGACCTGGAGGACGGCGGTGAGGAAGCCGCCGTCGCCGACCATGCCGACGGGCCGCTGGTCACGGTCGTCCCCGCGGTTGAGGCTGTACGTGCGCAGGCTCGGGTCGCACTCCACGGCGGGCGCCAGGCCCGGCTCGGTCCCCGGCGGCACCGGGGTGCTCGCCGCGCCGCGCCGCCGGGCCCGCATCGCGAGCACGGTGCCCAGCCACTCCGGCAGGGACCGCCCCCGGCGCCGGACGAGAGCGAGCAGCAGCAGGACCGCGGCGACCACGCAGGTCACCGTCATCGCGACCATGCCGGCCACCCACCCGCACACCACCAGCGCGGCGGCCAGCTCGATCATCACGAGCCGCTGGGCGCGGAACGAACCGCCGCGGCCGGAGCGCGACTTCAGGTGCGGGGTCACCGCCCCCCGGTACGGCGCGGGAGAGCCGGCGCCGGTACGGGGATCGGGCGCACTCTGAGCAGGCATGTGTGACATCTGTGAAGGAGAAAGGGAGCCCTGCGGCGAACCCTGTCCAGAACGCTCACCCGATCGTGACCTCGATTGCGACCGCGATCGGGCCCGCGTTGCGCCAGCCATCACTCCAAACCCCCCGAACTCTCCCGAAATCCCACGCGCAAAGCTTCCTCGCCAAGGGTGTGCCGGCCGCTTGGAAGGCCTCAGCACCCTACCCGTGCCACACGCACAACGGCGTAACAGGCATAGTAGGGGCCGGGTCTGACAGCCACGGCTGCCGCACGACACTCGCTCGGCGGCCCGGGGCACGCACAGTCGACACCGGTCGACCGAAGTCGGGGGAACGCGCCCCCACGGCTCCGCACGGGGAGAGAGCGGACACAGATGGCATCACGGCGGGACGAACTCAACGCCTACACCTTCGCGAAGCGCCGCACCCTGGCGTCCTTCGTGCAGCCCTCACCGTCGGGGTCGGAGGAAGGGGCGCCCCGGCCGCTGCGGGCGGTGCTGCCCGGCACCATCATGGGCGTGGTGATCCTCGCGGTCTTCGGCGGCATCGGCCTCTTCAGCCCCACCGCACCGAAGGGCTGGGACGAGACCGCGACGAACGTCGTCGTCGCCAGCGACTCGACCACCCGGTACGTCGTCCTGAAGACGGGCAAGCAGAAGCAGCTCCACCCCGTCCTGAACATGGCCTCCGCCAAGCTGCTCCTCAAGGACTACACGGACAAGGTCGTCACCGTCGACGAGGGCGTCCTCGACGACGGCGACCTCCCGCACGGCGCCACGCTCGGCATCCCGTACGCCCCCGACCGCCTGCCCGGCGCCAAGGAGGCGGAGGCCGCCAAGCGCTGGATGGTGTGCGAGCGCCCCAGCGACGGCGGCCGCGCCATACAGAAGGCCGCGTTCGTCTTCGCCAAGAAGGACTGGAAGAAGACCGGGGGCCGCAACCAGCTCAGGGGCGGCCAGCTCATGTATGTGGCCGACTCGGTCACCAAGAAGCAGTACGTCGTGGACGCCAGGGGCACCGCCTACGAGATCGCCGATCCGGCGCAGACGGAAGTGCTCACCGCGCTCGACACCCAGCAGCGCGCACCGCAGCGGGTGTCGTCCGAGTGGTTGAAGACGCTCCACCCGGGCGCCCCCATCGCCATGCCCGTCGTCCCCGGCACCCCCGGCCGGACCGCCAACGCCGTGGTGGGCAGCGGCAACGCCAAGTACGACAAGGTCGGTACGGTCCTCAAGTCGCTCGACGGCACGAAGACGCAGTACTACGTGGTTCTGCAGAACAAGGTGGCACGCATCTCCGAGTTCACCTCGCGCCTCCTGCTCAACAGCGAGAAGCTCGTGAACGTGAACGCCAACGGCCAGGCGGCGCAGGTCAGCCCCGCCTCGGTGGCGAACGCGGAGGCGTTCGACGGCGAGCGCGCCGACTGGCCCACGCTCCAGCCCGAGACCGTGAACGACGGCACGAGCGCCACCAGCGGCCGCAACACCGCCTGCAATGTCCTGCGCGACGTCGGCGGCGCCGACGGCACGACGCTCTCCACCTGGGTCGGCACCGACTTCCCCGCCGACCTGCCGACCGGCTCCTCCAGCGCGTACGTCACGCCCGGCTCGGGCCAGGTCTTCCGCCAGATCCAGGGCACGGCGACCAAGGTCGGCCAGATCTTCCTCGTCACCGACACCGGCCTGCGCTACGCGTTGCAGTCCAACGGCGACAGCACCTCCAGCGACACGAGCGTCGGCATGTCCGACAAGGAGCGCAAGGAACTGGAGAAGGAGACCCAGACCACGCAGAAGCTCCTCGGCTACGACCAGGTGACGCCCCGGCCGATCCCGCTGACCTGGTCCACGTTCCTGCCCACGGGTCCGCGCCTGTCCAAGCCGGACGCGGGCCAGCCGCAGGGTTCGTAGCGCGGCGGCCGGACGCGACGGGACAGGAACGGGAGGGGTCACCAACTGATGTCGACAACAACGAAGAATGCCGCGCACGCGCACGCGCTCCGCGTGCGGCGCCAGGAGCCGTCGGCGCGCCGGGGGCGGGCCCTGCGGCGCCCGGGCGCGCTGCTGGCGGCCGCCGCCCTGACGGCCTCCGTGTCGGTGCTCGCGCTACCCGCGGCGCCTGCTCTCGCGGACAGCGGCGAATGCACGTTCGGCGGCAAGGACTACAAGGGCCGCCCGTGGTCGCTGCAACGCGTCAACCTCGACGCGCTGTGGGCGACCGCGACCGGCAAGGGCGTGCGGGTGGCCGTCATCGACACCGGTGTGGACACGCAGAACCCGCAGCTCAAGACGGCCGTCGCGGCGTCGCTCGGCGCCAACTTCCTGCCCCCCAAGGACGACAAGGGCGAGAAGATCGACCGGGGCAACAGCCACGGCACCACCGACACCGTCGGCCACGGCACCCGCGTCGCCGGCATCATCGCGGCCCGCAAGGACGAGAAGAACACCGGCTTCGTGGGTCTCGCCCCCGACGCCACGATCATCCCGATCAAGCAGAACGACGCCGAGGGCCACGGCGACTCGGACGAACTCGCCCAGGCGATCGACCACGCGGTGAAGATGAAGGCCGACGTCATCAACATCTCCCAGGACACGGAGAAGGCGCTCGCCGCCGGCTCCAACCTGGAGCGCGCGGTGAACAACGCCCTCGCCCACAAGGCCGTGGTCGTCGCCTCCGCGGGCAACGACGGCCTGGGCGGCAACCAGAAGGCCACCTATCCCGCCTCCTACCCGGGCGTGCTGGCCGTCGCCGCGTCGGACCGCAACAACGAGCGCGCCGTCTTCTCCCAGTCCAACGCGGCGGTCGGCGTCGCGGCCCCCGGCGTCGACATGATCTCCACGGTCCCCAAGGGCGGCCACTGCTCCGACAACGGCACCAGCTTCTCGGCCCCGTACGTGGCGGGGGTGGCGGCGCTCCTCAAGCAGCACCACAAGGACTGGACGGCCCAGCAGGTCGCCGCCCAGATCGAGCAGACGGCTGAGCGCTCCATCCCGGGCCACGACAACCGGGTGGGCTGGGGCGTCGTCGACCCGGTCAAGGCGGTCACCGAGATCGCCGACCCCAAGAACCCCGCCGAGTCCCCGACCCCCGACCGCGCCGTCACCACCGTCGACCCGCCGGACCTCGCCGCGGTCCACTTCGGCGAGACAGCCGACGAACGCAACACCCGCCTGGCCACGTACGCGGCGGTCGGCGCGGTGGTGATCGTCGTCGCCCTCGCGGGCGCGGCGGTGGCGGTACGCGACGCGCGACGCAGGCGGGCTGGGGCGGAGCGGGGGGCATGACGGGGCTCGCCTGGGCCCTGTTCGTCCTGGCGGCCCTCCTGGTGGCGCTGGCGTGCGTCAAAGCGGACCGGGTCCGCGCCGTGCGCCGCCGCACCTACCCGTCGGGCGGTGAACTCCCCACGTCGGCCTTCGTGCTGGCGCGGGCGCTCTTCCTGGCCGTGGCGGCGATCTGCGTCTGGCAGGGCGCCCAGGCCCTGGCCCTGACGAACGACGCGCGCTGGAGCGACGACGAGCTGACCGACGCCGCCCACCAGGCCGCCGCCGACCTGGACGGCTACTGGTACCGCGAGTCCTCCCTGACGCACGACACCCCCTACTTCGACGACTACGCGTCCCTCATCAAGGAGAGGGTCGTCCGCTACGGAGGCGGCGGCGCTCCCGAGTCGGGCGTGGGCGCCTCCGCGGAATCCGGACACCCGGACGCCGACGGTGACTTCACGGTCCAGGCGGCCGGCGCGGACACCTCCTTCTGCTTCCACCTGACGAAGTCCCGCTACAAGAAGCAGGACTACACGCCTCCTGGGATCACGGGCGGTGAGGGCAGCGCCGCGAACCGGGAATTGGCCTACCGGCTGACCGTACGAGCCCGGGGCGGGGCGTGCTGACACCGGGTCCCGACGAGTACGGGCCTGCTGCCGACGCGACGGCAGCCCGCCACGCCGGATCTTGCCTGTGCACATTTTGTGCAGGCTCCGGGAGGCCCCCCGTGCGCCCGGTGCCCTTCATCCTTCGAGGCCGATCCGCGCACCGCCCAGCTCTTCAGGGGGATAGCGCGGTGACCGCCCCTGCGTCGAGAGTTGTCCCGGTTCGTGCGGGAAGCGGACATTTTGGCAGCGCTCTCGTAACGGAGTTGGCGCACCTGCTCGGTTGGAGCCGATAACGAGGGGTGACTACAGTGGTAAGTGCGTTGTAAGACCTGACGCGCTTTGCGATCGTATGGCGGGTGCTCCGGTGGTCTCGGCCGGAGGGTTTACGGGGAAACGGGGAGGAAGGCGTCGTGCTTCCAGCGGAAGGCGGGGGCGTTTCGAAGGCTGCAGCGGCCGATCTCAAGGTCGGCTCGGAAGTCCTCACGACCTTCAAGCAGCGTGTGGACAAGATCCTGCAGGACTTCGAGGGTTCGCCCGGCAGTTCGGCCAAGGTGAGTGACCATCAGATCAGCCGTACCGCCGTCACCAGCGGGGCGGGCTCTTTCGTCGAGGCTGACGTCCTGCACCTCAGCTACGAGCAGGTCCACAGCCGCATCACCTCGCTCTCCAAGACGCTGGGCATGCAGATCGAGGCGATGAGCATCGCCTCGCACGGCGCGGAAGTCGGGTTCGCCAATCTGGAGGAAGACCAGCGGCGGCGCTTCTGGGAGATCCAGACGCAGATCGACCGTGAGCATCGCGCGACGGAGGCGGCCAAGTCGTCCAAGGAGCACGGCGACGAGACGCAGTCGAAGGGGGGGTACAAGTAATGAGTGGGAACGACGGGAAGACGCCGCAGGCTCCCCCGACGCCTCAGGAGCGGGTGGCCGGGCAGGTCGCGGTCACGGACGGCGTCCAGAGCGTCATGAGCGTGATGCACGACGCCTTCGGGTTCGGTTCGGACCGCGCATTCTCCGTCTCGGACAAGCTCGCGAAGGATCTCCACGTCGCACCGGGGAGCACGCACTTCGAGGAACACCGGCTCAACGCGATGCTCGACCTGGTCGAGGGCACCAAGCCGGGCGACCTCGAGAACGCCGGCACGGCCCTGTTCAAGGCGAGCCAGGCAATGACCGACGCGGCCACCGAGCTGCGTACCAACCTCAAGCACGCGAGTGACGACTTCCAGGGCGAGGCGGGAGTCGCCTTCCAGCAGTGGGGATCCAAGCTCGCGGGCCACACCGACGCCCTGAGCGGGTACGTCCAGACGGCAGGCGTGGAGATCGCCGCTGCCGCGACCGGTCTCGCCTCGGTGAAGAGTTCGCTGCCGCCACGGGACACCCGCCCCACGCACAAGGCCGTGAAGCCCGAAGCACTTCCGGCGGACAAGCGGACCGCGGGTGACCCCGACTACGACGAGGCCGTCAAGGTCGAGAAGCACCGGCAAGAAGCGATCAACCAGATGAACCGGCTGGCGTCCTTCTACTCGGTCTCCGCGGAGACGCTGGGCTCGCTGGAGCCGCCGACGTTCGAGACGATGCCGAACGTCGGGGTGCCGAAGCCGGAGCCCACGGGCGGGTTCTACAGCGACGGCAACGCCGGCCGGAGCGGGGACTCCGGTCCCGGCCCGGCCGCGAGCGCGGGCCGGGAGCACCTGGCCGACCCCACGACCCCCGCGGTGTCCGCCGAGACCCGGCACGTGACCCCGGATCAGGAGCACGCGTCGGTCACGCTGCCGGACCGGCCGGTCGGCACCGACCTCAACAGCGTCGGCACCCTTCCGACCCCCACGACCTCGACGCCGAGCCCGCAGACACCGGTGTCCCCGGCCGGGCCGGGCCCCAGCGGTACGCCGGGGCCCTTCCCGATGGGACCGGCCGGCCTGCCCGGTGCGAGCACCGGCAGGTTCGGCGGGGGTGCGAACAAGGCGCCCTTCGCCGCGCAGGGCCGGGCGCAGACCTCCGGCTCGTCCGCCACCTCCCGCGGCCCCCAGGGACGCGGCGCGACGAACACCCCCTTGGGGCGCGCCGGCGGACCTGGCACGCAGGGAGGCATGCAGGGCGGCCGCCCGACGAGCACCGCACGTGGTGTCACCGGCGGCACGCCCAGGCCGAACGGCGCCAACCCGGCGCGTTCCGCGGGCCCCGGCACCACCGGCGCGGCGCGCTCGAACGGCGTGGTCGGCGGACGGCCCAGCGCGCCCCAGGGCGCGGGACAGTCCGGCTCGCGGACCCCGCGGGGCACGGTGATGGGCACGGGCGGACCGGGCAACGCGCGCGGTACGGCCGGGCGCATCGGTCAGCGTGGCGTCCTCGGCGTACCGGGCACGGAGACGACGGGCCGGCCCACCGGCGCCGGACGCCAGGTCCCAGGCGCGTCCGAGGCAGTGACGGGTCGCCCGGCCGGCCGGACGTCCGCGGCGCGCGCCGGCCGTAACGGGTTCACCTCCGGTGGCGAGGGTCTGGTCCGCGGACCCCAGCGGCGCGACCGTCGCGAGGACGACCAGGAAGGCACGGAGCGCCCCGACTACCTCGTCGAGGACGAGGCCACGCACCTTCCGCAGCAGCCGCGGCGCGACGTGCCGCCGGTGATCGACTAACTCCCGAGCGAGGACGTACAGCACCATGAAGTCAGGGATCGGCCGTCGGGCACGGCGGAACGTACGCGTACCACGGCGCCTCACCGCGCGGTGGGCGGTGGCGGCCACCGCGGCCGCCGCGGTGGCCGGTACGTCGTGCGCGCTCGCTCCGGCCGCCTCGGCTGCGGGGAACGTCCAGGCGCAGCAGTGGTACCTGGACGCCATGGACGCGAACGCGGTCTGGAAGGTCAGCACCGGCAAGGGCGTCAAGGTCGCGCTGATCGACTCGGGGACCAGCGACAGCACCCCGTCCCTGAAGGGGCAGGTCCTCTCGGACGAGGTGCCGCAGAAGGTCGCGTACGGAGCGACCAAGGACTACGTCGGACACGGCACCACCATGGCCGAGCTGATCGCGGGCACGGGGGCGGGCGGCGGCCTGAAGGGTCTCGCGCCGGGTGCCAAGATCATCCCCTTCCGGGTCCAGGTGTCCAAGATGAAGGACGCGGCCGAGCAGAAGAAGACGGCCGTGCCCGCGGACGCGATCCGCGCCGCGGCCGACACGGACGCCAAGATCATCAACATGTCGTTCGGACAGGACCTCGTCGATCCGGACACCGAGGCCGCGGTCAAGTACGCGCAGTCCAAGGGCAAGCTGCTGTTCGCCGCGGTGGGCAACGACGCGGAGAAGAAGAACGAGATCGGATATCCGGCCGCGTACGACAACGTCGTGGGTGTCGCCGCGTCCGACGAGACGGGCAAGGTGGCGAAGTTCTCCGAGCACGGAAGCTTCGTCGACCTCGCGGCTCCCGGCCTGCACATCCCGGAGTGGTGCGACGCATCCCTCGGTTCGTACTGCAATGACGCCAAGGGCACCAGTTCCGCCTCGGCGTTGGCTTCGGCCTCGGCAGCACTGATCTGGTCCGCGCACCCCGACTGGACCAACAACCAGGTGCTGCGGGTCCTGACCGAGACGGCAGGCCGCAGCTGGCCCAAGGAGAGGCCGAGCAAGTACCTCGGCTACGGACTGGTCCGGCCCGCGCGCAACCTGCTGCACAACGAAGGCCGGCCAGGGACTGCCGACATCGATCCCATCACCAACGAACAGACGACGACGGCCGGTTCGGGTGCCGACGCGGCGCCTTCCACCTCTGCATCAGGCTCGTCACAGCCCACCCAAAACGCTTCAGATGTCCCCGCGGAAGCGGCAGGATCAGAGGCGAAGTCGTCAAGTGACAGCAATACGTTGTGGATTGTGCTCGGCGCGATCGCCGCGGTGATCGTGATCGGGGGCGGCGGCTTCGCGGTGATGAGGGCGCGGCGCAACTGAAGAGACTTTCGTTCGTGGGTTTCCTGCAATTTTTCGGGAGGACCACGGGGGAGCGGTCCGGACTCGCGCGAGGCCGGACCGGAGCAATGGATCAAGAGGCAGACCGAAGAAGGGCAGGAGCGGCATGGCAACGCCACAGCAGAAGCTCGAAGACGCTCAAGTAGTCAAGCTCGAGAAGCAGATGTCGGAGAAGTACGACGGCATCCGTCAGCGCGTGCACAAGCTGCAGGGCGTCATCGACAGCCTCGAAGGCAAGTGGCAGGGCATCGGTCGCGCCGAGTTCGACAAGAAGCAGATGGAGATCAACACCTCGCTGCAGAACATCGGCAAGATCCTCGCCGATGTCATCGACTCGATGAACAAGACGCGCACCATCAAGGACAGCACTGAGGACGACGTGCGTGCCTCGGTCGCCAAGATCTCCGCCACGGACGGCGCTTCTTCGCTGAGCACCTTCTGACGCGTTCGCGCGCGGAAGGCATCAGAAGTAGGACCACACACAGGATTCAGTGAGGTATCGCAGATGGTCAGCAACGGCGACGGCCTGCTCGTAACGTACGACGGGCTCGACCACGCGGCGACCCAGATCGGCAACGAGGCGCGTGCCCTCGAGTCCGACCTGGAGGAGCTCAAGCAGCTCGTAGTGAAGAGCCAGGAGTACTGGGCCGGTGAGGCGCAGGGCACCTTCGGCACCAAGCTCCAGAAGTGGGACAAGGAAGCGTCCGACATCCACACGGCGCTGAAGAGCATCGGCCACGTGGTCGGTACCTCCGGCGGTACGTACATGGACGGCGACAAGAAGGCGGCCGGCTACTTCCAGTAGTCGCACCGAAGCGAAGGAACTCAGGTGGGCGCGCGCGGGAGGCGCCCACCTTCTCTTTGTGATCAATGCACGTCGAGTGCCTCGGCCGGAGCCGACGGCTGACGGTCGAGGAAGGTACAGACAGCAATGACGTTCGGGCCGCCTCCCTCCGAGTTCACCCAGTCCCGGCAGGAGGCGCGGGGGCGGGGTCGGCGTCGCTCCGCAGTCCTCGCCGCCGTCTGTGGCGCGGTCGTGGCTCTGCTCGTCGGCGGCTGGTTCCTGTGGCCCATGATGTCGACGTCATCGGCCGGGCCGGACGAGAAGGCGGCGCCCGCGCTCGCCGGGGACGACATCCGGGAGAACGTGGAGGCGCGCCCCACAGGAGGGGTCGGACACCTCGTGGCCACGATGATGGCCCGCGATGTCGCACCCGGCAAGGACCAGCCCACCCCTGGGACATGGGCGACGAAGAAGACTCTGGTCAAGGGCAGGGGCGCGTCGCTCGTCGCGGTCAAGGTGAACACAGCCGAAGAGGACGCCTGGACCACGGAACTTCCCGGGGACATCTGCGCCGCGGCGCCCTACGTCACGGTCGACGGCCGGACAGCGGTCGCCTACAAGGGCGGCACGAACAAGGACGAGGACGCCTGCGACCACCTGGTGATGTTCGACCTCGACACCGGGAAGCGGCTCTGGGACGTCACGATTCCGTGGAAGAAGTCCTTCCTCGACGAGCCCACCCGGATCACCCTGACGCGTGGCGTCGTGGTCGCGACCTGGTGGGAAGGCACCGCTGCGGCGGACATGCGCACGGGACGGATCCTGTGGACGCGGGGCCACGCGAAGGACTGCAACGACACCCAGGTGCAGGGCGGAAAGGCGCTGGTGGTGAGCAACAGCTGCGCCCTCAGTACGACGGACTACCGCGACGTCCAGTACCAGGTGCAGCGCCTTGAGCCGCGGTCGGGCCGCGCGGTGTGGAGCTATCGTGCCGCCCGCCATGTCTACGCCCACATCGTGTCCAGCGAGCCGACGGTACTGGCGGTCGAGGCGGGGCAGGACGAGATCACCGACCTGCTCTCGCTCGACGAGCAGGGAAAGCTGCGCGCGACCGTCCGCATGGAAGGCGACCACTACGAAGTCAACTGTGACCCCGAGCGGGGCGACGGCTGCGCCGGTGCCATCGTCACGGACGATCACGTGTACGTGGTGAGCGGAAGCACGAGTGCGAATCTCGGCAACGACTCGAACTGGATCGTCGGCTTCGACCTGGAGACCGGGAGGTCGGGCGTGAAGTTCGAGGCGGGGCCCGATCAGCAACTGCACCCGATCCGGACCAGCGGGAGCCGCATCCTCGCCGTGAAGGAGGGGACGGACCAGGTCGCCCCCATGAGCCTCGTCGAGCTGGACCCCGCCACCGGCGAGGAGCGCACGTACTTCACGTTCACCCTTCCGCCGGGCGCCACGAGTGGTGGGGGAGGGTCCAGCACCACCGTGGTGATCGAGAACGGAAAAATCTTCTTCGGTAATTCGGTGGTGCGGGGGAGCGGCGACAAGAACCTCCCCAAGGCGCAGTGGATGGCCGTGGGGATCGCGCGGGCGGGCGGGTAGGCGCCGCTACCTGCACCGGACCCTACTTCTCGGGAACCCCGCCATTGTGCGGCGCCGGCTCCAGGTCGAACTCCCCGTCCCGCGCCCCGAGGACGAACGCCGTCCACTCCGCCTCCGTGTACCGCAGCACCGTCTCCGGCTCCAACGACGACCGCATCGCCACCGCCCCCTCCGGCAGGTACGCGATCTCCACGCGCTCCTCGTGCTGCTCGGTGCCCGGGGCGCTGTGCCACTCCACACCGGAGATGTCGAGGGCGTACAGCTCGTTCTTCTCGCGCTCCTTGCGGGCTTTCATCTCCTCGGGCGTCTCGGCCCGGTGAGACTCCCGCGCGGTCTGCTCCTGTGCATCCGCCATGGTGAGCGGCCCCTTCCGGACGTATGAACTGCTGCTGCGGCCACCCTACTTCGCACGGGCCCACCACCTCATGCGTCCCGCCGGAAAGCACCCTCCCCGCAACAGGAAGCGGACACCAGGAAGCCGACACCAGGAAGCCGACACCAGAGCCGACACCAGGAAGCAGGCACCAGGAAGCCGACACCCGAAAGCCGACACCAGGCAGCAGCAAGGGGCCGCACCCCAAAAGGCGCGACCCCTTCCCCGGCCCCGGCAAGCCCGGCAGGCCCTACTCCTCCAGCCCCACCTGAACCAACGGCTTACCCCGCTTACGCGACACGAACGTGCCCCGCCCCGCCGGCATCGGCCGCGGCCGCACCCCGCCGAGCAGATCGCCCTCGTTCGGGTCACCGGCCAGCACCACGCCCTGCGCGCCGAGTTCCTTGATGCGCTGCATGAAGGCCTCGTACCCGGCGCGGCCCGAACCGGCCGTGGAGCGGGCGATGATGAAGCGCACGCCGACATCGCGCGCGAAGGGCAGGAGTTCGGTCAGCCCCGAGAGCGGGTTGCCGCTGGACGTCGACACGAGGTCGTAGTCGTCGATGACCACGTAGACCGTCGGCCCGCGCCACCAGCTGCGGTCGCGCAGCTGCTGCGCCGTCACGTCCGCGGTCGGCGTACGGCGCTGCATCAGGTCGACCAGCGCGTCCATGTGGTGCGCCATCTGGTTCGACATCGGGATGTACTCGGCAAGGTGCGAGGCCGGGGTGACATCGAGCAGCGAGCGCCGGTTGTCGACCACGAACAGCTTGCAGGTGTCGCCGCTGTAGCGCTGCGTGAGCTGCCGGATGATCAGCTTCAGCAGGTTCGACTTGCCGGACTCGCTCTCGCCGAAGATCAGGAAGAACGGGTCCTGGTCGAAGTCGACGAAGACCGGCTCGAGGTTGTCCTCGTCGAGTGCGAAGGAGATGCCGCGCTCCGGGAACCGGTCGCCCGGCGGCAGCCGGCGCGCCGGGAACTCCCGCGGCAGCAGCCGGACCTCGGGCGCGGCGGGCTGCGTCCAGTGCCGGGTGACCTCGGCGGCCAGCGCCGACGTGGCCTCGGCCAGGTCCGTGTCGGACGACAGGCCGTCGATGCGCGGGACTGCCGCCATGAAGTGCTGCTTCTGCGGCGTCTGGCCCCGGCCGGGCACCCCCGTCGGCACGTTGGCCGCGATCTTGCGGTCGAACTCGGAGTCCATCGTGTCGCCGAGTCGCAGCTCCAGGCGGTTCATGAGGTGGTCCTTCATGTTCGCCCGGACCTCCATGGACCGCGACGCCGTCAGGATCACGTGGATGCCGTACCCGAGACCGCGCGCCGCGATGTCCAGGACGAGCGGCTCCAGCGCCTCGTAGTCCGTACGGAAGTTGCCCCAGCCGTCGATGACGAGGAACACGTCGCCCCACGGCTGGTCGGTCACCGAGATGTCGCCCCGCGCGCGGCGGTTGCGGAAGTCGGCGATGGAGGCGATGCCCGCCGTACGGAAGTACTCCTCGCGCCGCGTCAGCACGCCGTAGACCTCGGCCGCCGTACGGCGCACCTTCTCCGGGTCCAGGCGGGAGGCGACGCCACCCACGTGCGGCAGACCGGCGACGGCCGCCATGCCGCCGCCACCGAAGTCGAGCCCGTAGAACTGCACTTCCTGCGGCGTGTGCGTGAGTGCGAACGACGCGATGATCGAGCGGAGCAGCGTCGACTTGCCGGACTGCGGGCCACCCAGGATCTGCATGTGACCGGCCGCGCCGCCGAAGTCGATCCACAGCGGGTCGCGCCGCTGCTCGTACGGCTTGTCGACGAGGCCGACCGGGACGACGAGGCGTCCCGCGCCCTCGTACCCCGGCTGCGTGAGCCCGCGGCCCTGTACGGGCGCGAGGCCGGGCAGCAGCGAGTCGAGGGACGGCGGGCTGTCCAGCGGCGGCAGCCACACCTGGTGCGCCGCGGGACCCTGCGCCTCCAGGCGCCGCACGATGACGTCGAGCACGGTGTCGGCGAGCGCGTCGTCCTTGTCGTCGCGCGGCGCCTCCTCCTCGCGCTGCTGTGGCACCGGGCTGTACTGCACGGGGACCTCGGCCGCCGTGAACAGGGCGGGGCGCCGGTCCACCGGAAGCGGGCCTCCCGGCGTGACGACCCGCGCCGAACCGGTGCGGTACACCCCGGACACGTACGCCGCCTTGAAGCGGACCATCTCGTCGGTGCCGAACTTCAGGAAGCCGGAACCCGGCACGTTCGGCAGCTCGTAGGCGTCCGGGACGCCCAGCGCGGCGCGGGACTCGGCGGCGGAGAAGGTGCGCAGGCCGATCCGGTACGACAGATACGTCTCCAGTCCGCGCAGCCGGCCCTCCTCCAGGCGCTGCGAGGCGAGCAGCAGGTGCACGCCGAGCGACCGGCCGATGCGGCCGATCTGCACGAACATCTCGATGAAGTCCGGCTTCGCGGTCAGCAGCTCGCTGAACTCGTCGATCACCAGGACGAGTGAGGGGATCGGCTGGAGCGGCGCACCGGCCGCGCGGGCCTTCTCGTAGTCGTGGATGTTCGCGTAGTTGCCCGCGTCGCGGAGCATCTCCTGGCGGCGGTTGAGCTCGCCGCGGATCGAGTCGCCCATGCGGTCGACGAGGGTGAGGTCGTCCGCGAGGTTGGTGATCACGGCCGCGACGTGCGGCATCTGGGCCATGCCGGCGAAGGTGGCACCACCCTTGAAGTCCGCGAGGACGAAGTTCAGCGTCTCCGAGGAGTGCGTCACCGCGAGACCGAGCACCAGGGTGCGCAGCAGCTCCGACTTGCCGGAACCGGTGGCGCCGACGCACAGCCCGTGCGGGCCCATGCCCTCCTGGGCGGCTTCCTTCAGGTCGAGCATGACGGGCCGGCCGTCGTCGCCGACCCCGATGGGCACGCGCAGCCGCTCGGCCTGCGAGCGCGGCCGCCAGGTCCGCTTGGTGTCGACGGTCGCCGCGTCGCCCAGGTTCATCAGGTCGGTGAACTCGAGGTTGGCGAGCAGCGGCTCGTCGTCGCTGTCGCCGCCCGACGCCATGCGCAGCGGGGCGAGTTGCCGGGCGAGCGCCTCGGCGGCCGCGTACGAGAGCACGTCCGGGGTGCCTTCGTAGACCATGCCGTGCGCCGACTCCAAGCGCAGCACCTTGGGGTGGACGACGACGGACAGGTCGCCGCGGCCCGTCGTGAGGTCGCCGGGCACGACCTCCAGGACCGTCACGCCTTGCAGACCTTCGGGGCTGGCCAGCAACGAGGTGGGCGGCAGGGAGAGGCCGTCGAGGACGACGACCACGTGCGGCTGCTCGGGCACGGGGGCGCCGCCGGGGTGGAAGCGCGGCCGGCCCTCGAGGCGGGTGCCGAGCAGCTCCTCCAGCTCCCCGGCGTCGGTCGTGATCAGGCGCCGGCTGCCGGCGCCGTCGGTGAGCCCCGGCACCTGGTTGTGGGGGAGCCACTTCGCCCACTCCCACTCCGGTGCGCTCTGGCGTCCCGCGGCGACCGCGACGACGAGGTCCTCGGGGGAGTGCATGGAGGCGAGGGAGGCGACCAGGGCGCGCGCGGAGCCGCGCACGGTCGCCGGCTCACCGCTCACGGACACGTGGTAGAAGGCGCGCAGCGAGACGGCCATCGGCAGCTCTTCGAGCGTGCTGTGCGTGGCCAGGAAGCGCTGCATCGCGCCCGCCGTCAGCGGCTCCAGCTCGTCGACCGGGGCGGTCTGCGGCGGCACCAGGGGAGTGGCCAGTCCCTGGGGGCCGAGCCCCACCCGTACCTGGCCGAAGTCCTCGTCGCCGCTGCGCCGCTCCCAGACGCGGCTGCCCTCGGCGACCAGCGCCCACAGCTGCTCGGGCGAGGGGTGCAGGTAGTACTGCGCGTCGCGCTGCTTGCGGGCGGTGCCGAGGGCCTCGCGCCGGGTCTGCGACAGGTAGCGCAGATAGTCGCGGCGCATGTCCGCCATCTGCCCCTGGTTGCCCTTGCGGTAGCGGGCCAGCATCGCGATGCCCATCGCGATCGTGGACGCCACCATCACCATGCCCATGATCTTCATGAAGGGCTGGGCCTGCGGGTTGAAGAAGAACACGACCGAGCCACCCATGCCGAGCATGGGCAGGATCTGCATCAGCGCGCCCTCTTGCTGCCCACGCGGGAGCTCGGGCGGAGGCTGCAGCACCACCTCCTCGGTGGGCACCTCGGACGGCAGTGCCCGAGGTGGGCGCTTGACGACGATGTGGCTCACTCTGCACCAATTCCCTTGCCGGACCGAGCTGTTCCGTCCGCCGCCCCGTGTCAGGCGGACGTCGATCGCGGTTCGCGATCCTACTGACAACCACTGACAACGGCGGGCGGTAGGGTGCCGGAGGCACGCGTGAGCAGGTGGGGATCGACCCGGGAAAACCGGGCAATCCGCACGGTTCGGAACGTGCGCCCGGCCCGGATCCCGGCCCGCGGAGCGCCCGTGACCGGCCCCGCGCGGCGGGAAGCGCAACGTACACAGGATCTTTACATCGGACGAGCCCGGCACAGCACCGCGCCCGTCCCGCACGACCGAGTCTTCGGAAGAGTCTCGAAGAGCCTTCGGAAAAAGGGGGAACAGCAGGTGAGCATGACGGCCTCCGCGCCGGCCGGCCGCGCCGGCGCAACGGGTACCGGAGCCCCTGCCGCGGCGGGCACGGGCCTCGGCTTCTGCCGCGTCACCATCGTGGCGCCCGACAGCCGCATCGACGTGGCGCTGCCCGACGACGTCCCGGTCGCCGACCTCTACCCCGAGATCCTGCGGCTCTCCCAGCAGAGCCCCGCCGAGGGCGCCCCCGTCGGCTACCACCTCGTGCGGCGCGACGGCACGGTGCTCGACAGCGCCCGCTCCTTCGCCGCGCAGCGCATCCTGGACGGCGAGCTGCTCACCCTGCGCCCGTTCTCCGAGTCGCTGCCGCCCGCGGTCTTCGACGACGTCTCCGAGGCCGTCGCCTCCGCCGTCACCAAGGACCGCACCCTGTGGAGCGGCGACCTCACGCGCGCGGCGGGCCTCGTGGCCGGCGGCATCCTGCCCGCCCTGATCGCCTTCGTGGCGTGGAGCTCCGAGCTCCGCCACGACATGCACAGCCTCCAGGGCGTCCTGGCCGCCGTCGCGGGCCTCCTCCTGGTCACCCTGGCCTGCGTCCGCGCCCGGGTCTACGACGACCGCGGCTCGGCCGTCGCCCTCGGCCTCGGCGCCCTGCCGAACATCGCTGCTGCGGGCTCCGGGCTGCTGCCGCTCTCCGAGGGCCAGGGCATCGGCCGCCTTCAGTTCCTGCTCGCCTGCGCGGCGGTCCTGGTCGCCTCCGTCGTCCTCACCCTGGTCTCACCCGGCGGCGACGGCCCCTTCGTAGCGTTCGTCTTCGCCTCCCTGATCGGCCTGATCACCACCTTCATCGCCAACCTCACGGACCTGAAGCCCATCGAGACGGCCGGCATCTGCGCGCCGCTCGCGGTGAGCGCGCTGGCCTTCCTGCCCGGCCTGTCCATGCGGTTCGCGCGCCTGCCCATCGGCTTCGCGCCGCCCAACCCCGCGCGCGCGGGGTACGACTCCACGGGTGAGGCGCCCGACCCGCACGAGGCCGTCGACGCCGAGCGCGTCGCCGCCCAGGCCCGCCGCGGCCACGAGCTGCTCGTCGGCCTCGTCGGCGGCTGCGCCCTGGTCGCCGTCGGCGCCTCCATCGTCCTGGGCTTCTCCACGAACGTGTGGGGACAGCTCCTCGCCCTGGCCACCGGCATCGCGATGCTGATGCGCGCCCACTTGTTCCGCTACACCGCCCAGGTCGGCGCCACCCTCGCGGCAGGGCTCGCCGCCCTCGTCTTCCTGGGCCTCGGCCTCGCCCTGCACCCCCCGATGGCCTACGTGCGCGACGCCGTCCTGAAGAACGACACCACCGCGCTCGACATCCGCACCGTCTGGATCGCCGCGGCCATCGGCGCCGCGGCCGCCCTCGTCACCGCGATCGGCCTCATCACCCCTCGGCGCGGCGTCACCCCCTTCTGGGGCCGCTTCCTGGAGATCGCCGAGACGTTCGTCCTGCTCACGCTGATCCCGCTGGCCCTCGCCGTCTTCGACGTGTACGCGTCGGCACGCGCGATGACCAGCTGAAACCGCACGGTCCGGGACCCGGTCAGGGGCGCTCCCGGTGGCTGGTACGCTGTGTTACGGCCGCTTGTGTACGCGCCCCCAGCTCGATCCCGGGGGCAGCGCCCAGCGGATCCCCGGCTCCGAGTCACGGAAGTTCCCCTGAGATGTAGACCAGGGGCGCTCGGTCGCCACGAAGAACACTACGAGGAGTACGCGTGTCGCTCGACGCCGCTACGAAGAAGCAGCTCATCTCCGAGTTCGGCCAGAAGGAGGGCGACACCGGCTCCCCCGAGGTCCAGGTCGCCATGCTGTCCCGCCGCATCTCGGACCTCACCGAGCACCTCAAGACGCACAAGCACGACCACCACTCCCGTCGTGGTCTGCTGATCCTGGTCGGCCAGCGTCGCCGCCTCCTGCAGTACCTGGCCAAGAAGGACATCCAGCGCTTCCGTACGCTGGTCGAGCGCCTCGGCATCCGCCGCGGTGCGGCCGGCGCCCGCTAAGACGGCATGAAGGGGAGCGGTTCCCACTCTTGAGGGGACCGCTCCCTTTGCTGTACGTGCGTACTGTCACCGACGCTTTGTACTCTGGTGACGTACGAAGAGGAGAAGTGCACCCTCGCCGCCGCCGGTCCTCGGTAGTGGCCCCCGGAGACGCAAGAGGATCCCCGGGAGCTTCGATCGAAGACCGGCCCGCATTCAAGGCGTGCTCCTCCGCCCGTCCCGCTGCCACACGGGCAGCTGCGGACAAAAGACGAAACAGACGAAAGTAACGGAGAAAACGCTAGTGGAGAACGAGACCCACTACGCCGAGGCCGTCATCGACAACGGCTCCTTCGGCACCCGCACCATCCGCTTCGAGACGGGCCGCCTGGCCCGTCAGGCCGCCGGCTCCGCCGTCGCCTACCTCGACGACGACACCATGGTGCTCTCGGCCACCTCGGCCTCGAAGAACCCCAAGGACAACCTCGACTTCTTCCCCCTCACGGTGGACGTCGAGGAGCGGCAGTACGCCGCTGGCAAGATCCCCGGCAGCTTCTTCCGCCGCGAGGGCCGCCCCTCCGAGGACGCGATCCTCACCTGCCGCCTGATCGACCGCCCGCTGCGCCCGTCCTTCAAGAAGGGCCTGCGCAACGAGATCCAGGTCGTCGCCACGATCATGGCGCTCAACCCCGACCACCTGTACGACGTCGTCGCGATCAACGCCGCGTCCGCGTCCACGCAGCTGGCCGGCCTGCCCTTCTCCGGCCCGGTCGGCGGCGTCCGCGTCGCGCTGATCAACGGCCAGTGGGTCGCGTTCCCGACGCACACCGAGCTCGAGGACGCCGTCTTCGACATGGTGGTCGCCGGCCGCGTCCTGGAGGACGGCGACGTCGCGATCATGATGGTCGAGGCCGAGGCCACCGAGAAGACCATCCAGCTGGTCAAGGGCGGCGCCGAGGCGCCGACCGAGGAGGTCGTCGCCGCCGGTCTCGACGCCGCGAAGCCCTTCATCAAGGTCCTCTGCAAGGCCCAGGCCGACCTCGCCGCGAAGGCCGCCAAGCCGACCGCCGAGTTCCCGATCTTCCTGGACTACCAGGACGACGTGCTCGAGGCCCTGACCTCCGCGGTCAAGTCCGAGCTGTCGGCCGCCCTCACCATCCCGGGCAAGCAGGACCGCGAGGCCGAGCTGGACCGCGTCAAGGGTCTGGCCGCCGAGAAGCTGCTCCCGCAGTTCGAGGGCCGCGAGAAGGAGATCTCCGCCGCGTACCGCTCGCTGACCAAGTCCCTGGTCCGTGAGCGCGTCATCAAGGAGAAGAAGCGCATCGACGGCCGCGGTGTCACCGACATCCGCACCCTGGCCGCCGAGGTCGAGGCCATCCCGCGCGTGCACGGCTCCGCCCTGTTCGAGCGCGGCGAGACCCAGATCCTGGGCGTCACCACGCTGAACATGCTGCGCATGGAGCAGCAGCTGGACACCCTCTCCCCGGTGACCCGCAAGCGCTACATGCACAACTACAACTTCCCGCCGTACTCCGTCGGTGAGACGGGCCGCGTCGGCTCCCCCAAGCGCCGCGAGATCGGCCACGGCGCGCTCGCCGAGCGCGCGATCGTGCCGGTCCTGCCGACGCGCGAGGAGTTCCCCTACGCGATCCGCCAGGTCTCCGAGGCGCTCGGGTCCAACGGCTCGACGTCCATGGGCTCGGTCTGCGCCTCCACCATGTCGCTGCTGAACGCCGGTGTGCCGCTCAAGGCCCCCGTCGCCGGTATCGCCATGGGCCTGATCTCCCAGGAGATCAAGGGCGAGACGCACTACGTCGCCCTGACCGACATCCTCGGTGCCGAGGACGCCTTCGGCGACATGGACTTCAAGGTCGCCGGCACCAAGGAGTTCGTGACCGCGCTCCAGCTCGACACCAAGCTCGACGGCATCCCGGCCTCCGTCCTGGCCGCCGCCCTCAAGCAGGCCCGCGACGCCCGCCTCCACATCCTCGACGTGATGATGGAAGCGATCGACGTCCCGGACGAGATGTCCCCGAACGCCCCGCGGATCATCACCGTCAAGATCCCCGTGGACAAGATCGGTGAGGTCATCGGCCCGAAGGGCAAGATGATCAACCAGATCCAGGAGGACACCGGCGCCGACATCACGATCGAGGACGACGGCACCATCTACATCGGTGCCGCCGACGGCCCGGCCGCTGAGGCCGCCCGCGCCACGATCAACGGCATCGCCAACCCGACCATGCCGGAGGTCGGCGAGCGCTACCTGGGCACCGTCGTGAAGACGACGACCTTCGGCGCGTTCGTGTCGCTGCTCCCGGGCAAGGACGGTCTGCTGCACATCTCGCAGATCCGCAAGCTCGCGGGCGGCAAGCGCGTGGAGAACGTCGAGGACGTCCTCGGTGTGGGCCAGAAGGTCCAGGTCGAGATCGCCGAGATCGACTCCCGCGGCAAGCTCTCCCTCATCCCCGTCGTCGAGGGTGAAGAGGGCGACGAGGCGAAGGACGACACCGACAAGTGACGTCTCGTACCACCAAGGCGACGGCCCGCACCTCCTCGGAGGCGCGGGCCGTCGCCCGTACCCAAACCCTGATCAAGGGCACCGCGGGTGCCGGGACCGTCCGCAGGACCACCCTTCCGAGTGGTCTGCGCATCGTCACCGAGACCCTGCCCACCGTCCGCTCGGCGACCTTCGGCATCTGGGCCCACGTGGGCTCCCGCGACGAGACGCCCGCGCTGAACGGCGCGACGCACTACCTGGAGCACCTCCTCTTCAAGGGCACCTCCCGCCGGAGCGCCCTGGACATCTCCGCCGCGATCGAGGCGGTCGGCGGCGAGATGAACGCCTTCACGGCGAAGGAGTACACGTGCTACTACGCGCGCGTGCTCGACTCGAACCTGCCGCTCGCCATCGACGTCGTCTGCGACATGCTGACCGGCTCCCTGATCGCGGAGGAGGACGTCGACGCGGAGCGCGGCGTGATCCTCGAAGAGATCGCGATGACCGAGGACGACGCGGGCGACTGCGTGCACGACCTGTTCGCGCACACGATGCTCGGCGACACGCCCCTGGGCCGCCCCGTCCTCGGCACCGTCGACACGATCAACGCCCTCGACCGCGGCCGGATCAGCCGCTTCTACAAGAAGCACTACGACCCGACCCACCTGGTCGTCGCCGCCGCGGGCAACGTCGACCACAACAAGGTCGTACGCCAGGTCCGCGCCGCCTTCGAGCGGGCGGGCGCGCTGGACGGGCCGGCCGCGGCCCCCGTCGGCCCCCGCGCGGGCCTCAAGAAGCTGCGCACGGCCGGCCGCATGGAGGTCATCGGCCGCAAGACCGAGCAGGCCCACGTCATCCTCGGCATGCCCGGCCTGGCCCGCACGGACGAGCGCCGCTGGGCGATGGGCGTCCTGAACACGGCGCTCGGCGGCGGCATGTCGTCCCGCCTGTTCCAGGAGGTCCGCGAGAAGCGCGGCCTCGCCTACAGCGTGTACTCGTACACGTCGGGCTTCGCCGACTGCGGCCTGTTCGGTGTCTACGCGGGCTGCCGCCCGAACCAGGTGCAGGACGTCCTGAAGATCTGCCGCGACGAGCTCGACCAAGTTGCGCAGGACGGTCTCAGCGACGACGAGATCAGCCGGGCCATCGGCCAGCTCGCCGGTTCCACGGTGCTCGGCCTGGAGGACACCGGCGCGCTGATGAACCGCATCGGCAAGAGCGAACTGTGCTGGGGCGAGCAGATGTCGGTCGACGACATGCTGGCCCGCATCGCCGCCGTGACCCCGGACGAGGTGCGCGAGGTCGCTCGCGACATCCTGGGACAGCGCCCGTCCCTGTCGGTCATCGGCCCCCTCAAGGACAAGCAGGCCGCACGCCTGCACGAAGCGGTCGCGTAAGAACACGCCGGTCAAGGAAGCCAAGGAGACGGACAGAACATGAGCAAGCTGCGCGTGGCGGTTCTCGGAGCCAAGGGCCGCATCGGCTCCGAGGCCGTACGGGCCGTCGAGGCCGCCGAGGACATGGAGCTGGTGGCCGCCCTCGGCCGCGGCGACGAGCTGGACGTCCTCGTCGACTCCGGCGCCCAGGTCGCGGTCGAGCTGACCACGCCCGACTCGGTGATGGAGAACCTGGAGTTCTGCGTACGCCACGGGATCCACGGGGTCGTCGGCACGACGGGCTGGACGCAGGACCGCCTCACGCAGCTCGACGGCTGGCTCGCCGCCGCCCCGGGGACGGGCGTGCTCATCGCCCCGAACTTCTCCATCGGCGCGGTACTCACCATGAAGTTCGCCGAGGTGGCGGCCCCCTACTTCGAGTCGGTCGAGGTCATCGAGCTGCACCACCCGAAGAAGGTCGACGCCCCCTCCGGCACGGCCTCCCGCACGGCGCAGCTGATCGCCGCGGCCCGGCAGAAGGCGGGCAGCGCGCCGCAGCCCGACGCGACGGCCACGGCGCTCGACGGAGCCCGCGGCGCGTCCGTCGACGGCATCCCGGTCCACTCCGTGCGGCTGCGCGGCCTCCTGGCCCACCAGGAGGTCCTGCTGGGCGGTGAGGGCGAGACGCTGACGGTCCGCCACGACTCGCTGCACCACAGCAGCTTCATGCCGGGCATCCTGCTCGGCGCCCGCAAGGTCGTGACCACCCCTGGCCTCACCTTCGGCCTGGAACACTTCCTCGACCTGAACGGCTGAGGCCGGCGATGCGCGCGAAAATCACCTACGCGGTCACGGCCGCCGTCCTGGTCGTCTACTTCGTCCTGGCCGGCGACCGCGGCGTCATGCTCATCCGGCAGGGCACCGCACTGACGGTCACCTTCGGTGTCGCCGTGCTGATCCTGCCGCTGATCGGCGTCTGGTTCCTGTGGGCCAACACGCAGTTCGTCCGCAAGGCCAACCGCCTCGCCGAACTCCTGGAGGCCGAGGGCGGGCTGCCCGTCGACGAGCTGCGCCGTGATCAGTACGGGCGCATCGACCGGGACTCCGCCGACGAGGTCTTCGGCCGCCGCAAGGCCGAGACGGAGGACGCGCCGGGCGACTGGCGCTGCTGGTTCCGGCTGGCCGTCGCCTACAAGGACGCCCGTGACACCCCCCGTGCGCGGAAGGCGATGCAGCGCGCCATCGCCCTCCAAGAAGGCCGCTCGCTGAGCGTCTGAGACAGCCGAAGGGGCCCGCACCGTGCAGACGGTGCGGGCCCCTTCGGCTGTCGGAGCGGGTCAGCCGCGCGGCCGGTACTCGTCCGCCCACACCTCGATGCTGTCGGTGGCCCGTTCGAACGCGGTGCCCCGGCCCAGGAAGTCTCCGTTGTGGCTCGTCAGCAGCGCCGTCTGCTCACCCTGCCGGTCCCGCCGTACGAGGATCAGCGCCTGTCCCTGCACGGTGCGGGGCAGCCCGAGCCAGCGCACCGGCTGCTGCACCGTGCGCGCGGTCACGACGACGCCCCAGGGCACGGTCTGCGTCCGGAAGAAGCCGACATGGCGCAGCCCCCGCGCGCTCACCCACGTCCCCATGCGCAGCAGCCGCATCGCCGCCGCGATGACCAGGACGGCCACCACGCCGCACACACCGGCCGCGGCGGGATCGCCCGCCACCGCGATGATGACCCCGGCGAACAGCACGTACGACGCGAGGAGCAGCAGCAGCGCGGCGGCCCCGACCCGGTAGGGGCCCGGCCGGTAAGGGCGGCGCCACTGATCGCGGTCGTCGAAGGGCAGCGCTGTCTCCGCGGCCTCGTCGAAAGCGCGGTCGGCCGTCAGGAAGGGCAGGGGCACGACGGGTCCTCACTCGATCCACACTGGATGGGGGCTGTGCCCGGTGAGGCTACCCAGGCGTGCTCCGGCCTTCCACCTCAGGGGGCCCGGACGAGTGCGTCCGGGCCCAGCGCCCGTCAGCGCCCGTCTGAGGCCTCGGACTGCTGGACGTGCCGGGTGGTCTGGTCGGCCGACAACGCGGGCATCCCGAACAGCAGGGATCCCACCAGTCCGGCCACGACGGTCAGTCCCACCAGAGTCCGGCCGGCGACCTGGCCGGCGGAGGGCCGCACGCGCGCGGGCGGCGTGACGTTACTGCGGAACTTGTCGGCTTCGGCGATGAAGGCGAACGGTACGGGCTCGCGCCGACGAAACATGGGCGGTGCTTCTCCTCAAGGGGTTCGAACGAAGTGTGTTCATCTACACAGACGAGCGAGTGCCCCAAAAGGTGCCCTCTTTCACCGAATTAACTGAAGTTCGTTCTCACCCGCCGGAGATCGTGGCGACGCGCGCGCGAGCGACGGGTTGTCGGTGGCGGCCCGTAGAGTGGGCGCCGCCCGAGAGAAGTGATGGAAGGACCCCCCACGCCGTGACCGACACCCCTGCCGAAGACCTGAAGCCGACGTTCCGAGGCGACGTCACCGTCGAGCTGGTGAAGCACACCGCGAGCGACTCGGACGTGCTGTTCGCGGCCCGTGTCTCCACGGTGGGCGAGCAGTCCCTGGACGAGCTGACGAAGGACCCGGAGCGCTCCAAGGGCCTCATCAACTACTTGATGCGGGACCGGCACGGCAGCCCCTTCGAGCACAACTCGATGACGTTCCTCATCACCGCCCCGATCTTCGTCTTCCGCGAGTTCATGCGGCACCGCGTCGGCTGGTCGTACAACGAGGAATCGGGCCGGTACCGGGAGCTCCAGCCGGTCTTCTACGTCCCCGACGCCGACCGCAAGCTCGTGCAGGAGGGCCGCCCCGGCAAGTACCGCTTCGTCGAGGGCACGCCGGGCCAGTACGAGGCGACGACCACCGCGATGGAGGCGTCCTACCTTCAGGCGTACGAGGCGTACCAGAAGATGCTGGCCGAGGGCGTGGCCCGCGAAGTGGCGCGCGCGGTGCTCCCGGTCGGCCTCTTCTCCTCGATGTACGCGACGTGCAACGCGCGCTCGCTGATGCACTTCCTGGGCCTGCGCACCCAGCACGAGCTGGCCAAGGTCCCGTCCTTCCCGCAGCGGGAGATCGAGATGGTCGGCGAGAGGATGGAGGCGAAGTGGGCCGAGCTCATGCCGCTGACGTACGCCGCCTTCAACGCCAACGGCCGTGTGGCGCCGTAGTCCTGAACCGGTTCATTCCTCGATCGCCGTGTTGCGCCGACGGCACACATGTGCGGGTCGACCGCTCGAAGTGTCCGGATTGCGGCATTTCGGGAAGTTCATCTAGCCTGATCAAACGGACCCGGCACTGCCTGAACCCCCGAGCAGGCAGTGCCGGGCTCCTCCTTTGTCGTGACTTGTCGCGTCCCCCGAGGGGGGACCCGGCGCTGAGCAGCGAGTAGCGTGTTACCCATGGCTCCGACCTCCACTCCGCAGACCCCCTTCGGGAGGGTCCTCACCGCCATGGTCACGCCCTTGACGGCGGACGGCGCACTCGACCTCGACGGCGCGCAGCGGCTCGCCGCCCACCTGGTGGACGCAGGCAACGACGGCCTGGTCGTCAACGGCACCACGGGCGAGTCCCCGACCACCAGCGACGCGGAGAAATCGGACGTCGTACGAGCCGTCGTGGAGGCGGTCGGCGACCGCGCCCACGTCGTCGCCGGAGTCGGCACGAACGACACACGCCACAGCATCGAGCTCGCCCGCGCCGCCCAGAGCGCCGGCGCCCACGGCCTGCTCACGGTGACGCCGTACTACAACAAGCCCCCGCAGGAGGGCCTGCTCCGCCACTTCACCGCGATCGCCGACGCCACCGACCTCCCGGTGATGCTCTACGACATCCCGGGCCGCAGCGGCGTACCGATCAACACGGACACGATCGTCCGGCTCGCCCAGCACCCGCGCATCGTCGCCAACAAGGACGCCAAGGGCGACCTCGGCCGCGCCAGCTGGGCCATAGCGCGCTCGGGCCTCGCCTGGTACTCGGGCGACGACATGCTCAACCTGCCGCTGCTCTCGGTCGGCGCGTGCGGCTTCGTCTCGGTCGTCGGCCACGTGGTCGCCCCCGAGCTGCGCGCGATGCTCGACGCGTACCTGGCGGGCGACGTGCACAAGGCCACCGAGATCCACCAGAAGCTGCTCCCCGTCTTCACCGGCATGTTCCGCACGCAGGGCGTCATCACCACGAAGGCGGCGCTGGCCCTTCAGGGCCTGCCCGCCGGACCGCTGCGCCTGCCCCTCGTCGACCTCACCCCCGAGGAGACGGCGCAGCTGAAGGTCGACCTGGCCGCCGGCGGGGTACAGCTCTGATCACGGACTTCGCAAAGCTTCACAACTGAATCAACAGAACACGGGCTACACCCGAAGAACACCAACAACTGCTATTGCACGAACGTCACGCGCGCCACGTGCCTACAGGTACGTGGCGCGCGTGCTTAAGGGAGAGTCTTTTGAGTCATCCGCATCCTGAACTCGGCGCCCCGCCGAAGCTCCCGAAGGGTGGCCTGCGCGTCACGCCGCTGGGCGGCCTCGGTGAGATCGGGCGCAACATGACCGTCTTCGAGTACGGCGGCCGTCTGCTGATCGTCGACTGCGGAGTGCTCTTCCCCGAGGAGGAGCAGCCCGGAATCGACCTGATCCTGCCGGACTTCTCGTCCATCAGGGACCGCCTCGACGACGTCGAGGGCATCGTCCTCACCCACGGCCACGAGGACCACATCGGCGCCGTCCCGTACCTCCTCCGGGAGAAGCCGGACATTCCGCTGATCGGCTCCAAGCTGACCCTCGCCCTGATCGAGGCCAAGCTCCAGGAGCACCGGATCCGCCCGTACACCCTCGAGGTCGCCGAGGGCGACCGCGAGCGGCTCGGCACCTTCGACTGCGAGTTCATCGCCGTCAACCACTCCATCCCGGACGCGCTGGCCGTCGCCATCCGCACGCCCGCCGGCATGGTGGTCCACACCGGCGACTTCAAGATGGACCAGCTCCCGCTGGACCGCCGCCTCACGGACCTGCCGACCTTCGCGCGGCTCGGCGAGGAGGGCATCGACCTCCTCCTCACCGACTCGACCAACGCCGAGGTCCCGGGCTTCGTCCCGCCGGAGCGCGACATCTCGAACGTGATCCGGGGCGTCTTCGCCGGCGCCCAGAAGCGGATCATCGTCGCCTCGTTCGCCAGCCACGTGCACCGCATCCAGCAGGTCCTGGACGCTGCCCACGAGTACGGCCGCCGGGTCGCCTTCGTCGGCCGCTCGATGGTCCGGAACATGGGCATCGCGCGCGACCTGGGCTACCTGAAGGTCCCGCCGGGCCTAGTCGTGGACGTCAAGACGCTCGACGACCTGCCGGACAGCGAGATCGTCCTGGTCTGCACAGGCTCGCAGGGCGAGCCGATGGCCGCGCTGTCCCGCATGGCCAACCGCGACCACCAGATCCGCATCGTCTCCGGCGACACGGTGATCCTGGCGTCGTCCCTGATCCCCGGCAACGAGAACGCGGTCTACCGCGTGATCAACGGCCTGACCCGCTGGGGCGCGAACGTCGTCCACAAGGGCAACGCGAAGGTGCACGTCTCCGGCCACGCGTCGGCCGGCGAGCTCCTGTACTTCTACAACATCTGCAAGCCCAAGAACCTGATGCCGGTCCACGGCGAATGGCGCCACCTGCGCGCCAACGCCGAGCTGGGCGCCCTCACCGGCGTCCCGCACGACCGCATCGTCATCGCCGAGGACGGCGTCGTCGTCGACCTCGTCGAGGGCAAGGCGAAGATCACGGGCAAGGTGCAGGCCGGGTACGTCTACGTGGACGGGCTCTCCGTCGGTGACGTGCGCGAGCCCGCGCTGAAGGACCGCAAGATCCTCGGTGACGAGGGCATCATCTCGGTCTTCGTGGTGGTGGACTCCAGCACCGGCAAGATCACCAGCGGGCCGAACATCCAGGCCCGCGGCTCCGGCATCGAGGACTCGGCGTTCACCGCCGTCGTCCCGCGGATCCAGGAGGTCCTGGAGAAGTCCGCGCAGGACGGCGTCGTCGAGCCCCACCAGCTGCAGCAGCTCATCCGCCGCACGCTGGGCAAGTGGGTCTCGGACACCTACCGCCGTCGCCCGATGATCCTCCCGGTCGTCGTCGAGGTCTGAGGCCTCTGACCACGTACTTCGCGAGCGGGGCGCCTCGATTTGCATCGGGGCGCCCCGCTCCAGTAGGTTTACGGCTCCGCCCGAGGGGGAAGCCCGCGCACTCGCCGTGCCGGACCTGTTCTCCAGCGGGTCGGAAATTCCGACTCAGAATCTCTGATAAAGTCGGGAACGCCGGAAAGGGAAACGCGAAAGCGAATTCCTGGAAAGCGGAGCAGGACCCCGAGGAAATCGGATCGGAAAGATCTGATAGAGTCGGAAACGCAAGACCGAAGGGAAGCGCCCGGAGGAAAGCCGCG
>NZ_JBITLI010000023.1:0-94433 GCF_044465085.1 Streptomyces sp. NPDC049813 | reverse complement strand
CAATCCACACCGAACCGGAAGGCCCTCACCTGTTTCAAGATCCCTCAGCCGAGACCTGCCTCACCGTCCACAACCTCCCAGGACAGAACACCTAGTGCGCGAAGGGGGCCCCAGGGGACCGCTCGCCAGGAGCGAGAGCCCACACCAGTGCGGGCCGCCAAGCCTGACGGCCGGTCAGTGTGGCGGTCTCGCTCACCTTGGCGAACAGTCCCAAGCCTTTACGGGTTGAGGGACTTCGTCGTGTACTGGCCGCAGCTTCTAAGTCGCTGGTTGTTGGATGCACCTGCCGCGTCGATTTCCGTTTCGCTGATGCACGGGCGCCTCAGGGGCCCCGTCCGGTTCGCCATCTACGCAACGACGGCCTGAGTGCTGCCCCTCGCTGTATGGGGGCTTCAAAGAAGTCGACGCGCAGGCTGGGCGGTGCATGGTGGCTGGTGTGTCCGTACTGCGGTCTGCCACAGGAACGGGTGGCGACGATCGAACATCGTCTGGCCTGTCCCGAGCAGACCCTCCCGGACCTGTGGCCGTGGTTGACGAGCCTGTGAGGGGAGAACGCACGGCAGGCGGAACGGCTGAACGAGCCTGACTCTCCCCGCCCTCCTGAGGAGTGGCCGGACGCCGGAGGTCACCACAGGGCCGCTCAGGGCGGCCTACGGCTGCACATGCCCGCAAACGCAAGAAGACCCCGACGTCAGCGTCTCCGCTGATGACGGGGTCTTTAGGCACCCAATTCAAGGTGCCCCCGGCAGGATTCGAACCTGCGCACACGGCTCCGGAGGCCGTTGCTCTATCCCCTGAGCTACGGGGGCGTCCGCCGCTTGGTGTGCGGCGACGGGTAGAACCCTACCAGCTCATCCGGGGTCCTCATGAACAGGTATTTGCGGGCGGGGAGCGGAGTGGGGGAGGGGTGCGGGGACCCCGGGCAGGGGGGTGGGGCGGCCTGGTTCCCCTGTACGGGGTGGAAGTGGGGAAAACCCGGACGCGGTGGTGGGGGCCGACCTACTCTCGAGGTGTGCCAGGCGCTTCCGGCCGGGTCCTCGTTGTGGACGACAACAAGGTCATCCGGCAATTGATCAGGGTCAATCTCGAGCTTGAGGGCTTCGAGGTCGTGACCGCGGCCGATGGTGCCGAATGCCTGGACGTGGTGCATCAGGTGCAGCCCGATGTCGTCACCCTGGACGTGGTCATGCCGCGTCTCGACGGCATGCGGACCGCCGCGCATCTGCGTGAGGACACCCGGACCAAGGGCCTGCCCATCGTCCTCGTCAGCGCCTGCTCCCAGCCTGAGGTGGAGAGCGGGCTCGAGGCCGACGTCGACGCCTTCCTCTCCAAGCCCTTCGAGCCGAGTGAACTCGTCGGTGTCGTGCGGCAGTTGTGTGCTCAGGGGCGAGCCGTGGAGGCGGCCGCGCCGTCAGCGCCGTCCGTGGGGTCCGGTTCCGCCGTGGCTTCTGTCTCGGCGGCTGGTTCGGATCAGGTCGAGGGTGGCCCTGCGGGTGCGAGGGCGGGTGCAGGTGCGGGTGACAGCGAGGCCGATGCCCCGCGCGCGTCCCGCCCCGACACCGGTGGGTCCGCTCGGGTCACCGATGAGTCCCAGCACATCAGCAGCGTCGCGGACAACACCTGACCGTTCGCGTCGCGTATGCGCGCGTCGTGGTCCAGCCCGGTTCCGTCCGCCGCCGCCCGCAGCGGACACCCCTTACGTCCGCATGCCGGACCATCCGCCAAATCGAGTCGCCTACCCACCCCCCTCCTCCCCTACGCTTGTCCCCGTGACCCCCGCAGAGCTCTCCCACACCGTCCTGTGCGCCGTGCGCCGCGCGGTCGACGCGGGTGAGCTTGATGCCGCCGCCGCGGAGCCGGGGGCCGGGCGTATCGTCGTCGAGCGGCCTCGGCCCGGTGGGTACGGGGATTACGCCACGAACGTCGCGTTGCAGCTGTCCCGGTCCGCCGGGCGGCCCCCGCGGCAGGTCGCCGAGGTCCTCAAGGGCTATCTGGGAGAGAGCGACGGGATCGCCGGCGTCAGTGTCACCGGGCCCGGGTTTCTCAATCTCCGGCTGCGGGACTCCGCCGCCCCCGCGCTCGTCGCGCGCATCCTGCGGAGCGGCCTCCGTTACGGGTTCGCCGACGAGCCCGGCACCCCCTACCGGCCCGCCGCCCCCGGCGATCACGATCACCCCGCCCACGCCGGTCACCCGGCCCGCCCCCAGCACCCCCCCGTACACCTCCACGCCCCCCAAGAGCTCCGGGCCCTCGTCGTCATGGACGCCGCCGCCCGCATCCTGCGTTCCCAGGGCGCCCTCGTGCGGACGAGCTGCGACGCCCCGCCCCTCCCCGAGTGGACCCAGGTCCTCGGCGTCGAGGTCGACACCGTCACCAACCCCGCCTCAGACGCCCCCGCCCCAGACGCCCCCGCCCAGGGCACCCAGGCCCCTGGCACCCCCGTCCCAGGCACCCTCATCCGCCCCACCCCCGCGCCGACCACGTCCCCGGACACCCTCGGCCCGCCCACCCCCACCCCCACCCTCCCCCTCGCCCTAGGGCGCGACGCCGCCCGCTGGGCCCTCCTCCACCCCGCCCCCCACGACCCACCCCACCTGGGCGGAGCCCTCGTCCAGCGCGACAGCAACCCCCTCTTCCGCGTCCAGTACGCCCACGCCCGCACGCACGCCCTGCGCCGGAACGCCGCGGACCTGGGGTTCGCCGCCGAGCCCGGTGGCGTCAGCGGGCAGGAGGAGCTGCTGGCCGTCCTCGCCGATCACCCCCGGGTCCTGCGCCGCGCCGCGCACCACCGTGGCCCCGACCGGCTCGCCCGGCACCTCGTCGAGGTCGCCGGGCTCTTCCTCGCGCGCCTCGACGCCACCGTGCTGCCCCAGGGCGAGGAGAAACCCTCGGCCGCCCACCGCGCCCGGCTCGCGCTCGCCGAAGCCACCGGGACGGTGCTGGCCGGCGGCCTGTCCCTGCTCGGTATCGACGCCCCCGCACACCTGTAGAGAAGACGAAGAGAGCGCCCCGCAGTCATGAGCCGTTCCGCACACCCCGCAGGCCCCCGCCACGCCGACGTGCTGCCCGACGGGCACTACACCGCCCCGCCCGCCGACCTGAACGCCCTCGACCCGAAGGTGTGGGCGCAGACCGTGGCGCGTACCGCCGACGGCGGCGTCCGGGTCGGGGGGATCGAGGTGGCCCGGCTCGCCGAGGAGTTCGGCACCCCGGCCTACTTCCTCGACGAGACCGACTTCCGCGCCCGCTGCGCCGCCTGGCGGGACGCCTTCGGGCCGGACGCCGACGTCTTCTACGCGGGCAAGGCCTTCCTCTCCCGTGCCGTCGTGCGGTGGCTGCACGAGGAGGGGCTCAACCTCGACGTCTGCTCCGGCGGCGAGCTGGCCACCGCGCTCTCCGCGGGGATGCCGGCCGAGCGCATCGCCTTCCACGGCAACAACAAGACCGAGGAGGAGATCGAGCGCGCCGTCGAGGCCGGTGTCGGGCGCATCGTCCTCGACTCCTTCCAGGAGATCGTCCGCGTCGCGCACACCGCCGACCGGCTCGGCAAGCGCCAGCGCGTGCAGATCCGGGTGACCGTGGGCGTGGAGGCGCACACCCACGAGTTCATCGCGACGGCGCACGAGGACCAGAAGTTCGGCATCGCGCTGGCCGGCGGGCAGGCCGCGGAGGCCGTGCGGCGGGCCCTGAAGCTGGACGGTCTCGAGCTCATCGGGATCCACTCGCACATCGGGTCGCAGATCTTCGACATGGCCGGTTTCGAGGTGGCCGCGCGGCGCGTCGTCGGCCTGCTCGCCGAGGTGCGCGACGAGCACGGCGTGGAGCTGCCGGAGATCGACCTCGGCGGCGGCCTCGGCATCGCGTACACCAGCGACGACGACCCCCGCGAGCCGCAGGAGATCGCCAAGGCGCTCGACGAGATCGTCCGGCGCGAGTGCGAGGCGGCCTCGCTGGCGACGCCGCGGATCTCCGTCGAGCCGGGGCGCGCCATCGTCGGCCCGACCGCCTTCACGCTCTACACGGTCGGCACGGTCAAGCCGCTCGACGGGCTGCGCACGTACGTCTCCGTGGACGGCGGCATGTCGGACAACATCAGGACCGCGCTGTACGACGCCGAGTACACGGTCGCCCTCGTCTCCCGCCGCTCGGACGCGGAGCCGATGCTGGTCCGCGTCGTCGGCAAGCACTGCGAGAGCGGCGACATCGTCGTGAAGGACGCGTTCCTGCCGGCCGACGTCGCGCCCGGCGACCTGATCGCCGTCCCGGCCACCGGCGCGTACTGCCGCTCCATGGCCAGCAACTACAACCACGCGCTGCGCCCGCCGGTGGTCGCCGTGCGCGACGGTGCGGCGCGGGTGATCGTCCGGCGTGAGACGGAGGAAGATCTCCTGCGACTCGACGTCGGATGATGAAATATCTGTCTCATCATCCGGACCGGGGGCAGAAACCCCGGTCCGGTGGGTGAGACTGGACGCACCGTAGACAACCGTAGAGAACCGCACGAGCAAGCGGCTGCAGAAGTAGTAGAGGAAACGAGGTCGGATGATGCGTACGCGTCCGCTGAAGGTGGCGCTGCTGGGCTGCGGGGTAGTCGGCTCAGAGGTGGCGCGCATCATGACGACGCACGCCGCCGACCTCGCCGCCCGCATCGGCGCCCCCGTGGAGCTCGCCGGAGTCGCCGTGCGCCGCCCCTCGAAGGTGCGCGCGGGCATCGACCCGGCCCTCGTGACCACGGACGCCACCGCCCTCGTGAAACGGGGCGACATCGACGTGGTGCTCGAAGTAATCGGAGGGATCGAGCCCGCGCGGACCCTCATCACCACCGCCTTCGAGCACGGTGCCTCCGTCGTCTCGGCCAACAAGGCGCTGCTCGCCCAGGACGGCGCCGCCCTGCACGCGGCCGCCGCCGAGCACGGCCGGGACCTGTACTACGAAGCCGCCGTCGCCGGCGCCATCCCGCTGATCCGCCCGCTGCGCGAGTCGCTCGCCGGGGACAAGGTCAACCGCGTCCTCGGCATCGTGAACGGGACGACCAACTTCATCCTCGACGCCATGGACACCACGGGCGCCGGGTACCAGGAAGCCCTCGACGAGGCCACCGCGCTGGGGTACGCCGAGGCCGACCCGACCGCCGACGTCGAGGGGTTCGACGCCGCCGCCAAGGCCGCCATCCTCGCCGGTATCGCTTTCCACACGCGCGTGCGTCTCGACGACGTCTACCGCGAGGGCATGACCGAGGTGACCGCCGCCGACTTCGCTTCCGCGAAGGAGATGGGGTGCACCATCAAGCTGCTCGCCATCTGCGAGCGGGCCGCCGACGGGGGTTCCGTCACCGCCCGCGTGCATCCCGCCATGATTCCGCTCGACCACCCTCTCGCCTCCGTGCGCGGCGCCTACAACGCCGTGTTCGTCGAGGCGGAGGCGGCCGGGCAGTTGATGTTCTACGGACCCGGTGCCGGCGGCTCGCCGACCGCGTCCGCCGTTCTCGGCGACCTCGTCGCCGTCTGCCGCAACCGCCTCAACGGCGCGACGGGACCCGGCGACTCCGCGTACACGCAACTGCCCGTCTCACCCATGGGCGACTCCGTGACGCGGTACCACATCAGCCTCGACGTGGCCGACAAGCCCGGTGTCCTCGCCCAGGTGGCGACGGTCTTCGCCGAGCACGGTGTCTCCATCGACACCGTGCGGCAGTCGGTGCGCAAGAGCGGCGGCGACGACGCCGCCGTCGAGCAGGGCGGTGGACGGGCGGGCGGCGAGGCCAGCCTCGTCGTCGTCACCCATCGCGCGGCGGACGCGGCCCTCACCGGGACCGTGGACGCGCTGCGTCAGCTCGACACCGTGCGCGGTGTCGCCAGCATCATGCGTGTTGAAGGGGAGTAGCAGCGATGACCGGAATGACCCACCAGTGGCGCGGCATCATCGAGGAGTACCGGGACCGGCTCCCGGTGACCGGCACCACGCCGGTCGTGTCGCTGCGCGAGGGCGGCACGCCGCTCGTGCCGGCGCAGGTGCTCTCCGAGCGCACGGGCTGCGAGGTCCACCTGAAGGTGGAGGGCGCCAACCCGACCGGTTCCTTCAAGGACCGCGGCATGACCATGGCCATCACCAAGGCCAAGGAGGAGGGCGCGCAGGCCGTCATCTGTGCCTCCACCGGCAACACCTCCGCCTCCGCGGCGGCCTACGCCGTGCGCGCCGGCATGGTCTGCGCGGTGCTCGTGCCGCGCGGCAAGATCGCGCTCGGCAAGATGGGCCAGGCGCTGGTCTACGGCTCGAAGATCCTCCAGGTCGACGGGAACTTCGACGACTGCCTCAACCTGGCCAGGAGCCTGTCGGAGAACTACCCGGTGGCGCTGGTCAACTCGGTCAACCCGTTCCGCATCGAGGGCCAGAAGACGGCCTCGTTCGAGATCGTGGACGCGCTCGGCGACGCGCCCGACATCCACGTCCTGCCGGTCGGCAACGCGGGCAACATCACGGCCTACTGGAAGGGCTACAAGGAGTACGCCGGTGCCGCCGGGGACACGGTCGCGTCGCGTACCCCTCGTATGTGGGGTTTCCAGGCTTCCGGTTCCGCGCCGATCGTGCGCGGCGAGATCGTCAAGGACCCCTCGACGATCGCGACTGCGATCCGCATCGGGAACCCGGCCTCGTGGGACTTCGCGCTCGCCGCGCGCGACGAGTCCGGCGGCTTCATCGACGAGGTGACGGACCGTGAGATCCTGCGCGCCTACAAGCTGTTGGCGTCCCAGGAGGGTGTCTTCGTCGAGCCCGCGTCGGCCGCGTCCGTCGCCGGCCTGCTGAAGGCCGCCGAGCAGGGCAAGGTCGACCCCGGCCAGAAGATCGTCTGCACCGTCACGGGCAACGGCCTGAAGGACCCCGACTGGGCCGTCTCCGGGGCCCCGCAGCCGGTCACCGTGCCGGTCGACTCGGCCGCGGCGGCCTCCCGCCTCGGTCTCGCCTGACCGCGTCCGCGACGCCGGCCGCCCGTCGACCGGGCGCGTCGGCGGCGGGGGTGCACAGGGGGCTTACGACACGCATCGTGCGCCTCTTGTGCGCCCTATGTCGCCACAGAACCTTCCTTCGATAGGCTGTACCGAACCCGCCCGCCGCATATGCCGCGGTGCTGTCGCCGTTCCGTCGTTTTCCGGCGCGTCGCCGCCGTGGTCCCGTCGTTCGCGGCCCGGGTGCGACGTACACAGCACAGAACATCGGAAGTCTCGGAAGTCTCGGAAGTTCTCGAACACCTCGACCGTCGTCCCTCTCGCAGATCTCGTCAGTCCCGCAGTCTTCGAAGTTCCCGAAACGTCCCGCAGCTCAAGGAGAGTCATCGAGCGATGGCCGGTCCCGCGTTCCGCGCCGCCGCCGTCAGGGTGCGCGTCCCCGCAACCAGCGCCAATCTCGGCCCCGGCTTCGACAGCCTCGGCCTGTCGCTGGGTCTGTATGACGACGTCGTCGTCAGGGTCGCCGACTCCGGGCTGAACATCGACATCGCGGGCGAGGGCTCCGAGACCCTGCCGCGCGACGAGTCGCACCTGCTCGTACGGTCCCTGCGCACCGCCTTCGACCTGCTCGGCGGGCAGCCGCGCGGCCTGGAGATCGTCTGCGCGAACCGCATCCCGCACGGCCGCGGCCTCGGCTCCTCCTCCGCCGCCATCGTCGCGGCGGTCGTCGCCGCCCGCGCCGTGACGATAGGCGGCGACGCCCGGCTCGACGACGCGGCCCTGCTCGAACTCGCCACCGAGATCGAGGGCCACCCCGACAACGTGGCGCCGTGCCTGCTCGGCGGCTTCACCATCGCCTGGACGGAGTCCGGCGCGGGCCGCGCGATCCGCCTGGACGCCTCGCCCGCGGTCGTCCCCGTGGTCTTCGTCCCCGGCAAACCGGTCCTCACCGAGATGGCGCGCGGCCTGCTGCCGCGCACCGTCCCGCACGTGGACGCCGCCGCCAACGCGGGCCGGGCGGCCCTGCTCGTCGAGGCCCTCACCCGGCGCCCCGAGCTGCTGCTGCCGGCCACCGAGGACCGTCTGCACCAGGACTACCGCGCCCCGGCCATGCCGGAGAGCGCCGCCCTGGTGGAGCGGCTGCGGGCCGACGGCGTGCCCGCGATGATCTCCGGGGCGGGCCCGACGGTCATCGCCCTGGTGGAGGACGGAGCGGCCGACAAGGTCGCCCGGCTCGCCGGGGAGGGCTGGGCGGCAAACCGGCTGGCCCTCGACGCCGGCGGGGCGAGCCTGCTGCCGCTCGGCTCGAGCCCTGATTGATCGCGAAGAACGGTTGCCGGATGAAGAGAGGGGGAATGTTTGTTGGATCCGGTAGTGTTAACCTCAAGTCTGCACCCGACCTCACCATGGCGAGGTGCTGTGTGTCCCCGTCAGGGACAACCCTTCTTCCGGGAGCCTCCCCAGCATTTCCGTACGGCGTCCTTCTCTGCCAGGACGCGGTGCTGAAGGCCGGCGAGCATGCTCCGGAACCGGCGTGACCGAGCCGCGTGACACGGATATCCAGTGCACCCGCGGAATCGCGAAGCGCCGTCACCAATGAATTCTTCCGCCTCATCGGCGGACAACCGCCCCGGCACGGTCCGTACAGGCAGGACCACCGCCGGACAGCACGACCGGTCGCCGAGCCAGACAGGCCGACGCCCGCTCCAGGGAAGGACCCTTCGTGAGCGACACCACCGATCTGATGGGCGTGACTGCCGACAGCTCCGCTGCCGCGCCCGCCGCGTCCGCAGGGGATGCCTCCGCTGCGCCTGCCCGGCGGCGCCGCGGTACCGGCCTTGACGGCATGGTGCTGGCCGAGCTGCAGCAGGTCGCATCGGGCCTCGGCATCAGGGGCACCGCGCGCATGCGCAAGAGCCAGCTGATCGAGGTCATCAAGGAGGCGCAGGCGGGTGGCGGTGCCCCCGCGAAGAGCGCCGACGCCGCCGAGACGAAGCCGAAGCGCCGGGCCACCTCGAAGGCCCGTACCGGCGAGGAGCCCGCGGCCGACGCCGCGCAGGCCAAGGCGGAGAGCAAGGCGGAGAAGGCCGACGGCGGCGACAGCGCCGCGGCCAAGGCGAAGAAGACCGCCGCCCAGCAGCAGATCGACATCCCCGGCCAGGGCGCGGGGGACGAGCAGCCCGCGGGCGAGCGTCGTCGCCGCCGCGCCACCTCGGAGGCCGGCAGCCCCGAGGCCGTCACGGCCGAGGCGTCGAACGTGAAGACCGAGCCCAAGCAGGACAAGCAGGACGCCGCCGAGCACAAGGGCGACGGCGGCCAGGACAACGGCAACGACGGCCGGCGTGAGCGCCGCGACCGCCGGGACCGTGGCGAGCGGGGCGACCGCGGCGGCCGCGACCGTGACCGCCGGGGCAAGGGCGACGACCAGGGCGGCCAGGGCGGCCAGGGCAACAAGGACCAGGGCGGCGGCCGGCAGCAGCAGGGCGGCGGCCGGCAGGACCGCGACCGGGGCAACGGCCCGCAGGACGACGGCTACGACGACGACGGCGGCGGCCGCCGCGGGCGCCGGGGCCGCTACCGGGACCGCCGGGGCCGTCGCGGCCGCGACGAGCAGGGCTTCGGCAACGAGCCGCAGGTCTCCGAGGACGACGTCCTGATCCCCGTCGCGGGCATCCTGGACATCCTCGACAACTACGCCTTCATCCGTACCTCGGGCTACCTCCCGGGCCCCAACGACGTCTACGTCTCCCTGGCCCAGGTCCGCAAGAACGGCCTGCGCAAGGGCGACCACGTCACCGGTGCGGTCCGCCAGCCCAAGGACGGCGAGCGCCGCGAGAAGTTCAACGCGCTGGTGCGGCTCGACTCGGCGAACGGCATGGCGGCCGAGTCCGGCCGCGGGCGCCCCGAGTTCAACAAGCTCACCCCGCTGTACCCGCAGGACCGGCTCCGCCTGGAGACCGACCCGGGCGTGCTGACGACCCGCATCATCGACCTCGTCGCCCCCATCGGCAAGGGCCAGCGCGGTCTGATCGTGGCCCCGCCGAAGACCGGCAAGACCATGATCATGCAGGCCATCGCCAACGCGATCACGCACAACAACCCCGAGTGCCACCTGATGGTCGTCCTGGTCGACGAGCGTCCGGAAGAGGTCACCGACATGCAGCGGTCGGTCAAGGGCGAGGTCATCTCCTCGACCTTCGACCGCCCGGCCGAGGACCACACCACGGTCGCCGAGCTCGCCATCGAGCGGGCCAAGCGCCTGGTCGAGCTGGGCCACGACGTCGTCGTGCTGCTCGACTCGATCACCCGTCTGGGCCGTGCGTACAACCTGGCGGCCCCGGCCTCCGGGCGCATCCTCTCCGGTGGTGTCGACTCGACCGCCCTGTACCCGCCGAAGCGCTTCTTCGGTGCGGCCCGCAACATCGAGGACGGCGGTTCGCTGACCATCCTCGCCACCGCGCTGGTGGACACCGGGTCCCGCATGGACGAGGTCATCTTCGAGGAGTTCAAGGGCACCGGCAACGCCGAGCTGAAGCTCGACCGCAAGCTCGCCGACAAGCGCATCTTCCCCGCGGTGGACGTCGACGCGTCCGGTACCCGTAAGGAAGAGATCCTGCTCGGCAGCGACGAGCTCGCGATCACCTGGAAGCTGCGTCGCGTGCTGCACGCGCTCGACCAGCAGCAGGCGATCGAGCTGCTGCTCGACAAGATGAAGCAGACGAAGTCCAACGCGGAGTTCTTGCTCCAGATCCAGAAGACGACGCCGGCGCCGGGCAACGGCAACGACTGACGCTTCCGGAACCGGACAAGTTTCCGGAACAGGACAAGAAGGGCTGGGTCCCACCGCCGTCGCGGTGGGGCCCAGCCCTTTTGCGTGACCGTCGCCCGCGCGGGCGCGCGGAGACCTTCACCACAGGCATAAGCATTCGCGGCCTCCGACAAGCATGCGGCCGCGGACGGAAAAACCGCAGGTGAGCGCGGTGATCCGGCCGAGGCCCGGCACGCTCCGTGGCCGTCGTGCGCCGCTGCGGACACAGAACGCTGTGCAACCCTTCATGGCGGTCCGCCATCACACCGAGTGATGAGCGCAGCGGACGACGGCAGATCGGAGCGAGGAGCACATGCCCGACAGTGACAGCAAGCCCGGGCGTCGCCGCGCCAAGGGCCGCCGCCGCAAGCCGCGCCCCGGGCGGGGCAAGGCGCTGCGGATCGTGGCGTGGAGCGCGGCGGGCCTCGTCGTCCTCGGCGGCACCGGCTGCGGGTACGTGTACTTCCAGCTGAACGGCAACATCAAGAGCGTCGACATCAACCAGGCGCTCGGCGCGGACCGGCCCGACGACGTCGACAACGGCTCGCAGGACATCCTCGTGCTCGGCTCCGACAGCCGCGCCGGCAGCAACCAGAAGGCGGGGGGCGGCACCGACGACGGCAGCGCCCGCTCGGACACCGCGATGGTCGTCCACATCTACAAGGGCCACAAGAAGGCGAGCATCGTCTCCATCCCGCGCGACACCCTCATCGCGCGGCCGTCCTGCACCGACAAGGACGGCACCGACCACCCGGCGCAGGACGACGTGATGTTCAACAGCGCCTACTCCACCGGCGGCGCGGCCTGCGCGGTCAAGACGGTCGAGTCGATGAGCGGCATCCGCATGGACCACTACGTCGAGGTCGACTTCAGCGGCTTCCAGGAGCTGATCGACGACCTCGGCGGCGTCGAGGTCACCACCAGCAAGGCCATCGACGACCCGGACAGCCACCTGGAGCTCTCCGCCGGCACCCACCAGCTCACCGGCGAGCAGGCCCTCGGCCTCGTCCGGACCCGGCACGGCGTCGGCGACGGCAGCGACCTGGGCCGCATCCAGCTCCAGCAGGCGTTCATGAAGGCGCTGATGGACCAGATCAAGCACGTCGGCGTCTTCAGCAGCCCCAAGAAGCTGTACGACCTCGCGGACACCGCCACCAAGTCCGTGACCACCGACTCCGAGCTGGCCTCGGTCAAGGACCTCAGCTCGTTCGCGAACGGGCTCAAGGGCCTCGGATCGAACGACATGAACATGGTGACGCTGCCGGTGCAGTACGACCCCGCCGACGCCAACCGGGTCCTCGTCGACCACGCCAAGTCCGCGCAGGTCTGGAAGGCCCTCAAGGCCGACCGGGCCGTCCCCGGGTCGGCGGGCAGGGGCACCGCCACCGGCACGGCGGACGGCGTCGTGAAGTAGTTCGCGGGCGGGTCCGGCGGGCGCCCCCGCCGGGCTCCGGGAATAGATCCGTACGCACCCCGGTTTTGGGAGATGCGAGCAGTCCTGGCAGACTGGTCCGTCGGCTCCGGTTCACGCTCCCGCAAATCCGCGTCTGCGACCCGGCGCCCTCCCGAACCTAGGAGACACCCTTGAAGCGCGACATCCACCCCGAGTACACCGAGACCCAGGTCAGCTGCACCTGTGGCGCCTCGTTCACCACGCGGAGCACCATCGACTCCGGCACCATCCGTGCCGAGGTCTGCTCCGAGTGCCACCCGTTCTACACGGGCAAGCAGAAGATCCTCGACACCGGTGGCCGTGTGGCCCGCTTCGAGGCCCGCTTCGGCAAGGCTGCCGCTGCCAACAAGTAGCGAGGCTCCAGCGCCGGTCTCCGGTGCCCCGATCGCAGGGGCACCGGGACCGGCGCTTTGCGGTGCACCCCCTATTTTCTGCCCGTGGTATGACCCAGCACCCCGTACACGCAGGAGCCGGAGATGTTCGAGGCCGTCGAGGACCTCATCGGTGAGCACGCCGATCTGGAACAGAAGCTCGCGGACCCGTCGGTCCACGCCGACCAGGCCAACGCGCGCAAGCTGAACAAGCGCTACGCAGAGCTCACCCCGATCGTCGCGACGTACCGCTCCTGGAAGCAGACCGGCGACGACATCGAGACCGCCCGCGAGCTGGGCGCCGACGACCCGGACTTCGCGGCCGAGGTCAAGGAGCTGGAGAAGCAGCGCGAGGAGATCACCGAGAAGCTGCGCCTGCTCCTGGTGCCCCGCGACCCCTCCGACGACAAGGACGTCATCCTCGAGGTCAAGGCCGGCGCCGGTGGCGACGAGTCCGCGCTCTTCGCCGGCGACCTGCTGCGCATGTACCTGCGCTACGCCGAGCGCGTCGGCTGGAAGACCGAGATCATCGACGCCACCGAGTCCGAGCTGGGCGGCTACAAGGACGTCCAGGTCGCCGTGAAGACCAAGGGCGGCAACGGCGCGACCGAGCCCGGCCAGGGCGTCTGGGCCCGCCTGAAGTACGAGGGCGGCGTGCACCGCGTGCAGCGCGTCCCGGCGACCGAGTCCCAGGGCCGCATCCACACCTCCGCGGCCGGCGTGCTGGTCACGCCCGAGGCCGAGGAGGTCGACGTCGAGATCAACATGAACGACCTGCGCATCGACGTCTACCGCTCCTCGGGACCCGGCGGCCAGTCCGTCAACACGACCGACTCCGCGGTGCGCATCACGCACCTGCCCACCGGCGTCGTGGCCTCCTGCCAGAACGAGAAGAGCCAGCTGCAGAACAAAGAGCAGGCGATGCGTATCCTGCGCTCCAGGCTGCTCGCCGCCGCGCAGGAGGAGGCCGAGCGCGAGGCCGCGGACGCCCGCCGCAGCCAGGTCCGCACCGTCGACCGCTCCGAGAAGATCCGCACGTACAACTATCCGGAGAACCGGATCTCCGACCACCGCGTCGGCTTCAAGGCGTACAACTTGGACCAGGTGCTCGACGGTGATCTCGACGCCGTGATCCAGGCCTGCGTCGACGCGGACTCCGCGGCGAAGCTCGCCGCCGCATAACTCTCGTAGATCAGCTCGGAGGACCAGCGTGCAGCGACATCTTGGGGGGCGGCCCCCGAACCCCCGCAACGTGCTGCTCGCGGAAGTGGCCCAGGCCACCCGCCGCCTCGCGGACGCCGGCGTGCCCTCGCCGCGCAACGACGCCGAGGAGCTCGCCGCCTTCGTGCACGGCGTCAAGCGGGGCGAGCTGCACTCCGTCAAGGACGCGGACTTCGACGCCCGGTACTGGGAGGTGATCGCGCGCCGCGAGGCCCGCGAGCCGCTCCAGCACATCACCGGCCGCGCCTACTTCCGCTACCTGGAGCTCCAGGTCGGGCCCGGCGTCTTCGTGCCGCGCCCGGAGACCGAGTCGGTCGTCGGCTGGGCCATAGACGCCGTGCGCGCCATGGACGTCGTGGAGCCGCTGATCGTCGATCTGTGCACCGGCTCCGGCGCCATCGCGCTCGCGCTCGCCCAGGAGGTCCCGCGCTCGCGCGTGCACGCCGTGGAGCTCTCCGAGGACGCCCTGAGGTGGACGCGGAAGAACGTCGAGGGGTCCAGGGTCGACCTGCGCCAGGGAGACGCCCTGGAGGCCTTCCCCGACCTCGACGGCCAGGTCGACCTCGTCGTCTCCAACCCGCCCTACATCCCGCTCACCGAGTGGGAGTACGTGGCCCCCGAGGCCCGCGACCACGACCCGGACATGGCGCTGTTCTCCGGCGAGGACGGCCTCGACCTGATCCGCGGCATCGAGCGCACCGCCCACCGGCTGCTGCGGCCCGGCGGCGTCGTCGTCATCGAGCACGCGGACACCCAGGGCGGCCAGGTGCCGTGGATCTTCACCGAGGAGCGGGGCTGGGCGGACGCCGCCGACCACCCCGACCTGAACAACCGGCCGCGCTTCGCCACCGCCCGCAAGGCGATGCCGTGACCACCTCTGACTTCTCCATCCCCGCAGTACAGGCATTCGAGCAGGAGGCCCGCTAAATGGCACGGCGTTACGACACCAATGACGCGACCGACCGCGCGACCGGTCTGCGCGAAGCCGCGTCCGCCGTCCGCCGCGGCGAGCTCGTCGTGCTGCCGACCGACACCGTCTACGGCGTCGGCGCCGACGCGTTCACCGCCGAGGCCGTCGGCGACCTCCTGGAGGCCAAGGGCCGCGGGCGCAACATGCCGAGCCCCGTCCTCATCGGCTCCCCGAACACGCTGCACGGCCTCGTCACGGACTTCTCCGAGATGGCCTGGGAGCTCGTCGACGCGTTCTGGCCCGGCGCCCTGACGATCGTCGCCAAGCACCAGCCGTCCCTCCAGTGGGACCTGGGGGAGACCCGGGGCACCGTCGCCGTCCGGATGCCACTGCACCCGGTCGCCATCGAACTGCTCAACGAGGTCGGCCCGATGGCGGTCTCCTCCGCCAACCTCACCGGCCACCGCTCGCCGGAGGACTGCGACGCCGCCCAGGAGATGCTCGGCGACTCCGTCTCCGTCTACCTCGACGGCGGCCCCACCCCCGGCATCGTCCCCTCGTCGATCGTCGACGTCACCGGCCGGATCCCGGTGCTGCTGCGCGCCGGTGCGCTCAGCGCCGAGGAGCTGCGCAAGGTCGTACCCGACCTCGAGGTGGCGAATTGACAGCCCCTGAGACGGGGCGTGGCATAGGCACCGATCACGGGGGACTCTCGCTCCCCGGCGACTCCTTCCGCATCCTCCACGTCAGCACCGGCAACGTGTGCCGCTCGCCGATCACCGAGCGGCTGACCCGGCATGCCCTCGCGGACCGCCTCGGCGACCCGCTGGCCGGCGGGCTCATCGTGGAGAGCGCGGGCACCTGGGGCCACGAGGGCGCACCGATGGAGGCCAACGCGGAGCAGGTGCTGGCCGACTTCGGCGCGGACGCCTCCGGCTTCGTCGGCCGCGAGCTCCTCGACGACCACGTCATAAGAGCCGACCTGGTGCTGACCGCGACCCGCGACCACCGCGCCCAGGTCATCTCCATGGGCCACAGCGCGGGCCTGCGCACGTTCACGCTGAAGGAGTTCACGCGGCTCGTGCAGGCCATAGACCCCGCGACCCTCCCCGACCCCCGCGACAGCTCCGCGGGGGGCGTGGTGGGCCGCGCACGGTCCCTGGTGCGGGCCGCCGCGGCGCTGCGCGGGTGGCTGCTCGCGCCGAGCGTCGAGGCGGACGAGGTGTACGACCCCTACGGCGCCCCGCTGCCCTTCTTCCGCTCGGTCGGCGGTGAGATCAACGAGGCGCTGGCCCCGGTGGTCCGCGCCCTGACCGGCGTGAAGTGACCCGTCCCGGTCCCAGCCGGCCGGCGCTCCGGGACGCCCTTGGTACGGCGCCGCGACAACAGCGGCCCGTCACTCGTGCAACCATCGTCGCTACCCGGAAGTCTCCACCGTCAAGCACGCGAAGCTAGGGTGTGGGGCTGAGATGGCCAGCGATACCTGTGGGGAAGCCCGTGCGTGAATACCTGCTGACGCTCTGCATCACGGCCGCGGTGACCTATCTGCTCACAGGCCCGGTGCGGAAGTTCGCGATTGTGGCCGGCGCGATGCCGGAGATCCGTGCGCGCGACGTGCACCGGGAACCCACCCCGCGGCTCGGCGGTATCGCCATGTTCTTCGGCCTGTGCGCGGGCCTGCTGGTCGCCGACCACCTGACCAACCTGGACAAGGTCTTCGACTCGTCGAACGAGCCGCGGGCGCTGCTCTCCGGCGCGGCCCTGATCTGGCTGATCGGCGTGCTGGACGACAAGTTCGAGATCGACGCGCTGATCAAGCTGGGCGGCCAGATGATCGCCGCGGGCGTCATGGTCATGCAGGGTCTGACGATCCTGTGGCTGCCGATCCCGGGCGTCGGCACGGTCGGCCTGACCCAGTGGCAGGGCACGCTCCTGACGGTGGCGCTCGTGGTCATCACGATCAACGCGGTCAACTTCGTCGACGGCCTCGACGGCCTCGCGGCGGGCATGGTCTGCATCGCCGCCGCCGCGTTCTTCCTGTACGCCTACCGCATCTGGTACGGCTACGGCATCGAGGCCGCGGCCCCCGCCACGCTCTTCGCGGCGATCCTGATGGGCATGTGCCTGGGCTTCCTGCCGCACAACATGCACCCGGCCCGGATCTTCATGGGCGACTCCGGCTCGATGCTGATCGGGCTCGTCCTCGCGGCCGGCGCCATCTCCATGACCGGGCAGATCGACCCGGACGCGCTGAAGCTGAACCTCGGCGGTTCGACCCGGGACACCACGCACGCGATGCTCCCCGTCTTCATCCCGCTCGTGATGCCGCTGACGATCATCGCGATCCCGTTCGCGGACCTCGTCCTCGCCATCGTGCGCCGCACGTGGAACGGCCAGTCGCCGTTCGCCGCCGACCGCGGCCACCTCCACCACCGGCTCCTGGAGATCGGCCACTCCCACAGCCGCGCGGTCCTGATCATGTACTTCTGGTCGGCGCTCATCGCCTTCGGCGCGGTGGCCTACTCCGTGCACTCCGCGTCCGGCATGTGGGTCGTCCTCACGATCGTCGCCCTCAGCTTCGTCGGCCTGGTCCTCCTCCTGCTCCCCCGCTTCACCCCGCACGCCCCGCGCTGGGCCCAGCACTTGGTGCCGCCGCGGTACCGGCGGGGAGTCCGCGCCGAGGCGACGGCACCGGAGGACGCCGGGGCGTCCGAGGCGTCCGGGGCGCCCGAGGACGAGCCGGGCCGGACGCCGGTGCCGGCGGGGATCAACGGCGCGACGGCGATCGGAGCGCGTTCGCATTTCACCGATCGGCGGGGAGCCGGAACGCCACGTTGACAACACAGTTGAAATGGCTGCAATACCAGACATGTTGCCCCCGCGAGCGCACAGACGCGCAGGTTCCCCCTCACGTGTGACGGTTGGCACACGTTCTAGGTAAAGACCGCATCAAATAGTTTGTGATACCGTTCACGAAACCCGGGGATAGAGCCGAAAGACCGTAGTGCGACGGTCCCTTGGCCCGGATTTCCTCTCTCGGCCCCGGACTACGCTCGTCCATGACGACACCCTGCCCCCACCAGTAAGCGGAGCTGCCGCCATGCCGTCCAACGACGCACGGACCCTTCTCAAAACCGCCGTACCCACGGCTGCCGTAGGCGTGATCACCATCGTGGTCAGCGCCGCGGTCGCGGGCGGCAAGGGGGCCCTCGGTGCGCTCGTCGGGACGCTGGTGGCGATCGTCTTCATGGGGCTCGGACTCGTGGTCCTGGAGCGCACCGCCAAATCGCTTCCGCACCTGTTCCAGATGATGGGCCTGATGCTCTACGCGGCCCAGTTGCTGCTCATGGTCGTCTTCATGGCGCTCTTCAAGGACACGACCCTGTTCAACCCGAGGGCGTTCGCGATCGCCCTCGTCGTCTCGACCCTCGCGTGGATCGCGGCGCAGACGCGCGCCCACATGAAGGCCAAGATCCTCTACGTCGAACCCGACGCGCAGAAGGGCGAGAAGCCCGAGAAGACGGGGCCGAAGTCGTGAAGCGTAGGGGCGGGATAAGTGGGGGTTCACGACCCTGCTATCGTCCGGTGCCAACTGCGGCATCGCGGGCGCGGGCATCTGAGCTGACGCCTGCTGTAACGCGAGGCTCGATGCCCGACCGCCGCCCCCACATCCGTAACACCAGTCCCGTGCCGAACCGCGGCTGCACGCCGCGCCGACACAACGAGGTTGCCGTACCTATGCGCCACGCTGAAGGAGCCCGCGGTGAGTGCTGACCCGACGCAGGTGCTCGCCTTCGAGACCGACTGCCACCTTTTTGATGGGTGTGGCTTCCCGGCTCCCGGCCTGCACTCGTTCCTGTTCGAGCCCCTGTGGGGCGACGGAACCAGCAACGTTTACTTCGACAAGACGATGCTGCTGGCGCTGCTCGGCTCGGTCGTCGTGATCGGCTTCTTCTGGGCCGCCTTCGCCAAGCCGAAGGTCGTCCCGGGCAAGCTCCAGATGGTCGCGGAGGCGGGCTACGACTTCGTCCGCCGCGGCATCGTCTACGAGACGATCGGCAAGCGTGAGGGCGAGAAGTACGTCCCCTTCATGGTCTCGCTGTTCTTCTTCGTGTGGATGATGAACATCTGGTCGATCGTCCCGCTCGCCCAGTTCCCGGTGACGGCGATCATCTCCTACCCCGCCGCGCTCGCCGCCATCGTCTACGTGATGTGGGTGAGCCTCACCTTCAAGCGACACGGCTTCGTCGGTGCCTTCAAGAACTTCACGGGTTATGACAAGTCGCTCGGCGCGGTGCTGCCGCTGTCGATGACGATCGAGCTCTTCTCGAACCTGCTCGTCCGCCCGTTCACGCACACGGTGCGACTGTTCGCGAACATGTTCGCGGGTCACACCCTCCTGCTGCTGTTCACGATCGCCAGCTGGTACATGCTCAACGGCATCGGCATCGCGTACTCGGCCGTCTCCTTCGTGATGGTCATCGTGATGACCGCCTTCGAGCTGTTCATCCAGGCCGTCCAGGCCTACGTGTTCGTGCTCCTGGCGTGCAGCTTCCTGCAGGGCGCAATGGCCGAAGGCCACTGAGTCCCCGCACCCCGCACCACACCCCGTAGACATCCGGTGGCCAACCCCCACCGGTACTTGAAAGAGAAGGAAGAACCGGCATGTCCGCTCTCGCGCAGACCCTCGCCGCTGGCGTCGAAATCAAGGGCAACCTCGGCTCGATCGGTTACGGCCTCGCGGCCATCGGCCCGGGCGTCGGCGTCGGCATCATCTTCGGTAACGGCACCCAGGCGCTCGCCCGTCAGCCCGAGGCTGCCGGTCTGATCCGCGCCAACCAGATCCTCGGCTTCGCCTTCTGTGAGGCGCTCGCCCTCATCGGTCTGGTCATGCCGTTCGTCTACCCGTCCTCCTGATCACTCAGCCGGACAGCCCCCTTAGGACGGAAGGCAGATAAATGAGCCCCCTGGTTCAGCTGGCGGTCGAGGAGTCCGAGAACCCCCTCATCCCGCCGATCCCAGAGCTCGTGATCGGCTTCATCGCCTTCGTCATCGTCTTCGGCTTCCTCGCCAAGAAGCTCCTCCCGAACATCAACAAGGTTCTGGAAGAGCGCCGCGAGGCCATCGAAGGCGGTATCGAGAAGGCCGAGGCCGCTCAGACCGAGGCCCAGAGCGTCCTTGAGCAGTACAAGGCTCAGCTCGCCGAGGCCCGGCACGAGGCCGCGCGGCTGCGCCAGGAGGCGCAGGAGCAGGGCGCCACGCTCATCGCCGAGATGCGCGCGGAAGGCCAGCGGCAGCGTGAGGAGATCATCGCCGCCGGTCACGCCCAGATCGAGGCCGACCGCAAGGCCGCCGCACAGGCGCTGCGTCAGGACGTCGGCCAGCTGGCCACCGACCTGGCCGGCAAGCTCGTCGGCGAGTCCCTCGAGGACCACGCCCGGCAGTCGCGCACGATCGACCGCTTCCTCGATGGCCTCGAGGACACCGCGACGAAGGCAGAGGCCGCTCGATGACCGTGCACGGAGCGAGCCGCGAGGCACTCGTCGCCGCGCGGATGCGTCTGGACGCGCTGACCGACTCCACGTCGGTCTCCGCCGAGGCGCTCGCCGGCGACCTGGCCGCGGTCACCGCGCTGCTCGACCGCGAGGTCTCGCTGCGTCGGGTCCTGACCGACCCGGCGCAGTCCGGCGACGCCAAGGCCGAGCTCGTGGGCCGACTGCTCGGCAGCCAGGTCAGCGGCGCGGCCGTCGACCTGGTGGCCGGACTGGTCCGCTCCCGGTGGTCGGCCTCGCGCGACCTGGTCGACTCCCTGGAGGAGCTGGCCGACACCGCGGACCTGACCGCGGCGCAGAAGAACGGTGACCTCGACGACGTCGAGGACGAGCTGTTCCGGTTCGACCGGATCGTCGGCTCCGACACCGCGCTCCGCTCCGCGCTCACCGACCGCACCGCGTCGGTGGCCGCCCGCGCCAACCTGGTCAGGGAGCTTCTCGGCGGCCGGGCCCGGCCCACCACCGAGCGGCTCGTCGCGCGTCTGGTGACCGCGCCCCGGGGACGTAGCCTGGAAGCGGGACTCGAGTCCCTCTCCAAGCTCGCCGCCGAACGACGGGAGCGCACGGTGGCCGTCGTCACCACCGCGGTCCCGCTGAGCGACCTGCAGAAGCAGCGCCTGGGCCAGTCCCTGGCGAAGCTCTACGGGCGCCAGATGCACCTGAACCTGGACGTGGACCCCGCGGTCCTCGGCGGGATCAAGGTGCAGGTGGGCGACGAGGTCATCAACGGCTCCATCGCGGACCGCATCGAGGAAGCCAGCCGCCGCATGGCCGGCTGACACCTCAACCACGTACGAATACGGCCCTAGTTGGGCCGTGCAGAGGATTCCTGGGGGCTGACCCCAGACCCCAAGAACACTTCGGGCCCAACAAGGAGAGCAGGGAACCCAGATGGCGGAGCTCACGATCCGGCCGGAGGAGATCCGGGACGCGCTGGAGAACTTTGTCCAGGCGTACAAGCCGGACGCGGCCTCGCGCGAGGAGGTCGGTACGGTCACCGTGGCCGGCGACGGCATTGCCAAGGTGGAGGGTCTTCCCTCGGCCATGGCCAACGAGCTGCTGAAGTTCGAGGACGGCACCCTGGGTCTCGCCCTCAACCTCGAGGAGCGCGAGATCGGTGCGGTCGTCCTCGGCGAGTTCAGCGGTATCGAGGAGGGTCAGCCGGTGCACCGCACCGGTGAGGTCCTGTCCGTCGGCGTCGGCGAGGGCTACCTCGGCCGCGTCGTCGACCCGCTCGGCAACCCGATCGACGGCCTCGGCGAGATCGAGACCAGCGGCCGACGCGCCCTCGAACTGCAGGCCCCGGGCGTCATGGCCCGTAAGTCGGTGCACGAGCCGATGGAGACGGGCTACAAGGCCGTCGACGCGATGACCCCGATCGGCCGTGGCCAGCGTCAGCTGATCATCGGCGACCGCCAGACCGGCAAGACCGCCCTGGCCGTCGACACGATCATCAACCAGCGTGACAACTGGCGCACCGGCGACCCGAAGAAGCAGGTCCGCTGCGTCTACGTCGCCATCGGTCAGAAGGGCTCCACCATCGCCTCCGTGCGCGGTGCCCTCGAAGAGGCCGGCGCCCTGGAGTACACGACCATCGTCGCCGCCCCGGCGTCCGACCCGGCCGGCTTCAAGTACCTGGCGCCGTACACCGGCTCGGCCATCGGCCAGCAGTGGATGTACGAGGGCAAGCACGTCCTCATCATCTTCGACGACCTCTCGAAGCAGGCCGACGCCTACCGCGCCGTGTCCCTGCTGCTCCGCCGCCCGCCGGGGCGCGAGGCCTACCCGGGTGACGTCTTCTACCTGCACTCGCGTCTGCTCGAGCGCTGCGCGAAGCTCTCGGACGAGCTGGGTGCCGGTTCGATGACGGGTCTGCCGATCGTCGAGACGAAGGCCAACGACGTCTCCGCGTTCATCCCGACCAACGTCATCTCCATCACCGACGGCCAGTGCTTCCTGGAGTCGGACCTCTTCAACGCCGGTCAGCGCCCCGCGCTGAACGTCGGTATCTCGGTCTCCCGTGTGGGTGGTTCCGCCCAGCACAAGGCCATGAAGCAGGTCTCCGGCCGGCTGCGTCTGGACCTGGCCCAGTACCGCGAGCTGGAGGCGTTCGCCGCCTTCGGTTCCGACCTGGACGCCGCGTCGAAGTCGCAGCTGGAGCGTGGTCAGCGCCTGGTCGAGCTGCTCAAGCAGGCTCAGTACCAGCCGATGCCCACCGAGGACCAGGTCGTCTCCGTCTGGGCCGGTACCACCGGCAAGATGGACGACGTGCCGGTCTCCGACATCCGCCGCTTCGAGAAGGAGCTCCTCGAGCACCTGCACCGCAAGGAGCAGGGCCTGATGACCTCCATCAAGGAGGGCGGCAAGATGTCGGACGACACCCTCCAGGCCGTCGCGGACGCGATCGCGGAGTTCAAGAAGCAGTTCGAGACCTCGGACGGGAAGCTTCTCGGCGAGGACGCTCCGGCCGCCGCCGGCAAGTGACGACGGAAGGGACCTGACTCATGGGAGCCCAGCTCCGGGTCTACAAGCGTCGCATCCGATCCGTCACCGCGACCAAGAAGATCACCAAGGCGATGGAGATGATCGCCGCCTCGCGCGTCGTCAAGGCGCAGCGCAAGGTGGCGGCCTCCACGCCCTACGCGACCGAGCTCACGCGCGCGGTCACGGCGGTGGGGACCGGGTCGAACACCAAGCACCCGCTGACGACCGAGGCGGAGACGGCGACCCGTTCCGCGGTGCTGCTCCTCACGAGCGACCGCGGACTGGCCGGCGCCTTCAACTCGAACGCGATCAAGGCCGCCGAGCAGCTGACGGCGCGTCTTGAGGCCGAGGGCAAGGAGGTCGACACGTACATCGTCGGCCGCCGCGGTCTGGCCCACTACAACTTCCGCGAGCGCAAGGTCGCGGAGTCGTGGTCGGGCTTCACCGATGAGCCCACGTACGCGGACGCCAAGAAGGTCGCCGGTCCGCTCATCGAGGCCATCGAGAAGGAGACGGCGGAGGGCGGCGTGGACGAACTCCACATCGTCTACACCGAGTTCGTCTCGATGATGACGCAGTCGGCGGTCGACGGCCGCCTGCTGCCGCTCAGCCTCGAAGAGGTCGCGGAGGAGACGGCGGCGTCCAAGGGCGACGAGATCCTGCCGCTGTACGACTTCGAGCCGTCGGCGGAGGACGTCCTCGACGCCCTGCTGCCGCGCTACGTCGAGAGCCGTATCTACAACGCGATGCTCCAGTCGGCTGCCTCCAAGCACGCCGCCACGCGCCGCGCGATGAAGTCGGCGACCGACAACGCGGGAGAGCTCATCAACACGCTCTCCCGACTTGCCAACGCGGCCCGCCAGGCCGAAATCACCCAGGAAATCAGCGAGATCGTCGGTGGCGCCAGCGCCCTGGCCGACGCGAACGCGGGGAGTGACAAGTAATGACGACCACTGTTGAGACCGCGACGGCCACGGGCCGCGTCGCCCGGGTCATCGGCCCGGTCGTCGACGTGGAGTTCCCCGTCGACGCGATGCCGGACATCTACAACGCCCTGCACGTCGAGGTGAACGACCCGGCCGAGGACGGCAAGAAGAAGACTCTGACGCTCGAGGTCGCCCAGCACCTCGGTGACGGTCTGGTCCGCGCCATCTCGATGCAGCCCACCGACGGCCTGGTCCGCCAGGCCCAGGTGACTGACACCGGTGCCTCCATCACCGTCCCCGTCGGCGACTTCACCAAGGGCAAGGTGTTCAACACCCTCGGCGAGGTCCTGAACGTCGACGAGCAGTACACGGGCGAGCGCTGGGGCATCCACCGCAAGGCTCCGACCTTCGACGAGCTCGAGTCGAAGACCGAGATGTTCGAGACCGGCGTCAAGGTCATCGACCTGCTCACCCCGTACGTCAAGGGTGGCAAGATCGGTCTGTTCGGCGGTGCCGGCGTCGGCAAGACGGTGCTCATCCAGGAGATGATCTACCGCGTCGCCAACAACCACGACGGTGTCTCCGTGTTCGCCGGTGTCGGTGAGCGCACCCGTGAGGGCAACGACCTCATCGAGGAGATGGCCGACTCGGGCGTCATCGACAAGACCGCCCTTGTCTTCGGCCAGATGGACGAGCCGCCGGGCACCCGTCTGCGCGTGGCCCTCGCGGGCCTGACCATGGCGGAGTACTTCCGCGATGTGCAGAAGCAGGACGTGCTGTTCTTCATCGACAACATCTTCCGCTTCACGCAGGCCGGTTCCGAGGTCTCCACGCTGCTCGGCCGCATGCCGTCCGCCGTGGGTTACCAGCCGAACCTGGCCGACGAGATGGGTCTCCTCCAGGAGCGCATCACGTCGACCCGTGGCCACTCGATCACGTCCATGCAGGCGATCTACGTGCCCGCGGACGACCTGACCGACCCGGCCCCGGCCACGACCTTCGCCCACCTCGACGCGACGACGGTGCTCTCCCGTCCGATCTCGGAGAAGGGCATCTACCCGGCCGTGGACCCGCTGGACTCGACGTCCCGCATCCTGGACCCCCGCTACATCGCGGCGGACCACTACAACACGGCGATGCGCGTCAAGAACGTCCTGCAGAAGTACAAGGACCTGCAGGACATCATCGCGATCCTCGGTATCGACGAGCTCGGCGAGGAGGACAAGCTCACCGTCCACCGCGCCCGTCGCGTGGAGCGCTTCCTGTCCCAGAACACCCACGTCGCCAAGCAGTTCACCGGCGTCGACGGGTCGGACGTGCCGCTGGACGAGTCGATCGTGGCCTTCAACGCGATCATCGACGGTGACTACGACCACTTCCCGGAGCAGGCGTTCTTCCTCTGCGGTGGCATCGAGGACCTCAAGGCCAACGCCAAGGAGCTCGGCGTCTCCTGACCCCGTGCCCGTGGGAGGGCCGGGTCCGTCCCGGCCCTCCCGCAACGCCCACTAGACTTTGACCCAACACCCGGCAGCGAGCGTTGCCGGGTGGTGACCCGAGGAGCCCACCTTGGCTGCTGAGCTGCACGTCGAGCTCGTCGCCGCGGACCGCAGTGTCTGGTCCGGCGAGGCCACCCTGGTCGTCGCGCGTACCACGTCCGGCGACATCGGCGTCATGCCCGGTCACCAGCCGCTGCTCGGTGTGCTGGAGTCGGGCCCGGTGACGATCCGTACGAGCGAAGGAGGGACGGTCGTGGCAGCGGTGCACGGCGGTTTCCTGTCGTTCGCGGACAACAAGCTGTCGCTGCTGGCCGAGATCGCCGAGCTGTCGGACGAGATCGATGTCCAGCGAGCGGAGCGGGCGCTGGAGCGCGCTCAGTCGGACGCCGACGCGTCCGCCGAGCGTCGTGCCGACGTCCGACTGCGGGCGGTGGCGGCGCGCTGATCCCAGCGAGCCCGTAGACGCGACTCAGCCGCGGCTCGGTCCGGAGATACCCTCTCCGGACCGGGTCGCGGCTGAGGCGATCTACAACTGTTTTTGCTGTTCCGTTATCTGGCGTTTGGATCTGTCGAGAAGCGAGGAGGTCGGTGCAGATGGTCCTCGTTCTCGTGCTGTGCGTAGTCGCGGTCGTCGTACTCGTACTGCTGGGGCTCTTTGTCTTCGGGCTGCGGCGCCGGCTGATCCAGCGCTCGGGGGGCACCTTCGACTGCTCGCTGCGGTGGGACGCGCCCGGCCCGGACGCGGAGGACACCTCCGGCAAGGGCTGGGGGTACGGCATCGCCCGCTACAACGGCGACCGGATCGAGTGGTTCCGCGTCTTCTCGTACGCGCCGCGCCCGAAGCGGATCCTGGAGCGGGCGGCCATCGAGGTCACCGGCCGGCGTGCCCCGGAGGGCGAGGAGGAGCTGGCGCTCCTCTCCGACGCGATCGTCCTCGCCTGCACGCACCGGGGGAGCCGCCTCGAACTCGCGATGAGCGAGGACGCGCTGACGGGATTCCTGGCCTGGCTGGAGGCGGCGCCGCCCGGCCAGCGGGTGAACGTGGCGTAACCGCTCCCGGGTCCTGGGCATGGAAGAAGCCGAGCAGGTGGGGGGCGTTCCCACCGGCCCGGCTTCAGTCTTTGTGAACCCCGGTCGGGCTACTTCAGGCCGGAGTCGATCGCGCTCACCAGCTCACCGTTGGACGTGTCGCCGGAGAACTCCCAGAAGAACGCCCCGCCGAGCCCCTGCGACTTCGCCCAGCTCATCTTCGAGTTGATGGTCGCGGGGGTGTCGTAGGACCACCAGTCCGAGCCGCAGTGCGCGTACGCGGTGCCGGCGATGGTGCCGTTCGAGGGGCACTTGGTCTTGAGGACCTTGTAGTCCTCGATGCCCTGCTCGTACGTACCGGCGGCCGGCCCTGTCGCGGTGCCGCCCGGCGCGTCCTGCGTGACGCCGGTCCAGCCGCGTCCGTAGAAGCCGATGCCGAGCAGCAGCTTGGCCGCGGGGACGCCCTGGGCCTTCAGCTTGGCGATGGCGTCGGCGGAGGTGAAGCCCTGCTGCGGGATGCCGTTGTACGAGGTGAGCGGGGAGTGCGGGGCCGTCGGGCCCTTGGCGTCCCAGGCGCCGAAGAAGTCGTACGTCATCACGTTGTACCAGTCGAGGGACTGGGCGGCGCCGGCGTAGTCGGTCTTCTCGATCTTGCCGCCGGCCGAACCGTCGGCGGTGATGGCGGCGGTGACCAGGTTCTTCGTGCCGAACTTGGCGCGCAGGGCCGAGGTGAGCCCCTTCAGCGCGGCCGGGCCGGAGGTGTCACAGGTCAGGCCGCAGGCGTTCGGGTACTCCCAGTCGATGTCGATGCCGTCGAAGACGTCGGCCCAGCGCGGGTCCTCGACCAGGTTGTAGCAGGAGTCGGCGAACGCGGCCGGGTTCTTCGCCGCCTCACCGAAGCCGCCGGACCAGGTCCAGCCGCCGAAGGACCACAGGATCTTGAGGTTCGGGTGCTTGGCCTTCAGCTGGCGGAGCTGGTTGAAGGCGCCGCGCAGCGGCTGGTCCCAGGTGTCGGCCTGGCCGGAGACGGAGTTGGCCGCCGTGTAGGCCATGTCCGTGTCGGCGTAGGAGTCGCCCATGGTGCACTTGCCGCCCTGGACGTTGCCGAAGGCGTAGTTGATGTGCGTGACCTTCGCGGCCGAGCCGGAGGTCTCCAGGTTCTTCGGGTAGTACTGGCGGCCGTAGACGCCCCAGTCGGTGAAGTACCCGAGGTTGACCTTGCCCCCGGTGCCCGGGTTGCCCGGGTCGGTGCCGCCGCCAGTGGTGTGGACCTTCACGGCGCCGGAGACCGGGCCCGTCTGGTCCGCGGTGTCGCGGGCCTGGACGGTGTACGAGTAGTCGGTGCCCGCGGTCAGCCCGGTGTTGGTGTACGTGGTGCCGGTGACGGTGGCGACCGTGGCGCCGTCGCGCAGGACGTCGTAGTTCTTGACGCCCTTGTCGTCGGTGGCGGCCGACCAGGAGAGCTTGACCGAGGTGTCGGTGATGGCGGAGGCGGTCGGGGTGCCGGGCGCCGAGGGAGCCGCGTCACCGGGCACGTCGCCGCCGTCGCAGGAGGCGCCGTTGATCTTGCAGCCGGTGGGGGCGCCGGAGCCGGAGCCGTTGAAGCCGAAGGAGATGGAGGCGCCGGGGGCGAGCGACCCGTTCCAGGAGAGGTTCTTGCCGGTCCAGTGGTTCGCGGAGTTGGTGACGGTCGCGTCCCAGGCCGAGGTCACCTTGGTGCCCGCCGGGTAGTCCCACTCGACGGCCCAGGAACTGAGCGCCGTGGTACCGGAGTTCTTGATGGTCCACTTGCCCTCGAAGCCGCTGCCCCAGTCCTGGGTCTTGGCGTACGTGGCCGTGACCGCGGTGGCCTCGGCGGCGGCGTGGGACGGGGTGGCGAGGCCGACCAGGGCGGCGGCCGGCAGCAGCAGCGTGGTCAGCGCAGCGGTGGTTCGGTGCCGCAGTCTTCGTCGGGGTACGTCACTTGAGCGCATGGAGTGCTCCCTCGGGTGGTCCTGGGTTCGCTTGACGGGGGACGGAACCCTGCGACGCCCGTGAGCACCGGAGTGGGGGGATGTGCTCACCGCAGTGCGGCGAGAATAGAAAGGTCTGGACCAGCGGTCAAGGTCTAAACCAATTACGGCTTTCGGCCAACCTGCCGCGCGCCCCCGGAACCGCTACCGCTCCAACTCCTGCGCCAGCACCGCCGCTTGCACCCGGCTGCGCAGCTCCAGCTTGCCCAGCAACCGGCTGACGTGCGTCTTCACGGTCGCCTCCGCCATGTCGAGCCGGGCCGCGATCTCCGCGTTCGACAGCCCCTCGCCGAGCCGGTCGAACACCTCCCGCTCGCGCCGCGTCAACATGGCCAACCCCGGCGGGGCGGGCCGCGGCCGCGCCCGGTCGGCGCCCGCGGCGAACTCGGCGATCAGCCGCCTCGTCACGGCGGGCGCGATCAGCCCCTCGCCGCGCGCCACCGTCCGCACCGCCTCGATCAGGTCCTTCGCGTCGGTGCTCTTCAGCAGGAACCCGGCCGCGCCCGCCCGCAGCGCGCCGAAGACGTAGGCGTCGAGGTCGAAGGTGGTCAGCACCAGGACGTCCGCAAGACCCTCGCCGACCACCGCGCGGGTGGCCGCGACGCCGTCGAGGCGCGGCATCTGGATGTCCATCAGGACCAGGTCGGGCCGGAGCTCGCGGGCCCGGGCCACCGCCTGTTCGCCGTCCTCGGCCTCGCCGACGACCTCGATGTCGGGGGCGCTGCCCAGGATCAGGACGAGCCCCGCCCGGACGGCGCTCTGGTCCTCGGCGACGAGTACGCGGATCACGCGGGTCCTCCTCCGGGTGCGGGGACGTCGAGGGGCAGGGTGGCCAGGACCCGCCAGATGGTGCCGCCGGCGCCGTCCGGCACCGGGCCCGCCTCGAACGTGCCGCCGAGCAGCGCCGTGCGCTCGCGCATGCCGACCAGGCCGGCGCCGGAACCGGGGGCGCGCGGCCCGTCCCGGTCGCCGTACGGACTGCTCACGCATGCCTCGATGTGCTCGCCGTGGCGGCGGACCGTGACGGTGACGTGGCCGGCCGCGGCGTGCTTGAGCGCGTTCGTCAGGGACTCCTGGACGATGCGGTAGGCGGCGAGCCCGACCGGCGCGGGCAGCCCGCCGGCCGGGCCGGTCAGGGTGAGCGCGACGTCGAGTCCGTTCGCGCGGGACTGTTCCACGAGCGCGCCCAGACCGTCCAGGGTGGGTGCGGCGGCCGGTTCGGTGTCGCCGCTGGAGTCGCGCAGGATGCCGATCAGGCGGCGCATCTCGGCGAGCCCGTCGACGCTGTTCTCGCGGATGGTCTCCAGGGCGGTGCGGGTGGTGGCCGGCTCGTCGATGGAGAGCGCGGCCGTGGAGTGGATGGCGATCGCCGACAGGTGGTTGGCCACCATGTCGTGCAGCTCACGCGCCATCCGGGCGCGCTCGGCCACCACCGCCTGGCTCCGGTCCATCTCGGCCAGCAGCGCGGTCTGCCGGGCTCGCAGCCGCTCGTCGGCGGCCCGGTCCCGGTGGCCGCGGACCAGCGCGCCGGTCGCCGCGGGACCGAAGGAGACGAGCCCGGTCATGACGCCGACCAGGACCGCCTCCGGCTGCCGCCACCAGGCGAGGAAGCCGAGGGTGGCGGCGACCGTGACCAGACCGGTGGAGACCGGGAGGCGCCGGGCCGCGGCCGGGGTCCCGTACACGACGGCCGCGTACATCAGGTCGGTGTACATCAGCACCGTCGCCAGGCTGCCCGCGGTGAACTGGTCGGCGACCAGGACGAGCGTGCCCAGCGCCACCGCGCACCGCGGCCGGGTGCGGCGCACCAGCTCCAGGGCGGACATCGCGACGAGCGGCAGCAGCAGCCAGGCGCCGTCCAGCGGGCGCCCGGTGTTCATACCGAGGCCGATGCCCCACAGCGCGAGACCGCCGAGCAGCCCGGCGACGGCGATGCGCACGTCGTCGCGGTGCGGGCGGGGCGGCAGCGGGTGCATGGCTCCATCCAACACGTCCGGCGGGGGCCGGGCACGGTGCCGGGGGAGGAGGCCGCCAGGCCCGCGGCTACATCGAAGGATGCAGCCGCACCTCGTCACCGGCGACGACGATCACGGCGCCCGCGGCGGCGACGCTGGAGGGGAGGGAGAGGAGCCCACCGTGATCGTCACGCTGATCGTCGTCTGCGAGATCGCCTTCTGGGTGCTGCTGGCCGCCGGTCTCGCGCTGCGCTACTGGGCGCGGATGCCGCGGGCGGGCCTGGCGGTGCTGCTGTGCGAGCCCCTGCTGGAGGTGCTGCTGTTCGTCGTCACCGCTATCGACCTCAAGAACGGCGCGGAGCCCGACTGGCGGCACGGTCTCGCCGCGGTCTACATCGGGTACACCGTCGCCCTCGGCCACGCCACGATCACGTGGGTCGACGTCCGCGTCGCCCACCGCTTCGCGGGCGGCCCGCCCCCGGCGAAGCCCGGGTACGGGACGCGGCGCGCGCTGCACGAGTGGCGCCTCGCCGGGCTCTGGACGCTGGCTTCGCTGATCGCCATGGCCCTGCTCCAGGCAGCGGTCTGGTACGTGGGCGACGACGGCTCGACCGGCTCCCTGCGGGCCTGGCAGCAGCGGATGCTCGTCGTGATCGCCGTCAACGTGGTCATCGCGCTGAGCTACACCCTGTTCCCGAAGAAGACCCCGGCCGACCGGGCCCGGGCGCGCTAGCGCTCGCCGCCCGGTACCCACAGCACGTCCCCGACCTCCTTGTTCGCCGTCCGCGCGAGGATGAACAGCAGGTCGGAGAGGCGGTTGAGGTACGTCGCGGTCAGCGGGTTCATCGTCTCGCCGTGCACCTCCAGCGCGGCCCAGGTGGAGCGCTCGGCCCGCCGCACCACCGTGCACGCCTGGTGCAGCAGCGCCGCCCCGGGCGTGCCGGCGGGCAGGATGAACGACCGCAGCTTCTCCAGCTCCGCGTTGAAGCGGTCGCAGTCCGCCTCCAGCTTGTCGACGTAGAACTGCTCCACGCGCAGCGGCGGGTACTGCGGGTCCGCCACGACCGGTGTCGACAGGTCGGCCCCGACGTCGAACAGGTCGTTCTGGACGCGGGTGAGGACCGTGACGACGTCCTCGCCGAGGTCGCCGAGGGCGATCGCGGTGCCGATCACCGCGTTGGCCTCGTTGGCGTCCGCGTAGGCCGAGATCCGCAGATCGGTCTTGGCGGTGCGGCTCATGTCGCCGAGGGCCGTGGTGCCCTTGTCTCCGGTACGGGTGTAGATGCGCGTCAGATTGACCATGCGGCCAGCGTAGTTAGGCTCCGGCCGTGCGGAAGACACGTGTGCCCACCGTCACGGTGAGCGCGGCGAAGAGCATGGCCGCCAGCGCCCCGTACAGCATGTGCGCCGTCGCGTACCGGCCGACGTACGCGTCCCGCATCGCGTCCACCAGGTAGCGCACCGGCATGACGTGCGAGAGCGCGTCCAGCCAGCCGGGGGCGAGCGCCATCGGCAGCATCAGTCCGGAGAGCAGCATCGTGGGCATGGTGACCGCGTTGACCACGGGTCCGAACTCCTGCGGGGTCCGGACCCGGAACGCGAGGGCGTACGACAGCGAGGCGAGCGAGACCGTCAGGAGCGCCACGAAGCCGAAGCCGATCAGCACCCCGGCCACCGGCGCCCGCAACCCCATCACCAGCGCGGCGAGCACCAGCAGCACCGCCTGGAAGAGGAAGAGCGCGGTGTCCCGCAGCACCCGCCCGAGCAGCAGCGCGAGGCGGCTGACCGGGGTGACGCACATCCGCTCGATGACGCCGCTGTGCTGCTCCAGGATGATGCCGAAACCGCTGAACGCGGCGCCGAACAGCCCGAGCTGGAGCAGCAGTCCGGGGACCAGGACCTGCCAGGAGCTGCCCGCCGCGCTCAGCGGCAGGCCGGTCAGGAGCGGGCCGAAGAAGAGCAGGTAGAGCAGCGGCATCAGGACGCCGAAGAGCATCTGGAACCGCGAGGAGAGGGTCTGCCGGGCATACCGCCCGAAGATCAGCAGCGTGTCGGAGGCCAGGTTCGTCATCGTGCTCACACCGCCACCGGGGCCGGGTCCGCGGCCGCGGGACCGCGACCGGTGATCGCCAGGAACGTGTCCTGGAGCGTCGCCCGCGCCGACCCGCCGTACGTGCGCTTCAGCGCGTCCGGGGTGCCCTCGGCGGCCACGGCGCCCCGGTCGACCACGACGATCCGGTCGGCGAGCGCGTCGGCCTCGTCGAGGTAGTGCGTGGTGAGGAAGACGGTCGTGCCGTGCCGGTCGCGCAGGTCGCGCACCAGCTCCCACAGGTCGGCGCGGCTGCCGGGGTCGAGCCCGGTCGTCGGCTCGTCGAGGAAGAGCACGGCCGGGCGGTGGGTGAGCCCCATGGCGAGGTCGAGGCGGCGCCGCTGGCCGCCGGAGAGCGCGCCGGTCCTGCGGTCCAGCAGTCCGGTGAGACCGAGGTCGGCGGCCAACTCGCGGGCCCGGGCCTGCGCCTGTGGCTTCGTCAGGCGGTAGAGGCGGCCCTGGGTGACCAGCTCCTCGCGGACGGAGACCGACGGGTCGACGCCGCCGGACTGGGCCACGTAGCCGACGGCGCCGCGCACCCCCGCCGGGTCGCCGGCCAGGTCGTGGCCCGCGACGGTGGCCGCGCCGCCGGTGGGCGGCAGCAGCGTCATGAGCATCCGCAGGGTCGTGGTCTTGCCCGCGCCGTTCGGGCCGAGGAAGCCGAGGATCTCGCCGGGCGCGACGCGCAGGTCGACACCGCGGACGGCCTCCACGGGGCCCTGCTTGGTCTGGAAGGTCCGGGCGAGCCCGGACGCGCTGATGACTGGCATACGGGCCAGAAAAACAGAGTCACTGAAATTTTGCAACGCCTCCAAAATTTCAGCGAGGCCAGTCACTGGCTAGGATCAGGTCATGGCAGAGGCACGTCCCGAAGGGCTCAGGGAGCGCAAGAAGCGGCAGACCCGGCAGTACATCTCGGATGTGGCGACCGGGCTCTTCCTGGACCGCGGCTTCGACGCGGTGACCGTCGCCGAGATCGCGGACGCCGCGGACGTCTCCGTGAACACGGTCTACAACTACTTCCCGGCCAAGGAGGACCTCTTCCTCGACCGCTCCAAGGGCGTCGTCGACCGGATGTCCCGCTGGGTGCGCGGCCGGGCGCCGGGCGAGTCGGCGGCCCGCGCCGTCCTGCGCGAGCTGCGCGAGGAGATCGAGGCCGTCTCCCCGCGCGTCGGGCTCATGGCGGGCTACAGCGACTTCATGCGTGTCGTGCACGCCGCCCCCGCGCTCCGCTCCCGCCTCTGGGCCATCCAGCAGGAGGTCCACGACAACCTCGCCGGGACGCTGCGCCAGGAGACCGGCGCCGCCGCGGACGACCCGCTGCCGGACCTGATCGCCGGTCAGATCGGCTGGGTGCACCAGACCGTCATGGCGACCATCGGGCGGCGCATGCTGGCGGGCGGCACCCCGGAGGCGGTCTCCCGCGAGATGCTCGACGTGCTCGACGCGACAGAGGAACTGCTGAGCGAAAAGGTGCTCAACTACGCCGTGCGCGGCGCCTGATGGCCACCGGCGGGCCCGTACCGGTGTGATGTCCGTCATTCGAGACGTGACGCGCATCTCTATGCGGTCACACGGCCCCTCACGAACGCTAGGGTCCGCAAAAGAGCAACGTAAACAGGGGTCCGCGCGGTATGTGGGTACGCGGTGAGAGGGAGTCGCACGTGGCAGGGAAGCTGGCCGTCATCGGAGCCGGTCTCATGGGATCCGGCATCGCCCAGGTCTCCGCGCAGGCGGGCTGGGACGTCGTCCTGCGGGACGTCACCGACGAAGCCCTCACGCGTGGGACCGACGGCATCAAGGCGTCGTACGACAAGTTCGTGAGCAAGGGCAAGCTGGAGGCCGGGGCGGCCGAGGCCGCGCTCGCCCGCATCACCACGACCACCGACCTCGACGCGGTCGCCGACGCCGACATCGTCGTCGAGGCCGTCTTCGAGAAGCTGGAGGTCAAGCACGAGATCTTCCGGACGCTCGACAAGATCGTGGGCGCCGGGACCGTGCTCGCCTCGAACACCTCCGCGATCCCGATCACCAAGATCGCGGCGGTCACCGAGCACCCCGAGCGCGTCGTCGGGGCGCACTTCTTCTCGCCGGTCCCGATGATGCAGCTCTGCGAACTCGTGCGCGGCCACAAGACGAGCGACGAAACCCTCGCCACCACCCGGGAGTTCGCCGAGTCGGTCGGCAAGACCTGCATCGTCGTCAACCGCGACGTGGCCGGCTTCGTCACCACCCGGCTCATCTCCGCCCTCGTCGTCGAGGCGGCGAAGCTCTACGAGTCGGGCGTCGCCACCGCCGAGGACATCGACACCGCCTGCAAGCTCGGCTTCGGCCACGCCATGGGACCGCTGGCCACCGCCGACCTCACGGGCGTCGACATCCTGCTGCACGCCACGGGCAACATCTACACCGAGTCCCAGGACGAGAAGTTCGCGCCCCCCGAGCTGATGCGCCGGATGGTCGACGCCGGTGACATCGGACGCAAGAGCGGGCAAGGCTTCTACAAGCACGCGTGACGCATGGCTGACGCGATGTCACCCGTCGGGGTGAATTCGGTATCGGTTCGCTCACAGACGGCAACTTCTGGCCCATTCGGCCAGTCAGTTGCAGTGACATACCCAGATCACCTGGATCACATGACCACCTGAGTACCCGAGTACTTCTGCCTTTCACGGGGAGCGCATATGCACATCAGGGGCGACCACGTCGAGCTGGTCGTCGGGGGCCGCCTCGACGTCCGCAGCGCGGCGGACGCCCGTACGGTCCTGCACACCGCCGTGGACGACGGTCTCGGCGACCTCGTGCTCGACCTTTCCGAACTCGACTCGTGGGACGCCACGGGGCTCGGCGTCATCATGGGCGCCCACCGGCGCGCCGGCCGCTGTGGACGCCGGCTCGTGCTGCGCGGGGTGCCGCCCCAGATGCAGCGCCTGCTCGTCGCGACCCGGCTCCACCGCATCCTGGCCATCGAGGGCGGCATCGGCGTCGAGTCGCTGCCCCGGGTGTGACCCCCTCCCGCGGCGCGCTGCCTTCGTGGATGAAGCAGGCGTTCCCCCAGGAAGTGCGCACAATCCTCACGAGACTGTGACGTCTCGGGCGGCGCGGGACCCCGAGTGTTCGTAGATACTGTGCGAAGGTCTAGGGTTCGGTCGCCCGCGGAATGTCGAACCCGCCACGCGGGGACCGGACCAGAAGCGACAGCGCAGTGTGCACAGGCCGGGAGGGGCAAGGGGCACCACGCTTTTGGGGGCTTTGACCATGGACCCGATGCACCAGGGACCGGAAGATTTCAGCCAGGACCGCCAGGACCGCCAGGACGACACGTCCGTGAGCGGCGGCCGCCCGCGCCCGGCGCGCGAGCCGTCCCCGAGCTCTCACCTCCCCTCGGGCAGGGGAGGCGCCGGCACGCCCGGCTTCAGCCAGCCGTCGCCCGCGCTCGCCCGCACCGCGCAGCTCGTCTCCGGCGACCACCTGCTGACCGTGAACCCCGTCGACGGCAGCGAGATCGAACCCTGCCCGCCCAGTGAGCGCCCCGGCCGCCCCGCCAAGCACGACGCAGCCGAGCGCGCCGAACTGGCCCGCGCGGCCCGGCCGCCGCTGCCGCCCGGGCCCGCACTGCCCCGGCTGCCGCTCCTGGAGCGCCAGGAGGAGCGCGAGCAGCTCACCCGGTCCCTGGCCCGCGGCCGCTCCGTCCGGCTCACCGGCCCCTCCGGCGCCGGGCGCACCGCGCTGTGCGACCAGATCGCCGAGGACTGCGCCGGCATCGCGCCCGACGGCGTGATCCGGCTCTCCGGACACCGGCGCACGGTGACCGACGTCCTGTACGACCTGTTCGGCGCCGTCTACCACGCCCCGCTGCACCGCCCCGACCGCGCCCTGCTGCTCGAACTGGTCCACGAGATCGGCGCCGTCGTCGTCCTCGACGACCTGGAGTTCGGCGGCGCCGCACTCGACGAACTCCTCGACGCGACACCCGAATGCGCCTACCTGCTGGCGGCGACGCCCGAGGTCCCCGCCCCGGCCGCCGACGCCCAGGTGGAGGAGGTCCTCCTCGGCGGGCTCGGCCGCGGCGGCAGCCTGGAGCTGCTGGAGCGGGCCGTCGGCCGCGTCCTCACCGACGACGAGGCGCAGTGGGCCGGCGACCTCTGGTTCGAGTCCGAGGGGCTGCCGCTGCGCTTCGCCCAGGCCGGCGCCCTGCTGCGCCAGCGCGACGTGCTCCGCGCCGCCCCCGACACCTTCGACGCGTTCGGCACCCACGAGGAGACCGGAGCCGATCCGGCCGACGTGCCCTACGGCCCCGAGGACGGCCAGGACGTCCCGCTGCCCTCCCTCGCCGACGGGGCCGCGCCCGCCGCGCTGCTCGCCTCCCGGCTCAGCGAGTCGGCCCGTACCACCCTGCGGTTCGCCGTCGCGCTCGGCGGCGAACTCCCGCACCAGGCGCACCTGCCCGCGCTCGTCGGGGACACGCACGCCGACGCGGCCCTCGCCGAGCTGGCCTCCTGCGCGCTCGTCACCGCGGTCGGCGGGCGCTACCGCCTCGCCTCCGGGGTGCAGATCCAGCTGGAGGCCGCGGGGTACGCCGACGACCTCGTCGAGCACGCCCGCGACGCCGCCCGGCACTACACCTGGTGGGCCGGGCACCCCTCGGTCGGCCCCGAGCGCGTCGCCGCCGAGTGCGACGCGCTGCTCGCCGCGCTCGCCGTGCTCGTCCCGGTGACGACACCGCCCGCCGAGGACGAGACCAGTCTCGCCGTCGAGCTGGCCCGCGCCGCCGCGCCCGCGTTCGCCGCGGGGCTCGCCTGGGGCGCCTGGGAGCGTGCGCTGCGCGCCGGGCAGGAAGCGGCCCGGCGGGCCGGAGACGTCCCCGAAGAGGCCTACTTCCACCACGAGTTGGGCATCCTCGCGCTGCTCGGCGGCCACCTCGACCGGGCCCGCGCCGAGCTGGAGGCCTCCATCGGGCTGCGCGGCGCGCTGGCCGACAAGCGGGGCACGATCGCCGGACGCCGGGCCCTCGCCCTGGTCGCGGACCGCTCCGGCGGCGCCGTGCCCTTCGAGCAGTTCCTCGGCGCCGAGGAGGTGCCGGAGGTGCCGGCGGCCGTGCACGAGGAGCGGGCGACGCCGCCCGCGGGCGTACCGGCCCCCTTCCCGCTGCTCGTGCCGCCGTACGAACCGGACACCGTGGTGACCCGGCGGCAGCCTCCCGTCCCGGCCCCGACGGTGGTCGGCGCCAAGGCGTCCACGCGCCGGTCGCTGCTCGGCGGGACCCGGCGCAATCTGGTCGCGGCCGGCGCGGGCGCGCTGCTCGTCGCCGTCCTCGGCACGGTCGTGACGCTCGGCGCCACGTCGGACAGTGACGATCCGTCGTCCGGCAAGGTCGGCACGGGCCCGTCGGCGACGGCGGGGGAGAGCGGCGGGGACGGCGGGGACACGGACGCCGATCCCGCCGAGCCGGGCGGGGGCACCAGCGGGGGCGGCGGAGCCGTGCCCGGGCCGACCGATCCGGGGGCGGACGGGATCGCGGGCACCGCGGACGATCCGACGCCGTCGGCGTCGTCGAGCGGGACCCCGTCGGACGGCCCGAGCGGATCGAAGGAGCCGGACGACCCGGCGACGTCGCCCGGCAAGTCGCCTTCGAAATCACCGACCAAGTCGCCCACCAAATCCCCGACCAAGTCAGCGACGCCGAGCGACCCCGACCCGAGCACGACTGAGCCGGACCCGGACCCCTCGACCACGACGCCGACCGATCCGTCCACGGGACCCGCGGTCCCTGACACCTCCGACTCGGCCAGCAGCCCGGTCACCGCGAGCATCTCGGGCTCCCCGGCCGCGAGCGGGCCGGACAGCAGCGCTCCCGTGATCTGACGGGGCGAGGAAGCCCGCACGCGACGGAGCCGCGCTCGCGTCCGCTCGGTCGATGAGCGGACGCGACCGCGGCTCCGTCGCCTCAGGGCTTCGGCGGGGTCAGAACAGGCGGAGCTTGTCGTCCTCGATGCCGCGCAGGGCGTTGTAGTCCAGCACCGCGCAGCCGATCCCGCGGTCCGTCGCCAGCACCCGCGCCTGCGGCTTGATCTCCTGGGCGGCGAAGACCCCGCGGACCGGCGCGAGATGCGGGTCGCGGTTCAACAGCTCCAGGTAGCGCGTCAGTTGCTCGACCCCGTCGATCTCACCGCGCCGCTTGATCTCCACCGCGACGGTCTGTCCCTCGGCGTCCCGGCACAGGATGTCGACCGGGCCGATCGCCGTCATGTACTCGCGGCGGATCAGCGTGTAGCCCTCGCCGAGCGTGTCGATCCGGTCGGCGAGCAGCTCCTGGAGGTGCGCTTCCACGCCGTCCTTGATGAGACCCGGGTCGACACCCAGCTCGTGCGAGGAGTCGTGCAGGATCTCCTCCATCGTGATGATGAGCTTCTCGCCCGCCTTGTTGATGACGGTCCACGTGCCGGCCTCGTCGCCGGTGCCCTCTTTGAGGGTGCACGGGGGCGACATCCAGTTGAGGGGCTTGTAGGCCCGGTCGTCCGCATGGATGGAGACGCTGCCGTCCGCCTTCACGAGGATCAGACGGGGGGCCGAGGGGAGATGGGCGGTGAGCCTGCCCGCGTAATCCACGGAGCAGCGGGCGATGACAAGACGCATGGTCGGCAACGCTACTCGACGCCCGCCGGTCCACGCGATTCGCCCGCCCTGAGCCCGCCCTGAGCCCGCCCCGCCCCGGCCGGCGCCGCGCACGGGACCCGGTGGTGCGTCCCATATATTCCGGAACTCACCCGTTCGATATTGGCCGGTTGTGTGCGAGTACAGCGCTGTACGCCCTGTTGCCGTCCCGTCGCGTTGCATACCGTAGAAGCAGGAGGTCGCGGCGCGTGCACGCTGCGTGTTCGGGAGCTGGTGCGCCCGTGGGCTCCTGGACTGTCCGTCAACCCCCGTTGCCACGGGGGTGCGAGAGGAGAACCCATGTCGCTCGACGTCTCACCGGCACTGTTGGAACAGGCCGAGCGAGGCGAGGTCGACGAAGCGGATTTCGTCGACTGCGTCCGGACCTCCCTGCCTTACGCGTGGGAGATGGTCAGCTCCCTGGTGGCCCAGCTGAAGGTCGACGGCGGAGAGTTCGCCGACAACCAGACGCCGCCGCCGGACGAGCAGGCACGGGGGCAACTGCTGCGCGCGCTCGCGAGTGACGCGATACGCGGCGCGCTCCAGCGGCACTTCGGTGTCCGGCTCGCGTTCCAGAACTGCCACCGGCTCGCGGTGTTCCCGCAGGACCCGGCGGTGGACGGCACGCTGGCCCGCTTCACCTCGGTCCGCAATCAGCTGCTCAACCAGTCACCCGAACTGCGTGACTGCTGACGGCTGAACCGCCATGCCCGTCGTCCCGTACGCGGGAGGTGCATGAGTACGGGGCGGCAGGCAGCACGGCCCGGGGCCGGTCCGGACCCGGTGCGGATCAGCCGAGTCGGGGCAGCACGTCGGTACCGAGCCGCCGCACGTTCTCCTCGGTCGCGGCGAGGTCGCCGGAGCCCTCCGCGAGGAGCGCGAAGCGCGTGATGCCGGTCCGCTCGGCGGTGGCGGCCAGCCGGTCCGCGCACACCCGCGGGGTGCCCACCGGGTGCAGCGCGCACAGCAGTTCGGTGTACGCGACCGGGTCCCGCATCGCCCGCGCCCGTCCGTCCACGGTGACATGGGCGTCGAGACCCTGCTTGAGCCAGCCCGGCATCGCCTTCAGGAGCGTCTCCTGGGCCTCCCCGCGCCTGTCGGCGACCTGGGCGACACCGGCGGCGACATGCGGCGCCCGGGCGATCTCGTCGCCCGTGCGGCCCGCCTCGCGGGCGCACCGCCGCCACGCGGCGACCATCTGGGCCTTCTCCTCGTCCCCGATGTGCATCCCGAGGAGCATGGGCAGCCCGCGCTCGGCGGCGAGCCGCACGCTCTTCGGCGACGTGCAGGCGACGACGACCTCGGGCCCCGCCGGGTCGGCCGCGCCGATCGCCTCCGCGGGGCGCGGCACGACCGCCACCTCACGGAAGGCGAACCGCTCGCCGTCGGCCGCCACCCGGGCCTCGCGCAGCCAGCGCAGCAGCAGGTCGAGGGAGTCGGGGAAGCCCCGCTCGTACGCCTCCAGGCCCGCCCCGAAGACCTCCAGGTCCACCCAGGGGCCGCCGCGCCCCACCCCCAGCGAGAACCGCCCGCCCGAGGTGAGGTGGAGCAGGGCCGCCTGCTCGCCCAGGGCCACCGGATGGACCGTCGGCAGCACGCTCACCGCCGTGCCGACCCGCAGGGTGCGGGTGCGGCCGAGGAGCAGGGCGGCCAGGGTGATCGCCGACGGGCACGTCCCGTACGGCACGAAGTGGTGCTCGGCGAGCCACACCGAGTCCAGGCCGGCCTCCTCGGCGACCTCCGCCGACCGCACCGCCCGGTGCAGCGCCTCCCCCTGGCCCTGGCCCGGGAACTGGGCCGCCAGGACAAACGTTCCTACACGCATCGCACTTCTGCCTTCCTTGGCGCCGACGCGGGCACTCCCCTGAAGGCAATAACGGCTGACAAGTGCCAAAGGCACGGCTTGGCATGAAGATTGGCAGATTTTCCGGAAACCTCAACAGGGCACCGGCAGGGCCCGGGTCAGCGGTACGCGGCGGGTACCCGCAGAGCCGCGGCGTACGCTGGACGGGAACCCCCACCCCGTACACACAGCCCGTGAGGTGAGCCGTGTCCCCGCGTCGCAACCGCCCCAAGGTCGGCGGACCGTCCGCAGAAAGCAGCGAGGACGAGGGGCGGCGCTACGGCGGCTTCCAGTCCACCGAGAGCTGGCAGGGCGAGGAGTGGTGCGTGCGCAACGTGGCGGGCGCGAGCGCGGCCGGCAAGACCTACCGCTGCCCCGGGTGCGACCAGGAGATCCCGTCCGGGGTCGCCCACGTCGTGGCCTGGCCGCAGTACGGCGGGGTGGACGACCGGCGGCACTGGCACAAGGCGTGCTGGAACGCGAAGGACCGCCGCACCACGAAGGTGCAGCGGTCCCGGGGCGCGCCGCGCTACTGAGGGCGGACGGGCCTACACGTCGCGGCTGTTCAGCGTGAGGAAGGCGCCGCCGAGCACCAGCGCGGTGGCCACGCCCATGATCCACAGCGGGTCCCAGCCGGACGGGCCCGAGGTGCCGCCGGCCACGGCGTTGTCGTAGAGCACGGCGAGCTGGCTGGGGATCGAGTACTCGAACAGGGCCTGCTGGAGGTCCTTGAGCGAGTCCGAGAACATGAACAGGGCGAGGACCAGCGGCAGCAGCACGACGCCGATCATGATGGTGACGGCGCCCGCCGAGTGCCGCACCAGCGTGCCGACGCCGAGCGCGAGCAGGCCGAGCAGCGCGACGAACAGGCCGACGCCGGCGGTCGCCTTGAACAGCTGCGCGCCGCCCGGCGAGCCGACGCCCAGGATGCCCATCTGCACGACGGCCACCACCGCGGCCAGGACCGTGGTCAGCACGAAGACCAGCGCGAAGAAGACGACGGCCTTGGCGGCCAGCACCCGGCTGCGGCTGGAACAGGCCGTCATCGTCGTGCGGATCATCCCGGTGCCGTACTCCGACGCGATGGTCAGGACGCCGAGCGTGATCACGCAGATCGTGCCGAGGAGCACCCCGAAGAAGCCGAAGCCGAGCACCTCGTCGGGCTCGGGCGTGGCGGCGGCGGACGAGGCGACGACCGCCGCCGAGGCCACGCCGATGCCGAGCATCAGCACGATCATCACGCCGAGCGTCCACATCGTCGAGCGCACCGAGCGGATCTTCGTCCACTCCGAGGCCAGCGCGTCGCCCAGGTGCGCCCGGCGCACCGGGATCGGCGAGGTGTACGTGCCGGGACCCGCCGGCCCGCCGGGCACCGCCGGGGGCTGCTGCGGAGCGGCGTAGGGCAGGGGCGGCGTGCTCATCGGGCGTCCTTGTCCATCGTCGGGGCCGCCGCGGCGGCGGGCGGCTGCGGCGCGGCCGGGGCCGCCGCGTACGGGTTCGGCACGGGGGCCGCGGGCGGCTGAGCCTGGGGCGGCGGCGGGGCGTACCAGCCGGGCTGTCCCTGACCGGCCACCGGCAGCGGCTGCGGCGGCAGCACACCCGGCGGCAGCGGCTGCTGGAAGCCCGCCAGCTGGTCGGTGGTCGAGCGGTAGTCGACGGCGCCCTGCGTCATCCGCATGTACGCCTCCTCCAGGGAGGCCTGGTGCGGGGAGAGCTCCCACAGCCGGACGTCCGCCCCGTGCGCCAGGTCGCTGATGCGCGGCAGCGGCAGGCCGGTGACCCGCAGCGCGCCGTCCGGCTCGGGCAGCACCTGGCCGCCGGCCTCGGTCAGCGCGGCGGTCAGCTTCTCGCGCTGCTGCGGCTCGGCGTCGGAGGTGCGGACCCGCGCGAAGTCGGCCGAGTTGTGCGAGATGAAGTCCTTGACGCTCATGTCGGCGAGGAGCTGGCCGCGCCCGATGACGATCAGGTGCTCCGCGGTCAGCGCCATCTCGCTCATCAGGTGCGAGGAGACGAAGACGGTGCGGCCCTCGGCGGCGAGCGTCTTCATCAGGTTCCGCACCCAGAGGATGCCCTCGGGGTCCAGGCCGTTGACCGGCTCGTCGAAGAGGAGCACCTGCGGGTCGCCGAGGAGCGCGGCGGCGATGCCCAGGCGCTGGCCCATGCCGAGCGAGAAGCCCTTCGAGCGCCGCCTGGCGACGTCCTGGAGGCCGACGACGCCCAGCACCTCGTCGACGCGGCGGGCCGGGATGCCGGCCAGCTGGGCCAGGCACAGCAGGTGGTTGCGGGCGGCCCGGCCGCCGTGCATCGCCTTCGCGTCGAGCAGGGCGCCGACCTGGCGGGGCGCGTTCGGCAGTTTGTCGTACGGGTGGCCGCCGATGGTCACGTGACCGCTGGTCGGCCGGTCGAGGCCGAGGATCATGCGCATCGTCGTCGACTTGCCCGACCCGTTCGGTCCGAGGAAGCCGGTCACGGCCCCCGGCCGCACCTGGAAGGAAAGGTTGTACACGGCCGTCTTGGCGCCGTAGCGCTTCGTCAGGCCGACTGCCTCGATCATTCTCCGCACCCATCGGAAGGTTCTGAAAGGTTCAGGACGTCGGGGCACACGCCCCCCATAAGAGGTAGGAGGATATCGGGGCGCTGACGGTTCCGGCCAAGAGTGGGTAAAGGGTCGGGCGGGGCCCCGGAGGGCCCCGGGACACCTCAGGCGTCACGCCTCTTGAGCAGTACGTAACCGACGAGCAGCGCCACCGCCACCCACACCAGCAGGATCGCGAGCCCGCCGTAGGGCCCGTACGGGGCGTCGTCGTCCGGCGGGGACACCACCTGCATGATCTTCAGGCCCGCCTGGTCGGGGAAGTACTGGGCGACCTTCTTCGTCGCCGAGACGTTGCCGAGGATCGGGGAGACCAGGAACAGGAACGGCATGAGGATGCCCAGCGCGAGCATGGGGGAGCGCAGGATCGCCGCGACGCCCATGGCGAACATCGCCATCAGCGTCATGTAGAGGGCCGCGCCGATGACCGCGCGCAGCACGTTCGGGGCGCCGAGGTCGGTCTTGTGGGAGCCGAGCATCAGCTGGCCGAGGAAGAACGCGGCGAAGCTGGTGACCAGCGCGACGCCGAGCGCGAGCAGCGAGGCGACCGCGACCTTGGAGAAGAGGAACGTGGCGCGCTGCGGGACCGCGGCGAGCGAGGTGCGGATCATGCCCGTGCTGTACTCGCTCGCCACCACCAGGACGCCGAAGACGACCAGCGCCAGCTGGCCGAGGGTCAGGCCGGCGAAGGCGGTGAAGGTCGGGTCGAAGGTCAGCTTGTCCTCGGTGGAGAGGTTCTTGAACTCGTTCTTCGACAGGGCGCTGATCAGCATGCCGAGGCCGACGGAGACGATCACGGCGAGGCCGAGCGTGAGCGCCGTCGAGTTCACCGACTTGATCTTGGTCCACTCGGAGCGGAGGACCTGGGCCGCGGCCATCTCAGGCCCCCTTCCTGTTGTCGCGCTGCTGCCAGTTCTCGCCCCAGCCCTGAGCGGGCGGCGGCGCCTGCGGAGCGGTGGAGGAGGGGCCCGAGTGGGCGTGGTACTCGACCGACTCGGCGGTCAGCTGCATGAAGGCCTCTTCGAGCGAGGCCTGCTGGGGGCTCAGCTCGTGCAGGACGAGCTGGTGTCCCGCGGCCAGCTCGCCGAGTTCCTCGGAGGAGTGGCCGTCGACCTCCAGCGTCCCGTTCCCGGCCTCCACCGCGGTGATCCCGGCCTCGTGCAGCACGTCCAGGAGGCGCTCGCGCTGGGGCGAGCGCAGCCGCACGTAGCTGCGGGAGTTCTGCCGGATGAAGTCCGCCATGGAGGTGTCGGCGAGGAGCCGGCCCTGGCCGATGACGACGAGGTGGTCGGCGGTGAGCGCCATCTCGCTCATGAGGTGCGAGGAGACGAAGACCGTGCGGCCGGCGGAGGCGAGGGACTTCATCAGGTTGCGGATCCAGTGGATGCCCTCGGGGTCGAGACCGTTGACCGGCTCGTCGAACATCAGGATCTGCGGGTCGCCGAGGAGCGCGCCCGCGATGCCGAGCCGCTGGCCCATGCCGAGCGAGAAGCCCTTCGCCTTCTTCTTGGCGACCGCGGTGAGGCCCACGGTGTCCAGGACCTCACCGACCCGGCCGCGGGGGATGCCGTTGGCCTGCGCCAGGCACAGCAGGTGGTTGTACGCGCTGCGGCCGCCGTGCATCGCCTTGGCGTCCAGGAGCGCCCCGATGTACTTCAGGGGGTCCTTCAGCTGCGCGTAGTGCTTGCCGTCGATGCGGACCGTGCCGGCGGACGGGTTGTCCAGGCCGAGCATCATCCGCATCGTGGTCGACTTGCCCGCCCCGTTCGGACCCAGGAACCCCGTCACGATGCCGGGCCGGACGGAGAAGGTCAGATTGTTGACGGCCGTCTTCTCGCCGTACCGCTTGGTCAGCCCCTCGAGCTCGATCATGCGGTCACCGTAGAACGGCCAGGAGCCCCTTGCCACCGATATGGGGCAAGGGGCTCCTGTACGGCCGGAGAACGTCAGCGGGACTGCTGCGCGGGCACCCCGCGCGAGATCGGCTCGTCCTCGGCCGGCGCACCGGCCGCGGCGACCGCGGCACCCGTGAGGGTCGCCAGCATCTCGCGCACGTTCGTCAGCTGGGCGTTGATCGAGTCGCGGCGGTTGGTCAGGGCGGCGAGCTCGCGCTCCGACTCGCTGCGGATACGGTCCGCCTTGGCGTTGGCGTCCGCCACGATGTCCTCGGCCTGGCGCTGGGCCGTCTCCACCGTCTGGCGGGCCCGGCGCTCGGCGTCGGTGCGCAGCTTCTCGGCCTCCAGGCGCAGCTGCTCCGCCCGGTGCTCGATCTCCGCGAGCCGCTTCTCGGCCTTGGCCTGACGGGACGCCAGGTCCCGCTCGGACTGCTCGCGGCGCTTGGCCAGGTTGGTCTCGAAGTCGGCGGCGGCCTGCGCGGCCTTGGCACGGGTCTCCTCGAAGAGGGCGTCGGCCTCCTCGCGCTTCTGCTGCGCGTCCTTCTGCGCCTCGGAACGCAGCTGGGCCGACTCGCCCTTGGCCTTCTCGACGATCCGGACGCCCTCGTCCTCGGCCTTGGACTTGCGCTCGGCGGCGAAGGACTCCGCGTCGTTCCGCACCTGCTGGGCCGCGGACTCGGCGAGCTCACGGTGCTGCTCGGCGGCCCGGCGGGCCTCCTCGCGCAGGTCCTTCGCCTCCTCCTCGGCGAGGCGGAGGATCTTCTCGACGCGCGCGCCGAGGCCGGCGTACGACGGCTCCGCGTCGTTCACCTGCGCCTGTGCGTTCTGCGTCTCGAGGTGGAGTTCCTCGATGCGCTTTTCCAGAGCAGTGATTCGGGCCAGAGCGCTGTCACGGTCGGAGACGAGCTTCGAGATGCGTTCGTCCACCTGAGCGCGGTCGTACCCACGCCGCACAAGCTCGAAGCCGTAGGGGGAAGTGTCGCTCATGGGGTTCCTGTCGAATGAGACCGGTGAGGTGATAGAGGGAATCCTAGGGGTCGAAGCGGCGTGTCATCGAGCAGATGCCGGTTTGATCTGGAGAATGACACTCCTTTTGAGTGGCGTAACGGCGGAGTGCTTGCCAGGGGACGGGTCGAAGGTCCGTGCGAAGCATGACGATCGGCCTCCTGGCTACCCCTCTGACCCCTTGCCACTCGAACGGGTGGCCCCCGCCGCGGCGCCCGCCTTGACGCCGCTGTCCTTGCCCCCGCCGCCGGCCGGCGTCTCGAAGGATTCCAACGCCTCCAGCACGTCCTGGACACGGGAGATCTCGGCATTGATGTCGGAGCGGCGCCGGACCAGCACGTCGAGCTCGCGCTGACCCTTCTCGATCATGGCCGTGGACTCCGCCTCGGCGTCCGCCCTGATCTTCTCCGCCTCGCGGGAGAGCTCGGCCTTCTTCGTCTCGGCCTCCTTGAGGAGCCCCTCGGCCTTCTTCACCGCCGCGATACGGACCTTGCCGGCCTCCGACTCGGCGTCGTCGAGCAGCTCCTTGGCCTTGGCCTGCGCCTCGGCGAGCTGCTCCTCGGCGGCCTTGACCAGGGCGTCGCACCGCTCGCCCGCGTTCTTCATGGCCTCCGCCGACTCGCGCCTGGCCCGCTCGTGCAGCTCCTCGATCTCGCTCGTCATGCGGTCGCGCAGCTCCTCGGCGCGCTCCCGGATCTGCGTCGCGTCCCGGCGGGCGCCGACCAGCAGCTCGTCCGCGTCCGTCCGGGCCTTCTCCACCCGGGCGTTGCCCTCGACCGTGCCCTCGGAGACGAGCCGCTCGGCCTCCTTGCGGGCCGCGCCGACCATGCTGTCCGCCTGCGCCTCGGCGTCGGCGGTCGTCTTCTGCGCCGCCTCCTGCGCCTCGCGGGTCAGCTTGTCCGCCTCCACGGTGGACTCCGTGATGAGGGTGTCGACCTGCTCCGCGGCCTCCGTACGCCGCTTGTTGGCGTCCTTGCGCGCCTCGTCCAGGGTGCGCTCGGCCTCCTCGCGCGCCGCCGACGTCACCCGCTCCGCCTCGGCGGCCGCCTCCGCCTTGACCCGCTCGGCGTCGCTGCGGATCTTCTCCGCGTGCTGCTGCGCGGAGCCGACCGTCTCGGCGGCCTCGGCCCGCAGCCGCTCCGCGTCACCGGTCGCGTCCGCGATCAGCTTCTCGGCGCCGGCGACGGCCTCGGCCCGCACCCGCTCGGCCTCGGTCCGGGTCCGCTCGGTCAGCTGCTCGGCCGCCGCCGTCGACTCGGCGCGCAGCCGCTCGGCCTCGGTCGTCGCGGCCGCGACCAGCTCCTCGGCCTTCGCGGTCGACTCGGCGCGCACGCGCTCCGCCTCCGCGTTCGTCTCCGTCGTCAGCCGCTCGGCCTCGGCCGCGGCCTCCGTGATCAGCGAGTCGACCTGCGCGGCCGCCTCGGACCTGATCCGGTTCGCGTCCTCGCGGGCGTCCGCCCGGGTCCGGGACGCGTCCTGGTCGGCGCCGGCCCGCAGGTCGGACACCTCGGTGCGGACCCGCTGGGCATGCTCGGAGGCCTCCGTGCGCAGCCGCTCCGACTCCGCGATGGCCTCGGCGACCGTGCGCTCCGCGAGGGTCTTCGCCGCCTCCGACTCGGCGTTCGCCTCGCCGCGGACCCGGGTGGCGTCCTCGGTGGCGCGCTCCCGCTCCGCGTAGGCGTCGGCGCGGACCCGGTCGGCCTCCTCCTGCGCCTCCTGCTTCGTGCGCTCCGCCGCGTGCTCGGCGGCGCTGCGCAGCCCGGAGATCTCCTCCTGCGCCTGCTCCTGGAGCCCGGCCACCGAGTCGCGGACCTGCTGGGCGGTCTGCTCGGCCGCCGCCACCATCTCGGTGGCCCGGCGGTCCGCCTCCTCGACCAGCCGGACGGCCTCCGCCTGCGCCTCCTCGACGCGGGCCCGGGCCACGGCGAGCAGCTCCTCGCTCTGCTCACGGGCCCGCTCGCGCTCCTGGTCGGCCTCCTGGCGCGCGCTGCCGAGCGTCTCCTCGGCCTCGCGGCGGCGCCGGCCGGCCTCCTCCTGCGCGGCGGACAGCGTCTCCGCGGCCTCCGTGGCGATGCGCTCCGCCGCGTTCTGCGCCTCGGAGCGGATGCGGTCGGCGGACTCCTGCGCCTCCGTCTTGAGCCGCTCGGCCTCGGCGGCGGCCTCGGACCGCAGCCGTACCGCGACGGTCTCCGCCTCGGAGCGGGACGCCGAGGCGTCCGCCGCGGCCTCCGTGCGCAGCCGCTCGGCCTCCGCCTCGGCCTGCGCCTGCACCGTGCGCACGCGCTCGACCGCCTCGGTCCGCAGCCGCTCGCCCTCGTCGGCCGCCTCCTTGCGCAGCCGCTCGGCCTCGGCGCGCGCGTCCGACAGCGCCGTCTCGGCGGTGGTCAGCCGCTCCTCGGCCTCCGTGTGCAGCCGGGACAGCTCCGCGGCCGCCTCGTCCTGCCGGGCCGCTATGGCGCGCTCGGTCTCGTCCTTCAGCTCCTGCGCGGCGCGCTCGGCCTCGGCACGGGTGGTCTCCGCCTGCTCGTCGGCCTCGGTGCGGTACTGATCGGCCTCCGCGCGCGTGCGCTCCAGCGTCTCCTCGGCCTGCTTGCGCAGCGCGGTGGCCCGCTCGATGGCCTCGGTGCGCACCCGCTCGCTCTCGGCGGTCGCCGCGGTCCGCAGCTCGTCGCCGTCCGCACGCGCCTTGCCCAGCAGCTCCTCGGCCGTCCTGGCCGACTCCTCGATCTGCTGGACGGCCTCGCGGCGGGCCTCGGCCCGGATCCGCTCGCCCTCCTCGACCGCCTCGGCGCGCAGCTGCTCGGCCTCGCCGCGCAGCCGCCGGGCCTCCTCCTGAAGCTCGACGGTCTTGGCGCGGTACTCCTTGGTGTCGTCCTTCGCGGTGCCCTTGAGCTGCTCCGCGATGTCGTGCGCCTCGGCGCGCAGCCGGTCCGCGGCCGCCTCGGCCTCGGCGCGGATCCGCTCGGCCTCCTCGGTGGCGGCCTTCGTGGTCGACTTCGCTTCCTCGGACGCCTTGTTCAGGACGTCCTCGGCGGTCCTGGCGGCCTTCGCCAGCTCGCCCGCGGTCTCCTCGGCCGTCGCCGTACGGGCCTTCTCCTTGGCCTCCGCGATCAGCTGCTCGGCCTCGGCGCGGGCGGTGGCGACGATCTGCTCGGCCTCGGACCTGGTGGCCTCGGCCTCCTTGGTCGCCTCCCCGACGAGGCGGGCCACCTGCTCCTTGGCGGTGCGGGTGCGCTGCTCGTTCGTCGACTCGGCGCTCGCCAGCTGCTTGGCGGCGGCCTCCTTGGCCTCGCTCAGCACCTTGTCGGCCTCGGCGCGGGCCTCGCGCAGCGCCGTGTCGGCCTCGCTGATGCGCTGCTCGGCGGCGCGGCTCAGCTCGGTGGCCTGGCGGCGGGCGGCGTCCGACTCGGCCGTCGTCGACGAGCGCAGCTGCTCGGCGTGGTCGGTGGCCTCCTGGGCCTGCGTCGACGCCGCGTTCAGCAGCCGCTCGGCGTCCTGGCGGGCGCGGGCCAGGATGGCCTGCGCCTGGGCGCTCGCGTTCTCCGCCTCGTCGGTGAGCCGGCGGCGGGCCTCCGCGGCGACCCGCTCGGCCTCGGCGCGGGCGGCGGCCAGCGCCTGGTCGGCCTCGGAGCGCGACTCGTCGAGCAGCCGGCGGGCCTGCTGCTCGGTGCGGGAGCGCAGCTGCTCGGCCCACTGCACGTTCTCGTTGACGTGGTTCTCGACCGTGCGGCGGCGCTCGGCCAGCTCCTGGTCGAGCTGCTGGCGGCGGTTGACCGCCTCCGCGTGCAACTCCGCCTGCAACCGGGACTGCTGCTCGGCGTGCTCCTGGAGGATGCGCTGGGTCTGCGCGCGGGCCTCCCGCAGCTCCCGCTCGGCATCCGCGCGCAGCTGCTCGGCCTGGATCTGGGCATTGCGGAGCAGCTGCTCGGCCTGGTAGCCGATGTCCGCCCCGTCATAGGCAGGCCGGGTCGCGAGGCTGCGCCGCGCCTCGTGCAACTTGGCGCGCAACACCTCCACCTGGTAGCCCAGGTCCTCGGCGTGCTGGACGGCCTTCTCCCGCTCGGTCTTCAGCCGGTCCATCTCGGCCTCGAACCGCGAGAGATGGTCGGTCTCAGCCGGCTTGTGGCCGTCCTGGCTCTCGTAGCCCCGCACTGCGCGGTCCCATCCGTCCCCTGGTCGCAAGTACTTCCTTACGAGCCCCGTCCGTCCGCCGGACGGGGGCTCCCGGGGAATGGTGTCAGATCGAGAACGGCGGCGCCCCGGGCTTGCTTGCGCGCAGCCCGAACCGCCCCGACCCTCGTCCCCCGATACCCGGACCCCGGCCCACGGCTGCCCCGTCGTCCCGCTTGCACGCGACAGCCGCCCCTTAACCCTACCGGCCCAAGTATGTGGAGGTCAGTGCTCCGCCGTCTCCTGAGGGGCGGCGGTGACGAGTTCGGTCAGTACTCCGTGGCAGTCCTTGGGGTGCAGGAACGTGATGCGCGACCCCATCGACCCCCGTCGCGGCTCGTCGTACAGGACGCGTACGCCCTTGCCCCGGACGTCCGCGGCGTCCGCGTCGACGTCCGGGGTGCCGAAGGCGATGTGGTGCACCCCCTCACCGTTCTTGGCCAGCCACTTGCCCACCGCGGAGTCCTCGCGGGTGGGTTCGAGCAGCTGGAGGTAGGAGGCGCCCCCGTCGCTCGTCTCGTTGATCTTGAGCATGGCCTCGCGCACGCCCTGCTCCTCGTTGACCTCGGTGTGGAACACCTCGAAGCCGTACGTGGCCCGGTAGAACTCGACGGTCGTGTCGAGGTCGTGACAGGCGATCCCGATGTGGTCGATTCGCGTCAGCATGCTGTAAGTGCAGCGCGGTCCGCGACGGTTACGCAACGTGCGCGCGATCACACCGGCGGGGCGATGACGAGCGGCTTACCGCTCAGTACATTCGGGTAAACCCTCGTTCACTCCCTCCTCCCTCAAGGGGCCGTGCCTCATGTCTGGAACGACCGGTACCACCTCAGTGATCGTCGCGGGCGCCCGCACGCCCATGGGCCGCCTGCTCGGCTCGCTCAAGTCCTTCTCCGGGGCCGACCTCGGCGGGTTCGCGATCAAGGCCGCCCTCGACCGTGCGGGGATCGACGGCGGCCAGGTGCAGTACGTGATCATGGGCCAGGTGCTGCAGGCCGGAGCGGGGCAGATCCCGGCGCGCCAGGCCGCCGTCAAGGCGGGCATCCCGATGAACGTGCCGGCGCTGACGATCAACAAGGTCTGCCTCTCGGGCCTCGACGCGATCGCCCTCGCCGACCAGCTGATCCGCGCGGGTGAGTTCGACGTCGTCGTCGCGGGCGGCCAGGAGTCCATGACGAACGCCCCGCACCTGCTCCCCAAGTCCCGCGAGGGCTACAAGTACGGCGCCGTCGAGATGCTCGACGCGATGGCGTACGACGGCCTGACGGACTCCTTCGAGTCCATCCCCATGGGCGCCTCGACGGAGAAGCACAACACCCGTCTGGGCATCGCCCGCCCCGAGCAGGACGAGATCGCCGCCCTCTCCCACCAGCGGGCCGCCGCCGCGCAGAAGAACGGCCTGTACGACGCCGAGATCACGCCCGTCGAGATCCCGCAGCGCAAGGGCGAGCCGGTCCTCTTTGACACGGACGAGGGCATCCGGCCCGAGACGACCGCCGAGTCGCTCGGCAAGCTGCGCCCGGCCTTCGCCAAGGACGGCACGATCACCGCCGGCACCTCCTCGCAGATCTCCGACGGCGCCGCCGCCGTCGTCGTCATGAGCAAGGCAAAGGCGGAGGAACTCGGCCTGGAGTGGATCGCCGAGATCGGCGCGCACGGGAACGTGGCGGGCCCGGACAACTCGCTGCAGTCCCAGCCCTCGAACGCCATCCGCCACGCCCTGGACAAGGAGGGCCTGGCGGTCGGTGATCTCGACCTGATCGAGATCAACGAGGCGTTCGCGGCCGTCGCGGTGCAGTCGATGAAGGACCTCGGCGTCTCCGCCGACAAGGTGAACGTCAACGGCGGCGCGATCGCGCTCGGTCACCCGATCGGGATGTCCGGCGCCCGGATCGTCCTCCACCTCGCCCTGGAGCTGCAGCGGCGCGGCGGCGGCGTCGGCGCGGCCGCCCTGTGCGGCGGCGGCGGCCAGGGCGACGCCCTCGTCGTGCGGGTCCCCAAGGCTTAGTCGAGGCCGATGTACGGTCTGAGTGAACGGAGCAGTGATGCAGGACGTCCCCACGCTGGTCGCCCAGGCGAGGGAGGGCAGGCCACGCGCCGTGGCCCGGCTGATCTCGCTGGTGGAGGGGGCGTCCCCGCAGCTGCGCGAGGTCATGGCCGCGCTCGCGCCGCTGACCGGCAACGCGTACGTGGTCGGGCTCACCGGCTCGCCCGGCGTCGGCAAGTCCACCTCCACGTCGGCGCTGGTCAGCGCCTACCGGCGGGCCGGGAAGCGGGTCGGGGTGCTGGCCGTCGACCCGTCCTCGCCGTTCAGCGGGGGCGCCCTGCTGGGCGACCGGGTGCGGATGTCGGACCACGCCTCCGACCCGGGCGTCTACATCCGCTCGATGGCCACCCGCGGCCACCTCGGCGGCCTCGCCTGGGCCGCGCCCCAGGCGATCCGGGTCCTGGACGCGGCCGGCTGCGACGTCGTCCTGGTGGAGACGGTGGGCGTCGGCCAGTCCGAGGTGGAGATCGCCTCCCAGGCCGACACCAGCGTCGTCCTGCTCGCCCCCGGCATGGGCGACGGCATCCAGGCGGCCAAGGCCGGAATCCTGGAGATCGGCGACGTGTACGTGGTCAACAAGGCCGACCGGGACGGCGCCGACGCCACCGCGCGCGAGCTGAACCACATGCTCGGCCTGGGCGAGGCGCGGGCCCCGGGCGACTGGCGCCCGCCGATCGTCAAGACCGTCGCGGCGCGCGGCGAGGGCGTCGACGAGGTCGTGGAGGCGCTGGAGAAGCACCGGGCGTGGATGGAGGAGCGCGGGGTGCTGGCCGAGCGCCGGGCCGCCCGGGCCGCCCGCGAGGTCGAGACGATCGCGGTGACCGCGCTGCGCGAGCGGATCGGCGACCTGTCCGGCGACCGGCGGCTCGGAGCGCTGGCCGAGCGGATCGTGGCCGGGGCGCTCGACCCCTACCGGGCCGCGGACGAACTGGTCGAGGGCCTCACCGGGAACTGAGCGCGCGGGCGCCCCGCGGCCTTCTGCTGCGTTCCCCGGGCGCCCCGCGGCCCTCTTCTGCGATCTCCGGACGCCTGCTACCTTGCCCGCATGACCTTCCTCCGTGCGTAGAACTCCGGTGCTTCCACGCCCCGTTGAGTTCTCACGCATGCCCGGAGGAGTTCCCTCATGTACGCCGCTGTCCTGCGGACCCCGTATGCCCTGCGCACGTTCGGCGCCGCCCTGCTCGGACGCCTCTCGTACGGGACCGTCTCGCTGTCCCTGATGCTCGCGGCCAAGGCGGCCACCGGCTCCTACGCCGTCGCGGGCACCGTCATGGCGGTCTTCGGCACCGCCAGCGTCCTCCTGTCACCGTTGCGCGCCCGGTTCATCGACCGGTACGGGCCGCGCCGCGCGCTGACCCCCATGGCCCTCGGGTACGCGGCCCTGCTCGGCGTGGTCGCCGCCGTGACCTGGCGCCCCGGGGCACCTGGGCCGCTGCTCGCCGTCCTGGCCCTGTGCGCGGGGGCCGCGACGCCGCCGCTGGGCCCGACGATGCGTACCGTCTGGTCCCGGCTCCTGCCCGACCGGCGGCTGTTGCAGCGCGCCTACAGCCTCGACGGAGTCGCGGAGGAGCTGCTGTTCGTCTCCGGACCGCTCGTCGTGGGCGTGCTCGTGCTGTTCGCGCCGCCCGCGTCCGGGATCGCGCTGAGCGCCGGGCTCGTCGCCGCCGGGACGCTGATGTTCGTGGCCTCGCCCCTGGTGGGGGCGGTGCCCCCGGCGGACCGCGCGCGGCGGGAGCGGGGCCGGGTCGTGGGCCGGCTCGCCCGGCCGGTGGCCGTGGTGCTCGGGGCCGGCGTCGCGCTCGGCGCGGCCGACCTGCTCGTGCTGGCCTTCGCCGAGGACCGGGGGCGGGCGGACGCCGCCGCCTGGGTCCTCGCCGCCCTGTCGGCGGGCAGCGCCGTGGGCGGCCTCGCCAACGGCGCGGTGGACTGGCGCCGCCCGGCCGCCCACCGGCTGACCCTTGCGGCCCTCGGGCTGGCCGCGTCCCTGGGCGCCGCGGCGCTCGCACCCGGCCTGCTCGTCCTCGCGGGGGCGGCGGCGTGCGTGGGCCTGTTCGTCACACCCGCTCTGACGACCGCCTACCTGATCGCCGACGAGTCGGTCGATCCGGGCCTGCGCACGCAGGCGGGCGTCTGGGTCAACACGGCGTTCAACGCGGGCAGTTCCGGCGGCACGGCGGCCATGGGCCTCCTGGTGGGCCGTGCCCCGCTGCCGCTCTGCTTCATGGTGGCGGCAGCGGCCCCGCTGCTGGCGGCCGCGGTCGCGGCACTCCAGCCCGCCCCGGCACGCACGGCCCCGGCCACACCCGGGCTTCCGGCGCCGGACGAGCCGGGTCCGGTCAGGTGAGGCCCCGCCGTTCGGACGAGGGGCGGCGGAGCGCCGTGACCCGCGCGGGAAAAGGACCTCAGTCGTCGTCGCCGTCGTCACCCTCGTCGTCCGCCGAGTGATCCACGGTCACCGAACCCGACTGGAGGTCGACCCGCCAGTCCTGCTGCTTCCCGTTCGTGGACGTGGTCTCGACCTCCCACGCCGTGACGGCCCCGTCGTCCTCCGCGTCGACCGAGGTCACCACGCCCTTGCCGGCGGCAGCCCGCGCCGCGTCCCCGGCGGACGCCGAGGCACCCTTCAGCGCGGAGGTGACCCGCGCCGCGTCCCCGTCGTCGTCCTTCTCGGTGTGCGAGCCGAGCACCTTCCCCGTACCGGGATCGACGTCGACGTCGTGCCACGTGTCGCCGCCGCCGATGACGTCGACCTCCCAGACCAGGCGGCCGTCGTCGGAGTCGAGGTCGGCGCCGGCCGCGGTGCCCGGGGTGTGCTTCAGGGCGGCGGCGATCGCGTCCTCGGCGCTCACCTCGGCGCCCTTCGCCTCGTTCGCGTTCTCCTGCGCGTCGCTGACACCGTCGTCCTTGACCCGCACACTCGACCGCGGGCCCGACGACGGGCCGTCCTCGGCGACGGCCACCGTGGTGGCGGTGCCCGCGCCCAGCACGACGACGGCGGCGATGGCGGCGATGGCGGTCGTACGGCGCTTCATGAGGTTCTCCAGTTCGTCGTCCGGAGGAGTGCTCCGGTCGTGTTCCTGCAACGGGAACCAACCTGCCCGAGCGACCCTGAAGCCCCGCTGAAGAAGCCTGAAGGACTCTTCAGCTTCGACCTGCCACCCTCTCCCTATGCGCTTGTTGATCGTCGAGGACGAAAAGCGACTGGCCCTGTCGCTGGCCAGGGGCCTCACCGCCGAGGGCTACGCCGTCGACGTGGTCCACGACGGCCTGGAGGGACTGCACCGGGCGGGCGAGGGCTCGTACGACCTGGTCGTCCTCGACATCATGCTGCCCGGCATGAACGGCTACCGCGTCTGCGCCGCCCTGCGCGCCGCCGGCTCCGACGTGCCGATCCTCATGCTCACCGCCAAGGACGGCGAGTACGACGAGGCCGAGGGGCTCGACACCGGCGCCGACGACTACCTGACGAAACCCTTCTCCTACGTCGTCCTCGTCGCCCGCGTGAAAGCGCTGCTGCGGCGCCGGGGCAGCGCGGGCGGCGCCTCGCCCGTGCACACCGTCGGACCGTACGCGGTGGACACCGCGGCGCGCCGGGTCAGCCACGAGGAGCACGGCGAGATCGCCCTGACCGCCAAGGAGTTCTCGGTCCTGGAACAGCTCGTGCTGCGCGCCGGGGAGGTCGTGTCCAAGGGCGACATCCTGGAACACGTGTGGGACTTTGCCTACGAGGGCGATCCGAACATCGTCGAGGTGTATATAAGCGCCCTGCGCCGCAAGCTGGGCGCCTCCCTCATCCGGACCGTGCGCGGCGCGGGCTACCGTCTGGAGGCCCCCCGGTGAGGCGGGCCCTCGGCTCGGTGCGGGCGCGTGCGGCCCTTGCCGCCACCCTCGTCGTCGCGGTCGCCCTCGTCGCGGCCGGCACCGCCGTGCTGCTCGCCCTGCGCACCGACCTCACCGGCCGGGCGGACGACGCCGCGGACTCGGCCGCGCGCCGTGTGGCCACCGCCCTGGCCACCGGGACCGCGCCCGGCGCCCTGGACCTGGACGACGACGACCAGCCCGTGCAGGTCGTCGACGAGGACGGGAGGCTGCTGGCCGCCACCGAGGACCTGCGGCGGATCAGCGGCACCGGCACGAGCGCGGTGCGGCCGGTCCGGGCCACGGCCGACGACGACGCGGACGACGACGGCGGCCGCGCGGGCGGCAAGGTCGCCGACACCACCAGGCACAGCGACGGCAGCGCGACCGTCGACGACGACACCGCCGACTACCGGTTCGCCGCGCTGGAGGTGGAGGACACCGCGTACGGCGACCTGACCGTGTACGCGGGCAGCCCCCGCGACGCCGAACAGGGAGCCGTGTCCACGGCGCTGACCGCCATGCTCATCGGCTTCCCGGTCCTGCTCGTCGTGGTGGGGGCGGTCACCTGGCTGGTGACGCGGCGCGCGCTGCGGCCCGTGGAGGGCATCCGCGCCGAGATGGCCGCCGTCACCGCCTCCCAGGACCTGGCGCGCCGGGTCCCCGAGCCCGCGACGCACGACGAGGTGGCCCGCCTCGCGCGGACGACGAACGAGACCCTGGCTGCGCTGGAGGCCTCCGTCGAGCGCCAGCGCCGGTTCGTCGCGGACGCCTCGCACGAGCTGCGCAGCCCGATCGCGAGCCTGCGCACCCAGCTCGAAGTGGGCGCGGCGCACCCGGAGTTGCTCGATCTGGACGGCGCGGTCGAGGACACCGTCCGGCTCCAGGAACTGGCGGCCGATCTGCTGCTGCTGGCCCGGCTCGACGCGGGGGAGCGGCCCGGCGGCGCCGACGTGGACCTCGCGGCGCTGGTCCGCGAGGAGCTGTCGCAGCGGACCGGGGACCGCCACCCGGTTGCGGTGGAGGTGCGGGACGGCGCCCGGGTGAGCGGCTCCCGCGGGCAGTTGGCGCGGGTGCTCGGCAATGTGGTGGACAACGCGCAGCGGCACGCCCGCAGCGGTGTGCGGGTGGCGGTGGCCGCCGAGGGGGAGCGGGTGCTCCTGACCGTCGCCGACGATGGGGACGGCGTGCCGGAAAGCGAGCGGGAGCGGATCTTCGAGCGGTTCGTCCGGCTCGACGACGCCCGGTCCCGGGACGGCGGCGGGGCCGGTCTGGGCCTCGCCATCGCCCGGGACGTGGCGGTGCGGCACGGCGGGGCGCTGACGGTGGGCGCCGCGCCCGGCGGCGGAGCCCTGTTCACGCTCGGGCTGCCCCGGGCACGGCCCGCGGGCCGTGCCTGAGCCTCAGGTGGTGAGATCTGTTCGGAAAAGGTGGACCACGGAGGAAGCCGGCGGTCCTTGGGGGCCCACGGGATTCGCAGGTGTCACGGTTTGCCGCGCTGCGAACGCAGGTGGTCCGCGATGGGGGCCAGCGCCCGGTGCAGGTGGCCCAGGTCGCCCGGCGGGACGAGATCGACGAAGTGCTGCCGCACGGACGCCACATGGTGCGGGGCGACCTTCTGCATCGTCTCCAGACCGAAGTCGGTGAGTACGGTGTAGAGGCCGCGCCGGTCCGACTCGCAGTTCTCGCGGCGCACCAGACCCGCGTTCTCCATGCGGGTGATCTGGTGCGAGAGCCGGCTCTTGGACTGCAGGGTCGCCGCGGCCAGATCGCTCATCCGCATCCGGAGCTCCTCGGCCTCGGAGAGGTTCACCAGGATCTCGTAGTCGTTCATCGTCAGGCCGAAGGGCTGGAGATCCTTCTCCAGCTGGTAGTTCAGCAGCCTGTTGACCTCCAGGTGGGTGCGCCAGGCGCACTGTTCCTCGTCGGTCAGCCACTGCGTGGCCGTTTCGGTCTCCATGAAATCGATTCTACCTAAGAAGTTGAAAGGCGAACGAACGTCGGGGTTGTGACGCCTCACACCCTCGTCGTGGCGACGCCACGGAAAGGGGTCACGCGTTCGACGTCACACTCCGCAGACTACCGCTCACAGCCCGAAGCGACGCTGGAGGTCCCCGAGCTGTCCGGGAAGACGCGGTGCCGGTGGCTGACCCGGGCCCGCGCCCGGCCCACCCCCCGGAACACCCGCCTGGTGCGGCACGTCACCCGTCGCGCGTTCGGGCATCAGCGCCTCGCTGGACTGCAGCAGGACCGTCCCGGCGCCCACGAACTCGAACTGGTGCTCCTCGCCGGAGACCCCGCCGACGCCCGTCATCGCACGTAGACCGCCGATCACGCCGGTCAGGTACGCGTGGTCGTAGTGGTGGCACGGCGAGGGGCAGTCGGCCCAGCCGACGAGCGCCTGTGGATCCACCCGCAGCGGCGGCTCCATGAAGACGACCGGACCGTTCGACGCGGCGACGAATTTGCCGGTGCCAATGAGCGTCAGGAAGCCCGGCACGATCGATTGCTTCAGCGCGAGAGTTGGCTGAAAAGCGAGCAGATTCCCGGCACGGATGGTCAGATTGCCGTCATCCAGGTCGTAGGAGTTCACGTCGAAGGCCCGGTCCGCGAGGAGCATCTTGCCGCTGCCCTCCGCCACCACCCAGTCGCTCGCGTGCAGCGGCGAATGGAACGAGGTGCGCACCAGCCGGTCGAGCCGTCCGTGTCCGACGCCGTTGAACTCCATCCGCCCGTAATAGGCGATCATCTTGCCCTTCTGCAGGAACCACTGACTGCCCTTGAGTTCCACGCAGAAGGTGTAGTTGTTGACGTTGTCGTCGACGGGCAGGGTCGCCGGGTCGTACACCACGGGTCCGGTTGTCACAGCTTCTCCTCCGAGGCCTGGACGTACACCGCGCCGCTCCCGCTCAGCTCCAGCTGGAACGCCTCGCCGCTGCCGCGGCCCACCATGTCCCGCCAGCCGAGGGCCGTGGACAGCTTGTTGCGCACGTCCCCGTGGTGGGCGACGTACGCCTGCGGGTCGACGTGCACGGACCGGCCCGGGGTGATCGGCACCTCGATGACGCCGCCGTGCGCCATCACGGCCACCGACCCCTGGCCCTGGAGCGTCGTGGTGAACAGCCCCTGGCCGGTGACCTGGCCGCGCACCATGCCCATCACGCCGCCCTGCGCGCCCATGAACATCGTGCCCTGGCGCAGCGTCCCGTCGAAGGCGAGCAGCCGGTCCGCCTCCACGTACAGGGTGTCGCCGGAGAGCGTGATCACCTGCACGTGGTGGCCGCCGTGCCCGAACAGCACGGTCCCGCTGCCCTCGACGGTCATCAGCGGCGTCGCCTCGTTCGCCACCCGCCGGCCGAGCATGGACATCACGCCGCCCTGCCCGCCCTGGACGTTCGGCGTGAAGGACACGTCCCCCTTGTACGCGAGCATCGCGCCACGCTGGCTGTAGAGCCGCTGCCCGGGCAGGACGGTCGCCTCGATCATCTTCGAGTTGATCTCACGGAAGGGCATCTCACACATCCCCCGCGATCGTGGTGCGCTCACTGGGCTGGACGTAGACGAGCCCGTCGCCCTCGAACCGGATCTGGAACGCCTCGCCGCCGCCCTCCCCCAGGAACGTACGGAAGGTGACCCCCGACTGGAGGGTCTGGTGCAGGTTTCCCTGGTGCGCGACGTACGCGCCCGGGTCGACCGTCAGCGGGAAGTCGCGGCTGACGCGGAGCACCACCGCCGGGCCGTCGCTCATGATCGCGGCCTGGCCGTGCCCCTCGACGGTCGTGGTGAACAGACCGTTGCCCTGCGAGGCGCCGCGCACCCCGGTGAAGGTGGTGCCGGTGCGCAGCCCCGCGGCCGTGCACAGCAGGTTGCCCGACTCGACGTAGAGCTTGTCGCCGCGCAGCTCCACCAGGTTGATCTCACTGGCCCGGTCGGCGAACCAGCAGGTGCCCTGGCCCGTCACCTCCATCACCACCATCTGCTCGCCGGTGATGCGGCGGGTCACCATCCCGCGTATCCCCTCACCCCCACCGCTCAGCTTCTTGAACGTCATCCGGCCGTCGTACGCGACCATCGACCCGTTCTTCGCCTTCACGCCGTCGCCCGTCATGTCGACGGCGAGCATCTTGCTGCCCTGCAGCCGGAACGTTGCCACGGATCGAAGGTAACCGGCCCGGGGAGCCCGCCGACAGGCCCCGCGGGACGCGGTGCCACAATGAGGCACGCTTGTGCGTGCGTTCACAAGATCGTCGCCCGCACCACCGCCCGCCCGCTGCTCCTGCCGAAGGTGACCCGTGGACATCAAGACCGCCTCCGCCCTCCGACGCCTCCGCCTGGTCTCCGCGCCCGAGGCCGTCTCGTTCCTGCTGCTCATCGTCTGCTCGGTGCTGAAGCGCACGACCGACTTCAACGCGGTGCCGGTCATGGGCATGGTGCACGGCATCCTCTTCGTGCTCTACGTGATCTTCTGGCTGGACGCCTGGAACCGCGCGAAGTGGCCGCTGGGCCGGGCCGCCCTCTACTTCGTCCTCTCCGTCCTGCCCACCGGCGGCTTCTTCGCCGAGCGCAAGCTCAAGCGCGAGGCCGAGAGCGCCGTCGACCGGGCGATCGCCGCCCGCGCCCGCCAGGAAGGGATCGTGAACGCATGATCGTCGCCTTCTCCGTGACCCCGCTCGGGGTCGGCGAGGACGTGGGGGAGTACGTGGCCGACGCGGTCCGCGTGGTGCGCGACTGCGGCCTGCCCCACCGCACCGACGCGATGTTCACCTCCGTCGAGGGCGAGTGGGACGAGGTCATGGACGTCGTCAAGCGCGCCGTGGCGGCCGTCGAGGCGCGGGCGCCCCGGGTGTCGCTGGTGCTGAAGGCGGACCTCCGGCCCGGCGTCACGGACGGCCTGACCTCGAAGGTCGCCACCGTCGAGCGGTACCTCGCGCAGGACTGAGCGGTACCGCGCTCAAGGCTGAGCGGGGCCGGGCGGTCAAAGGGCGAGACGGGGCTGACCGGCATATGACCGGCCGGTAAGGTCGGGTCCGTGCCGAAGCCGCTCAGTCTTGCCTTCGATCCCATCGCCCGCGCCGACGAACTGTGGAAGCAGCGCTGGGGATCCGTGCCCTCCATGGGTGCGATCACCTCGATCATGCGCGCCCACCAGATCCTGCTGGGCGAGGTCGACGCCGTCGTGAAGCCGTACGGACTGACCTTCGCGCGCTACGAGGCCCTGGTGCTGCTCACCTTCTCCAAGGAGGGGGAGCTGCCCATGTCGAAGATCGGCGAGCGGCTCATGGTGCACCCCACCTCCGTCACCAACACGGTCGACCGGCTGGTGCGCTCGGGCCTGGTCGCCAAGCGCCCGAACCCCAACGACGGCCGCGGCACGCTGGCCACCATCACCGACAAGGGCCGCGAGGTCGTCGAGTCGGCGACGCGCGACTTGATGGCGATGGACTTCGGGCTCGGGGTCTACGACGCCGAGGAGTGCGGCGAGATCTTCGCGATGCTGCGGCCCCTGCGGGTGGCGGCGCACGACTTCGACGAGGCGTGACCGGGCCCGGCTGAAGATCGCGCAAATCGGGCGGTTACGCTCGACCCATGAAGAAGAGCGTGCTGACCCGCTACCGCGTCATGGCCTACGTGACCGGTGTGCTCCTGGTCCTCCTGTGTCTCGGCATGATCGCCAAGTACGCGCTCGGTATCGACGGCGCGGCGGACGCCACGCGCGTCATCGCCATCGCGCACGGCTGGCTGTACGTCATCTACCTGGTGTTCGCCTTCGACCTCGGGTCCAAGGCGAAGTGGCCGGTCGGCAAGCAGCTGTGGGTCCTCATCGCGGGCACCATCCCGACCGCCGCCTTCTTCGTGGAGCGCAAGGTCTCCGCGGAGCTGGAGGCCAAGGTCGCCGACGACGGCACGAAGCTCGCCCGGGCCTGATACAGGACCGCTCGCATCCGTACGAGGTGCGAGCGGTTCGCCATCGACATTTACTAGGACGTCCTAGTAAATTGGTCTCCATGGGAAGCATGGACGCTGACGCCATCGCGGAGGGCCGCCGCCGCTGGCAGGCCCGGTACGACTCCGCCCGCAAGCGGGACGCCGACTTCACCACCCTCTCGGGTGACCCGGTCGAGCCGGTCTACGGGCCCAGGCCCGGGGACACGTACGAGGGCTTCGAGCGGATCGGGTGGCCCGGCGAGTACCCCTTCACGCGCGGCCTGCACCCGACCGGCTACCGGGGCCGCACCTGGACCATCCGCCAGTTCGCCGGGTTCGGCAACGCCCAGCAGACGAACGAGCGCTACAAGATGATCCTGGCCGCCGGCGGCGGCGGGCTCTCGGTCGCCTTCGACATGCCCACGCTGATGGGCCGCGACTCCGACGACCCGCGCTCCCTCGGCGAGGTCGGACACTGCGGCGTCGCCATCGACTCCGCCGCCGACATGGAGGTCCTCTTCCAGGACATCCCGCTCGGCGACGTCACCACCTCGATGACGATCAGCGGCCCCGCCGTCCCCGTCTTCTGCATGTACCTCGTCGCGGCGGAGCGCCAGGGCGTCGACCCGGCCGTGCTCAACGGCACGCTCCAGACCGACATCTTCAAGGAGTACATCGCGCAGAAGGAGTGGCTCTTCCAGCCCGAGCCGCACCTGCGCCTGATCGGCGACCTGATGGAGCACTGCGCCGCGTCCATCCCGGCGTACAAGCCGCTCTCGGTCTCCGGGTACCACATCCGCGAGGCGGGCTCCACGGCCGCGCAGGAACTGGCCTACACGCTGGCCGACGGGTTCGGCTACGTCGAGCTGGGCCTGGCGCGCGGCCTCGACGTCGACCACTTCGCCCCCGGCCTCAGCTTCTTCTTCGACGCGCACCTCGACTTCTTCGAGGAGATCGCCAAGTTCCGCGCGGCGCGGCGGATCTGGGCCCGCTGGATGCGCGACGTGTACGGCGCGACCACCGACAAGGCGCAGTGGCTGCGCTTCCACACGCAGACCGCCGGGGTCTCGCTCACCGCCCAGCAGCCGTACAACAACGTGGTGCGTACGGCGGTGGAGGCGCTCGCAGCGGTGCTCGGCGGCACCAACTCGCTGCACACGAACGCCCTCGACGAGACGCTCGCGCTCCCCAGCGAGCAGGCCGCCGAGATCGCCCTGCGCACGCAGCAGGTGCTGATGGAGGAGACCGGCGTCGCCAACGTCGCGGACCCGCTCGGCGGCGCCTGGTACGTGGAGCAGCTCACCGACCGCATCGAGGCCGACGCCGAGAAGATCTTCGACCAGATCAGGGAGCGCGGGCTGCGGGCCCACCCCGACGGGCAGCACCCCATCGGCCCGATCACCTCCGGCATCCTGCGCGGCATCGAGGACGGCTGGTTCACCGGCGAGATCGCCGAGTCCGCCTTCCAGTACCAGAAGTCCCTGGAGAAGGGCGACAAGCGGGTCGTCGGGGTCAACGTCGCGCATGGTTCCGTCACCGGTGACCTGGAGATCCTGCGGGTCAGCCACGAGGTGGAGCGGGAGCAGGTACGAGCCCTGGCGGGCCGCAAGGCCGCCCGGGACGAGGTCGCTGTGCGCGGGGCGCTGGATCGGATGCTGGATGCGGCGCGGGACGGGTCGAACATGATCGGGCCGATGCTTGATGCGGTTCGGGTGGAGGCGACGCTGGGGGAGATCTGCGGGGTGCTCCGGGACGAGTGGGGCGTCTATACGGAGCCGGCCGGGTTCTGACCCGGGGTCGTTGTCCGGCCGCGGGCGGGTCGGGTCTGGTCGCGCAGTTCCTCGCGCCCCTGAAAAGACTTCGGCTGACGCGCCGTCGTGGTTGCTCGCGCAGTTCCCCGCGCCCCTGAGATGCGCACTGCGTGCGCTATCTCAGCGGCCCCCAGGGGCAGCGCCGCCTGAGGCAGCGGCGAAGCCGCAAGCCTCCAGGGGCGCGGGGAACGGCGCGAGAAGCCCCACCGGGCCGCGGACGAAAGAGGAGGGCGCACGGAGTGCGCCTTTCGGGGGCGCGGGGAACGGCGCGAGAAGCCCCGCTCGGCCGCAGACGAACGGTGGGCGCACGTAGTGCGCTTTTCAGGGGCGCGGGGAACTGCGCGACCAGCCCCCACCGGGCCCGCGGTCGAACGACTTGGGGCGCACGGGGTGCGCCTTTCGGGGGCGCGGGGAACGGCGCGAGAAGCCCCGCTCGGCCGCAGACGAACGGTGGGCGCACGTAGTGCGCTTTCCAGGGGCGCGGGGAACTGCGCGACCAGCCCCCACCGGGCCCGCGGTCGAACGACTTGGGGCGCACGGGGTGCGCCTTTCGGGGGCGCGGGGAACTGCGCGAGAAGCCCCGCCGGGCCGCGGGCGAAGAACCACCCGTGCCGCGCGGCAGGCACATACAGAACCTCAGCCCCGCGGGGAGGACGCCGAAAAGGTCACCCGGAAGAGCGCCCCGCCCCCCACCGCGGCCTCCGCGGAGACCTCCGCCCCATGCGCCCGCGCGATCTGCCGGACCATCGCAAGACCGAGCCCCGAGCCGGGCAACGCCCGAGCCCCCTCGGCCCGGTAGAACCGGTCGAAGACATGCGGCAGGTCCCCAGGAGCGATCCCGGGCCCGTGATCCCGCACCGTCAACTCCCGCCGGGTCAGCACGACCTCGACGGGCCCGCCACCCGGAGGGGTGAACTTCGCCGCGTTGCCGAGCAGGTTCGCCACCAGCCGGGACAGCCGCGACGGCACCCCCGGCAGGGTCACGCCCTCCGCCTCCGGCAGGACCGTGAGCGTGAAGGAGACCGCGGGCCAGTGCGCCCGGGCCGCCCGCACCGCGTGCGCGACCAGCGGGGCGAGCGCGACCTCCTCCACGAGCGGCCGCGGCTCCTCGTCACGGGCCAGCTCGATCAAGTCGTTGACCAGGGACGTCACTTCGTGGATCTGCCGGCCGAGCGCCGAAGAGGCCCGCTCCCGCTGAGCCGGGGTCAACCGGTCGGCCCGCGCCAGCAGCTCCGCATTGGTGCGCAGCGCCGTCAACGGCGTCCGCAACTCGTGCGACGCGTCCGCGACGAGCCGCCGCCGGGCCGCCACCGACTCCTCCAGCTCACCGAGCATCGTGTTGAACGAGGCCGCCAGCCGCGACAGTTCGTCCCGGCGCCCCGGCGGCAGGTCGATGCGCGTACGGGCGTCCCGGGTCGCCGCGATCCGCTCCGCGGTGGCCGTGAGCCGGGCGACCGGCGCCAGCCCGCGCCGCGCCACCCAGTAACCGCCCGCCGCCGCGAGCAGCACCCCCGCCACACTGATCGCGGCCAGCAGCACGGTCGCCTGCCGCAGCCCCTTCGCCGTCGGGTCCGACCGCAGCGCCACTTGCAGGGCCGTGCCGGCGCGACCACCCGTGTACGGCGTCGTCAGCATCCGCACCCGGTGGCCCTGGAGCGCGAGGTCCGTGTAGTACGGCGCGCGCGTGCCCGCGGCGACGGCCCGTGTGGCGCCGGTGACCGGCAGGAGGTACGGCTCGCCGGGGTCGTCCGCCGGCCCTGCGGGGACCAGCTGGGCGCAGGCCGGGGCCGCCAGGTACCGGCACTCGCCGGAGAGCACGCCGGGCGGCTCGCCCCGGTTCTGCTGCGTGGCCAGGGTCGCGGCCTGGGCCAGCTGGAGTTCGAGCTGGTGCCCGAGCTCGTAGCGGATCACCGCGTACGAGGCCACGCACACGCCCACCGTGATCAGCGCGACCGTGGCGCAGGCCAGCAGCGCGAGACGGGTGCGCAGCGGGGTGCGGTCCCTGCCCCGGGCCCGCCGCCCCCGCGCCTGCCTCTCGGCCCCGTCCCCGCTCACGGCGTGCCCAGCCGGTACCCGACTCCGTGGACCGTGTGCAGCAACCGCGGCTCCCCGGGCCCCTCCAGCTTGCGCCGCAAGTAACCGACGTACACCGCGAGGGAGTTGGACTCCGGCCCGAAGTCGCGTCCCCACACCGCCTCGTGGATCACCTCGCGCGGCAGCACCTGCCCGGCGTTGCGCACCAGGACCTCCAGGAGCGCGAACTCCGTACGGCTGAACTCCAGGGCCCGGCCCCCGCGCCGGCCCGCGCGGGTCCGCGGGTCGACGACGAGGTCGCCGTAGGAGAGCGTCCCGGGGGAGTCGTCGGGCGCCGGGTCGGCGGCCGCCCGGCGCAGCAGCGCCCGCACCCGCGCCACCAGCTCGTCCAGGGCGAAGGGTTTGACCAGGTAGTCGTCGGCGCCCGCGTCGAGCCCGTCCACCCGCTCGCTCACCGAGTCGAGCGCGGTGAGCACCAGCACGGGGGTGCGGTCGCCCACGGCCCGCATCTGCCGGCACACCGCCAGCCCGTCCAGGACCGGCATCATCACGTCGAGGACGACGACGTCCGGCTCCCAGTGCGCGAGCGCGCTCAGCGCCCGCTGCCCGTCCGGCGCGCCCCGCACGACGTACCCCTCGACGCTCAGCGCGTCCTCCACCGCCGAGCGGACCTCGGGATCGTCGTCCACGACCAGCACCTTGGCCGCCCCGCGCTCGCTCGCTGTTCTCATGGTCACCACGGTGCCAAACCGGGCTCTTAAAACCCTCTTAGAGCACCCCGCGACGCTCACTTCTCATGCGAAGCGACTCGCGCAGCGCCCTGCGCACCCCTTTGTCCGTCGTCATCGGCGCGGGCGGCACCGGCGGCCACATCTACCCAGGGCTCGCCCTCGCGGACGCCCTGCGCCGGGCCGTCCCCGACGCGGTGATCTCCTTCGTCGGCACCGAACGCGGCCTGGAGACCCGGCTGATCCCGGCCGCCGGCTACCGCCTGCACACCGTCGACATGATCCCGTTCGACCCCTCCCTCGGCGCCCGCCGCTACCTCCTGCCCGCGGCGCTGCTGAAGTCCGGCGCCCAGTGCAAGGCCGTCCTGCGCGCGCAGGGCGCCCAGGTCGCGGTCGGCATGGGCGGCTACCCCAGCGCACCCGTCATCGTGGGTGCCCGCATGGCGGCGCTGCCGAGCCTCATCCACGAGTCCAACGCGGTCCCCGGCCGCGCCAACCGGTTCGCCGCCCGCCTCACCCCGCACCTCGCCGTCGCCTTCGACCGCAGCCGCGCCCACCTGCCCGGCGGCGCCCGGGCGCACACCACGGGCATGCCCATCGCCGCCGCCCTCGCGGACCTGGACCGGTCCGCCCTGCGCGACCCGGCCCGCCGCGCACTCGGCGTCTCCGACGGCGCCCGGCTCGTCCTCGTCAACGGCGGCAGCCTCGGCGCGGCCCGCCTGACGGAGGCTGCGGTGGGCCTGGCAGCCCGCTGGCGCGGCCGCACGGACGTCCACCTCCTCATCAAGACGGGCCCGACCGCCCTCGACGACACCCGGCGCCGGCTCCTCGGCACCCCCGCGGTCGCCGTCCCCTACCTCGACCGGATGGACCTCGCCTACGCCGCCGCCGACCTGGTGGTGTGCCGGGCGGGCTCGGCGACCGTCGCCGAGCTGGCCACGACGCGGGTCCCGGCCGTCCTCGTCCCGTACCCGCACGCGCCGGGCGACCACCAGACCCACAACGCGCGGGTGCTCAGCGACCCGGGCGCGGGCCTCCTGCTGCCCGACGCCGACACCACCCCCGACAGCCTCGCGGCCCTCGTCGAACCGCTGCTCGCCGCCCCGGCGCGGCTGGCGGCGATGTCGGCGGCCGCGCCGCAGGGGCCGCACGCCGGGGCGGCCGGCCTCCTGGCGGACCACGTCATCGAACTCGCAGGAAAGAAAAGGGAGTTGCAGTACATATGAACACGACGACAACCAGCTGGGCGGGGCGCACGGTCCTCGTCACCGGGGCCGAGGGCTTCATCGGCTCGACCCTCGTCGACCTGCTCCTGGACGCGGGCGCACACGTCCGCGCCTTCGTCCACTACAAGCCGTACGCCGACAAGGGCCACCTCGCCCACCTCCTCGACGACCCCCGCGTCGAGTTCCTGGCCGGCGACGTCCGCGACGCGGGCCGCGTCCACGACGCGGTCGCCGGCTGCGACACGGTCTTCCACCTCGCCGCGCTCATCGGCATCCCGTACTCGTACGACTCGCCGGGCGCCTACGTCCACACGAACGTGGCCGGTACCGAGAACGTCGCCGAGGCCTGCCGCCGCCACGCGGTCCGCCGCCTCGTCCACACCTCCACGAGCGAGGTCTACGGCACGGCGCTGACGGCCCCGATCTCCGAGGACCACCCGCTCCAGCCGCAGTCCCCGTACTCCGCCTCGAAGATCGGCGCGGACATGATGGCGCTCTCCCACTGGCACGCCTTCGAACTCCCCGTGACGGTGGTCCGCCCCTTCAACACCTACGGTCCCCGCCAGTCGGCCCGCGCCGTGATCCCCACGATCCTCGCCCAACTCCACTCAGGTGCCCGCGAGATCAGGCTCGGCTCGCTGACCCCGACCCGCGACTTCACGTACGTCACGGACACGGCCCGCGGCTTCCTGGCGGTGGCGGAGTGCGACCGCGCGCTCGGCCAGGTCGTCAACCTCGGCACGGGCCAGGAGATCTCGATCGGCGCCCTTGCCGAGGCCCTCATCCAGGCCTCCGGCCAGGACGCCCGAGTGGTGACCGACCCGACCCGCCTGCGCCCTGCGGGAAGCGAGGTCCACCGCTTGCTCTCGGACAACATGCGGGCCCGCGAATGGGCCGGCTGGGCACCGGAAGTCACGCTGACCGAGGGTCTGCGGCGGACGTCCGCCTGGGTGGCGCGGCACCTGGAGCTGTTCGCGCCCGGCCGGTACCAGGTCTGACCTGCGAGGACGTACGAGGTCAGGGCCGAGGTGGCCGGAGAGGGCGGAACGCCTGACCTCGCCACGGCCCGTGACCACCCGTCACACCTGGCGTGTTTGTGCTGTTCCGGGGCGGGGTGGGGCCGCCCAGGAAAGCTTGCCCCATGCACTTACTGTGTGTGTGATGTGTGTTTCCTGTGGCGTCTCGGTGCAGAACGCCATGCTGGTGCGGCCCGACAGCGCGCCTCGCGCCGGACCGTCGCGCCCCTGAACCGGGCGTCGCCCTGTTCTCTCGCGAGGACGGTGGTGTCAGGCCCATGACATAGGTGGACCGCCGGGGAGCGGTCCACGAGGGGGCTCGGGTTGAGACTCAACAGAACGTCGGACACGCGTGGACGGCGGAGGGGTGTGTGGCTCGCGCCGGCACTGACCTCCGTCACCGCGCTGGCCCTGCTCGCAGGGCTCGCCGCACGGCCGGACGCCCTGACACCGGGAGGGGACGACCGTAGGGCCAACGTCGGTCAGAACTGGTACGAGGACACGGCCGACGAGCAGTTGCGGCAGGACCAGTGCCTGATGAACGGGGTGCTGCGGCTGGGCGGTACGTCCATGGCGGCCAAGGCGCAGGACGCGCTGAACCAGACACCGGAGGCCCTGCACACGCTCGCCGACAGCGACTACTGGGAGGACACCCCCCTCAGTAAGGCCTACGACACCGATCAGGCCGCGGCTGACGCCGCGATGGACGACATCCCGGTCCAGATGCGCGGGTGGCAGTCCAAGCTCGCCGGCCTGGACACACCCGGTGGGTTCACCGAGACGGGCTTCCACTGGCCGCCCGGTTCACCCGGTGACGGGAAGAAGGACTTCTACCAGCAGACCGGGCTCGGCACGTGGTACGCCGACCGGTTCTGGAAGCAGGAGGACGACTTCTACGAGGACCCCACCCCGCTCGCGGACGACGCGACCAAGAACGCGGTGAAAGGCCTGGGTGCCCCGCTCTACGGCGGTGACACGGACGGCACGAATCCCGGTTACGACCGGCACCAGGCGTACGACTACCTCACGAACTGGGACCTGGAGCCGACGGGGGCGGACAACGCCCGTATCTTCCTGGAGTCGGGCGGCTTTCCCGCGTCGGCGCCGGAGCCGGGCAGCGCCGAGTTCCGGATCGGGGTCGAGAACCTCAAGGCCCGATTCGCCGCATGCGCGTGGCGTGACCCGATCGATCCCGACGAGGTACTGGGCGCCGAGCTGGGGACGGCCACCACCGAGTGGCAGCAGGAGATCGCCTCCCAGGCCCCGGAGCGCAACCAGATCCTGAACTCCAACGCCACGGCGACGGCGGCATTGGTCTCCACATCGAAATCCCTCGGGAGCATGCTCGGCAACTCTTGGGTGGCCGACCACATCGCCCGTTGGCAGTCCTACTGGTCCCCGGGCGGGGCCGGCGGCAGCTCGTCGTTCAAGCCGCCGGCGGCGCAGTTCGTCCTGGCTCAGCAGAACCTCGTGTCCGTCCAGAAGTCGGCGAAAGCGCAGCTTGCCCTGCTCAAGACGAAGCAGGCGATGCTCAAGGCGCTGGTGAACGCCAGCGACGCCGCCGAGCAGAAGGCGTACGCCACCGCGGACGCCAACGGCGCCCCGCGTGGCCGCGGTCTCCTGGCCGCGCAGCAGAAGGCCCAGGTCACCCACGGCATCAAGGCCGCGGTCGACGCCCTGGTCGTCGCGGGCACGACGGCGGAGGCGGCCACACGTGCCTCCGCCGCCGACAGCGCCACGATCGCGCAGCGCGCCCTCGCGCAGGCGGCGCAGTCCAAGGCCGAGTTCCGCAAGCAGTCCGCGCAGTACGCCGAGCTCCAGGCCAAGTGGGCCGCCGCCTCGGCGAAGCAGCACCGCGACAACGCCAAGGCGGACAAGGAGACCGCCGAGGCCAAGCTGAAGGTGGCCCTGACCGCCGAGGGCGACGCCAAGGCCGCCGCGGCCGACGCCCACGCCAAGCGGCTGGACGCCGAGGCCGAGGAGAAGACGGCCAAGGCGGAGAAGGAGAAGGCGGCCGCCAAACGGGTGGAGGCCGCCCAGCACCGCAAGGACGCCGAGGGGTACAACACCACGGCCCAACAGGCGAAGGGCAAGGCCGAGACCGCGGCCGAGACCGCGTCCGCGCGGCGCAAGGACGCGGAGACGGCGCGCGACAACGCCAAGGCCCAAACGGGACGACGCCTGGGACGCCGAGCAGAAGGCCGACGCCGCCCGCGCCAAGGCCGACGCGAAGGGCGCCTACGCCGACTCGCTGGACGCGGGTGACGCGGCGACCGCGGCCCGTGCGGCTGCGGACGAAGCGGACCGACAGGCCACCACGGCGGAGACCGCCGCGAAGAACGCCCGTGCCTCGGCCGACGCCGCCACCCAGGCGGCAGCGGACGCGGACGCCGCGGCCACGCGGGCGGAAGCCGCCGCGAGCCGGGCACGCGCGGACTCGGATGCGGCCCAGGCCGACAAGCTGGTGGCGGACGCCGCCGTACGCACGGCCACCAGCGCCGTCGCGGACGCCATCGCCGCCGCCAAGAGCGCGGCCGCCGAGGCGGCCGCCGCGGTCAAGGACGCCGACGAGGCCGAGAAGCACGCCAAGGAGGCGCAGACCCACGCCGACGAGGCGCTGAAGGAGTCCGTCAAGGCGCGGGTCGCCGCGGCCAAGGCGGCTGGCTTCGCCTTCACCACGGCCCAGGCGGCGGCCGACGCCAACCACGCGGCGGCACGTGTGGCCCAGCCGGCCAACGACGCGATCCAGCTCGGTTCCCCGTATGTCACCACCGACTCCGCGGCCGCGCTGGTCGTCCTGGCCGGACAGGGCGCGAAGTCCATCGCCGAGCAGCAGGCGGCGGTCGCCGATGCCCATGCCAAGAACGCCGTGAAGGAGGCGGCGCTCGCCAAGACCCTGGCAGACAAGGCTTCGGCCGACGCGAAGGCGGCCCTCCAGGCAGCGGCGGGCGCGGCCGCGGCCGCCTCCGAAGCCCGGGGCTACGCCAAGGAGGCCCTCGGCTACTCGGCCGCCGCCGCCCTGGCCGCGTCCAAGGCGAGCCAGTCACTGACTCGCACGATCGAGTACGACCGACAGGCCACGGAGGACGCGGCTGCGGCCGACCGCGCGGCAGGCCGTGCCGAGGGCTACGCCAAGGACGCCCGCGACTCGGCCGACGCGGCCGAACTGGACGCCGAGGGGGCCCGCGCCGCGGCGTCCCAGGCCGAAGCGGCGGCCAAGGACGCCCGCGACGCCGCCGACCGCGCGGACGCGGACGCCACGGCGGCCGAGGAGGCCGCCAAGGACGCGGACAAGTACGCCAAGGAGGCCCAGGACACCGCGGACCGCACGGAGAAAGCCGACAAGGACCAGCAGATCGTGACCGGCACCGTGCCTGACGGGTCCGGTGGTTCTCTCGGCAACCTCTTCTACGTCGTCGACCACATCGAGCAGGTTGGCGAGCCGCAGGTCACCCATAAGACGGAAGGCTGCGACGGCTGGTTCGATCAGCTCTTCTACAAGGGCAACTGCACGATCACGGCGACGATCAAGGGCCGCCAGTTCCTCGACCTCTACTTCTGCGGAGCGCAGGAACTCAACCCTTCGAGGTACACGTGCCCGGACAGCGAAACCGTGTACCTGGGTGAGCATCCGACCGACGTTCTGTCCAAAACAGTCACCCACACGATCACCATGGAGGAGTATCAGTCCGACGTAGACCCCATAGACATCCTCTTCGGCAGCTGGATCAAGTGCAGCCAGAAGATCATCCCGGGTGGTGACAGCGGCAACTGGAGCGGCTGCGCCTGGGCCCTTGTGGACGTCGCTTCTCTGTTTGCCGGCAAGGCAATCAAGCCCCTCGCTGACGCCATCCGGTCGTTGAACGTCTCAGCGCGGGCCGGCAGTGGATTCGCCCACGCCTGGCAGGCGCTGCGCGCGCTGCAGCTGTCCGACTCTGTCATCGCAGGCATCGCTCAGCGGATGTCGTCGTGGTTCGTCAAGGCATGCAAGACGGGTAAAACGGCACGCGCGCTGGTCAAGGCGGCCGGGGGAAGCCCGACACCGGAATATTCTTGCCTCGGCTTGATCGCTTATAACAGCGATGCGCTCTCCCGCCTGGCACTCAAGGTGCGGATAGGTAGTGGCCTGCCTCTGAAGGGTAAGATCCGAAATGTTGCGGTAGCCAAAGTGCGCGGGTGGACGGGGCGTGACGGCGACCTCGTATACGGAGTGAGCGCCGAGGCTGGCAGTGGAAAACACGCCGAAGAGGTGATCCTGGACAAGCTTGATGACGCTGGCTTTTCGGCCAAGGACATCGAGGAGATCTACAGCGAACGGCAACCGTGCCCCACATGTGGCCCGTTGTTGGACGGTGGCCTTGCAGAGGGTACTCCTATTCACTGGTCGGTCCCCTGGGGGTCCGACTCAATAGCCAACTCAGGCATGACAGAGGAGCTGATACGGATGATCAAGGCAAACATCAGCTAGTTCCGACTAGCATCCCATGAGGGGGGTAGGTCTGAGTGGACCTGCCCCCCGTTCTATGTAGCCCTATAGGAGATGGCGTGTACGGAAGCAAGGCAACGGAAGATGTAATTTCCGAATGGAATAAACTCGCGAGTGATGTGATTCGGGCGCTAGAACTTGCAGGACTTGCCGTATCGCAGACTTCGGACAGCGGGGATGACGCGGGGCCCGAAGTGGCAGTCGACCTCAGTGGTGATGAGGAGGGCGGTGTGTTCGTGAAATGGAAAGTGAGCACACCTTTGAGCAAGAGCGTCGCGCAGCGTGTAATGACTGGCGAGTTGGATAATGATGACGTCCGTCACTATGGGGTAATCTCTACAGAGATGCATAGCGCACTGATGACCATTATCACCTCTGCCGGATTTTATGCTATTGATGCAAGTGATGATATGGACCCTTTTACAATCCGTGTAGAGCGCGCTGATGGAGAAGGATTGTCTCCGTCCTGAAAGGCTGCAACTGGCCTATGTCGACGACCGACGGCCCCCGGCGTGGGAACCTCACCCCGCCGACGCCAGTCCTCCCAGCAACAACCCCGTGAACCGCCGTACCCACACCGCGTCCACCGGCTCCCCGCTGACCAGCGTCCGGTGGACCACCGCGCCCGCGGTCACGTCGAAGATGAGGTCCGCCGTCGCCGCGGCCGCGCGGGGGTCGGGCTCGGGGGGGAGTTCGCCGCGGTGCTCCGCGCGGGCGCGGCCTTCCAGGACGAGGCGTTTTTGGCGGTCCACGATCGAGGTGCGGATGCGTTCGCGGAGCGGGGCGTCTCGGGTGGACTCCGCCACCACCGCCATGAGCGCCGTCTTCGTCTCCGGGCGGTCCAGGATCGCCGCGAACTGGAGGACGACGCCCTCGATGTCGGCGGCGAGGGAACCATTATCGGGCAGTTCGAGTTCATCGAAGAGGACGGCGACCGCGTCGACCACGAGTTCGTTCTTGCCCGCCCAGCGCCGGTACAGCGTCGTCTTGGCGACACCGGCCCGGGTCGCCACGTCGCCGAGGGTCAGCTTCGACCAGCCGAGGTCGACGAGGGCGTCGCGCGTCGCCTCCAGGATCGCCGCGTCGGCCGCGGCGGACCGCGGACGGCCGAGACGGCCTGGCGGGGGCGGGGTGCGGCGCTGCATGGACGCGACCATACCGGCCGGTAGCCAGGACGGCGCACGTGAGGCAGATCACGGTCGGGGGCTCCCCGGGGCCGCACCGGAGACAGTTACGCTACGACTCGTAGCGAAAGCGCATCTCGTACGACCGGCCCGGCTCTGCACCCCGGGCGGACCGGACGAGCGGCAACCACAGGCACCGGGTGGGGATCCGGTGCCGAGCAGCAGGTACCGAGTGGGGACCCGGCACCGGAGCGTTCGGCCGAGTCCGCTCCGTACGCCTCGCAATCCGGCGGGAGGCGACGGAGGGGACCCGGCCCACAACTGTCCGCGGAAGGGGGAGACTGTACGCATGCAGCCACGGAACATGTCCATGAGCGGAGTCGTCGATCTCGCCGCGGTGAAGGCGGCCCAGGAGGCGAAGGCGAAGGCGGAGCAGGCGCGCGCCGAAGCGGCCCGCCAGGGCGGCGGCCCGGCCGCCGTGTCGCCGTCGAGCCTCGTCATCGACGTCGACGAGGCCGGCTTCGAGCGGGATGTCCTGCAGCGCTCCACCGAGGTGCCCGTCGTCATCGACTTCTGGGCCGAGTGGTGCGAGCCCTGCAAGCAGCTGAGCCCGCTCCTTGAGCGCCTCGCCGTCGAGTACAGCGGCCGCTTCGTGCTGGCCAAGATCGACGTAGACGCCAACCAGATGTTGATGCAGCAGTTCGGGGTCCAGGGGATCCCGGCCGTCTTCGCGGTGGTCGCCGGGCAGGCGCTGCCCCTCTTCCAGGGCGCGGCCCCCGAGTCCCAGATCCGCGGCACCCTCGACCAGTTGATCCAGGTCGCCGAGGAGCGCTTCGGGCTCACCGGCATCGCCGTCGACGCCGCCGCGGACACGGAGGGCGCCGCACCGGTCGTGGAGGCTCCGGCCGGCCCCTACGACGCGCTCCTCGAAGCCGCCGTCCGCGCCCTTGACGCGGGCGACCTGGCGGGCGCCGTCCAGGCGTACAAGAACGTGCTCTCCGACGACCCCGGCAACTCCGAGGCCAAGCTCGGCCTCGGCCAGGCCGAACTGCTCCAGCGGGTGCAGGGCATCGACCCGCAGCAGGTCCGCAGGGACGCCGCCGAGAAGCCGCAGGACGTGGCCGCGCAGATCGCCGCCGCCGACCTGGACCTGGTCGGCGGCCACGTCGAGGACGCCTTCGGCCGGCTGGTCGACGCGGTGGCCCGCTCGGCCGGCGACGACCGGAACGCGGCACGGGTCCGGCTCCTGGAGCTGTTCGAACTCGTGGGGAGCGACGACCCGCGCGTCACCACCGCGCGTACGGCTCTGGCCCGCGTTCTCTTCTGAGTCCCGTGGTGACCTGTCCTTAAACACCGCGGCTTGTGATGCCGGGGTGAAAATTCCGTCCGCGAGGGCGCACGGCGGCCGCACTTTACCAAAACTTGGTAAATGCGGCCGCTGTTACTTGGAGTAAGCCACGCCCCCGTCTCTGCCCGGTTATGTACCGGAATCAACCACTGTGGCGATGGCCAGAGCGGCACCGTGAGTCGCCGTTCGACGTCGGGCGGTCGTTGTTCGGTTATCCGTCCGTTACCCGTGAGTAACGAACCCCCTTGTGTCCGCGCCGGGAATGCACCACGATCGGGCACGCTCGGTCCACTCCTCACCGTCCGACAGCCATTCGCTCGGCGGGGTCGTGGGTCCCCACCGGGCAGGTCGGCGGCGGAACCAAGGGGAGCGCCGCTGATCTGGGACAGGGGGGTCTCGGCATCCGTCGAGCCTGTCCAGCAGGTTGCGCGTGATGGCTCAGGTGCGACCAGTGGTTGTCGCTCGGGGGTGATCGCCGGTGATCAGGGTGCGGACGCGCCTCCGATGCGGGCGCTCTCCTTCCCGAGGACGTAGCACTTCTCCCATCCCTGCCCGGCTGAGCCGCTCTAGGGGCAGTCAGGGCCGGAGATGTACGTCCGAGAAGGAGGAAAGTCATGAAGTCCGTGACTCGTGGCGGGACCAGATGGAAGCGGTTCGCCGTAGTCATGGTGCCGAGCGTCGCGGCGACTGCCGCGATAGGTGTGGCCCTGTCCCAGGGCGCGCTTGCGGCATCGTTCAGCGTTTCGGGCCAGTCGTTCAAGGTGACGGCGAGCTCTCTCGATGGCAAGGGCTTCGCCCAGTACGGCGCCATCGACACCGGTAAGACGGGTGCGCACCCGGTCGCCGTGGTCGGCATGAAGACGGCCACGATCCACGACCTGTGCCAGTCCGTCGTCGTTCCGGTTCCGGTCTTCGGCGACGTGTCGATGAAGCTGAAGGCCGGTAACGACCCGAAGAACCCGGTGGAGGCCAAGACCCTCTACATCGACGCCGATGACCTGAAGGCCGACGCGACCTTCGAGGACATCGACATCGGTGTGGCGGCCGGTGACGCCAGCAAGGGCCCGGGCATCCACCAGGGCGACAAGGCCGACCCGAACTCGTTCGCCCAGCAGGCCGACTCGGTGCACTTCGAGAAGGTCCAGCAGCGCGCGTGGGCCACGACGGCCGCCACGTTCAAGCTCTCTGGCCTCAAGATGAGCGTCCAGAAGGGCAAGCACGAGTGCTACTAGTCCGCAAGGGTCCGCTCAGGGCCCGGGACTAGGCACGTGATGTGCTGAACGGCCGGGCGCGGGGGCGTGCGGGAGAGGCTCCACGACGTCCCCGTGCCCGAAACCGGACAGCCATCGTCACCACAGATCAACGCCATCCCCGAGGAGCTGTACGAGATGAGCGCCGAAGCGCACGCAGGGCGGAACCCGAAGCCGGGTCACATGCGCCAGTCGTTCCGAGGGTGGCGCGGTCAGCGCCCGTTCTGGGGTGGCCTGCTGGCCATCCTCGGCGGCATCCCCATCATGTACTTCCCGTACGCGAATCTGACGCTCGGCAGCATGACGATCCGGATGGCGACGACGGCGGGGGCCGGGTCGCTCATCATCGGTGTGCTGCTGGTGGTGCTCGGCCTGACGATGTGGTTCCAGCCGCACTCCCGGGTGTTCGCGGGTGTGGCGGCGATTCTTCTCGCCCTGGTCTCCCTGGTGGTCTCCAACTTCGGCGGTTTCGTCATCGGCTTCCTGCTCGCCCTGATCGGCGGCGCCCTCGGCGTCTCCTGGGCGCCGGGCAGGCCGGCTGACGAGACGGCCGTGCCCCCCGCGCAGGGCGGTGACGGCGCCGGGAATCAGGACCCGGGCGGCGTGCCGCCGGTCGCGGGAGCCACCTATCGGGTCGCGGGCGCAAACGACGATGTGTCAGGGACGAGCCCGGAGAACGGGACGAACGGGAGGCACCGTGCCGGCTGACGAGGTGCACCACGAGGACCCCATGGGGGATTCTCGTGCGAGAACCGGGCCGCGGCATGCAGCACCGAGGAAGCATCTTTTCACCAGGCTGCACATGCCCGCGGGCAAGGCGATAGCCATCGCGGCCATGCCCACGGCCGTACTGATGGGACTCGGTCTGACGCCCACACTGGCGTCGGCCACGGACAACCCGACCAAGTTCTCGGCGGACGACTACAAGGCGTGCGCCGACGCGGTCGAGGCGGAGCGCGACGCCAAGAGCGGTGACGCCGCCGACAAGAACGCCGACAAGGACAAGGCCGAGGACGCCGGCAAGGACAAGGCCGGGGAGTCCGCGACCCCGAAGCCCTCCGCGTCCGGCGACACGGCCGGCGGCAAGGGCACCGACGACAGCGACGGCAAGGGCGCGGACACCGGCAAGGGCGCGGACACCGGCAAGGACGCGGGCGGCAAGGAGACGGCACAGCCGACTCCCACCCCCTCGGCCTCCACCGGATCGAAGTCCGGCAGCGCCGCCACGGCCACGCCCTCGCCCTCGGAGTCCAAGACCCGCAACCCGCTCGACCCGCTGGGTGTCGGCGACGCGCTGAAGGACCTGTTCACGCCCAAGGACAAGGAGACGGCGAGCCCGGCTCCCAGCCCCTCGGCGTCGGCCACCGGCTCCGGCGGCGCGCAGGGCTCCGAGAGCCAGGACACCGAGGGCCAGGACTCCAAGGACCTGGGCTCCGCCGTCAAGGACACCGTCGACGGGGTCGGCGACACGGCCAAGGACACCGCGGGCAAGGCCGGTGACGCGGTCAAGGGCACCGAGGACGGGCTCGGCAAGGCCGCCGAGGACGCCGCGAAGAAGGCCGAGGAGACGGCGACCCCGTCCCCGAGTGCCAGCGGCATCCCGGACGACTGCCCGGTCGCCACCGACGCCGAGGGGGCCGACGAGGACACCCCGGCGCAGCTGCCCAACGACGTCTGGAAGCTGCAGGCCAGCTCGCTCCTGCTCAAGGGCGCGGACTACCAGGGCCTGGTGGACGTCCGGATGGCCGACGGCTCCACCAAGCGCGTCATGAAGTACGTCATCTCCAACGGGACGGACATCGGGGACCTGCACCAGATCGCCCCCGGTCCCGACGGCAAGTTCTTCCACATCCGCTCGGACAAGGGCTCCACGTCCACCATCCGGAACGGGAAGACCACGATGTACACGGAGGAGCTGTCGGGCAACCTGCTCGGGCTCATCCCCATGACGTTCAACGCGGACAACCCGCCGCCGATCAACCTGCCGATCCTCTACTTCACCAACGTGAAGGTGACGCAGGCCGCGCAGTTCGGCGGCACCCTGCACGTGCCGGGACTGCACTCCACGGTCGAGGACAGCTGACCCCGACCCGCACGACCCGTTCCGGGAGCCGCACAGACGCCGAGGGCGCCCCCTGTCTCGTACAGGGGGCGCCCTCGGCGCGTGACGTGCGGCGGACCCGTCAGGCGCGGTCGACGCCGCCCAGGTGGTGGACCCGGACCATGTTGGTGGTGCCGGGGACGCCGGGGGGCGAACCGGCGGTGATGACCACGGTGTCGCCGTCGTTGAAGCGGTTCAGCTTCACCAGCTCGGCGTCGACCAGCTCCACCATGGCGTCCGTGTTGTCCACGTGCGGCACGACGTGGGACTCCACGCCCCAGCTCAGCGAGAGCTGGTTGCGGGTGTTCTCGTCCGTGGTGAAGGCCAGGATCGGCTGGGCCGCGCGGTAGCGGGAGAGCCGGCGGGCGGTGTCACCGGACTGCGTGAAGGCGACCAGTGCCTCCGCGCTCAGGAAGTCGGCGATCTCAGCGGCGGCACGCGCCACCGAACCGCCCTGCGTGCGCGGCTTCTTGCCGGGCACCAGCGGCTGGAGGCCCTTGGAGAGCAGCTCGCCCTCGGCCGCCTGGACGATCTTCGACATCGTCTTGACGGTCTCGATCGGGTACGCGCCCACGGACGACTCGGCGGAGAGCATGACCGCGTCCGCGCCGTCCAGGATCGCGTTGGCGACGTCGGACGCCTCGGCGCGCGTGGGGCGCGAGTTGGTGATCATCGACTCCATCATCTGGGTCGCGACGATCACCGGCTTGGCGTTGCGGCGGCACATCTCCACGAGGCGCTTCTGCACCATCGGGACCTTCTCGAGCGGGTACTCGACGGCCAGGTCGCCGCGGGCCACCATCACGGCGTCGAACGCCGCGACGACGCCCTCCATGTTGGCGACCGCCTGCGGCTTCTCCACCTTGGCGATGACGGGGACCCGGCGGCCCTCCTCGTCCATCACCTTGTGGACGTCCTTGACGTCGCTCGCGTCGCGCACGAAGGACAGGGCGACCATGTCGCAGCCCATCCGCAGGGCGAAGCGCAGGTCCTCGATGTCCTTCTCGGACAGGGCCGGGACGTTGACCGCCGCGCCGGGCAGGTTGATGCCCTTGTGGTCGGAGATGACACCGCCCTCGACGACGATCGTCTTCACGCGCGGCCCGTCCACCTCGACGACGCGCAGCTCGACGTTGCCGTCGTTGATCAGGACCTGGTCGCCCTTGGAGACGTCGCCGGGCAGCCCCTTGTAGGTGGTGCCGCAGATCGACTTGTCACCGGGCACGTCCTCGGTGGTGATGGTGAACTCGTCACCGCGCACCAGCTCGACGGGGCCCTCGGCGAAGGTCTCCAGACGGATCTTCGGGCCCTGGAGGTCGGCGAGGACGCCCACCGCGCGGCCGGTCTTCCCGGCGGCGGCCCGCACCCGGTCGTAGCGACCCTGGTGCTCGGCGTGCGTGCCGTGGCTGAAGTTGAAGCGGGCCACGTTCATACCGGCTTCGATCAGCGAGACGAGCTGCTCTTCGGAGTCGACGGCTGGGCCCAGCGTGCAGACGATTTTGGAACGGCGCATGGGGGCGATCCTATCGGTTTGTTTCGCTACGGAATATTCCGTCTGGCGGAATCTACAAATGGGCGGGCGGGTGCTCAGTCGTTGCGCGGGGCGACCAGTGCGTAGGTCTGCTGGGCGATCTCCAGCTCCTCGTCGGTGGGGACCACCGCGACGGCGACCCGGGCGTACTCGGGCGAGATGAGCCGGGCCTCGTCGGAACGTACGGAATTGAGCGCACCGTCGACCGCGAGCCCCAGCTCCTCCAGGCCCGCGACCGCAGCTTCCCGCACCGGCGCCGCGTTCTCACCCACCCCGGCGGTGAACACGACCGCGTCCACCCGGCCGAGCACCGCGTAGTACGCGCCGATGTACTTCTTCAGCCGGTGGATGTAGATCTCGAAGGCGAGCTGCGCCTCCTGGTCGCCCTCGTCGATCCGGCGCCGGATCTCCCGCATGTCGTTGTCGCCGCAGAGGCCGATCAAGCCGCTCTTCTTGTTGAGCAGGACGTCGATCTCGTCCGCGGACATGTGGCCCACCCGCATCAGGTGGAAGATGACGGCCGGGTCGATGTCCCCGGACCGCGTCCCCATCACCAGGCCTTCCAGCGGCGTGAGCCCCATCGAGGTGTCCACGCACCGGCCGCCGCGGACCGCCGACGCCGACGCGCCGTTGCCCAGGTGCAGCACGATGACGTTGACGTCCTCCGGCGCCTTGCCGAGCAGCCCCGCCGCCTTGCGCGACACGTACGCGTGCGAGGTGCCGTGGAAGCCGTAGCGGCGGATGCGGTGCTCGTCGGCGGTCTTCACGTCGATCGCGTACCGGGCCGCCGACTCCGGCATCGTCGTGTGGAACGCCGTGTCGAAGACCGCGACCTGCGGCAGGTCCGGACGGAGCGCCATCGCCGTACGGATGCCCGTCAGGTTGGCCGGGTTGTGCAGCGGCGCCACCGGGATCAGCCGTTCCACCTCCTTGAGCACCGCGTCGTCGATCACCGTCGGCTCGGAGAAGAACAGGCCGCCGTGGACCACGCGGTGGCCGATCGCGGCCAGCTCGGGGGAGTCGAGGCCGAGCCCGTCCCGGTCCAGCTCCTCGGCGACCGCCTTCAGGGCCTCCTCGTGGTCGGCGATCGGCCGGTTCTGCTCACGGGCCCCGCCGCCCTCGCCGGTCAGCGGCGTGTGCTTGAGGCGCGAGGTCTCCTCGCCGATGCGCTCGACGAGCCCGGCCGCGAGCCGGGTGCCGTCGCGCATGTCGAGGAGCTGGTACTTCACCGACGAGGAGCCGGAGTTGAGGACGAGGACTCGGGTGGCGTTCACGGAAGGAGTGCCTTTTCGTCGGGTACGAGGGTTCAGTTGGCCGGCGTCTGGGCCTGGATCGCCGTGATGGCGACGGTGTTCACGATGTCCTGCACGAGCGCGCCGCGGGACAGGTCGTTGACCGGCTTGCGCAGGCCCTGCAGGACCGGGCCGACGGCGATCGCGCCGGCCGAGCGCTGCACGGCCTTGTAGGTGTTGTTGCCGGTGTTGAGGTCCGGGAAGATCAGCACGCTGGCCTGGCCCGCCACCTGCGAACCGGGCAGCTTGGTGGCCGCGACGCTCGGCTCGACCGCCGCGTCGTACTGGATCGGCCCCTCGATCCGCAGGTCGCCGCGGCGCTCGCGGACCAGCTCGGTGGCCTCGCGGACCTTGTCCACGTCGGCGCCGGAGCCCGAGGTGCCGGTCGAGTACGACAGCATCGCGATGCGCGGGTCGACGCCGAACTGGTCGGCGGTGACCGCGGACTGCATCGCGATGTCGGCGAGCTGGCGCGCGTCCGGGTCCGGGTTCACGGCGCAGTCGCCGTAGACGAGGACCTTGTCGGCCAGGCACATGAAGAAGACGGAGGAGACGATCGCCGCGTCCGGCTTCGTCTTGATGATCTCGAAGGCGGGCCGGATGGTTGCGGCCGTGGAGTGCACGGAGCCGGAGACCATGCCGTCGGCCAGGCCCTCTTGGACCATCAGCGTGCCGAAGTAGTTCACGTCGGCGACGACGTCGTGCGCCAGCTCCACCGTGACGCCCTTGTGGGCGCGCAGCTGCGCGTACGCCGTGGCGAACCGGTCGCGCAGCTCGTGCGTCTGCGGGTCGATCAGCTCGGCGTCCGCGAGATCGACGCCGAGGTCGGCGGCCTTCTTGCGGATCTGCTCGACCGGACCGAGCAGGGTCAGCTCGCAGACGCCGCGGCGCAGCAGCACGTCGGCGGCGCGCAGCACCCGCTCCTCGGTGCCCTCGGGCAGCACGACGCGGCGCTTGTCCGCGCGGGCCCGCTCCAGCAGCTTGTGCTCGAACATCATCGGCGTGACGCGGTCGGTCGCGGGCGCCTGGATCGTCCTGAGCAGCCCCGCCGTGTCGACGTACCGCTCGAAGAGGCCGAGCGCCGTCTCCGCCTTGCGGGGCGTCGCCGCGTTCAGCTTGCCCTCCAGCGCGAAGAGCTCGGCCGCCGTGGGGAAGGAACCGCCGGCCACCGCGACCACCGGGGTGCCGGGCGCGAGCCGGTCGGCGAGCTTGAGGATCTCCTCGCCGGGCCGCTCGTTCAGGGTCAGCAGGACGCCCGCGATGGGCGGCGTCCCGGCGCTGTGCGCGGCGAGCGAGCCCACCACGAGGTCCGCGCGGTCGCCCGGGGTGACGACCATGCAGCCGGGGGTCAGGGCGTTCAGGAAGTTCGGCAGCATCGCGCCGCCGAAGACGAAGTCCAGGGCGTCGCGGGCCAGGCCCGCGCCGTCGCCGAGCAGCACCGTGCCGCCCAGGGCGTGGGTGATCTGCGAGACGGTCGGCGCGGAGAGCGCGGGCTCGTCGGGGAGCACGAAGGTGGGCACCGGCAGCCGGGCCGCGAGCTTGTCCTGGATGCCGTCGCGGTCCTCGGCGGCGACCCGGTTGACGATCATCGCGAGGACGTCGCAGCCCAGGCCCTCGTAGGCGCGGTAGGCGTTGCGGGCCTCGGCGCGCACCGACTCGGCGGTCTGCTTCCTGCCGCCGACGACAGGGATGACGGAGGCGCCGAACTCGTTCGCGAGCCGCGCGTTCAGGGCCAGCTCGTCCGGGAGCTGCGTGTCGGCGTAGTCGGTGCCGAGCACCAGCACGACGTCGTACTCCCCGGCCACCGCGTGGAACCGGTCGACCAGGCGCGAGAGCAGCTCGTCGGTGCCCTGCTCCGCCTGGATCGCGGCGGCCTCGTCGTAGGCGAGGCCGTACACGCTCGCCGGGTCCTGGGAGAGCCGGTAGCGGGCGCGCAGCAGGTCGAAGAGGCGGTCGGGGCCGTCGTGGACGAGCGGGCGGAAGACGCCCACCCGGTCGACCTGGCGGGTCAGGAGTTCCATCACTCCCAGCTCGACGACCTGGCGGCCGTCGCCCCGCTCGATCCCGGTCACGTACACGCTGCGCGTCACGCGTGCTCTCCGTCTCCGTCGAGGCCAAAAAAAATGGCCGTAATGAAAGCTATGCCCTCTTGACAATACCTCTGGCGGTGGGTAAGTCGCCCCCCGGACGAACGTCCTGTACAGCGCGGTCCGAGTGCCCTTGGACAGCATGCCGAAGCGCCCCCGGCGGCGCGGGCGAACGCGGCGCCTGCCGGAGCGTGGAAGAATTGCGGTGGCTCACACGTACCGGCAGCGAGCAGGAGACACAGCACGATGCGCATCGGAGTTCTGACCGCAGGCGGCGACTGCCCTGGACTGAACGCAGTGATCCGGTCGGTCGTGCACCGCGCCGTCACGCACCACGGCGACGAGGTGATCGGCTTCGAGGACGGCTACGCGGGCCTGCTCGACGGCCGCGCCCGGCCCCTCGATCTCAACGCGGTCAGCGGCATACTCGCCCGCGGCGGCACCATCCTCGGCTCGTCCCGGCTGGAGCGCGACAAGTTCCGCGCGGCCTGCGAGGACGTCAAGCAGCTCGCCGAGGCGGGTGGCTTCGACGTGCTCATCCCGATCGGCGGCGAGGGCACGCTCACCGCGGCCCGGATGCTCTCCGACGCGGGCCTGCCCGTCGTCGGCGTCCCGAAGACGATCGACAACGACATCTCCTCCACCGACCGCACGTTCGGTTTCGACACCGCCGTCGGCGTCGCCACCGAGGCCATGGACCGCCTCAAGACGACCGCCGAGTCCCACCAGCGGGTGATGGTCGTCGAGGTCATGGGCCGGCACGCGGGGTGGATCGCCCTGGAGTCCGGGATGGCCGGCGGCGCCCACGGCATCTGCCTGCCCGAGCGGCCCTTCGACCCGGCCGACCTGGTCAAGATGGTCGAGGAGCGGTTCGCGCGCGGCAAGAAGTTCGCCGTGATCTGCGTCGCCGAGGGGGCGCACCCCGCGGACGGCACGATGGACTACGGCAAGGGCGCGATCGACCAGTTCGGCCACGAGCGCTTCCAGGGCATCGGCACCGCCCTCGCCTACGAGCTGGAGTCCCGGCTCGGCAAGGAGGCGCGGCCCGTCATCCTCGGGCACGTGCAGCGCGGCGGGACGCCGACCGCCTACGACCGGGTGCTCGCCACGCGGTTCGGGTGGCACGCGGTGGAGGCCGCGCACCGCGGGGAGTTCGGGCGGATGACGGCGCTGCGGGGGACCGACATCACGATGGTGCCGCTGGCCGAGGCGGTGACCGAGCTCAAGACCGTCCCGGCGGACCGGATCGAGGAGGCGGAGTCCGTCTTCTAGGGGCCCGGCACTGGTCTCGGGTTCTCAGCTGCCCCGCTGATGAGCGTTGCCGGGCTCGCGTCCGTCGTGGTTGCTCGCGCAGTTCCCCGCGCCCCTGACGTGCGCACTCCGTGCGCCCGGTCAGGGGCCCGTCACGCGTGGCGGATCCGGGACCAGAACTCGTCCAGAATGCGGTCCAGGAAGTCGCGGCCCGTGTCGCCCGAATCGGCCGCGGTGCCGCCGCCCCAGCTCAGGGTGGCGGTCATCAGCGCCTGGTACTCCAGGTGCATCTCGTGCAGCACGTCCTCCGCCTCGCGCCGCTGCACCGGCACGAGCCGGGTCAGCGGCCGCACGTACGCCTGCCAGCGCGTGGTCGCCGCGCTGCGCAGCAGCTCCGCCAGCTGCGTGTCCCGGCCGGTCACCGTCGAGAACGCGCGCGGCGCGAGCCGCAGCGTCCCGGCGAGCGCGCTCGACTGGCGCTCGTTGCCCCGCCAGTCGCCGGTCTCCTCCATCCGCAGGTACGCCTGGAGGTCGACGCCGGCCTCCCGCGCCACGTCCTCCGGTGCGAGCCCGAGCGCGAGCCGGTGTTCGCGCAGGGTGCGCGGGGCGCCGATCAGCTCGCCCGGCGAGCACCACAGGGCCCCGGCGAGCGCGGTGAGTTCACCCGCCATCGGCGCCGCGTCGCCGCGCTCCCAGGCGATGATCGTCTCCGGGGTGATGTGCGCGAGCCCGTAGGACGCGCGCATGCCGTACGCGACATGGCCCGGCGCCATGCCCAGCGCCTCGCGGAGGCGGCGGGCGGCCGGGGCGTTGAACGGAGGGGTGGGCTGGTGTGACGCGGCGGTGTGCTGCACGGGCACAAAGTAGGGGGGAACGGCCCGCTTGGCTACGGTGCGTTCGTCTTGCGTCACAACTCGTAGGAACGTACAGCGGCCCCAGCCCTCACCCCTTGACCGCGCCGCCGAGCGCGAAGCCGCCGCCGAAGCGGCGCGAGACCAGCACGTACAGCAGGATCACCGGCGTCGAGTAGATGATCGAGAACGCCGCGAGCTGGCCGTAGACGACCGTGCCGCGGTTGCCGAAGAAGTCGTTGATGCTGACCGACGCCGGCATCTGGTCGGGGGAGAGCAGCAGCATGAACGGGACGAAGAAGTTGCCCCACATCATGGCGAAGCAGAACACCGTGACGACGGCGACGCCGGGCCCCATCAGCGGCAGCACGATCCGCACCAGGGACTGGAAGGTGCCGGCGCCGTCCGTCCACGCCGCCTCCTCCAGCTCCTTCGGGACACCGTCCATGAAGTTCTTCATCAGCCAGATGGCGAACGGGAGTTGGGAGGCGGTGAAGAAGTAGATCGTGCCGGCCATCGTGTCGATCAGGTTGACCTGGACGAACAGCGCGTAGACCGGGACCATGATCGCCGTGATCGGCAGGCACGTCGCGAAGAGGATCGTCGCCAGGTACGGGTTGTTCAGGCGCGAGCGGTAGCGGGAGAGCGGGTACGCGGCGAGGGCCGCGCAGACCACCGTCAGCGCCGTCGCCCCGCCGCACAGGATCAGGCTGTTCAGCAGCGGCGTGAAGGTGATGTCCGGCTTCAGGACCGCGTCGAAGTTGTCGAGCGTGGCGTGGGCCGGGAACTTCACCCGCAGGCCCGCGTCGGCGTCGAGGGAGGACAGGACCACCCAGGCCAGCGGGAGCGCGAAGGCGAGGGCGACCACGGTCAGGGTCGCGTCGGCGGTGAGCCGGTTGCGGGTGGTGCGGCGGGCCACTCATGCCTCCGAGCGCAGCAGGCGCATGTAGACCAGCGAGAACAGGGAACCGACCACGAGCAGGAGCAGGGCGACCGCCGTGCCGTAGCCGATCATGCTCTTCTGGAAGGCCTGCTCGTACATGAACAGGGGCAGGGTCTGGCTGTGGTTGCCGGGCCCGCCGCGCGTCATCACCCAGATCAGCCCGAAGACGGAGAGCGTCTGCAAGGTGTTGAGCATCAGGTTGGTGCCGATGGAGCGGCGGATCATCGGCAGCGTGACCCGCCACAGCCGCTGCCAGGCGTTCGCGCCGTCCACCTCGGCGGCCTCGGTGATCTCCTTGGGGATCTCGGAGAGCGCCGCCGAGTAGACGAGCATCGAGAAGGCCGTGCCGCGCCACACGTTCGCGAAGGACACCGCGAGGATCGGCAGCGTGAACAGCCAGTTCTGGTCCGGCAGATGGAGCCAGCCGAGGATCGCGTTGAGGGTGCCCTCGCGCCGGAAGAAGGCGTAGAGCAGGAAACCGGCGACGACCTCCGGCAGTACCCACGCCGTGACGACGACGGCGCCGGTGACCGTGCGGACCGGTTTCGAGGCCCGCTGCATCAGCGCCGCGAGGGCCAGGCCCAGCGTGTTCTGGCCGACGATCGACGACAGGAACGTGAAGACGAGGGTGAGCCGCACCGCGTTCAGGAAGGCGTCGTCGCGGAACGCGGCCCGGAAGTTGGCGAAGCCGACGAAGGACGACTCCGCCTGGCCGGTGAGCTGGAGGTCGGTGAAGGCGATGTAGGCGCAGTAGGCGATCGGCCCGGCGAGGAAGAGGAGCATGATGATCGTCGCCGGGGCGACGGGCAGGGCGCGGAGTGCGGTCGTGGCGCGGCGGTTCACGAGGCTGGGGTCACCTTCCCTTGCTCGGCCGGGTCGGCGGCGGTCCGTTCAGGGCTTGCTGACGACCTGTCCGTCCGCCGCCGTCTTCAGCTGCTCGTCGTAGGTCGCGGCCGCCTTCTGCACCGAGGCGTCCCCGGTCGTCACCGACTCCATCGCCTCCTGGATGGCCGTGGAGACCTTCGGGTACGCGGGATAGGCCGGCCGGTAGTGGGTCGTGGCGACCAGGTCCGTGAAGAACTTGATGCCGGGCTGCGCCTGCACGTAGGCCGGGTCGGCGGCGACGTCCTTGCGGACCGCGATGCCGGAGTTGGCGATGTACCAGCGCTGCGCGTTGGCCTTCGTCTGCATCGTCTTGATGAAGTCGAAGGCGAGGCCGGGGTTGCCCGACTTGGCCGGGACGGCCCAGGTCCAGCCGCCGGACATGCTGACCTTTCCGGGGGCCTGGCCGCTCTGCGTGGGCATCGGCGCGAGCCCGAGCTTCTGCGACCACTCGGGCCACTCGTGGCCGCTGCCCTTGAGCCAGTCCTGCGGCAGCCAGGAGCCGTCGAGGTCGATGCCGAGCTTGCCCTTCGGGAGCATCTCGCCGCGCACCCGGGTCGACCAGTTCGGGTCCAGGGCGTCGGAGACGTCGGGGCCGAGCTTCTCCTTGAAGACGGTGTCCACGAACGTGAGGCTGTCCTTGAAGGCCTTCGAGCCCGCGATCCACTTCTTCGACGAGCTGTCGTAGAGCGGGTCCGCGCCGGCGCCCGCGCCGTCCGTGCCGTAGAGCAGCATCTGGAAGCCCTGCATGGTCGCGGCCTCGCCGTTCGGCTTGCCCGTGTAGACGTTCAGCGGGACGGCGTCCGGGACCTTCTTCTTGATGGCGCGGGCCGCGTCGAGGACCTCGGCCCAGTTCTTCGGCTGCCAGGGCGTCGCGATGCCCGCCTTCTCGAAGATGCCCTTGTCGTACCAGAGGCCGCGGGTGTCGGTGCCGTCCGGGACGCCGTACGTCTTGCCGTCCTGGGCCTTGGCCGCGGACTTCGCGGTGTCGACGAACTGGTCCCAGTCCGCCCACTTGTCGAGGTACTCGTCCAGGGGCCGCAGGTACCCGCTGGTGATGTCCGAGTTGATGAGGAAGGTGTCCTCGTAGACGAGGTCCGGCGCCGTCTTGGGGGAGCGCAGCATCTGCTGGAGCTTCGTGTAGTACTCGGAGTCCGGGGCCTTGATCGGGACGAGTTCGACCTTCTTGCCCGGGTGGGCCTTCTCGAACTGCTTCTTCATCGCGGCGAGATACGTGTCCATGACCTTGATCTGGTTGTCCATGGACTGCTTGAACGAGACCTTGATCGTGTTCGCGTCGCTGCCGGAGCCGCCGCCGCAGGCGGTGAGCGATCCGGCGGCCAGCAGGGCGGTGGCGATGAGCACAGGGGCGGTGGGGCGCACGGGCACGACCTCCTACGGAGCTCACGGGCATCGTTGCCTCGCGGGGCTGCCCGTGAACGTACGGGCCGGTTCGGAGCAAGGTCAATGGGTGTGCAGTGCCCCGCGGGGGATCGGTGACAACGTTGTAGACGGGCCCCGGGGGCCGGCCGGGGCGATCCGGGAGCGAAGAGTAGAAGTTAGGTTAGGCTAAGCTAAGTTACTCCGCGGGTGGTTGTGCAACACCCCTGCCTCAGAGGGAGATTGAAGCCGCATGCCTCGCCTCACGCTCAGGATCCGCCGCTCCGCCGCCCTCGCCGTGGCCCTCCTCGCGGGCGGCACCGCCTACGTCGTCGACAAGTCCGGCGCGGGCCCGGCCACCGAGGACCAGGTGACCCGCTTCCGGGTCCGCTAGACCCTCACCCCGGGCCCGGCCGCCCCGCTCCCGGGTCCGCCGAAGGCCCTCACTCGGCGCCCGTCACTACTTCCAGGTGTAGACCAGTTCGGGCCTGCCGACCTGCCCGTACTGCGGGCTGCGTCCGGCCAGGCCCGAGTCCACCAGGTGCTCCAGGTAGCGGCGGGCGGTGATGCGCGAGATGCCGACCGAACCCGCGGCCACCGCCGCCGTCATCCCCTCCGGGCCGGCCTCCCGCAGCGCCTGCGTGACCCGCTCCAGCGTGGGCGCGCTCAGCCCCTTGGGCAGGGCGGCCGGAGCGGGCGAACGCAGGTTGGCCAGCGCCCGGTCGACCTCGTCCTGCCCGGCCGCCTCCCCGCTCGACGTGCGGTACGCGGCGTAGCGCACGAGCCGGTCGCGCAGCGTGGCGAAGGTGAAGGGCTTCAGCACGTACTGCACGACGCCCAGCGAGACGCCCTCGCGGACGACCGCCAGATCACGAGCCGAGGTGACCGCGATGACGTCCGCGTGGTGCCCCGCGGCCCGCAGCGACCGGGCGAGCGCCAGACCGTGCCCGTCGGGCAGGTGCAGATCCAGCAGGATCAGGTCGACCGGCACCCGGTCCAGGGCGCGCCGGGCCCCGGCCGCGGTGTGCGCCGTGGCCACGGTGACGAAACCGGCCACCCGGTCGACGTAGAGCGCATGGGCGTCGGCGGCGACCGGATCGTCCTCGACCACCAGCACGCTGATCCGCGGGTCCGTCATGACGCTCCGTCCTGTCCGGTGGGTGTGGTGCCCGCGCCGGCGGCGGCCCGCGGCACGGGCGGGGCGCCGCTCTCCGTCGCCGGCCGTCCCCACGGCAGCAGCGCCGTGAAGACGGCGCCGTCCGCCGGCGACCCGGTGAGCTCCAGTCTGCCCCCGTTGCGCCGCACGGCCTGCCGTACGAGGGCGAGGCCGAGCCCGCGCCCGCCCGGCCCCGCCGGCTTCGTCGACCAGCCGCGCTCGAACACCGCGTCCGAGTGCTCCGGGTCCACGCCCGGCCCGGTGTCCGCGACCCGCAGCAGCAGCGCGTCGGCCGTGGCCCGCGCCGTGACCGTGACCCGGGCCCGCGGCGAACCCTGCGCCGCGTCCACCGCGTTGTCGATGAGATTGCCGAGGACCGTGATCAGATCGCGGGCGGCCAGGGCCCGCGGCAGCAGCCCGTCGTCGATCCAGGTGTCCGCGGAGACGACCAGCTCCACTCCGTGTTCGTTGGCCTGCGCCGCCTTGCCGAGCAGCAGCGCGGCCAGCACGGGTTCGCTCACCGCGCCGACGACCTGGTCGGTCAGCGCCTGGGCCAGCTCCAGCTCCGCCGTGGCGAAGTCGACGGCTTCCTCGGCGCGGTCCAGCTCGATCAGCGACACCACCGTGTGCAGCCGGTTCGCCGCCTCGTGGGCCTGCGACCTGAGCGCCTGCGTGAACCCGCGCTCCGAGTCCAACTCACCCATCACCGACTGCAGTTCGGTGTGATCGCGCAAGGTGACGACCGTCCCGCGGCGCTCCCCGCTGGCCACCGGCGAGGTGTTCACCACCAGGACCCGGTCGGCGCTCAGATGCACCTCGTCGACCCGCGGCTCGGCCGCGAGCAGCGCCCCGGTCAGCGGCGCGGGCAGCCCCAGCTCGGCCACGCCCCGGCCCACCGCGTCCTCCCCGACCCCGAGCAGCTCCCGGGCCCCGTCGTTGATCAGGGCCACCCGCCGCTGCCCGTCGAGCATGACGAGACCCTCCCGCACGGCGTGCAGCGCGGCCTGGTGGTAGGCGTGCATCCGGCTCAGCTCGGCCGCGTTCATGCCGTGGGTGTGCCGCCGCAGCCGCGCGTTGATGACGTACGTGCCGATGCCGCCCAGCACGAGCGCCGCCCCGGCCACCCCCGCCACGGCCAGCACCTGCCCGCGCGCCTGCGCGGTGATCTCGTCGATGGTGATGCCCGCGCTGACCAGGCCGACGACCCGGTGCCCGGCCCCGTGGACCGGCGTGACCACCCGCACCGAGGGCCCGAGCGTGCCCGTGTACGTCTCCGGGAACGTCCGGCCGCGCAGCGCGGGCCCGATGTGGCCCAGGAACCGCTTGCCGATCTGCCGCTCGTCGGGGTGCGTCCAGCGGATGCCGGCCGGATCCATGATCGTCACGAAGTCCACCCCGGTGTGCCGCCGCACGTCCTCCGCGTAGGGCTGGAGCGCCGCGGACGGGTCCCCGCGCCCCTCGATCGCCGCGCGCACCGAGGGCGCGTCGGCGACCGCGGTGGCCGCCGCCGTCGCCTGCCGGCGCGCCGCCGTCTCCGCCTGCCCGCGGTCACTGAGGTACGTGAACAGGGCGCACCCCGCGACCACGACCGCGACGAGGACGGCCTGCATCGCGAAGAGCTGGCCGGCCAGGCTGCGGGGGAGGGGGAGGCGCATGCCGCCCAGTCTGCCCGGTCGTATAAGCACGAACTAAATGAACGGAAGGGTGACGGTCCTCACGGCCTGGGAGATAGTCACCGGGATCCGCAGACCGTGAGCCGCACGGCCTGTGCGTACGTGAACCCTTCCGGAACCCTTCGAGGACCCCTCCGGACCCCCTACGGAAATCCTTCCGGGATTCCTTCAGAACCGTTCCAGTACGCCGACGTCGTCGTCAGGAGGAACCGTGGCCGAGACCGGGACCGCGCCCAAGCCCCCCGCCGTGAAGCGGGACCGCACGCACTATCTCTACATCGCTGTCATCGTGGCCGTACTGCTGGGCATCGCCGTCGGCTTCATCTGGCCCGACTTCGCCAAGGAGCTCAAGCCCATCGGCACGGGCTTCGTGAACCTGATCAAGATGATGATCTCGCCGATCATCTTCTGCACGATCGTGCTCGGCGTCGGCTCGGTCCGGAAGGCCGCGAAGATCGGCAAGGTCGGCGGCCTCGCCCTCGGCTACTTCATCGTCATGTCGATGGTCGCCCTGGCCATCGGCCTCGTCGTCGGCAACATCCTGCACCCCGGCGACGGCATGCACCTCACCGAGGCCACGAAGGAGATCGGCCACACCGCGGCCAAGGACGCCGCCGAGGGCCCGGTCGACTTCATCCTCGGGGTCATCCCGACGACGCTGGTCTCCGCCTTCACCGAGGGCGAGGTCCTGCAGACCCTCCTCGTCGCCCTCCTCGTCGGCTTCGCCCTCCAGGCCATGGGCCGCACCGGCGAACCGGTCCTGCGCGGCGTCGAGCACATCCAGAAGCTGGTCTTCCGCGTCCTCGGCATGATCATGTGGGCCGCCCCGCTCGGCGCCTTCGGCGCGATGGCCGCCGTCATCGGCGAGACGGGCGTGGACGCGCTCAAGGCACTCGCCACGATCATGCTCGGTTTCTACGTCACCTGCGCCCTGTTCGTCGGCATCGTGCTGGCGCTCATCCTGCGGTTCGCCGCCGGGTTCAACATCTTCACGCTGCTGCGCTACCTGGGCCGCGAGTTCCTGCTGATCCTGTCGACGTCGTCGTCCGAGTCCGCGCTGCCCCGACTCATCGCGAAGATGGAGCACCTGGGCGTCAGCCGCCCCGTCGTCGGCATCACCGTGCCGACCGGCTACTCCTTCAACCTCGACGGCACGATGATCTACCTGACCATGGCGTCCCTCTTCATTGCCGACGCCATGGACCAGCCGATGAGCGTCGGCCAGCAGATCGGCCTGCTCCTGTTCATGATGATCGCCTCGAAGGGCGCGGCCGGCGTCTCCGGCTCCGGCATCGCGGTGCTCGCCAGCGGACTCCAGTCGCACAAGCCCGCCCTGGTCGACGGAGTCGGCCTCATCATCGGCATCGACCGTTTCATGAGCGAGGCCCGCGCGCTGACCAACTTCGCGGGCAACGCGGTGGCCACGCTGCTCATCGGCTCGTGGACCGGCGAGGTGGACCGCGACCGGGTCCACCGGGTGCTCGCCGGTGACCTGCCGTTCGACGAGCGCACGCTGCTCGACACGAGCGACGACGGCTCGGACGTGCCGACGCCGCGGGGCGGCGAGCCGAAGGAGCCCGTCAAGGTGTGACGCCGGGGCCGAACGGCCTGGTGGCGGGGTCCGGCACGCATGTGCCGGACCCCGCTTTTGTCCTACCGGCCCGGGTGGCGTAGGGTCCTTCGAGTTGCCCCGGAGCCGATGGCTCCTGGACGTCACCTCCCGCCGCTTCGAGCGGCACCCCAACACCAGCACGATCTCCCGGCCGGGATTGATATCGGCGTACCCGTTATCAATTCGTATTCCGGTTGCGCGGAACCTGATCGATCCGATTAGGAACTTCCCGCAGGGATCCGCTAATGTTCGGGACGTCGGAAGGGCCGAACAGCCCGGAAGGCAAACCCGTTTGACAGGGAATCAGGCCCGAAAAGATCTGATAGAGTCGACACCGCAGGAAGGCCGAAAGGCCGGAAAGCGAAAAGCAGGACCAGCAAGACCCCGAGGAAATCGGATCGGAAAGATCTG
>NZ_JBITLI010000022.1:0-124939 GCF_044465085.1 Streptomyces sp. NPDC049813 | reverse complement strand
GCGCGCGGTCTGCTCCGCAGACACGACGCGCCGCCACTACGTGGCGGAAAGACGGCCACGCTCCGCGTTGCCCACCAACCGGCTCCGCCGTCCGGTGCGGCCAACTCCGTTGTCCGCGGCTCGAATTGCTCCGCAATTCGGCCTGCAGAAATTCGCTCCGCGAATTTCTAGGGCTGGCTGTAGGGTGGGCCTACTCGCGACTCTTGTCTATTCATAGACTTGACAAACCGTCAAACCTATTGCCCCCTTTGCCAGTTTGAATTTTGGGCACGAGTACTCCCCCATCTTCCCGGCCGGCCAGCTGTGGCCACAGCTCCGGCCCGCTGTCCCAGCGGAGACAAGCCCTGACTGTCTCCCCTATCCCGGACCTGCTTCTCACCAGAACAAGCTGTGGGCCAACACGGTATGACAGACTCATCCGGCGCGCGCAGCGTGCGGCCGCGGCCAAGTAACTCCTCGACCGTCGCGCGCGGCGTGAACTGACGTCTTTTCATGTCCATTTGTGGCCCAGGACTGAGGCGTTCCGAGCGACCGATGTGGCAGCAGAGGCCCGCGCCCGACGTGTGGCTCCCAGGCACCCGCGGGGTCCGGCGGAGCTCACGCGGTTCGCGCGGCTGCGGGTCCTGGAAGCGGAGGGCGCGTACGGGCTGAGCAGCTTCGAAAAACGGCGGCCCGGTGCGTGAAAGAGCACGGCGACGGGCGCTGAACGCGCCGTACACCTTCAATGACGCCCAACTACAGGAGGCTAAGGGCTGTCCCGTAAACGATTATCGAGGTGGCGGTGTACTACCCCACGACCGCGCGGGCCGCGTCCAGAAACGCCAGCCGGTTGTCCTCCAGGTAGTCCCGCACGCTTTCACCGTCGGGCAAGCCTTCCCATACCGTCCGGTTGAGGTCGAGGAAGTACGCGCGGGCCGCGTCGTGCACCGGCAGCGGGAACTGGATACGGATGAGCCGCTCCGCAACCCACAGCCTGTTCATGACGTCCCGGGTCCTGAGGAACCAGGCGTCGGTGTCCTCCCACTCGGAAGGCTGGCTGAAGGCGGAGCGTTCGGCCTCGGCCCCCACCTCGACGAACCGCTCCAGCAGGGCCAGCCGTTCCCCGCGGCGGGCCTCCGACAAGGCGATCTGCTGTCGTTGCTGTCCAGCGCGTTCCGCCGAGAGTTGCGTTCTGTGCTGGACGAGGTAGGACAACGAGCCGCCGAGGACAACGCCGCCCAGCGATATGAGGGACACCCAGACCTGACCTGACATGCCGGTCATCGTGCCATGCCGTCGATCTTTGAGACGATCTCGCTGTGGCTGGTGTGATCACGGCGTCCGCGCCGTCCTGGATAACCCCCTTCACCGGGCTGAGCCCGCGCTGCTTCGGCAGGTTGGTAACCGCGCTGCGGCGCGAAGGCGCGGAAGCGGTACGACGGGGACGGCCATGGGGCCTAACGCTGGAGAACCGGGTGCTGCTCGTGGCGGCGTACTGGCGCACGAACTTGACCATGCGCCAACTCGCTCCGCTGTTCGGCGTCTCGAAGTCTGCAGCTGACCGGATCATCGGTCATCTGGGCCCGCTGATCGCGCTTCAGCCCAGGCAACGTTTCGCCAAGGACGCCGTCCTCATCGTGGACGGCACTCTGGTGCCCACCCGCGACCACAACATCGCCGAGCAGTCCAAGAACTACCGGTACTCCACCAACCACCAAGTTGCCATCGACGCCGACACCCGTCGCGTCGTCGTGGTCGGCCGACCGCTGCCGGGCAACCGCAACGACTGCAGAGCCTGGGAGCAATCAGGGGCGAAAGCCGCTGTCGGCAAGACCACGACGATCGCCGACGGCGGTTATCTCGGCACCGGACTCCTGATGCCGCACCGCCGCCGGGCCGGCGAGGAACTGCCCGATTGGAAACGGCAACACAACCACTCGCACAAGCGGGTGCGGGCTCGCGTCGAGCACGTCTTCGCCCGCATGAAGACCTGGAAGATCCTGCGCGACTGCCGGCTCAAAGGCGACGGTGTCCATCACGCCATGCTCGGCATCGCGGGCCTGCACAACCTCGTCCTCACCGGATAAACGCAGCCGCAGTACCGTAACCGAATTTGCCGCGACCAACTCCAAGATCGTTACGGGACAACCCTTAGTCTCAGCACACAGCACCTGACCGACCGTGATGGGGGCACGCTCACGAGCGTGCCCCCATCACGCCCCGCTACTCCGGCAAGGGCAACACCACGGCAGCCAGCAGCCCCTGCTCCACCTGTGCACGGTCCACACCGATACCGAAGCGGTCCCCGACCGCCCGGTACACGGCACTCGCCCACTCATCCTCCGTGACATCCCGCCACGCCCGCCCATCCTGAAGTGTGCTGTACACGGCCTCCGCCCGCGTCAGAGCCTCATCGAAGGCCGCCAGATCACCCGACGGATCCTCCGGCGCAGCGAACAGGCTCTCCCTGAACCCCCGCCCGAACTCCGCCGTCCACGCATCCTCCATACCGAAGGGCGAATAGGCCACCGTGCCGGGAAGATCATGGTGGTTCAGCGACACGCAGACGATCTCCTCATCCGCGCGCGCCACCAGCCCCGGGTCGAGCAACTGGGCCAGATACCAGGTCGCGGCGAGATCGTTCTCGAGGATATAGGTCCACTGCCCACACCCCCCGAGCATGCCTATCGACGACGCCCCAGGAAGATAGCCCGGCTCACCTGCAGCAGGCTGGACGAAATCCCGGTACAGCACCGGCTCATCCATCACCGTGTCCGCAACGCCCATCCGCAGCAGCCCCTCCCGCGCATCCGGACCACGGCGGGCCGTCAAGGAGATCCCGGCCCGCATCCCCGACGCCGGGCCCTGCTCCGCCCGGTGCGCGTAGGAGGCGTACCGACCGATCCAGGCCAACAACTCATCACCGTGCTGATCACTCATGGAACCGGACTCTAACCCCCGCGGCTCTTATGGCTCGCATGCCGCCAGCGCGCGAACTCCGTCGGGCTCGCCGGTGAGAGCCTGTCTTCCTGAGCAGGCAGACGTGGCCGGTTCGCGGATTCGTCCCGACCTCCCGCACTGAAGCCGAACATGAGGGGCTCTCCGGGCGCCGTGCGGTTCTGTCCGCTCGCCCTACCTTCTGCCCGAGCCGAACACCGCTTCAGGACTCAGCAGCAGCTCGAAGAGCGCCGGCAACACGAGGGAGTACGTCCCCGGCCCCGCCTTCCCGCGCGGCATCTACGCCCGTGTTCAGGCGGTCGACGGGCGACTTGATCTCAGGCGCCCGTCATAGATGCCCTCCACGACCTCCTCAGGGCCAGGCTGTGCCCCCTTGTAGTAACGGATGCCCTTCCCCTGGGGCGGCCGACCTGTTTCCCGGCCCAGCGGGTGCCGTCGGCTGAGCGCCGTGCGCCAGCCCCACCGTTCGTCCCACACCAAAGCCGGCACCGGCGCGCTGGCGTTCAGGACCAGGCCCGCGGCCACGACGTCATCGGCAGGCTGCACCACCACTGCCTCGTGCCGCTCGGCCAGGCCCTCGTCGGCAACGCTTTGGACGTATGCCTGCAGGCTGCGGGCATGCAGTTCGGTGTGCGCCCGGGCCACGGCTGCCCGCTGTGCCACGGGCGGGTAGCCCAGCGCGGCCGCTGCCTGCTCCGGGGACAGCCCCTCCTCGGCCTCGACCAGGTCGGCAATGCGCGCGCCGCGCAGGCGGGGCAGGACCCGGGCTGCGGTGGAGTAGGCGATGCCCAGCTCTTTCTGGAGGTGGGCGAGGGTCACCGCCGTGTCGGCGTCCAGGAGTTCGCCTACGCGGGCCTCAAGCTGGTCGCGGGGCACCATGTCGCCACTGCCCTTGGGCCGGTGCCCGCCGGGGCCGGCCGGCTCCTCGCGAAAGGCCCGCAGAACGCGGCGGGGGCAGTGCTCAACCCCCGCAGCCTTCACCAGGTGCGGCGCGATCCGCGGGTCGCGTTTGTAGCTGTTCCAGGTATCCGGCGTCACCCCGAGCAGCTGCGCGGCCTCGATCCGCTCCAGCAGGTCCTCGTCGTCATCAGTCTCCGGCAGTGCCGGCACCGCCCTTCCGGCCAGGAAGGCGGTTGTCTGCTCGCGGTCCCACAGCAGAGTCTTCGCGCCGGCCGCACTGATCGGAGCTGGGAAGCCGTCCGCGGCAAAGGGCTTGCGGTTACGGAATGTCCCCAGCGCCATACCCATGACCTGCGCCAGGTCAGCACTGTTTTGGACCTGCTCACGCCGTCCCGCGCGGATCATCACTCACCCCTGGACATGTCGGCGCCGCACAGCGGAAGGAGGAAGTCACAGTCGTCGACGCGGCCGACACCTACCGTCGTCGAAAGAAGACTACGCCTCTTACATCACACGCGACACGGGCACACGCCCGGCGCATTCCGCCCCGCTACGCTCGAAGACATCGCGCCCCTGAGGCAGAAACTCCTTCAGGTGTGTGGTCGTTGGAGGCCGGCGCCCTGGCCGCCCCGGCCCGGCGGGATTGTGCGCCGGCCATTTACCTGCCCGCCACTCTCACGGCCAGCTGCCGCGAGGCCTGCCACCGGGCCGGAACAAGGCGAAAGCAGGCAGCCCCCAGCGGGGACATGAATGCAGCCTGCAAGGATCTCAGGATGTCCCGCCGATCCCGTCTTCTGTCCTGGGCTGCCGCAGCAGCAGCCATCCTCGCCGTCCTGCTCGGTCTGTTCCTTCACAGAAGCCAGCGGAAGTTCAGCGCCGCTCCCGCCGGCGGAGGAGCCAGCCCACGACCCCCGGTCGACCGCGAGGCGCCCGAGCTTCGCAGGTTCGACATTGGCCGCGACGCGGCTCACATCTGGGCCCATCGCGCGGACGTCCTCTATGACGGCCGGCCGGTCAGCGTCTGACTGCAGGGGGTGCCTCCATGTTTTTCGTCAAGGCGCCCGGGTTTGGTTCGGTGGTTTGACTTGCTGGGGTTATGCGGAAAGTTCGACGCCCTGGGGAAGGCGGGGTTCGTAGAAGGTGCCGTCGCGGAGCATGGCGAACAGGACGTTGATGCGTTGGCGGGCGAGGCGGAGGAGGGCCGCCAGCGGTTTTCGGCAGGGTTGGCAGTCCCACAGCCTGGTTCCTGACCGACGTCGCCCCCGTGCCTGGTTCGATACGCCGGCGGCAGGCAGGCTCGTTCCATCCGCAGTTCCCCGGGGGGCTGGTGACCAGGGCGTCCCACGCGGTGGGGTCGTGCCGCAGCGCGACCTCGAAGTCCGCGGCGGACAGGGCGTGGAAGGGGAGCAGTTCACAGACGGCTGGCGTGAGGCAGGGCTCTCGGTTTGCGGGGGTGACAAAGTGACGCGTGCCGTGTGATGCGGCTGACCTGCCCGACGGGGGCGCCCGGAAGACCGACGGCGGGGGCGGTGGTGAACAGAGCGGCGGTTCGGGTGAGGTGGAGCAGGCGGGTGACGGCCGGGCCGGCCGAGTCGATGGTCACTGTCTTGCCCGTCCGCAACGCCGCCCGGCGTACGCGTAGCAGCGCGTTGAGGCCGGCGCAGTCGCAGAACCGCAGAGCTCGCAGATCAAGGACGAGGCCTTGGCGCGAGTCGTTGAGGGCGCCGTACAGGTCTTGTTCCCAGGTTTGGGCGGAGTCCAGGTCGACCTCGCCCTTGACCGCGAGGTGGGTGTGCGTACCCTCTTCGCGCACCGAAGTCCGCACCGCGGGGCCGGGGTATGCAGAGCCGGTAGCCGGGCAGAGGGCGCCGTCGGCGCGGTCTGGCATGGCTGCCTCCCGGGGTCGACTACAAGGCGATTCAGGATCGCCTGAAACATACGTCACGTCAACCAATACATGAAATCTATTACATGTATGTGGTGTCTGGAGTTGTTCCGTAAACTGGCCGTATGCAGGCGCAGACTGAATCGCACACCGGATGGACCTTCCTGACCAACCACGCCCGGGTCCTGGCGGCCATCGCCGACGACCGCCATGTCCGCGTACGGGATCTGGCCGTGCACTGCAGGCTCACCGAGCGCGCCGTTCTGCGGATCATCACCGACCTTGAGGACGCCGGCTACCTCTCCCACGTCCGCGAGGGCCGCGGCAACCGTTACGCCATAGACCCCACCAAGGTCCTGCGACATCCCGCCGAGGCGGGTGTCCCCGTCGCGGCCCTCCTCGCGATCCTGGTCAAGGACGAGGCCGACCGCACCCAGCAACTCGACCCTGCTTGAGCCCTCTTCAACCGCACAGCGACTCGGGCTGTGGGCACAGCGCGACCTGGCCTGAGACGCATCGGAGGCGGGGCGCGTTCAGGTGAGGAAGTCCAGCAGTTGTTCGTTCAGTTCGCCGGGGGCGGTTGCGGGCAAAGTGTGGTGGGTGTCCCCGGCAAGGACGCGGATCTCGGCGTGGGTTAGTCGGCGGCAGGCCGGGGCGGCGACCTTGGCGGCGTGGTGTGTGCGGCTGTGCTGGGCGAGCAGGATCAGGACCGGCATGTGCAGGCCGGCGGGGCGGGGGCGAGCGGCGAGCCAGGCACCGTAGGAGTGGCCGCACAGGTGGGTGCGCTTGAGTGCGGGCCCGTCCAGGAGAGCGTCCAGCCAGGCTGTCAGGTCGGTGGCCTTCTCCAGCGGGCGGCCCCGGCGTTCGGTGCGGCCTGCGTCTCCGAGGAGGTTGACGGCGAACAGGCGGTATTGATTGCTGAGGGCGGGGGCGGTGGCGAACCAGATGAGGCCGGTGGCGAGGCCGCCGGGCAGCAGGACCAGGGCCTCGCCGTCGGCGGGCCCGTGGATGTGTACGCGGGTCGGGCCGTACGGGGTGGGGGCATCCTGCTCCTCGGTGGGCGCGGGCCAGCGGGCGCGCAGTTCTTGAGCGGTGCGGTCGGAGACGAGGCCGGCGGTGGCGCGGTAGGTGTCGGCCAGGCGGTCGCGACGATGCATCCCGTGCCGGGACGGTCACTGATGTGCAGTGGGGGCAATTGAGCGGTTGTTGCCGGACCGGACGCCGGGCCGGGGCGGCCGTTGGCGAGATTGGCTCTCCAGACCGAAGCCACCCCTGTGTCCCCGATCGGCGCCAGGAGACATGAGCGCAGCGAACATCACGCGCGCGCGCCGTCCGCTCGGGCGCCACGTCCCTGCCCGCGTGCGGCAGCCACCACCGTCTCGGTGACTCCCTGTGCGCGATACGCGTCTTCGGGGCCCCCTTTTGACGTGATCATCCTCGGGGAGTACGGCGAGGAAGCGGGAGTCCGCCGCTCCTGACGGCGCCTCGGCGGCCCTCCCCGGCGACCACGACCACCTCGTCGCCCTCGGACCAGCGCCGGCGGTCCGCCTTGGGCGGGTTGAGGCGCAGCCCGTAGCCGGGGGCCCGGTGGGCCTCGGCGCGGCTGCGGTAGCCGATGGCGCACTCGCCCCGCTCGCGCGCCGCCACGACGACCGTGGCGAAGGACGTCTCGTGGCCAGTTACGACGTAGTCGGCGGCGGACCGCAGGTGGAGTTGTGTGCCGCCGGCCGAGAACAGTTCGTCGAAGACGGCCGCCAGGTGGTGGTTCTGGGAGATCTGCGCCATGAGCAGCCCGATCAGCTTGCCGCTGATGATCACGTCGGCTCCGGGGCCGAGCGGGGCGAGGGGCCGGTTGCTGTCGTCGGTGAGCTCGGTGACCACTGGCAGTTCCCGGCCGTGTTCGAGGTGGCGCAGGACGAGCAGGGTGACGAGTGTGCGGGTATCCGGCTCCTCGGGGGGCTCGCCGGCCCGCGGCTCCTGGCCGAGCACGATGACGCTGTCGTAGGAGACGAGGTCCAGGGCGGCCAGGGTCTCCGGTCGGGTGGTGTCGCCCCTGAGGGCCATACAGGTCCAGTCGCCGCCATCGCCGTCGCCGCCATCGCCGTCGCCGCCATCGCCGTCGCCGCCGTCGCAGGCGGCCCGCACTGCGGCCTCGTCCTCGTCCGCCACCACGTCGGCCGCTGAACCCGGGGGTGCGTTGCGGCCCCACTCCCGCAGCACGAGGGGCGCGCGGCGGTTCCAGCCCAGCACCAGTAACCGCTCCGGCCGGGTGTCCGGCGGCCGGGGGCCCGCCACGGACCGCTCGTCGACCAGCGGCGCGCAGTGAGCGAGCTCGGCGGTGTCGTCGTCGGCGGCGATGACGAGGAGACAGTCATCGGGTTCGAGCACCGTCCGCGCGGGCGGGTTCAGCCAGGGCACCCCGCCACGGATCAGCCCGACCGCGCTGGCGTTGCCGTAGGAGAGCAGCGCCTCGCCGAACTCTTGGCCGGCCAGGGAGGGGTGGGCTGCCGGGTAGAACTCGTCCCCGGCGAAGTCGAGCAGGTCGCGGTGGACCAGGGACAGTCCCGGGCGGCGTGCCGCCTGCGCGATGAGCCGGGCGGTGACGGTGTCGCTCTCCAGGACGACGCCCCGCGACCCGGCGGCCAGGCGGGCCGCGAGCAGGTAGCCGCTGTCGCGGACCGCCGCCACGACGGGGACGGCGACGTCGTCCTCGCGCCCCGTCGCCCGCAGGGCCAGCAGTGCCTTCACGACGTCTGCGTCGCTGCGGGACGCGTCGGGCGGCAGCACGATCACCGAGTCGGCGGTGGCCGGACTGGTCAGCGCCAGCACGGCCGGGTCGGCCGACGGACCGCTGCGGCAGATCAGCCGGGTCCGGCCGGTCGGGCCGACCTTGCTCTGCAGGGACTCCTCCATGGCCGTCTTGTCCCGGTCGGCCAGGATCGCCACGGCTGACCGCCGCTGGTTGGCGCCCGCCGCGACCAGTTCGCCCACCACCGTGAAGACCTGCTCGGACCAGCCCAACACCACCACGTGGCCGCGCTCCAGTAACTTGGAGCGGCCGCGCCGCAGGGCGATGAGCCGCTCAGTGAGCCCGGTCGTGATGAGACCGACGAGGGTCGATACGTAGACCAGGGCGACCAGGGCCAGCAGCACCGACAGGGCCACTCGGGCCGGACTGCCGGTGGTGCCGCCCAGCCGCATCGTCTCCCCGGTCAGGCGCCAGATGGCCGCCACCTTCCCGGAGAGGGTGGCGGGGGCGTGCCCGCTCGTCCACACGAGCGCCGCGCTCGCAGGGACGACGACGGCCAGGCAGAACAGCACCAGCCAGCCCACCAGGGCCGAGGTGCCGCGCGCCAGGGTCGTGTCGAACCAGTACCGCACTCGGGCACCCGCCTCAGTCCGCTGTTCCACTGTGTTCCCCCTCCGCGCGCAGGTCTGTAGGGGCAGTGTCCTGACCCGCCTTCGCGCGCCGGGCGGCACAGGACGCGATTCACCCCTTCGCCGTAACCGGGGGCGGACGCCCGCTCCCCGCGTGTCTCCGCGCACCCGGTCCGCACCGGTTTGAACGGGATCATCGCCTCGTCCGAGGCAGTTCGACGCAATGCCGCGCGAACCGGACCGCCGGTCCCGTAGAAGTTGCGGCAAGACCGAGCATCACCAGGCTGACGTCGATCACGGCGGCCTGATCAGACGTACGCTCACGACAACCGCGGGCACCACCGCCGTGGCCAGCCCCTCCTCGGCTCAGGCAGCAGCACGGGCAAGGGCAGCGGCCCTGCCCGCGCGGTCGCCCCCGCGCAACCCCGCCCCGGCGGTGGCGCCGTCCGCGGCGCGCGGCGCGGACTTCGTCCGCTGCCTCGCAGCCGCCCGGGCCCTGCTCGTCGTCGACGCCGACGGCCGGCCCCTCGTCCCCGGCTACCGGCGCATGCTGAAGGGCGGCCTGCCCCGCACCCGGACCGGGGCCGGGGGTCAACGCCATCGGGGCAGGCCTCCCGGGTCTTTGTAGATGATCCAGGGCGTGACGAGGGACCGTACCGCCAGGAGCAGCTACTTGAACCTCCCTGGGAGGGTGCGCCGCCCTCTGCGATGCACTCTCTTCATCCACCCGGCGGACCACACCGGCAGAGAGCGAGAGAGTTTGGTCGGAGCCACATAGTTGTGGTCCGCCCAATGCGGCTATCTTGATTCTCAGGGCTGACGGAGCCGATGGAGTCAGCGAGGTAGTAGTACGCCTTGCCACTGCGGGTCACGGAGTTCAAGGTGCCCCCGGGCTCGGCGCTGGCTGGCGTTCCGGATCACCTATTGCGGGACTTGCGCCGCGAATCACCCAGAGTAGTCGCGCGCACCCACCAGCCGAGGATGCCGATACCGACTGCCACAACGGTGATAACAATTCGGCATGCGCTGGTGAGCACCATGTCGGTTCCGCGTACCGCGGTCTCGCTGAATCGAGTACCGAAGGAGGGGCCCATGTAGGTCGCCCGGCCCTGGGGCTCACGCCGTCAGCGGCACCTCGTGGACCTCGTCGGCGCGGTGGCCGGCGCGTTCATGGATGCGCTGGACCGCTTCGGCCGACGGTGCCTCCGAGAGGCAGTAGATTGTGCCCGAATCGGGGTCCGCCCAGGCCTTTTCGAAGTGCACGCCCTCTTCCTTCTCGATGGCGAGATCCGCTTGATGCGCCTGCTTCAGCTGCTCCGCGGTGATCCCCGCCATCCCGTGGTGGACGTCCATGTACCGGGACATGGCGTCGCACCTCCTTCCGACTCGCCTCGTCCGAAGGGCTGGAGTCGCTGGCCCGTGCCTGCACCTGCTCCGCCGTCTCCATCGTGCACCCGCGGGGCCGGGGTCGGCGACTGGGGCCGAGAGCTGCGTTCTGTGCTGGACGAGGTCAGACAACGGACCGCCATGGACAACACCGTCAGCGATGTGAGGGACACCCACAGCTGACCTGTCACGGCCGTCATCGCGGCACGCCGCGTGGTGCACGACGAGGGTGAGCAGCTACCCGGGCAAGACCAGGGGGTGCCCGCGCGGAGGGCCGCAACACGTGTGTCGGCGTCACGGCGAGCGGGCCCGGGCCGGGGTGCGTGCGAAGCCGCGGCGGAGCGGAGCGGCAGCCAGAGCCCGCCGCGAGCGCGACACGGGCGACGTCCCGGCCCGCGCAGGCACACCAGCCGTGCAGACCGGACCGCCGCCACGTGTCACCTCCGGGCCCCGGCGTCCACCGCGCCGCGAACAGTCCGATCGCCGGCAGACGGCCTTGGTCGAGCGGTCAACGTCCATGACCGGGGCCCTTCCGCTGGCCGCGGCCGGTTCCGGGCGGAACTCGTCTGCCGGGCGTGGTGAGCCGGTCGCGGGGCGCTGTTGGACGACAGGGGCCGCTTCACCCGGCCAGGTCGCGGAAGTCCCTCCCCTGCTGTCCCCCGGGCCCGGTCAGGTGAGAGCGGCCAACGGCGTGCAGCACGGCCAAGGATGCGGAGCAGGCCGGGCACAGATGCGGTGGAAACCCACACGCGTCATACCGAGAAAACTTCACACCATATCTACCCCGGGCAGCCCCTCGCCCTGACCACCGGGTCTCGGGATGATCGGTCGGCACTACCGGGGTGACTGCTCACCCTCTCCTTCCAGTGGATCACTGCTGCTCCCCTCGGAAGGGCAGGCGAAAGGTGTTAAGAGGAACTCGTGAACGCCGCGCAGTCTCGTACGCAACTTCGCTTGGGTGGCCCGGCTGTCGAGGCGGACGTTGAGCGCGCCGAGAAGCGGGGTGTCGGCGCGGATGCCCCTCGGCAGTCGGGAAGCATCGAGTCCATCTCGCTGAGCGATCAGTACACCCAGAGCGTGGCGATTCACGGCATCCGTACCGGCAAGGTGGTGAACTCCGGACGCATCGGTGAAGGCCAGCTCCAGCAGGGCGGCGGCGAGGTCCTCGACATGCACGGGGCAGCGGACATCGTCGGTGAACAGCACTCCGGCCCGGGAGCCTGCTACGAGTTCGTGCACGAGGCGTACGTGCTCGGACCGGACATCACCGATGATCAGAGAGGTCCGGGCGACGACGGCATCCGGAGCCAGAAGTCGGATGCCGGTCTCCGCCGCCGCCTTCGCCGCGCCGTACGGCGTGACGGGGTCAGGGAGACAGGACTCGTCGTAGTGGTCCCGGCTGCCGGAGAATACGGCGTCGCTGCTGACGTGGACGAGGCGGCAGTCGTACTTCGCCGCGATCATCGCCAGGCGAACGGATCCTTCGGCTGAGACGGCCCAGTTGGCGCTTCCACTACTCGCGTTGATGACTGCGCAAGGGGCGAGCGAGGAAACGATCTCTTCGACACGGTCGCCGTCCCGCAGATCCATCTCGTGCCACGTGGCCTCCGCGGCGGCGCACGGCCTGGTCGCGAAGGTCGCGGCGATTCGATGCCCGGCGGCAGATGCCTGGCGGACCACCTCGGTGCCCAGGAACCCGCTGCCTCCGACAATGAGAACCGTCATGGCACGCCACGGTAGACGGCCCCCACCTCGCCCGGTGTCGACCACTTCACCGGGCCACGTCGTCCCGTCGGCGCGCTTGTATGTCACGGTGTTGACGACGACCGTTCCCGAGGCCGCGCCCTTGAACGCCTTCTGGACGGACACCTCCCACTGCTGTTCCAGCTCGCCGGATTGATCGCCGGTGTTCTCGCCGACCTTCTTGACCACTTGGCCGTAGAAGATGTCGCTGGAGGCGTACGAGATGTATTCATCCCGGGACATGTCCGTGGCCACAAGGTTCTCTTGCTCCGACGAACCATTGGAGTCATCGCCCACCGTCTGGACCACGGTGAGAGTTGCTGCTCCAACGACAGCTATGGCGGAGACCGGAAGAGCGACGACGCGTACCTCCTTGTTCACGCTGACCATCCCCAGAGCTTGTGGTAGTCGCCGCGGTCACGTGAGGTCGGCTTGATAGACGGAATATCGCCAGCGCTCTTCACCATGACCGACGCCCCATAGGCGGCGCTCTTGTGGCACAAGCCGAGTGCGTGGCCCAGCTCATGAGCGGCTGCGGCTCGACGGTAGAAGGGTGTGTCCCACGTTCCGGGGCTTCCCTGGTGGAGGTAGTAGTCGTTCATCTCGATGGTGTCGGTCGTGCCGATATCACCATGGCGAGTCCACGTGGCCAGCGCACCATCGTTCTTGTTCTTGTCCTTCCAGTCCAGGTCATTGCTCGTATTCCAGGCATCACCCTTGAGCTTGATCTGGCTGAGACCGCTATTTGTCCGACCTGTATGAGCGTGGCTCTGGGCGTCGTACTTGGTCGAATTGGTGAACCGGATCTCCCGTCCGTCGACAGACGATCTGCCGGTGTCATCGCGGAGGCCGTCCAGGCAGGATTCCGCTTCCAATGCCCACCCGGCGGTGGGGCACTTCGAGTCCATCACACGGCGCCCGACGACAGCCCGTTCCTGCTGTCCGCCGCCCTGGGCCAGCTGGTCCAGGGCGGCCTTCTCGGCCCGATCCGCGGTCAGCTGCCAGCGCAGATTCGTCGCCGTCCAGTCCGCGGCGTACAGGGAACGGGCATCGACGTGCGGGGCAGTCACTGGGCCGGGTGCTGGTCGGCCTTGGACCGGTTGCTCGTCGCGGTGACCGCGGCCAGCGAGCGGTCCGCGGTGAGGTTTCTTGCTGTGTGGCTGGCTGCGCGGCCGCGCCGGGAACCGGACACGACGTTGACACAGGGTGCGGCCGGCTCACTGGTGACTGTCGACTTTGGTGAGGTCGGGATCGAGGGTGGTGCAGCTGCCCAGGAAGTCGACGTTGGAGCGCAGGAGTTCGTAGGTGTCCCTGCGGAACCCACAGGGCGATGGTGGCGCGGCCGCCCTTCAGCTTGGCTTCGCGTTCCATTTCCTGGGTGATGCCCTTGGTCGTGGAGGTGGAGGTGGAGGTGGAGGTCTTGGTCCGCAGGCCGGAGGTGACGGTGGACGTCACCTTGCCGGTGGCACCGCCGTAGGTGAAGCTCGCCTCGGCGCTGACGCTGATCAGGTCGGGGTCAGCTCATGCGCGCGTGCGTGCGTTCGAAGGTGGTGTAGGCGGACTCCAGGCGCCACTGGGCGGCTGCCTTCGGGCTGTCGGCCAGGAGGCGGCCGCAGGAGCCGCCGGGCTCGCCGCTACCTGGGCGCGCTGTCGCGCAGGCCGAGACGGGTCGATAGCCGTCGCGCGTCGGGTTGCCGCGCCACAGGCTGCGGCCGGGCAGGAAGGCGTATTCGAGTGAGGCCCGCGCCAGGTCCTTCAATTCGGGGTAGCGCAGCCGGTAGGTGGTGGACGCGTACTGGTATTCGTGGCTGATGTCGGTGCGGGAGATACCCGGGTCGTCGGTGGACAGGACGACTGGCACGCCGTAGGTCCGGTAGGTGCTGAACGGGTGGTCGTCACCCTTCACGCCGAGAATCTGTGCGTTGCTGGTGAGCGGCACCTCGACGGCCGTCTCCCGGCGGGCCATGGTGCGGGCCAGTTGCTGCCAGTTGTTCTCGTGGGCGAGGTCGACGCCGTGGCCGATGCGTTCGGCCTTCGCCACGTTCACCGCCTCGCCGATGTGGAAGGACAGATCCTCCGGCTTGACCAGCCCGGGCCACAGCTCCCCGGCGTGCAGGGTGATGTGGGCCTTGGGGTACCGCGTGCCCAGGTAGTTCAGCATCCGCATCTGGAGCCGGTAGTTGCGCAGTGCGCTGTCTCCGTCCTCGGGCTGGACGAGGTTGACGGCGACGAACCGGGGGTCGCGTCCGGCCAGCTTCAGGCCGAGCGCGATCTGGGTGAAGACGCGTTCGGGAGAACTGCCGCGGGAGACCTGTGAGATCCACCGCACAGGCAGCCGGCAGGCGCGGCGGGGGTGCGCGGTGTTGCAGCGGGCCTCCGTGCGGAACTCGGCGTTGGTGCGGTCGGCCTCCTTGCGGGCCTGGGTCACCAGCCTGTCCAACTTGCCCCCGGCCAGGAGTTTGCGGTGCATCCGTGCCGGGTCCGGGTCCCAGCCGACCTCCTCGGCGAGCTTCTTCGCGCCGTCGGAGGCGGGGGTCGCCATCGTCTCCAGGTACGACTGGTTCTGCCGGGCCGCGTGTTCGGCGACCTCTGCGAGGAGCTTGCCCGGGTGGCGCCAGGTCACCTCGCCGAACTTGCCGAAGGCGGCGAAGAAGTGGTCGTGCCCGGACTCGTCCTGCGGGAAGTCCTCCATGGACCAGGCCCGCACCAGTTCCTGGTGGAACGCCTTGTCGGTGCGCGCCTCGGCGGCCGGGCGGGCGCCGTCCTTGCAGGGCGGCTGCACCGCGGTCATCGTCTCCTCCTCGATGCACAACCCGTCCTGCGCGCCGAGTTCGATGAGGTACTCGGTGCTCACGGCACCGGAGAGGTGGTTGTGCAGGTCGCCACCCTTGGGCAGCTTCCAGAAGAAGTCCCGCAGTCGGCCGGAGTCGTGGCGGGCGGATTCCAGATAGGCGGCTGTGCGGGCCTCGGCGGCCGTGGCGGGCGGCCGGTCGGCGGCAACGGCGGCGGGACCGGTCTTGTCGGACCGGGCCCCGTCGGGCTGGGCGGCGGCCGGCAGCGCGGACAGCGCGGTCAGCACACAGAGTGCGGCGGCGCCCGTCGGGTACAGGATCCGACGGCGGCCACTTCGGGATCGAAGAGTCACCCCAGCATGATCAACGAATCAGGCGACGCGTGAAGACGATCGCTGGGGGGCGTCACTCGATCGAAGGATGCCGCCGATGACCTCTCGTTTGGATCAACGGGAAATCGAAGCCGAAGAAGCCCTTACCCGCGGCCACGCCCCCGCGGCCATGGCCGCCGACCCCGACCCCGACCCCGACCCCGACCCCGAGCGGGACCTGGCACGGACGGGGCGCTGGATCAAGGACGAGAAACGCCATGGCCCGGAACATGCCAGCGGTCTGGCTGCCGGCCTGCGCGACCGGAGCAACTGCTGGAGGTTGGCCCCACCGGCCGCGGCTCCCTACCTGTGCGACATGCGCGCGAGCGACTGGCACACACCGGCGTGCGCATGGCCCAGAGGTACACGCGAGGTGGGTACCTCCCGGTACTGGAGGAGTCCCGCAGGGGCGTTCCGCCGGGGACAGCGGGCCCGCACGGGCTACCAATCGATCTGGGTTGCCAGGAAGGGGGCATCCTCTGGGGCTTGCTTACGGGCCGCCAGCAGGCGCTCGGCCGGTGCGCCGACCGGTATACGCAGCGGGGGTTCGGCGTTCTCGACGGTGTCGGCCACTGTGCGGGCGACGTCTTCTGGGGTGATCGACTCACCGCGCAGGGCGCTGAGAGCGTTGAGCAACGGGGCGTACGGGTCGCCTTCACGCAGGAACACGCTGGCGCGTTCGGCGCCGCCGGAGGAGACCGCGCCGGGCTGGACGAGACTCACCTTGACGCCGAAGTGACGTGTCTCGATGGCGAGTGTCTCGGCGAGCGCCTCCAGTGCCCACTTGCTGGCGCCGTACAGGCCGATCATCGGCAGCACCAACCGCCCCTGGACGCTGGAGATGAAGATGAGGCGACCCGCTCCCCTCTCCCGCATCGCGGGGAGCACGCCTTGGACCACCCGCAGCGCTCCCAGGGTGTTGAGCTGGAAGAGCCGGTCGGCCTCCGCGAGCGGCACGCTCTCCAGGGGCGCGCGTACGGTGTCGCCCGCGTTGCTGATCAGGACGTCGATGTCACCGGCGTCTTTCATGGCCTGGTCGACGCTCTCCTGATCCGTGACGTCGAGCCGCAGCCGCTGGTCGACGGGGAGGTCCGCGAGGTCCTCCGGATGGCGTGCGGTGGCGATGACCCGGTGGCCGCGGCGGGCGAGTTCGACAGCGATGGCCCGGCCGATTCCTCGGGACGCACCGGTGATGAGCACGGACGACATGGTGGACCTCCTTGTTTGCTGGGGGTGGCGGGGGGGGGTGGCAACTGACCCGGCCGGAGGTCGGCCAGGCCCGGGATTCGTCAGGCCGCGGTCTCGGCGCCGACGGGGTGGCCCCTCATGAGCCACCTCGGGCCTTCGGCGTAGGCGCCGGCCTCCGCGAAGAACGCGGCGAAGTAGGGACCGTCGACGTGTGCGTGGAAGGCGTCGGTGTCCGCGTAGACCTCGTTCAGATAGAGGACGTTGAGGTCGTCCTCGTCGACGATGACCTCGAACCGATGCGAGCCGGGCTCGTTCGTGAGGGATTCGCGGGCGGTTCGTCGGGCCGCTTCGATGAAGTCCTCGCGATGCTCCGGCTGGACGGTGAAGGAAACCAGGAATTGATACATGGGGCCGCTCTCCTCTTACCCGAGGCCGCACTAGTTCACTGACTGAACTGGCCAGGTCATCACCGTAGCATGCTTCAGTTCAGTGAGTGAACTACCTCTGTTAGGATCGGGGTATGACGCTCCCCAACACCTACGCGGACCGGAACTGCCCAGTGGCGCGCACACTGGAGGTGGTCGGCGAGCGCTGGACCCTTCTGATCGTCCGGGACGCGTTCTACGGGGTGCGTCGGTTCGGGGACTTCGCCACGCAGCTCAAGATCCCGCGTGCCGTCCTCACCTCGCGGCTGAAGTCCCTCGTGCAGGAGGGCGTACTCACACGTGACGACGGCGACGCAGGCGGCGTGGAGTACCGGCTGACCGCCAAGGGCATCGCTCTGTGGCCGGTCGTGCACTCCCTCATGCAGTGGGGCGAGACCTTCTACTCCCCCGACGGGCCGAAGCGCGTCCTGCGTCACGACGAGGATGACGGCCTGCTCGACACCGAGGGGCGCTGCCACGAGTGCGGTGCGGCCGTCCCGGTCCCGGAGATCCGGCTGGAGACCGGGCCGGGATTCCAGCCGTCGGAAACGGCGCAGGATCCGGTGTCCACTGCAATCAACGCCCCGCACCGCCTGCTCGAACCGATCACCGCGCCACGCTCGGCGCGCTGAGGGCAGCGGGCGGTTTTCCCCTGACTACTGTCAGCCGTGCTACCAGTGCATGGCATGGCTTCGCGGATCCGTCCGTGGCGAAGGAGTGCTCAGGAGGCGTTGGCGCACCCTCACCGGCGGGCCAGAGCCGGAACAGCCTCGCGCGGTTGACGTCGTCCTTGTCGGTGGCCCGGCCGGTGCAACACGCTGCACCGGGCGGGCGACACCTGCGCGCTCAAGAACCCGGCCCACTCTGGCTGGCATCAGTGCACTGACTTGACGCTCATACGGTGATGGGTGCGTGACGCGCATCCGTCTCCTCCCCTGTCCACCATCCGGTGACGACTGCCCGCCGACGGAGCCGCAGGAGCAGGCCCGCCAGGTGTCGCCGCGGCTATTGCGTGCGGTGTGCGTGACCCGGCTGGGGGTGCGGCCATCCCGCTGCGGGCTTGCGCCGAGCCGGAGCACCCCTGGGGCAGCTACAGCTCTTCGCTCAACATCTCGCCGGGCATGGTGGTGGTCGCTGCCTTCCCCGAACTGTAGAGCTGAGCGATGACGGGCGTGGTCACGTCTTCGAGGGGCTTTTCCGGGGCCGGCAGCAGGTCGGCCCCGCCGCACTGGTTGAGCGCGCTGCCTACCGGCAGGCCGAGAAGGTTGCCTCCGGCGGAGCCGGTGCCGTGGCTGGTACTTCCCTGCGCGCGGGCCCCGTTGTCGAGATTTGCGCAGGAAGTGCCGAATGCCGGGCTGAGAAAGTCGCCGATACCGCCGGCCGACGCCTGCGGGGCACCGGCCAGACCGGTGGCAAGCACCGCGGCGGTAGAGCTGACACCGAAGGCGACCAAAGCCGTGCGTGAGGTCATACCCGCACGAACGAGATCAGCCAGGTGATGGTTACTGCCGAAAGGCGCGCGCTCTCCAGGGCCGGTATAGGACCGGCGTCAGCCCGGGCACTTGCGACAAGTTCGCCTACCTACGCACCGAGCAGTGACTGGGCGCAGACACGAGCACCCCGCGCCCGAGTCCGGGACGTCCAGTGGACCCGCGCGATCCCGAAGGGCCTTCCCGTGTCCGTGTCAGGATCCCGGCATGGCCGAACCGACGCTTCGCCCTCGTACCGACGGCCACATGAAGGGCTGCCTCCAGGCGCTCGCCACGGTCCAAGCGGCCGACCGTTACCCGGTGGACTGGCCGGCCGATCCTGAGGGTTGGCTCACTCCCCCAGGCATGCGCGAGGCGTGGGTGGCCGTGGGGGACTCGTCGGTCCTGGGTCATCTGGTCCTTGCTCCCGCCGGAGAGGCACTTGCTGACGCCGTCGGGCTGCCTTCGGAGCGTCTGGTGTCCGTGGCACGATTCTTCGTCACTGTGGCTGCCCGCAGGCAAGGTGTGGCCGCGAGGTTGCTGGACAAGGCGGTCGAGGTCGCGGCGACCGATGGGCTCAGGGCCGTCCTCCAGGTCGAGGTCGGGGCGACGGGCGCCATCCGCCTTTACGAGCGTGCCGGATGGCGTCACGTGGGCGCTGCGGCGGGTGACTGGAGGACAGCCGATGGGCGCGTGGCCCAGATGCGCTCTTATCTTGCTCCGCTCGACCGCTCCTCGTAGTGCGTGGTGAGCGGAACGGTGCGTCAGGCGGCCCGCCGCCCGGTCAGGACGACCGGCGCGGCACCGCATGTGCCGCGCCGGCCTGGGGGCTTTGGTCCTTCACAGGGAGGTCGAGGACCGTCAGGGCTCCGTCAGAGGTGTTGTCGGTAGCCCCATGCCGGTGGCCCCGTCAGATTTCGAAGACGACGGTTGTCGCGGCCCTCTTGATGCAGTCATTGGCGAAGGTGCGCTCGTAGGCGACGCGGGTGCCGCGCCAGACGCCCTGGGCCGTGACGGTGACGGGATCGTACTTGTGCGTGCAGGCGACTTCCTGCTCGGCCGGCAGTCGGTCGAAGTCGCCGTCAGCAAGGCGCAGTTGCGAGCAGGCCAGCTCGGGGGCCGGGTGACTTCCCGAAGGCTTGGGTGCGCAGGTCAGCGTGACGGCGCGCTCGGGGGCCGCGTTGGCGGCGCTGTCGCCGTGCGCCACCGTCAGGACGAGGGCCGACGGTGCGTACAGGGACGTCGTGGACGGGGCCGTGGCCGGGAGCGCAATGCCGCTCAACGGTCCGAGCACGGCGGTAGCCGTGAGGGTGATCGCAGTGGCCAGGCGCGCGGTGATCGGCATGGTGTGCATCCTTCCGCTTGGGTCGTAGTGCCGGGTTCGGCAGCGGCGAGTCTGCTGAATCAGCTTCGGAAACACACATGCGGCGGATGCGTTTCGGGTGACTTTGAGTGATGAACCAGTGGCGTGATGTAGCACCGCGGGGCACATGCCCCTCGTAACTGGGCGGCGGGAGAGCGTACTTCAACGTGGTCTGGCTGAAATCCCTTCGCTCGACAATCGGCTTGAACGCACGGGGTCAGCGCCTGCGTCACGCTCCGTTGCGCGTCTCGCGGGCGGGTCGAAATGACGATGCCACCGTGGATCTGAAGGCCGTGATGCCGCTGAAGGGTGTCGAACATGGGGCAAGCGGACCGGTCTGCCGAATGTTTCTGCATTCACTTACGTCGGCCTGCACCGGGAGGAAAGAAGGCCTCGGCCACGGTGACCTTCACGGCGAGGGGCGCGCGGGCCCGACCACCAGGCGCGGCCGGGCCCCGACCGCACGTCCGCACCCGGAAGCCCGGCGGACCCGCGGACCCGTTACCCGTTCCGGACGAGGTCCAGATCGGTGAGGTCGGCCCGCCGCCACGGCCCGGCACAGGCCACAGCGGCGCGCGCCCCGCGCAAGGCGTCGTACCAGGAGTGCACGGGCAGTGCCGCGTCGCCCGCCTTGAACCGTGCCTCCTCCTCGACCCAGCGGGTCAGCCCGTCGACGAGGCGGGCCTCGGTCTCCACCGTGTCGGTCAGCCCGTCGACGGCCGGTGACCGGCGGGTGGCGTCCGTCGCGTCGCCCGGTGGGCGGTCGGCCGTGGGGAAGCGGCGGCGCAGCAGTTCGGGGCGGGGCGGGACGCGGTCCCCGGGCTCTACGTCGACGCCGACCCGGCCGTGCCCCACGGCGGCCGCCACCAGTCCGTCCGCGTGGCTCATGCTGACCCCCAGTCCGGGATGCGCGGGCAGGAAGGGGCGGCCGTGACCGTCGCGGTCGCAGTCGGGGCAGCGTTGGCGCAGAGCGGGCCGACGCGGCGGTCCGTCGGCGAACCGGGCGACGCACCACCGCAGCAGCAGGCGCGCCGCCAGGACGTCGTCGCGCCGCGCCGGCACCCGCACCAGTTCCAGTCTGCGCCGCTCCCAGCCGGCGAGCGTGCGCTCGTCCGCGCCCGGGACGGCCAGGACCTCGGCGGTGCGGGCGACGACCACGAACGTGGGGCCGCCGACCCGTTCCGCTGCGGGGCCGGCCACCTCCCCCGTGTTCACGCCTGGGCGGTCACGGAGGCGCTCAGGAACCGTTCCTGGATGCGGGCGAGCGTGCGGAAGTCATCGATGGTCGACGTCTGCAGGTCGATGGTCTCGCCGCTGATGGATTCGAGCAGGTCGATGAAGTCCAGGAAATCCATGGAGTCGATCAACCTTGCCTCGATCAGGTCCTCGTCGGGGGCGATGGCCCCGTCGAGTCCGGGGTTCTTCTCGTGGATCCACGCGATGACGGATTCCATGGCGCTGGGCGTTCCTTACTCTGCGGTACGGGTGGTCGGGTACTGCGGGGGGCCGGGCGGGACGTCGCGGAGCGCGACGAGCGCGGCCTCGGCGGAGCCGTGCGCGAGGATCATCGCGTGGGCCCAGCGTTCGACGCCGAAGGCGACGCACGCGCTGTAGGCACTGCCGTGCGTGCCGGCGCTGATGCGCAGCCGTTCGCCGAAGAAGTTCCGGTGCCGGTTCACGGAGGCGATGGCGGTGCCGTCGGAGATGCTGTACTCGTGCTTGACCGGGTCGAGCGCCATGAGCCGGGCCCGTGAACCCTGCCGGTCGTAGAACGGGTCGTCGGCCGCCGCCCGGGTGAGTTCGAGACCGAGGCGCCGAGCCGCTGCCGTGATGAACTCCGCACCCCGGTCGAGGTGTTCGACGCAGCCGTCCTTCGTGCCCAGGTACACCACCTCCCGCATGTGGAAGCCGTGCAGCCGGCGCAGTCCGTCGTAGTGGGTCTCGTTGCGAAAGCAGCGTCCGGTGGCGGACAGCAGCATCCCGTCGTCACCGATGTCCTGCCCCTCCAGGGACAGCAGCAGGCCGTAGCAGGTGGCCGAGGGCAGTACATGCCCGGTCGTCCGCAGCGGGACGTCGGTCGGCGGCTCCCCGCCGGCCAGTGCGTCCAGGGCCTCCGGGGCGAACCGCCCGGCGGGGACGCCCAGGTGCGGGAAGTTGCGGAAGTAGTCCAGGCGGGCGAGTCCGTCCGCGGGCAGCAGGGGCGGGCCGAGGCACTCGGGGGCCGCCAACTGCTCGGCCAGGCCGCGCAGCAGTGTGTCCAGGCCGTGCAGGAGCGCCGTGTGCACGGGGTCGAAGGCGAGCAGTCCGGCGCCGGGGCCGCGCAGTCGCGGCAGCGGCCGGGTGGTGGTGTTCATGCAAACCGCTTCCTGAGGATCGGGCGGGTGCGGAGAAGCCCGGGCGTGCGGGGGCGGCGCGACGGTGAGGTGCCGCCAAGCACGCTGCGTGGGCGTCGAGTTGTGGACACTAAGCCGTCGCGACGGAGGTTGTCTAGACCAAAGGGCGGAAGGTCGATCGCGGGTCCGTTTGCTCCGGCCGCGGGCTCAATGACCCCCACGAAGAGGGGACTTGACAGCAACCTGCGGTCTAGACCAGTGTTCGAGCGCTCCCTGTGTCCCGCCGCGATCCCGGCCGACGACGGGGCACGGCGCAGCCATGACCGCGCCGTACGCGTGCCCAGCCGATCCGACTGCCGGACATCGCCGAAGGACTCGCATGACCACCACCGCGCCCACCCGCACCCGCCGGCCCCGTCTGCACAGGGCCGCCACCGACCGGCCCTACTTCAGCGCCGACGGCGAGTCCTACCTCGCCCAGACCACCCTGCGGGAACTGGAGAAGACCCGTCCGCTGCGGGTGCTCACCGCCGAGCAGTTCGCCCACTGGCAGACCTACGGCTACGTCATCGTCCGCGAAGCGATCCCGGCCGCCTCCGCACGCCGGCTGCTCGACTTCACCTGGGAGTTCCAGGGCCTCGACCCCGACCGCCCGCAGACCTGGTTCGAGGACCGCCCCTGGCGGTCCCAGCTCGACCGGCAACTGCACATCTACGGCTTCGTCGAGGCGTACCACCACCAGCTCCTCTGGGACAGCCGCCAGAGCAGCCGGGTCTACGACGCCTTCGTCGACGTGTGGGACAGCGAGGAACTCTGGGTCACCCTCGACCGGCTGAACCTCAACCCGCCCAACCGCGGCAACCGCGACCGCGCCCTGATCGACCCCACCGACCGCGGCTTCGACATCGAGTTGCACTGGGACATCGACACCACCCTCGGCGTCCCGCCCCAGCGGGTCCAGGGCATCATCGCCCTCAACGACACGAGCCCCGAGACCGGCGGCTTCCAGTGCTGCCCCGAACTCTTCCGCCGGTTCGACCGGTGGGCCCCGCTGCGGCCCGCGGACCGCGACCCGCTGCGCCCGGACGTGGACCACGACGAGTTCCCCGTCGTCCGGCCCGACCTGCACCCCGGCGACCTGCTCATCTGGAACGGCCTGCTCGCCCACGGCGTGGCCCGCAACACCTCCGACAACGGCGTGCGGGCGGTGCAGTACCTCTCGATGATGCCCGCACTGGAGGAACACGACCGGCTGCGCACCTCACGGGTCGAGTCCTGGCGCCACCTGCGCACCCCGCGCTGGAACCGCACCCTCGTCGGCGACCCCGTCCTGCACGAGTCCAAGCGCTATCCCACGGCCCGGCTCGACGCCCTCGGCAGCCGTCTGCTCGGGCTCACCTCCTGGCACGAGCCAGCGGCACCCGCGAACGCCGAGGAGCGCGCGTGCGCCGCATCTGCCTGACCCTGCCCACCAACCGGTCCTGCGCACCCGCCATCGCCGGCCTGGCCCGGGAAGCCGCCTACGGCGCGCGCGCCTTCGGCGTCGAAGCCCACGTCCTCGTCCTGGACTCGGCCGACGAGGCCGCGCGCGCCGAGCACCGCGCGGTGATCGCACACCTGCCCCCCGCACCCGGGGTGGTCGTGCACCACCTCGACGAGGAGGCCCAGCGGGTCCTGCTGCGGGACCTCACCGCCACCGCCTCGCCCACCGACGCCGGCCGTCTGCTGAAGCTGCTGCTGCCCGACGGCGTCTCCTACGGCGCCTGCACCGACCGTGCCTTCCTCCTCGCGGAGGTCCTCGGCTGCGCCTCGGTGCACCGACGGGACTCCGACAGCCGCTACCAGCGGCACGACGGCGAGACCGTCTTCCCGATCCGGCACGAGCTGGACTTCCTCGACGCCACGGCGTCCGAAGCCGCGGAGCGGGTGTCCCTGCGCCGGTTCGACCCCGCCGCCGGAGACCGCCGGGTGGCTCTGGTCGGCGGCTCCTTCATCGGTGACATGTCCGTCGACCTCGACGCGGTGCGCCGGCGCGACCCGGCGGCGTACGAGCGGCTCATCGGGCTCACCGTGCCCGACGACCACCCGGCGATGTGGCGCGCCACCCTCGTCGCCGAGGCCTTCCGCGGCGGGGGAACGACACCCTTCACGGAGGATCGCACCACGCTCGCTCGGGTCCCGGCCACCCGCGTCGACATGTGCAACGTCGCCCTGTCCCGCGCGGTGTACAGCAGAGTCCCCCTGCCTCCGGCCACGGAGACCGTCGGCAGCGACTACTTCCTGCTGAACCTGGTCCACGCGGCGGCGCTGCCGGGCGTGTTGCACAACCGGCACATCGTCAACCACCACACCCCGGACCGGCGCACCGACAGCGGGTTCCTGGCCTACCAGATCAGACTCGCCAAGTACTTCCTGGCCGTCCCCCGCCTCCACGAGATCCACACCGCGCTGCGCGATCCCGGGACGCGCCTGCTCGACGAGGACGGCCGGTTGCGGACCGGCGAAGTCGCCGCCGCGGTGCGACGCAGCGCCGCCGACTCCCGCCCTGGCGACGTCCACCGGCTGGACACCCTCGACGCCGTCCACCGGAGCCTCGGCGGACGCTGGGCCGAGGCCGCCGACCTGCTGGCGGCGCACCGCGACCGGCTCCGGGCCGAGGCCCGCACCGACATGGCGGACTTCGCCCTCCTGCTCGACGCATGGCCCGCGTTGATCCGCGCCGCGCGCACCAGGGAGCTGGTGAGCGGACGATGACGACGGACGCACCCGAGACGCCGCCCGAGGCGGAGCGGAACTCCTGGACCGAGCACACGCACCGCGTGACCTACCGCGGCGGGACCGCCCGGCGCGGCCCGCTCGCGGTCGGACAGACGAACATGATCCGCTGCATCCTGCGTGACGACCCCGTGCAGATCAATATCCACGACGTGTGGTCGGCCCCCGACGGCACCAGCGTCGAGCGCGCCCTGGACGCACTGCGTGTCCTGGTCGAACGCCATGAGGCGCTGCGCACGACGTTCCCGCACCGCGGCGGCGACCTGCCCGACGAGCAACGGGTCACGGCCGCCGGCACGTTCGACGTCGTCGAGCGCGCCCACCACGCCTGGCCCGACGAACCGGCCCGGTACGCCGAGTCCGTGGCCCGTCACGCGCGCCACGGCCGCTTCCGCCTCGACCGCGACTTCCCCCTGCGACCGACCCTGCTCACCCGCGACGGATCCGTCACCCACGTGGCGCTCGCGGCCAGCCACGCCGCCACCGACGGCACCGCGCTCGCGATCTTGCACGACGAATGGCGCGCGCTGGTCACGGGCGCCACGCTCACCGCCCCGGCCGCCCTCACCCCGCTCGACCTCGCCGCCGAGGAGACCTCGCCCGCCGGCCGCCGCAAGAGCGAGGCCTCCCTGCGGTACTGGGAACGCGTGCTGCGCACCGCGCCGCAGGCCATGTTCGCCGAACCACGGCTGCGCGCCGGGGAACACGCCACCGCGCAACTGTCCCTGCGGTCCCTGCGGGCCGGACGCGCCCTGCGCGCCGTCACCGCACGTACCGGCAGCCCCGCCGCGACGGTCCTGCTCGCCGCGTGGAGCACCCTGGCGGCACACCGGGCGGGACAGAGTACGTGTGTGACCGCCGCACCGACCTCGAACCGCGGCCGCTCCGGTCTCGCCCGCAGCGTCAACACCCTCTCCCAGGACGCGCTGCTCAGCCTCGACGTCAGCGGCCCGACCTTCGACACGGTGCTGCGCAAGGCGTGGGGCGCGGCCATGGACGCCTACCGGCACAGCAGGTTCGACTCCGTACAGCTCTGGAACATGATCGACTCGGTGACGCGCGAACGCGGCAGCCGCTTCGCCCGCGACGTCGTGTTCAACGACGTGAGCAGCGTGCCGGCCACCTCCGTCGGCACGGCGGCGTCCCCCGAGGCCGAGCCCGCCGAACTCTCCCTGACCTGGGGCCCGGAGCAGGAACTGCCCACCCGGCTGCTCACCTTCGTGTACGCACTCGAGCCGGAGCTGCGCCTGTCCCTGTGGGCCGACCCCGCGCTCTTCACTCGCGAGGAGGCCGAGCGCTACCTCGTCGGCCTCGTCCGTTTGCTGGAGGCCGCCGCGGCCGCGGACGTGCCGCTCGCCGAGCTCACCGCCGTCACCGGGGTGCGCCCGGCGACGCGCGACGCCGACTGGTTCCGGATCGACGGCTGCTGGGTCTCGCGCACGGCCGTGGAACAGGCGGTAAGCGAGGCGGCGGGCCACCTCCCCGCTCATGTCGCGGTCACTGACCCCCGGTCCGGCGCCGGGCCGGGCACCCCCGGCGACCCGGACGCGGCCGACCCGGGCGGCCCCGGCCCGGCCCGGCCGGACGACCCGGCCGGCACCGGACCGGACGAGCCGGACGACCCGGCCGGTACCGGACCTACCGGGCGGGACCGGCGTCTGACGGTCTTCGTCGCCGCGCCCGACGCCTCCGCCGCGACCCCGCACTCACTGCACACCGCGGTCATGGCCCAGGTCGCCGCCCGGTCCGAACTCCTCGCGCCGCACCACTACGTCCTCGTGGCGAACGCCCCGCGCGACACCGCCGACACCGCGGCCTGGCGCCGACTGCCCGTCCTCGTCGAAGGGAACGGCCGCGAGCGGCCGATGTGACATGACCACCGACCACGCCCCCGACACCGTACCGAGCCCGTGGCGCTCGGCCCCCTTCCGGTTGTTCTTCACCGCCCGCAGCGCCTCCCTGCTGGCCGACGGCATGCTGATGGTCTCGCTGACCACCGCCGTCCTCGCCACCGGATTCGGCCCCTCGGGCGTCGGCTACGCGCTGGCGGCGTGGATGGCGCCCGTCGTGCTGCTCGTCCTCATCGGCGGTGTGCTGGCCGACCGGTTCTCCCCGCAGGTCACCATGGTCGCCGCCGACGTGCTGCGGATGTTCGCCATGCTGATCATGGCGGCGCTCCTGGCCCTGGGGGACCCGAAGCTGTGGCAGATCATGGCGCTCATGGCGCTCAGCGGAGCCGCGACCGCGCTCTTCCAGCCGGGTCTCGCCGCGCTCGTGCCGCAGGTCGCCGAGGACATCCAGCGGGCCAACGCCCTGCTGCGCGTCTCGGAGGCGATGAGCGCGCTGCTCGGCCCCGGCCTGGCCGGCCTGCTCGTCGCGTACTGGGACGTCGCGGGCTCGTACACGGTGATCGCCGGCGCCTACGCGCTCAGCGCCGTCGGCCTGCTTCCCCTGCGCCGCCTCGCCGCCGCCCAGGACGAGGAGACCGCGCCCATCTGGCACCGGCTTGCGGTCGGCTGGCGCGAGTTCCGCTCCCGTGACTGGCTGTGGTCCGTCATCCTCATCTGGTCGGTGTTCGGACTGTTCGTCTTCGGGCCCGCGCTGCCCCTGGGCGCCGCGCTCATCACCGAGCAGCACGGGGCCAACGGATTCGGGTGGATCGCCTCCGCGGACGGCGCGGGCACGATCGTCGGCGGTCTGCTCGGCCTGCGCGCCCGGCCGCGCCGACCGGTCGTCGCCGGGGCGCTCGCCATGCTGATGTTCGCCCTCAACCCGCTGGCCCCCGCGCTCGGCTGGTCCTTCACCGCCACCGCGGCGGCTCACGTCCTGGGAGGCTGCGGGTTCGCGTTCTGGGGCGTGATGTGGGCGACGAGCATCCAGACGCACATCCCGCTCACGGTCCTCAGCCGCGTCTCCGCCTATGACGTGGCAGGCTCCATCATGGTCATCCCGCTTGGCCGAGCCCTGTCGGGCCCGGCCGCGGAGGCGTTCGGCGCGGCGCACGTGCTGGAGTTCTCCGCGGTGGCCGCCGTCGTGCTCCTCACGGCGATGCTGGCCGTACCGGCGATCCGCCGCCTCGGACGGGAGCCGTCGAAAGCGGCCCCCGCGCCCTTGGGCCCGCTGGCACCGGCCGACTAGCGCTGTGACCGGAAGCGGTCACAGCACGCTGATTGACCGCGAGGCGGCCTTACGCGTCTCTGGTGTGGAGGTCGTCGGGAGCGCGCGGGACGTTCGACGGCCTCATCGGCTCCGTCGAGCAGAGCAAGGCCTGTGGGCCGGCCGGACCCGCGCCGCAAGGGGCCTCCTCAGCCCAATAGTTGCACCGTCCGCCGCACGCTGTCGTAGCTGCGAGCGTGTGTGAAATGCCCCTCCCACGGCTCAGCCAACTCCGCGGGCAGTGACGCGTCCGGCCGATAAGCAGCGGTGGAACGGGTCCTGCCGAGCGTGAGATGCGGAGTCCAGTTCCCGGGGGCGTGCAGAGGATTGCGGCTCACGTCGCCGTCGGCGCGCAGCAGCTCCCACACCTGCTGGTGCAGCGCCGTCAGTTCAGCGCTGGGAACGACGCGCCAGGCCAGTACCCGGGTCCGTCCGCCGAAGCGGACCACGCCCTCCAGCCGCAGGGGGACGGGAAGCACGCTCAGGGCCGGGCCGAGGGCGCGCCATCCGCCCGGTGGCGGCTCGGCCGTCGTGGTCAGAGTCAGGTGCGGGCGGTTGGTGGGGTGATGGTGGTTCGCCTGGCTGGGCAGGCCGGAGACGGCGAGTGCGCGCCAGACGTCGGCCACTCGTTGCTCCGTCACGCGATCGACCAGCAGTTCCACAGTGTGCACGGCGGCACCTTAGGGTCCCGCCACCCGACGAGGCAGCAAGGTCCGCCGCCCGGGCGGGTCGGCACCGAGCAGCGCTCACCGGGCTCTACGGAGACGTGCTGGTCATCGAGGGCCGACGGCGAAGTAGGGGTCCGCGGCGCGATGCACGCGGACCGTACCGGGGTGCTCGGCGTCCCGCCCCTTCCACGAAGATGCCCAGGTCGGGTTCGTCCTGGTGGTACTCGGTGAGCAGCAGATCCAGCCGGAGCTCCGAGAACTCGGTGCGCAACGCGGCGACGACAGGCGCCAGCAACGCCGAACCCGCGGGACTGAAGTATCCGATCGACAGACCGCCCACGCGGCCGGCCCGCAGGTCGCCCACCACCCGTTCGATCCGGCCCAGCGCCTCGAACAACGTCTCGACCTCGGCCGCGAGGATCCGCCCGGCCGCGGTGGGCTCGATGCCACGCCCGGAGCGGCATGACCTCGGCGCCCACGCCTTGGAGCGGGAGCGCGAGGTTGTGTCATGGTGCGCGGGCGATGGCGGAGAGCGCCGCCGAGTGCGAGGCGTCGCCCCCTGCGGCCGGCCGCTCACGGACGGCCTGGCGGGCACCCCTGAGTGGGACCGCCGCGCCCGCGCGTCGAACGCGGCGCCGCGACGGGTAGGCACCGGCCGGGACAGTTGTCGTTGTGCAACGATTGCGGGACGAGAGATTGACCGGCCCCTGTCGCCGCGGCGACAGGGGCCGGTCCACGGGAATCGGGCATCGCCCCCTTCACGGGCATTCGGTTCCCGTCATCGCTGCCCGGCCGCATCAGCGGCGCCGGCACGGCGGTGGACTCACAACCCCCGAGAGGGGGCCGACATGCTCATCACGACCGCCATCGACGGAGATACGGCCGTCATCACGCCGCGCGGCGAGATCGACTTCGCCGCCCTGCCCGGCCTCCTCGCCGCTCCCCGGCGACTCCCCCGCACGGTGGCGCGGGTGGTGTCGGATCTGCACCAGGTCACTTTCATGGACATCGCCGGGCTCCACCTCCTCGCGGGCCAGCGCGACGACTGCCGGCGCTCCCGCCGGACGCTGACCGTCACCGGCCTCGGCCGTCAGGCGGAGCACCTGCTGCTCCTGGCCCAACGCCTCTTCCCCGCCTTCGACTTCGGCGCGCTCCTTCTCCCCGCCGCCTCCCCCGCCCAGTCGGCCTGAGCACATGTCCGCCCCCGGGCGAAGGTAGCCAGAGGCGGGGCCCCGCTCGTCGTGCCGGACGGGCAGCAGGAGGTCGGCGGACCGCCCGGTCACCCGGACCGCGCGCGTACCGCCGTGCGGGCGGCGACGCGGCGCGGACGGGAGCTGCGGCTGGGGCCTGGTGGTGGGTCCCAGGGGCCCGGCCACGCCCGTCGCGGGTCGCGCGTACCGGGATCCGCCGCGAGAGGTGCCCGCGACAGAGTCTCCGTCACGTCACCGTGCGGCGGCATTGCGGTGGAGGGCTTGCGCGGCACAGTAGTTGCGCACCCGCGCGTACCGCTCCGCCGGATTCCCGTAGTACGACCACGGCGTCGTGCCCGCGTAGCCGTCCACCGTACGGAACTGCTCCAGCGCCTCCTCGTACCGGTTCTGCCAGTACAGGAAGTGGCCGAGCATGTGGCGGGCCGGCGGTATGTTCCGGTCGTGTGGGTCCTTCGTGTGCGCCGCCGCCACGTCCACGAGCGCCGCGTCCGTCGCCGCGACGATGTGGGGCTGCTGGTAGTACGTGCCCGGGTTCAGCGTCTCGTCGGTGATCTCGTACTCGAAGTACGCGTCCAGCACGATCGTGGACAGGAGCTGTCCCGGCACGCCCTTCGCCGCGGCGGCCCGGCCGAACTCCTCGGCCGCCTCGTGCGAGCCCCGCCACTTCGCGCACCAGTACTGGAGCGCCGAGTGGTGGGCCCCTACGTGGTGCGGGTCCCGGTGCTCCACCTCGGACCACAGGGCCGCGAACTTCTCGTGGTCGTAACCGAGCCCCATTGCCAGCGGCAGCTCCGCGATGAACGGGCACGGGTCGTCGCCGGCCAGCTCCTGCGCCGCGGCGAACGCCTCCCCGGCCTGGACGAGGACCCGGTGGAATGCGGCGAACTGCTCCCGCGTCGTGGCACCCGCGAGGCCGCCACCGCGGACCTCCCAGGCCAGGTCGACCAGCGACCGGGCGTTCACGAGCGCCGCACCGGGATCCTCGCGCCGGGCGGTGCGCCAGGCGAGCAGCCAGCCGTCGTCCGCGACGGCTTGGGCGGCGAGGGCGTTGGAGCGGCGGCTGCGCTCCGCCCAGTCGCGGCCCGCGTCCTGCAGATAGGCGGCCGCGGCTTGCCAGTCACCCGCGAGTACGGCCTGCCTGACCTGCTCGAACCGCGGGTCGGGGGCCATCGCCGCGGTGCCGTCGATGTCCTCGACCGGGACGAGCCCGAACTGCCGTTCTGCCGATACGAGTTGCTTGTCGCTGAAGGAGCCGACGCGGTTCGGGTTCGTGCCGCGCCGGTTGCGGAAGAGGCCCATCAGATCGTCTCCCGTTCGCGCGTGCCGCTGTCCAGAGAGTCGGCCGGTCGCAGCACCTGCCGCAGCCCGGTGGTGTCCGGCACGTCGGCCACCGCCGCGTCCAGGGCGCGGGTCAGTTGCTCCTCGGAGGCGGTGTGCAGGCGCAGCAGTGCCGAGTCCGACCAGGACAGCTCGAAGTGCGCGCCGCCGCGGGCGATCAGCTCTGCGACGGTCAGGTCGCGGAGCAGGTCGTGCAGGCGGGGCCGGACGAGCTCCCGGGCCGCCCGGTTCGTCGCGGCCGCCGCCTGCGCGGACTTGGGCAGTCGGTCAGCGACCTGCCACAGCGCACCGCCGTCGATCGCGGCGAGCACCGAGTCGAGCGAGCCGTCCGCGCCGGTCGCCTCCCGCACGGCTCGTCGCAGCGGCTGCGTGGCGCCGTCCGCGTACGTCGTCATCGACTCGTGGACGAGCTGCTCCCAGTCGGCGGCCCGCCGCATGGTGAGCGCGTCCGGTGTCAGCGAGACCTGTTCGAGGGCGGCGAAGGCGGCGGCCGGATCGTCCAGCAGAGCGAGCGCCGGTCCGGCCGCACCGGCCGCCCGGCCGTCGTCGGGAAGCTGCTCGATGCGGGCCACCCGGTCGGCGGTCGGCGGGTGCGTGTCGTAGGCGGAGGGCTCCTCTTCGGGGAACTTCTCGCGCAGGTCCCGCAGTTCGGCCGAGCGTGCCCGCAGAAGGTGGCGCAGGCCGCCGTAGACCTCGCCTTGGGGCGGCAGCAGGCCCGCGTTCGCCCCGAGACTCGCGTACGACTGCATGTAGAAGCCGAACGCCGCGTCGAGAGCCGGGATCTCGCGCAGGGCGGAGGCCGTCGCGGCGCGGCCCGCGATCCGCGCGGCGGTCAGGTCGGCGGCGTACTCCTGGCGGCGCATCGTGCTGCGCATGGAGCGTACGTAGAACTTTCCGTACCAGATGAAGGGCTTGGCGGCGAGGCGGTAACTCAGGCCCGCCGAGCCGGTGTCGATCTGCCGGGCCGCCTTTCCCCTGGCGACGCGGCGTGCCTCCTTCTCCTCCGCCTTCAGCCGCTCGTCGTCCACCTTGGCGGCGGAGCGGCGCATCAGCGTGGAGACGGTGCGGGAGACCTGTTCGAAGCCGCGGCGGTTGATCGCGCCGAGCCGGGTGTCGGCATTGGAGTAGTGGCCGAATTCGTGGGCCAGTACGGAGATGAGCTGGTCCTCGTCGAGGCCGCTCAGCAGCGGCGCGCCGATCAGCAGGACCCGCCGTCCGGGGACGAGGCCGAGCAGCCGCGACTTCTCGTACACGGCGGCGTTCACCCTTGAGAACATCGCCATGGCGCGGGCAGCGTCCTGGACGGGATGCCGGAGGCCGAGCGCCCGGAGCGGTGGTCCTGGTGCTCGAGCAGCCAGCGCTCCAGCCCGAACGCGTTGGCCACACTGCAGACCGCCCGCGAAGAGCACGTCGACTCCGTCCGCGCCCTGGGTGAGCTCCGCGATCCGGTCGCCGAACAGGTACTCGACGCCATCACGGGTGTTGTCGAAGAGCAACTCACCGAGTGACTGGATGCCCACATCGAGCACTTCACGGAGAACCGCCACACTGTCCCGGCGGCCAACCGCGTCCTGGCCGGCGACCGTCTGGTCCAGACGATCATCGCCGAGGAACTCGACGCGCTGCGCGAACGACTGCTCGGTGCGTTGCCGGTCACTGACGACGCCACCCGGCAGGCGGTGTCGTGCGTCCTGAAGAGCTGGCTGGTCTTCGTCCAAGTGCTGTGCGTGGACTGGCTCACCGAACAGACCCGCACCCGCACCGAGCTGCACGACGTGTGCATCGGCGCCATCCGGCGAACTCGCCGTTCGCGATCAGGCCGGCGATCACGTCGGTCATGCGGTCGATGCCCGGGGCCCTGACGATCAGGCCGTCCGGGACCCAGAAGTACATGCCCCCGAGGGCCTCGTCGGTTCCTGCCCAGCGTGTCATCATGCGCTTGACTTTCGCGACGGTGAACACGGTCGCGGTCCAACGAGACCCATCCTCCGGGGTCACGAAGACATCGACGTTGCAGACCTCGTCCACGTCCTCGCCGTCGTGGGGCAGGACCGACGCCTCGAAAGCCTCCGTACGGACCAGATACCAGGGCTCGTCCCAGCCTCGCTCGATCCGTTCAGACGGTGTGCTGCCGTTCTTCGCGCGAGTGCCCCTGGTCAGGGGCATCGATCTCAACTGACGTCCCTGCCGCAACTGCCGCAACTGCCGCCGCCCGCGGCCAGAACCGGGGAGGTCTGTTCGTGGTCGGCTTCCAGCAAGCGGGATGTCGATGGTCCGGTGCTGCCCGGGTCGAGCAGAGCCCGCTGGGCGTCGCGTTGCCGATCACGGTCCGGAAATCTCTTTGACGCGTCCGGTGCCGGTGGTTGAAGGTGTGGCCGTCATCGCGGTCACGGGAGCCGGCCGCACGAGGGCGGGGGCCGTCGCGGTGACGGCCGTACGGCGAAGGAGCCTTCCATGATCGTGGTGTCGGCCGCCTCCGGTGGCCTGGGCCGACTCGTCGTCGACCATCTCCTGGCCAGGCGACCTGCCTCGCACATCGCCGTCGCGGTCCGTACGCCGGAACGGGTCGCCGATCTCGCCGCCCGCGGCGTTCAGGTGCGCCGCGGCGACTACGACGAGCCCGACACACTGCGCACCGCGTTCGAGGGCGCCGACCGTCTCCTGCTCATCTCGTCACCGGAGCTCGATCCCGGTCGCCGGATCCGCCAGCATCAGGCCGCTCTCGATGCCGCTCGCGCCGCGGACGTGGGCGCGGTGGCGTACACCAGCTTCCTGGACGCCGACACCCGGTCCGACGGTGTCACCGCGGCCCACCACGCCACCGAGCACGCGCTGAAGGCCAGCGGTCTGCCGCACACCGTGCTGCGCCACCCCTTCTACAGCGAGGGATTCCTCCGTCCGGCGCTGCAACACGCACTTCACGCGGCCGAGTTGCGGGACGCGACGGAGGGGAGGGGTCTCAACACCGCGTCGCGCGCCGACCTCGCCGAAGCCGCGGCGCGCGTCCTCAGCGAGGACGACCACGTCGGTCGCGCCTACGATTTCACCGGCACCCTGTGGACCTATCCCGAGCTCGCCCAGGCCCTCACCCGCGTGTCGGGCAGACCCGTCGCCCACTGCGTACGGCACGTACCCGCCCCGGGTGTACAGGGATGGCTGGAGGGACAGATCCGCGCCGGTGCCCTGGAACGGCAGACCGACGACCTCGCACGCGTCCTGCACCGGCCGCCCGCGGCCCTCCAGGAGACCCTCACGCAGCTCCTCGCGGAGATTCCCGTCACGTAGCCTCATCAGGGCCGAACTGGGCCTGTGCAGCGTCAATGCCGGGACGAGGATTCCCGCTGAGCGGGTCAGCTGCCCGGTGGCCCGCCGCTGGTCGGCACACCGCAACCCCGACCGGGACGGCGCCGCGGAACGCCGCAGGCTGGAGGAGGCGGTGCTGGACCGCGACGCGGACACCGCCGCCGCGGTCCTGGTCCAGCATCTCACCACGACCGCGGCCGCCCTGACCGACGACTCGGAGCGCGCCATCTGAAGGGTGTCTCGCAGCGATCGGCGGTTGGCTCCAGCCAGGGCGGTAGACATCGACGAGACTCCACGTAAGTCGATACTCAAGCCCGGATGAGCAGCGCGCTTCTTCTCCCGCTCCACGATGTCCTCCTTCACCCGCGCACCGAAATGTGTGCAGCACGCCGCGACCCGCCCCCTGGTGCGGGGCACCCACGAGGTGCGGGGAGCGCGCCCAACCGCTGGAGCAGGCGTCCGGGGGTACCCGAGGAAGAATCCGCTCGCCGGTGACGGGCTCGCCCGGCACCGGGGGCAGCGGGACTCGGGTGTGAGGATGGCGGTCATGGACACACGACTCAGGAACAACGTCACAGCCGCTCGGTGATGTGCCGCACCGGCCAGGAGCCGGACCCCGCCGAGGCAGAGCAGACCGCGGGCACCGACGCCGTCTTCACCGCACTGCTGGAGGACAGCGCCGAGGAACTGTACGAGGCCGCTCCCTGTGGCTATCTGTCGACGATGATGGACGGCACCATCGCCAAGATCAACGCCACGCTGCTGGACTGGCTCGGCCTGGACCGCGCGGAGGTGGTGGGCCGTCTCCGCTTCACTGATCTGCTGACCGTAGGCGGCAAGCTCTATCACGAGACGCACTTCGCGCCGCTGCTGCGCATGCAAGGTGAATTGCGCGGCGTCGCCATGGAGATGAAGGCCTCTGGCGGGCAGCGGCTGCCGGTGCTGGTCTCCTCCCTCATCAAGCACGGTGGTGAAGGCGAGCCGCTGCCGATCCGCACCACCGTCTTCGACGCCTCAGACCGGCGCGCCTACGAGCAGGAACTGCTGCGCCGGCGCGAGGAGGCCGAGGAAGCCCTTGCCGAAGCCGAGCGGGCCCGCGCGCAGGCGGAGGAAGCCCGGCAGCAAGCCGAACGGGACCGTGAACGTCTGGCCGGCGCACTGGCGGTGCTGCAGCGGTCTCTCGTGCCCACCTCGCTGCCCTCGGTGCCGGGCCTGGAAGCGGACGTGTACTACCACACTGCCTCCCCCGACCGTCTCGGCGGCGACTTCTACGACCTGTTCGCACTCGGGGACGGCAGGTGGGCCTTCTTCCTCGGCGATGTCTCCGGCAAGGGCCCCCAGGCCGCCTCGGTCACATCGTTGACGCGCTACACCCTTCGCGCCGCGGCCCTGCACGACCCCGACCCGGTGACAGCCCTGCGCACGCTGAACGCCGTGCTGCACGAGCGGTACGCATCCGGCGGCGACCCGCGGTTCTGCACCGTCCTCCTCGGCGTCATCGACTTCTCCGACGGCACCCGTCCCGCTACCATACGTCTGGCCTCCGGCGGTCACCCCCCGGCCATGGTCCTGCGGGCCGACGGCAGCGCCGACTACCTGCCCACCCCGGGCGGACTCCTCGTCGGCCCCCTTCCGCACGCCCCGTTCAAAACCACGCAGACCACGCTGGAACCTGGCGACACCCTGCTGCTCTATACCGATGGCCTCACCGAAGCACGGATCGGCCCCACTCGCGCCCAACTCTTCGGCCCCGAGGCGCTGCACGCCTTCGCCACCGACCACGCCCCCACCTCGCCGGCAGACTTGATCAAGGCACTGGCCGGGCTGCTCGACGGCTTCGGCAGCGCCCTCGACGACGACACGGCCCTGCTCGCCCTCGGCATCCCCACCACCTCTCCCCCAGCCCCGGCCGCATCGTGATGAGTCCACTGCGCATCGCCCACAACACCACGGCCACCGGACCCGTCCTGCACGTGAACGGCGAGCTCGACTACGAGCATGCCCGAGCACTGCGGGAACACGCTCAACGCTGCGCCCTGGCCCCCGAGGTGAGACTGACCATCGACCTTTCCGGTCTGCAGTTCTGCGACTCCACGGGCCTAAGCACCCTCCTCGCCGTCCTCCACCACGCCCAAGCAGCCGGCAGCGACCTGACGCTGACCGCTGTCCCGGCCGACACCCTGCGCATCCTCACGAGCACCGGCCTCGACCAGGTCTTCACCCTCCAGCCCGCTGCCGCCCCCGGCTGAGGCTGTGACTGTCCTGGACCAGCTCAGAGGCGTCTCCCCGGGTTGCCGGAAGACGGTGCAGCCGTCAGCCTCGTCCCAACCAGACCCCGACTCCGCTCATGCCCTAGTGCGCGGCGTCCAGCTTCGCCCGCTGGTCCTGCGTGAGGTCGAGGTCCACCGCCGCCAGACTCTCCTCCAGCTGAGCCACCGAGGATGCGCCCACCAGGGGGACAACCGGGATCTCGCCACCGATCAGCCAGGCGAGGACGACCTGGTTCTGCGTGGCTCCCGTCTCCGCCGCGACCTCGGCCAGGGCGGCGAGGCGGGCGGCCGTTCCCGCGTTCTGGTAGCCGGGGTCCAAAGGCTTGTCCGTGCGTCCGTAACTGCCGTTCAGCAGCGGAGAGTACGCGACCAGGCAGAGGGACGGCTCCTCGCGCAGGTAGCTCAGGTGGTCGCCGGAGGCGACCCCCAGGTCGCCGTCGGGTGAGCGCAGTGTGGGCTCGTCCGTACGGTGGCGGAGGTAGCTGTGGTGGTACTGCAGCACCTCGTAGCCGGGCAGACCCGCGGCTGCCGCCAGAGCCCGGGCGCGCTCCAGGCGCCAGACACGATGGTTGCTCGCGCCCAGCAGGCCCACCGTGCCGTCGGCGACGAGGGCGGCGAAGCCGTCCACCGTCTCCTGCAAGGGGACACGGCGATCCTCGATGTGTGCGTAGAGCAGGTCCAGCTTGTCCGTGCCGAGGTTCTCCCGGCTGCGCTCGGCCGACTCGCGGATCGTCTTGGCGGTGAGGCTCTCGACGTCCGGCGTGAAGGTCGAGGTGGGGTGGTCGGGGCGGCCGCCGAGCTTGGTGGCGATCGTGATCTCGTCGCCGATGCCCCGGCTGCGCCGCCAGCGGCCCAGGAGCTGCTCGCTCTCGCCGCCCTGAGTGCCGTTGACCCAGAACGCGTAGTTGTTGGCGGTGTCGATGAAGGTGCCACCGGCTTCGACGTACCGGTCGAGGATCGCGTACGAGGTCGCCTCGTCGGTGGTGGTGCCGAACCGCATGGCGCCGAGGCTCAGGACGCTCACCTTGCGGCGGGTGGCCGGATTCTGACCGATGGTGCGGTAGCGCATACGGGTGCCTTTCAAAGGGGACGCCTGGGCTTCGGCGGCAAGTCTGCCTGCTGGAGCGCTCTCGAAGTCAAGGGCCGCCGAGGTCACCGGGGGCGGTGTGCGCGCCCTTAGCACGCTGCTGGGCCCTGCGCCGCCTTCACTGCGACCGGTCCCCGCGGGGACAGCGGCCCTGTCCTTCTGTGGGTTCCGCCCTGCCTTGCGCCTGCCGGGCCCGGGCGGAATCGCGCCGGGTCTGATCATCTTCGGAGCAGCCTTCGCGGTCTACGTGACGGCTCCGGAGGATCCCGGGACGAAGCAGGTAGACCTGACCGTGCTGACCGAGAAGTCCGACGGGGATTGCACTGTCACCTGGGCCGACCCCTACGCCAAGGAGCGGCTCCAGGGCCATTACAGTTGCGAACCCGACCGGGACCCTCTGCTCAAAGGCTGGGCCTACGATCCCGACACCGGTCACTGCTGGGACACCGGATGGATGGTGACCGAAGGGTCCCGCAAAGGCGACCTCTTTGTCCTCGGCCAGGACGACGCGGAGCACAACAGGTCGCCGGTCGGCTCGTGCAGGATCACGCGCAAGCCGTGGAGGCGGTACGCGTGGCATGGGAGCCGTTGCGGCAGTCCTTGGTGGATGAGGCCCTTGTCCAGGTGTCCGTCGAGGAGTTGAGGGATGCAACGAACGGTGGATTCGACGCTGGGGAACTGCGCCGGTGTGGTACACGGACCGCCCGGGACGTGCTCGAAGCCGGGACGCCGGTGCTGTTCCGCTTGCCGGGTGTGGAGCCGGGCACAGGTGAACGGCTGACCACCGCAGTAGAGATGCTGGCCGACCGTGCGGTGAGGGCCGGCGCGGGCCAGGACTCCTGGAACGGTCCGACCCGCGCGTCACCGATCTGCTCAACGCTCTGAGCGTGTTGGTCCGAGTAGGCCCCGATGGGCGAGCCGCCGCGCAGAGCGCGACCGAGCCGGCTGCCCTGCTCGGCCCCCTGTTGGAGAAGGCCGAGCCCGCAGCCGGACGGCGGAAGATGCTACGGGCGGACGCGGAGGAACACGCAGCGGCCAAGCACGCGGTGGGCCTGATGCGTCACCTGCTTGGCACGGTCGGACAGCGCGGCTCCATCGACCAGCTCGCTCAGACGTCGGTGGACCTGCTGCGCGGCCCCGACGCGGACCCGGTCGGGATCGCGGCCCCGATCGACTTCGAAACGCCGCCCGAGAAGTACGCGCACCTGCTGACGGAGCTGACCGTACCGGAGCCCCGGCCGGCGCCCGTCCCGTGACCGAGGCGCTGCACCAGCAGCCGTTGTCGGCCAAATGGAGCCAGTGGCCTCGTCAATAGCTGTAAGAGGGCTGGACCTTGGTGACACCGCTCTTGAGACGCGCTGAGGACGGTAGGCCGCCCGTTGCATGGGGCGGGCGGTGGTAGCTGTAGTAGGTGCTCCAGGTGCTGATGCGTAGCCACGCGTCGCCCCTGCCGACTTCGCTCGGCCAGCCGCCTTGGCCTGCTCCGAGTCGCGACCGTGCTCGCGCCGGCCTCCCCCGCAGGGACGCGGCGAGGGTCGTGCGGCGGGGTCAACGGGCGATCGGGGTGGCACCGGTCGCGGCGACGGACAGATCCCACAGCCTTGCGGCGGAGTCCCGGTCGATGGCGTAGGCCCGGACGCCGCCATCGTCCATGGCCGCCTCGGGAGCGGAGACGACTGACTCCTGATCTGCGTCAAGCTACGGGAATCGCAGATGCCGTTAGCTGACCTCAAGCGGTTCGCGGAGCTCGTGCGGCACGGCCGGGGTAACGAGGCGGAACGCCTGGAACTCCTCAATGCCCACCGGCAGCGCGTCGACGCCCAGATCCGGGCACTGGAAGAGTGCCGCTCCGTCATCACCTGGAAGGTCGGTGTCTACGCCGACCGCCTCGCCCGCGGCGAGGCCGGCGGACTCTGGTCCCCGACGGCCTGAGGAGCCGGTTCCGATCATGGCATGATCAACCGGCATGAAGCATTTCATACGTCCGGACGGTTCTCCGCCCGTCAACGGCTACAGCCATGCAGTCGCCTTCACCGGAGCGATGGTCGCCGTCTCCGGTCAGGTCCCCATGGACGGCGGCGGCAACCTGGTCGGCAGGGAGGACGCCGAGGCGCAGGTCCGGCAGGTCTACGCGAACCTGATCGCCGCGCTGAGAGCAGCGGGCTCCGGCTTGGAACACGTCGTCAAACTCACGGTCTACCTGACTGATCTCGATGACCTGGATGCGTTTCGCAAAGTACGAGACGAGTACCAGGACACGGACAATCCACCCGCATGCTCCTTGGTGAGGGTCGCCGGACTCGTTCACCCAGACTTCCGCGTCGAGATCGATGCGCTGGCTGTGGCGCCGAACGCTGGATAACTGGAACCCTCCAACCCTGGACGGACGGGCACCGACGTCGGTTGTCGGTTGCCGGGAACTGCCCACCGATCACAGAGCTTCAACCGGCGTCACCGGGCCCATCGCCCCCCGGCGGTCCAGGTCCGGGTCCATAAAGACTCTGCCGACAGGGTGGAACCACACTGGCGCGCGGCGTCGTGCGCGAAGAACTGCACCAAGGGCGTGAAGCACATTGCGACGCTCTACACGCCCCACCGCCTCGGCTGATCCATCTGGGAGTCCAAGTAATGCGTCACCGGCGGCTGACGAGGTTCAGCATCCTGACCGCTACCGTTCTGCCGTTGACAGGAGCCTGCTCGGCCGACCACGCCGACAGTGAGCCCAAAACCAAGCCGCCGTCTCACGTCAGCGCCTCCGCCTCCGCCTCCCTCACTGGAGTGGATCAGACTCCGGTGAAGGTCCCGCCGGAGCTCGATCAGGGGGACACGTTGGCCGTCCGGCAGGGCGCCACGCACGGAGGCCGCACCATCGGTTTCACCGAGGGCGGCCAGAAGGGCAACGCGCTCATCGTCGCGGTGCGCTGTGAGGGCAGGGGAACGATGAAGGTCGTGGTCAAGCCCATGACGGTCTTCTTCCCCATGGACTGCGTCGATGGGGAAGTGACGACGACGTACAACCAGTTCGCTCTCGCCGGAATGGAGAAGCAAGGCACGGTCTCCGTCACCGCGCCCACCACAGTGACGTGGTCCATGACCATCGGGCGCGGTGAGCCCCCGGAGGGAGAGGACTAGAGCACCTCGGATCGGCCACCTGTGCTGCGCAGTCTGCTGGCTCGTCGCCGGATCACTCCTTGGCAGACCGCGTCGCGGGACGAAGCCACGGATCCGGGTGGCGACGCCCAGTTGAACGGGTGCGAGTACGCGCTGACCGAGCGGCCTGAGAGGACCTGCGCTTTCGACGAGTTCGGCGCGGGCCGCCCGGATCACGCCACCGGCCGGGGCATGGATGCAGCATGCAAGGATGTCGGGGTGTCCCGCCGATCACGCCTCTTGTCGTGGGCTGCCGTAACAGCAGCCGCGCTCGCCATTCTGCTTGGCCTGCTCGTCCGCCTCAGGGGGACGATGCCAGTGAATCCAAGGTTTTCCCCTCCAACACCGAGGCCACATCACCCGCGGTAGCCCGCGCTGTGCGTGAGCACATTCGCCTGTCCCACCCATCCGGGCGGAAGAAGACGGTGAGGATGACCGTGGACGGCATCCTGGGCGGACAGCACTACAACTCCGTCCAGGGAACCGTGGACTTCCTCGACGATGAGGGCGAGGTCGTGGACAGGGTCCCGTTCCGCGAGGTGGGTCTGGTCGACGGACGAATAGAGACCTCGACGACGGAGCAAAATCCGAGTCGGCGCCTCGACGACATCTCCTCGGCCACGCTTGGGCCTGGCCTGAAGTTCTCCCAGTGGCGCACCGAGCCGTAGGCTATGTAGCAGTCGCAGCCAACGGCCTGACCGACGGTCAACCGGGGGTGAAACGAGCAGCTCAGGTGCGTGGTGCCGAGCCCAGAAGTGAGAGGGCGCAAGAGGGGCAGGACGATGCCGATGGCGGTGGTGAGCCGGGTCTCCGCCGCACGAGGGCAGGCGTCCGCAATTACGTCGAGACGTCACCGGGCACGTCGGAGTCCGCACGACCCTGTGGCCCACTCCAGCGGGCACCCCGGCGTACGCGGCCGGGCCCGGGCGGGGCGGGCTCCCGGCCCGCGGCGCGGGCTTCGTCCCAGGCGGTGAGGACCGCGGCCGGGACAGGACTGCGACCACCTTTCTGACGACGTCTGCTTCAACGCCGGCCAGAGGCCAGAGGCTGGAGCTTGGCGTTCTGCGTCACTCGCTGTGAGAGAAGATTCCCGATGGCATTCCGATGCGGACGATGCTCATCACCCATCACGGTGACAGCTCCGAGACTCCAGCAGGACGGGCGGACGCCGCGCACGACGCCCGCCCTTTTCCGTCCGCCTGCTACTCGCCTGCTACTGAACCACCGGCTCAGAGAGGCCTCCCGTCATGGAACGGGGAGTCGCTGACCGCTGCGGTCAGCAGTTGCGGACCGGGTTGGTCTCGCTGTAGATGGCGGTGTCCTTCATGAAGCCCAGCTGGCCGTTGTCCGCGACGGTCATCAGCCAGCGCGTGGGGTGCGGGCCGCCCACCCAGGCCTGGCCGTCGAGCTTGCAGTAGAACCAACTCGGGTTGGAGTACATCCGGCCCACGATCGTGTTCGGGTCCGGGTAGGAGTGGTTGTTGCCGATGATGCCGTACACCGGCGCGCCCGACACGTTGTTGCAGTACCACCTGATGCCGTCGCTGTCCGGTGAGCAGTTGGTCGCCGCCTGGGCGGACGGCGCCGTCGCGGCACCGATCCCCAGGCTCAGCGCCGCAGCCGCCAGGACAGCTCCCACTGTCTTGCGCATGCGCATGCGTCTCCCCCGCACTCGCTCATGAGACGGCACACGGTTCATGGTGTGCCGTCGGGTCGTCAGGAAAGACGCCGCGGCCGCGCGGAAGGTTCCGCCCCCGCTCCCGAGAGCCGTGCGGCGACAGGGGCGCTGGTGCTTCTGGCGCACCGTGGGGTGCGTCGTAGTGTCCCTCGCTGTAGCTGGTCGTCTTGGCTGGGATGAAGGCGCGCACGTCAGGGGCTGTCGACCTTGACGAGGTCGAGGGTGATCGGCCCGTCGGGGTCGGGCTGCAGGAACACCTTCGTCGAGCTTGCCGTGTAGAGCTGGATGTCGCTCGCCCCCTGGTCGCCGCCGACGGGGTCGGGCTGGAGGTAGACGAAGTCCGCGTGTCCGCCGGCCGTCCAGGTGCCGCCGATGTCGACGGACTCCGCACCGCCGTGCCACCAGAGGTCGCTGCCCGCGATGCCCGTGACAGAGAACCGGCCGCCGACCTCCAGCCGGATCTCTCCGCCCGTGCCGCTGTCGCGATAGGTCCCGGGCACGTCCTCGGGGTCGACCTCGACCGGACCGAGACACCCCGAGGCGAACACCGCCACGGCTGCGGCAAGCACGATGAACCCACCTCTGACCCCACCTATCGCCCGCATGAACCTTGCCCCCATGTCCCGTCCCTCCCCGGCGCCGGGCGGCAGGCCTGCCGCCGACTCCACAATTTGAACATGCTCAAAAAGGTGGGGTGCAAGTGGGATGGCTTCGGGTCCAAAGGAAAGCTCGCCCAGGGGACCCGCCCCGCACCTCTACGCCGACCACCCGCAAATCGTCCAGGACAAGCGGCGGATGGTGCTGCTCAGGTCGCACTCCTTGCCCGCGTGGATGCGTCCGCAGAGGTACGGCACCCCACCCCGCGGGCGGATGTGACCCGGTGCGCTGGGTGACAGCGTCTGGCTGTCGACCTTCACCTCGCCATCGAAGGAGCCGTCCTCGTGACCATCAGCACGCCCTGCCCCGAACCCCTGCACCTCACAACGGCCTCACCCGTCCCGCGATGGGCCGGACGCGCGGCGGCCGCCGTCGTCTGGGCGTCACTGCCCTCCGCACTGTGGCGGCTGGCCGCCGTGCTCCACCTCCCGCTCGGGCTCGCCGACTCCGAGTACGACAACATGCTCATCCCCGGCTGGGGCTACCTCGTCATCCCGCTGCTCTCCCTGCTCCAGGAAGCGGCGGCCTGGCTGACACTGGGGCTCGTCCGGCGCTGGGGCGAGGTGTGGCCACGCTGGATACCGGGCCTGCGCGGACGTCCCGTCCCCGTGTACGCGGCCGTGACATCTGCCGCCCTCGGCGCCCTGGCCTGCACCGTCTTCGGCGTCCTGTTCGTCTACACGACGCTCCACGCCGACATGGACATCACGACGTGGGGCGCCTGGCTGATGAACCTCTGCTACCTCCCCCTCGTGGCATGGGGCCCTCTGCTCGCCGCCGTCACCTTCCACTACCACCAACGGCGGACCACGGAATCGAGGACGGCGCAGACGGACGTCATCGCCGGCCCCCACCCCCACGAGGAAGCTCCCGAATGACATCGTCGCCCCGTCCGTACCGGCCCGGCGGGCGCCCCGCGATGCGCGCTCACACCGTCACAGGGCGTCGGCGAGGCGTTCTACCTGGTTCGGGTCGAGGCCGTAGCAGTAGAGCATGACCTCGTCGGCTCCGAGGTCGGCGAAGCGGGCGATCGTATCGCGGATCTCCGTGGGCGTCGTGAGCAGTCCGGCGACCATCTGGTCGGCCATGCCGGTGAACGTGTAGTACGCGTGCATGTTGCTCCGGGCGTCGTCGATCACGTCCTGAGGGCCGAGGGCCACATTGACCTGCGCGACGATGCGCGGTTCGCCGTCGCGACCGTACTCCTTCCAGAAGGCACGGACGGTGTCGAACAGACCGCCGGCCCACGAAGGCGCAGCGGCGGCGAGAAAGCCGTTGCCCCAGCGGACAGCGCGTTCGAGCGCGACGGGCTTGAATCCGCCGAAGAGCACCTCGGGGCCGCCGGGCCGCGCCGGCGTCGGGCCGATCGGGCCGATGCCGGCGCCGTACGGCTCGCCGGACCAGAGGCGGCGCAGGACCGCCATCTGCTCGTCGAGGCGTCGGCCCCGGGTGCGCTTGTCGATCCCCGTGACCTGGTGGTCGTCGTCCCGGCCTCCGATACCCAGGCCGAGGACCAGGCGGCCACCGGTCATCCGGTCCAAGGTGGCGGCCTGCTTGGCGAGGAGGGCGGTATCGCGCAGCGGCGCGAGCAGCACCTCGGTCTGGACGCGGATGCGGGAGGTGGCGCCCGCGAGGACGGCGAGCGCGACCAGCGGTTCGGGGTTGTCGTAGACGAGGCGGTCCAGCAGGCCGAGGGTGCTGAAGGGCCCGTCTTCGGCATGCTGGGCCCAGGTGAGCAGGGTGGCCGGGTCGCCGATGGGCAGGCCGATACCGACGTTCATGAAGGAGACCTCCGAAAGGAAGGGTCGACAAAGACTGCTGCCGCCCCTTTGCACCTCGGTCGAGGTGGAACGCTCCCGCTCTGCGGCGTGCTTCTGGGGAACGTCTCATCGAAGTGATCTCACCTTAGGGCGAGCCGCATTCGGGGAACAAGCGCTTTTGCACGTCCCCTGCCCCCGTCAGTCACCGTCCGTCTTCGGGCGGTCTGGGGCGTCTGCCGCCGTGGCCGCTTCGCTGCCGCCGGCGTGTCACCCACCCACGCCTCACGGCAGGTCGAGCAGGAGCCAGCCTCGGTGCGGGAGGTCCGCCGCGAGGGTGAGGTGGGTCCCGTCCGGCGTGAGCGACGCGGGCGCGGGTGGGCTCAGCGGGGTCAGGAGCCGGGCCGTCGCCGGGGCCGGGGCGAGGTGCGGCAGCGCGATCCGCGGACGGGCCGGGTCGGCGCTGCCGTTGGCGATCGCCAGATGACGGCCGCCGGGGGTGCGTAGCAGGTGCGGCACGAGGTGCGGGCCGCCGGTCACGAGCGGCAGCGACGGGTGCGGGCCCTCCAGGGCGCGGACCAGGGCGTGCAGCAGGCGCTGCCCCTCGTCGTCGTACGGCAGCAGGGCGGGGGCGGTGGCGGCGAGGACGGCGACGCGGCCGCCGACCGCGTTCGTGCGCAGGGTGCGGGCCGCGCCCCAGGGACCGCCGTCCGGGGTGTGGACGGTGCTCAGGACCGCGGTGCCGTCGAGCGGGCGCAGGCGGGCCAGGGCGGGCTGGACGTTGACGCTGAGGAGGGTGCCGTCGCCGGTGCGTTCGTACGCGTACGGGTACGGGCCCGCCGCCTCGCGGTCGATGACCTCGGAGATCTCGACGCCCAGCAGCTCCGCGAAGCCACGCTGGGCGAGGATGCACGCGGCCGTACCATCCAACAGCAGTCCTTCGTGGAGGAGTTGCTGTACGTCGGCGTCGCTCACGGCGTGGGCGGTGCGCCCGAACAGGGCGCGGACGGGGGCGTCCTCGGCCGTCACCGGAACGCCGTAGCGGAGTAGGAAGTCAGCGCCCGGTGTCGCGTCGACCGCCAGGTCGCCGAGGGCGCCCGCGCGGGCGGTGCGTGTGTGGGCCGCCGTGTCGGGGCGCAGGACGAGGCAGACACCCGCCGTGCCGAGGGCTGTCGCGGCGCGCTCGGCCGCCAGGTCCAGGGCGGGGCGCGAGCGGCGCAGCAGCTCGGCGATGCGGGGGTGACGGCCGGCGTCGCCCGTGTATGTCGGGTGGAGGTTCAGCAGCAGGGCGTCCGCGCCGCTGAGTTGGGCGGCGACGAGTTCGGACCAGGTCTGGGTGTCGGACTTGGACCACACCGTGTGCGGCCAGTTCTCGATCTCCGGTTCGCTGCGTATGTGGGCGGGGCGCAGCGACCGTTGCTCCTCGAGCAGCCAGACGCAGCTGCTCAGGGTGGTGCCCGGTGCGTCGCCGTAGGGTGCGAAGTGGGGGCGCTGGACCGCCTCGCCACCGATGGAGAGCCGCTCGAAGAGGTCCGTCCAGTCGCGCCCCTCCACGCTGTGCGTGCCCGGCACCGAACTCATCAGACCGAGCCGTGAGCGGCCTTCGGAGTGCTTTTCGACGGCCTCGGCGACGAGGGAGGCGACCTCCGACTGGGCCGTGCACCATACCCGTTGGAGCAGGGCGCGCCAGGGGTGCGGAGGGCCGGGGGCGGTGACGGCGGCAACGAGGCGCTCGCGCGTGACGGGTTCGCCGGCGGCCCGCGCGAAGCGTTCCAGCATGAGGGGTTCGAAGCCGCCGCCCCAGGTGAGCGGCGCGTGGTTGTGGTAGCGGAAGTCGTCCTCCAACCACAGGACGCGGAAACCGAGTTCGGCGAAGCGCCCGTAGTGGGAGGTCAGCCAGGTGCGCCAGACGGGACAGGCGAAGGAGGCCTGCGCGGTGGCCGTGGTGCCGTCCGGTCCGACCATGGGCGCGAACCCCAGCCGGTCGCGTCGCCCGCGGTCGGCGTGGCCCGTGGTGACCCACGGGTTGAGGCTCACGTCGAGACCGGCGGCCCGCAGGATCGCCGAAGCCGTGGCCGCGGTGTCGTACCACGCGTCCTCCTCGTCCGGGGTCGGGTGGCCCGGGTGGAACTCCTCCGCCGCCAGCAGCAGGACGACTTCGTCCACGCCGGACCGCGCGCAGAACGAGGCGAGTTCGTGTGCGCGGCGTTCGGTGTGCGGTCCGGGGGCGAGCTGGTAGCGCAGGTGGTAGCGGGCCGACATCGGGCTCCTTCGGGGTTGGGGCCTGCTCGCGCGGCTCCCCTCGCCCTCAGCTGATGCCGTCGGCGTCAAAGAGACCGCGCGCGGCGCGTGCTTCAGGGGCGCAGGGTCCCGCGCGTCCGGCCACGAACGGCGGCCGGACGCGCGGGACAGGGGAACGCTTCTACGACAACGATGTGGGGTCAGCCCCCATCAACCCAGGGGTGATGGGGGTCAGGCCCTATCAGCCCCTGGTCAGCCGGAGAGCCTGTTGCTCCGCGGCGCGCCCGGTCGGGTTCATGGACCAGCCGTGCGCCCCGGAGACACCGAGGACGAGGCCGCTGTACCGGTTGACCAGACGGACGGTGCCGTCCGTCGTGCCGTCCGCGTGGCGCCCCGGGATCACCCACCACTGCTGTCCCACGGTGGGCCCGGCGCCGGGCGCCGCCGAGACCGCTGCCCGCGCCGACCAGGCGCGGCCCGCGTCCCGCGAGGAGTCGACGCCGAGCAACCGGTGCGAGGCGGCGTCGGCGACGCGGTACGAGCCGTCGCCGTTCGGCATGAACACCCAACGGCCCTTCGCGGTACGGCCGCCCGCCTGTACGGAGTAGGAGGTCCCGGCCCGCACCGGCGCGGCAGCGGTGCCCGATGCCCGGTCGATGGTGGCGTCGTAGTACTCGCCGTCCGCGCCGCCCGAGCACTGGAACGAGCAGTAGTTGCGGAACGTCTTGCCGACGATCTGCGAGCTGGTCCTGTTCACCGGGTCGAGGAACCACCGGTACCAGGACCCCGTGCGGTGCTCCCCGGAGTCGCCGAGCAGGTGCCACTTCTGCGTGGCGAGGTTGTCGGTGGCGTAGAAGCGCTGCGGCTCGGTGCTGTCCTGGTGGATGGCCTCGGGGGTGCCGATGTAACGGCCTAGGTATGCGTCCCAGGCGATGTTCATCGTCAGCAGGTCTGCTTTCGCCGGGAGTTCACCGGCTGCCTGCTGCTGCGCGACCGAACCTTTGGTCGCCGGGTCGTAGTCCTTGTCCACCGGCGTGTAGCCGGTGTCGTCCGCGGAGTCGACGGGGAGCATGTTGCTCTCCTTGCCACCGAGGCCGGGCTGCGACCACGAGCCGTCGTACCACTTGCGCCACGAACTCGGCGCCATCTTCCCGGAGATGGGCGCGCGGGCCACGTGCGCGAGGCTCGCGTCGGTCCAGCCGCCGGGAGAGCCGGGCTTGGGGATGGCCCGCGAGTTGTAGTAGACGTAGAAGTAGCCGGAGGCGGTGTCCACGAACAGGCGCGGGTCGCCATCGCCGTAGTAGTACGTGTCGTTCGGGAAGGCGGCGCTGTCGCCGCGCTTGGTGCTGTACGGCGAGGTCAGGATGTGGTTCTTGATCGTCCACGTCTTGCCGTGGTCTTTCGAGACGGTGTAGTCGATCGCGTCGTAGTGCAGCCCGTCGCCGAACGGGCCCGGGGTGAACTCGTTGTGGACCAGGCCGTACCAGTCGCCCGATGCGGGATCGACCCAGACGCCCATCAGGTCGCAGAAGTTCTTCTGGGAGTACGAGGACCCGGCGGGCGGAGACGTGGCCTCGCGCCCCGTCGGGGAGTTGTTGCACCGCCAGGTCGTGTCGTCGTTGCGATCGGCCGGCCTCGCCGGGTTCACCGCGGTGTTGAGCTTCGTGTCGGGCTTCGCGGCATCGAAGTCCTTGCCCGACCAGAACTTCCACTCGCGCGGGTCGGTCTTGCCGTAGAGGGCGTGCGCGGACTGGTAGTGGAACGAACCGTCCTTGTCGATGAACGGGGCGGCCGGGGAGTCGTCGGGGTTCGACCACGGGCCCTTCTGCCCGATGGTGACCGTGTACGCGGGGTCGCCGCCCGCGGCGTGCGCGGGGGTGGTCAGGGCCGCGCCGAGCAGCACGGTGGCCGCGGCGGCGAGCGCCGCGGAGGTTCTGGTGCGGGAACGGTCTGGTGACACAGGGGGCTCCTCCGGATCACGGCGGCGCGTTGGTGGGAAGTAGCGGAGGCCATAATTAGTTCGGCTACGATCCGAACTATCTGCACGGGTGCGGGAGGTGTCAAGGGCCCTTGCGATGATGAGGGCCGACGGACCGGTGGACCGGGGGCTCCCCCAGAGACGAGGGTGAAGTGAAGGCTGATCTGACCGTGCCGTCGGCGGCCCGCGACCGCGGTTCCATCCGGCGCGCCAACCTCGCCCTGGTGCTGCGCATGCTGCGCGACGGGGGTCCGCTGTCGCGGGCCCGCATCGCCGCCGACAGCGGCCTGCCCAAACCCACGGTGACCAGCCTCGTCGCCGAACTCGTCGCTCTCGGCCTCGCTTTTGAAGGACCCACGAGACGCGAGGGCGCGATCGGGCGGCCCGGCACGCTCGTCGGCATCGACGGCTCGCGCTTCTGCGGCATCGGTGTGGAGATCAGCAGCAGTTACGTCCACGTCCTCGCGCTCACGCTCGGCGGCGGGACGGCGTTCGAGCGCCGGGTGCCCGTCGCGGTCGCCGGGGCGGGCGCCGCCGCCGTCCTCGACCTGACCGGCGCCGCCGTACGGGAGTGCGCGGCCGCCCTCGACCGGTCCGCGGCCCGCGCGGTGGGCCTGACTCTCGCGGTGCCCGGCGTCATCGACACGCGCGCCGGGGTCGTCCGCTACGCGCCCGCTCTGGGCTGGCGCGACGTACCCGTCACCACCGGGCTCTCGGAGCGGCTCGGCCCCACGGCGCTGCCGCTCGCCGTCGAGAACGACGCCAAGCTCGGCGCCGTCGCCGAGCACGTCCACGGGCAGGTCCCCGACATGGTGTGCATCACCGGCGAACGCGGCATCGGCGCGGGCATCATCAGCGACGGGCGGCTGCTGCGCGGCTCCGCCGGATTCGCGGGCGAGGTCGGCCACATGCCGCTCGGCCCGCGGCGGCTCCCGTGCGTGTGCGGGCGCACGGGCTGCTGGGAGACGATGGTCGGCCTGGACGCGATCCTGCGCCTCGCGGCCGACGCCGATGACGAAGTGCACGATCCGGGAGTGGAGTTGGAGCGCCGCCTCGCCACGCTGCACGACCGCGCCGCGCTCGGCGACGCGCGCACCCTGGACGCGCTGGCCCGCGTGGCCGACGCCCTCGGCCTCGGTATCGCCCTGCTCACCGACGTCCTCAACCCCGGCCGCGTCGTCCTCGGCGGCTACTTCACGCACATCGGCGACCTCATGCTCGACCGCGTCCGCGCGGTGGTTCACGAACGTGTGATGGCTCCCGAGGGAGGCGGCTGTGACGTCGTCCTCTCCACCCTTGGCTTCACGGCGGCGGCCCGCGGCGGCGCGTACGTGGCGCTGGACGCGGTGTACCGCGACCCGGGGTCGGCGGTCTGAACGGTTCCTGGACTCGCCTCCCTCCGCCGTTTGCGTCGGAGCGCCCTCACCAGGCGGTCTCAGCAGCGCATCCGCCTGGTGCGCACCGGCATCGAGGTCTCTGTCGCCTGCGCCGGCTGGCTCCTGGGTGGAGCCGTCGGGATCGGCACCGTGCTCATCGCACTGTGCATGGGGCCCCTCGTAGGCCTCTTCCTGCCGCTGGTAGCGGTTGCGCCTCCCTGCCCTGTCCGCTCCCACACGGCACCCCCGATGACCCCTGAAGAGACAATCGCTTCACCGCGACGCCCCGCGGTCAGCCGAAGACCGATGCCACGGGCTCCGGCTCACAGACGACCCGCCACAAGACCATTGATCGGCGTGCTCGGCTCCGGACTCCCGCGCGGGGTCCGTCACGAAACGGCTCAGCCGGTAGGTGGTCGGCAGCTCCAGGCGCCCGCAGGACGGCAAGGCGATTGAACTGAGCGCGCGTGCGGGATGTCGCCGGACGGCTCTGCGGGCGGGCGGCGGAACATGGCGCGGTAGTCCCGCGGTCGTCTGCCCGTGTGGCGGGCGAAGAGGGCGCTGAACGTGCTTGCGCCGGCGTACCCGAGATCGGCCGCGATGCGTGCGACCGTCCTGTCGGTCGTCTCCAGCAGATGCCGGGCCCGGCGGATCCGGGCGGACTGCTGTACGCGATTCGCGGCCTACCGGAGGCTGCTCGGCGACGCGTTCGACGGCAGCGGGCTGCACGCCGTCGATGAAGCTCCGGCAATCTGCCTGTCGTGGGCGGGTACTTGGCAGCTGGTCCGGACCAATGGATTCGGGGCGCGGGTAACTGGGGTCAGGCAGTTGGAGAGCCGGTTCGCAGTGCGTGGGCTCTGCGGTTGTCCGGATGGACGTTGACGGCACGGTGTTCCCGTAGCCGGTCCGCGGCCCGGCGGCCGTGCACAGGTTCGCCCGCTGGACGGACGCCGGCGTAGGTGAAGATCTCTGCGAGCATCGTTGCGTCGCCCCGCCCAAGGAGCCCACCTGTGTCCACCCGCGCCGACAGCCCTCACGCCCTGACCGATCCCGCCTTCCTCGCCTGGGCCCGTGACCTGTGCGAGGACCTGTGGCTCACGCTCGGCGAGATCGACGCGTCCAACGACTTCCTGACTTTCCTGTGGCGGACCTTCGCCACCAACGGCGAAGCACCTGCCAGCCGCATCGCCCCCCTGATCCAGCAGCGCAGGATCGAACTGGCCCGGCACTACATGCGGTACTTCATTGCCCAGGCAGGCAACGACACCGGCCTCGCCGTCAAGGAAGTCATGTCGTTCTCCGAGCCCGACGCGCTCGACCCCACCGGCCTGACCCAGGTCGGCAACCTCAGCATTCAGGGCGTCCACCGCGCGGACATCACCCGTGAGACCGCCGAGGCGGTCCAGGACTACCTCATGGCCCGCTACCGGACACTCTGGCCGCAGTGCCCGGCACACCACCGCGGCCTGCATGCGACGCTGACGGACGGCATCCCTCAGTGGACGTGTTCCTCCGGAAACCACCACAGGCCGATGCTGGGAAGCGACGCGTGAGCGAGGCGGTCTCCCCGCCGGCCTCAGGCTGTCGGGTCCCAGAGCCCGCCGGCTGAGCCGCGGGCGAGGTGCTCGGCGTAGACGCCGACCTTCCAGGCGATGACGGAGCGGCACTCCTCCAGCGCCCGGATCTGTGCGTCGACGCGTTGCTGATGAGTGTCGAGCAGGCGCAGGCGTTCTGCCTCGTTTCCCGGTCCCTGTCGTACCAGTTCGGCGAAGTGCTTGAGGTCGGCGAGCGGCATACCGGATTCGCGGAGCTTGACGCAGATCAGCAGCCAGTCGACATCTGAGGGCGTGTAGCGCCGGCTGCCGCCCGAGGTGCGCTGGACCGGGCCGACGAGCAGGCCTTGGCTCTCGTAGAAGCGCAGGGCGTGCACGCTCAGTCCGGTCCGCTCTGCCACTTGCCCGATGCTCAGCGACGGCACGGTCGCCCCGGCAGTTGTCATGCCGCTCCCCCTGGACTTGATCTAGACCTCGCTCTAGATCGTAGCCTCCGCGGCATGACCGTTACTGATCAGAAGCCGCTCGGCTCACCCTTTTCCGCTGCCAGCGCCGCCGAGGACGTCATGGCCGGCCATGACCTTTCCGGCAGGACCGCTGTGGTGACCGGGGGCTACTCCGGGCTCGGCCTGGAGACCACCCGGGCCCTTACGGCCGCCGGGGCCCGGGTCATCGTTCCCGCTCGCCGTCCCGAGGTCGCCCGTGCCGCTCTGCGGGACGTGAAGGGCAGCGAGGTCATCCCCATGGACCTGGCCGACCTCGACAGCGTCCGCTCGGCCGCCGCGCGCGTCAACGACCGTATCGACCGGCTCGACCTCCTGATGGCCGTCGCCGGTGTCATGGCCACCCCGGAGCGGCGTGTCGGGCCCGGCTGGGAAGGTCAGCTCGCCGCCAACCACCTCGGACACTTCGCCTTCGTCTGCCAGCTCTACCCGCTCCTGGCCGCGGCGGGCGGCGCACGCGTCGTGGTGAACAGCTCCGCCGGACACGCCCTGACCGGCATCCGCTGGCACGATCCGCACTTCCGTACCGGCTACGACCAGTGGCTGGCCTACGGCCAGGCCAAGACCGCCAACGCCCTGTTCGCCGTGCACCTCGACGCCCTCGGGCGAGGCGACGGGGTCCGGGCGTTCTCCCTCCACCCCGGCAAGATCATCACCGGTCTCCAGCGGGAGATGACGCTCCAGGCGCAGATCGACCGCGGGTGGGTGGACGAACACGGCAATGTGGTCGGCGGGGACTTCAAGTCCCCTTCCCAGGGGGCAGCCACCGGTCTGTGGGCCGCCACGTCCCCGCTCCTCGACGGCCGTGGCGGGCTCTACCTGGAGGACTGCGACGTCGCCCGCGTCTCCGGCCCCGGCGCCCCTATGGACGACGGGGGTGTGCGCGCGTACGCCATCGACCCCGGGGAGGCCGCTCGGCTCTGGGACCTGTCCGTCGCCATGACCGGCGGCACGCCGATCATTCGCTGAGCCGCCCAGCGCCGACGCCCGCACTATCCGTCCGTGCGGCACGGGGCCGGGTACGGGCTGCCGTTGACCGGGAGGCCACCGCATCGGAAGCCGCGGCGGCCCCGGTCTGGAGCTGTTCGGGGTCCCTTTCACCGCGCCGGGCAGATCACCTCCGGCAGTCCCGACGGGAGGCCCTGGCGTTCCTCCTGGGTGAGGTCATGGCCGACCGTGTCGCACAAGTGGCGTTTCCAGAGGGCGGGGTCGAGGTGGATCAGGTCCCAGCGGCCCCCACCCTCGTCTCCTCCCAGGCCGCCTTCGGACAGAGTTCGCACCAGGGTTCTCCCGTCCTTGGTGGCGGCCACAAAGTACTGGTCCGTCGCGAAATCGTAGGTCTTGAAATTGCTGGGGTCCGATAGCTGTTGGAAGCGTACGGAGCCTGCGTTGGCCAGGTAGAACTCGTCGTCGTGGCCCGTGAAGCCGAAGGTGAATCCGTCGCCGGTGAAGTTGCTGTTCGCTCCCAGTGGACCGAGCGGGCCGAGCACTTTTCCGGGTTCTTTCCCGGTCTTCGTCGACCACAGTTCCAGCATGCCGCCCGGGGTCTTCGCGGCCGCGTGCCGTCCGCTGTCGTCGAGGAAGGCTCGCTCGACGTGCGCGCCGAGGCGGATGCGGAGGGTCTTGTTCTCCTTGCCGGTGCGCAGGTTCACGGCGTGCAGTTCTGGTTCGCCGCGGACCATGATTTGTGCGTAGCCGGCCAGGGGGCTGGTGTCGACCGCGAAGCCCGAATCGAAGGCCTCCTTGGTCGAGCCGAAGAGGGGCGGGTTCTGCGGACCGAGTTGCAGTGTGCGGGCGTCGATGGGTCTGGAAAGGTGGTGGCCGGTCCGGGCGTTCCAGTGCTCGATTCGGCTGCCGGAGCGGGTCAGGAGTTCATCGGTGTCGCGGAGGAAAGTGAGCGTCAGCCGTTCGGCGTTCCCTGCTTTGTCGACGGGCGGCTTGAGCGTGCTGATCTCCGCCACCTCGCGCAGGGAGGGGATCTGACGGATCGAGACCTTGTTGTCGCCGACTCTGTCCGCGACGAGGGTCCCGGCATCGTTGACCGCCAGTGAGTCCGCTGCGGTCGGGGCGGGCGCCACGGGCGAATCCGGCCGTTTCACCTCGGCCGTGACCCGGCCGGAGGCGGCGTCGACAAGCGCCAGGGTCTCGCCCTTGGTGGCTTCGTTCGGGCGCTTGATGTGGGCCAGCATCGTCTTCCCGCCGCCGATGAGTCGTGGCGCGTTGACGACGATGTCTGCGCCGTCGATGTCCCTGGGGAGGAGCGGCAGAGCGGTCAGGGCGTTCTTGTCCTCGTCGAGCGTGAGCACGAGGGGTTGTCGTCCGTGCCGGAGGAGACGGCCGACGGTCTTCTCCGGGGCGCGGGTGGTGCTCTGTCGCACGCGCCGGCCGTGACGGATGTCGACGACCGCCCACGATCGGAAGGTGTTCGCTGCGAAGCGTTCGCCCTGCTCGTCGACGGCGATGCTGCCGCAGTCGCTATTGGGGCCCGTGTACGTGTACCTGCTCAGCACTCGTCCGTCCGGCACCCGCAGCGCTTGGTAGACCTTCGTGTCGTCAGCGGCCTGCTCCGCCTCGCGGCAGACGACCAGCACGGTGCCGTCGCCGGACAGGCCGACGGCCGAACCGTACAGCGAGCTGGTGTCGACCTTGTCCGCCATCTTGCGGGCCCGCCCTGTGCCGACGTCGACCGCTGTCACGGAGGACTCGGCGGTACCGGAGCGGGTTTGGAGCACGAGTGTGTTCTCATCCTGCCCGAACCACAGGGCTTCCTGGTTCCAGGCCACCTGGCCGGGCACGGTCCGGTGGCGTCCCGTGGCCAGATCCCACAGCTGCAGGCGGCGGCCGGAGACCGTGGCCAGTTCGCCGGCGTCGGGTGAGAACGCCATGAGGTTGTCGTCCTCGCTCGCCACCTCCGCCAGATCGGCCAATTCCCTGAACGCGGCTCCGCGTAGGGGATGTGCCTTTCCGAGCACGCCGTTCGGCGTTGCGGCGGTGCGGTCGACCTCGTGCCAGAAGGCCGTGCCTGCGGCTGACAGATAGGCGATGCGCCGTCCGTCGCGGCTGACCTGCGGAAGGTAGGCCATGGTGGCAAGGCTGAGCTGGACCTGCCGGATCCTGCCGCTGCCCTGGCGTACGAACAGGGTGCCGCGCCCGTTGGCGGACGTCACGAGCGTCACCGTGCCGTCCCCGCTCGTCGCCGCGTTCCTGATCTTCCCCTCGGCTCCGGTCAGCACCCATGCGGCGTCCTTGAACCGGTCGTACCTGCGGAGCATGGCGTTGCGGGCCTCGTCGGTCGGCGCGATCTCGTACGCACCGACGGCGATCAACGCGGCCCGTCCCGGGTCCCGTTTCGCCACTTCGGCGGAGAGGTTGGCCAGCAGACGCGAATGTGACTCCGCCTCGCGCTGGGTGCTGACGCGTTGCTGGTAGACGAGGAAGGTGCCGAGGCCGGCGAGGAGCGCGAGCACCACCGCGGCCGCGGTCCACGCGGCGCGGACACGGTTCCGGTGCAGGCGTCGGCGCTGCCGGGCCCGCGCCAGGAAGTCCCGCTCCCCCTCGGACAGTTCTCTCTCGCGGTCCGTCAACCAGTGCTCGATCGCCGCCAGTTGCACCGATCCGGGCAGCAGGGACGGTGGCCTGCCTTCCCTGCTCCAGCGGTCGCGGTCGTGGTCCAGTTCCGCGCGGCCCGCCAGGAACTTCGCGTCCTGCTGCACCTGTTCCCGCAGTGCGGGCCAGACGTTGATCAGCGCCTCATGGGCCAGTTCGGCGGTCTCCGGTGCTTGTCTGCCTCCGCGCAGTACGAGCAGCCGTCGTTCCGCGAAGGACCGGGCCAGCTCCCATCCGGCCTCACCTGCCTCCTCGCGCGTGAGTCTGCGGCGCAGTGGTGTCTCGCTGCCGGGCAACACCCTGACCAGGCCCCTGAGCAGCCGCGCCGCCACGGCTTGTTCGCGCTCCGCGACGCACTGCTTCCAGGCCTCGTTGCAGTGCTCCTCCAGTGCGCCTTGCACGCCGTGTATCGCCTCGTACGTCGAGGTGCGCAGGCGGCCGGCGAACCGCTGGTCCCACAGTTGTCTCAGCAGGAAGCCGAGGAGCGGCAGGTTCTCCGGCTCGCGGCACGCGTCGTCGAGGATGCGCTGGGCCAGCCCCGGGTCGTACGCCACCGCCGGGGCCTTCTCCAGCGGCTTGGTGATCACTTGGCTGAGCTGATCGCGGGACATCGGCGTCACCGCGAGTGTCGTGCTGTGGTGCAGCAGGGCGCCGAGCCGGGGGTGCTTGAGCGCCTCGTCCATGAAGTCGGAGCGGAGCGTGACGAGTAGCCGCATCCCGGTGCCGGTGCGGCGCTGGGGGAAGAGGAGCGTGGCGGCTTCTTCGGTCTCCCTCTCGGTCCGGTCCAGGAGGGCCTCGGCCTGGTCGAGCACGACGAGGTACTGGCCGCCGGTGCTGCCGTGGAGCCGGTTCAGCGTGTCCACCAGGCCCTTGCCCGCGAGCCAATCCTCTATCTCCGCGACGCTCGCGGCCCGTTGGTCTCCGTAGCGGCCGGTGCGGACGCCTTCGTAGAGGTGCGTGGCCAGGCCGGACAGCACGGACCCCTCGGCCCCCGCGTTCACCACCACGGCGTCGAAGTTCTGCGGATTCCGCCGTCGCATCGCGGGTATGACGCCGGCCAGCGTCAGCGAGGACTTTCCGCAGCCTGACGGCCCGTAGAGGATGACGGCCGGGTGTTTGCCCTTGAGGGCCGTGACGACGTCCTCGATGTCGTCGTCACGCCCGAAGAAGAAGCCCTCGTGGCTCTCCTGGAAGGTGGCCAGGCCGCGGAAGGGCTCGGGGGTCAGGGCGCGGGCGAGGTCGGGCAGTTTCTCCAGCACCGCTTTCGCGCTGATCGCGAAGGCTTGCTGGGTGTCGTCGTGTTTCCGTTGCGCCGCGACGACGATGCCGACGGCCGCGCCCCGCTGTTCGTCCCAGACAGGACTGCCGCTGTAGCCGCCTGTGACGTGAGCGGTCCGGGTGTCGGCCCGGGAGAGCTGGAGCCAGTCTCCGGACGATCTTCCGCTGAGTTCTCCCCGGTGCCAGACCAGGCCCAGCTCGCCGTCGGGGAAGCCCACGACGCGCACCGGCCGGCCCGAGACGTCGTCCGGGGCCGCCAGCGGCAGCGGGCGGGTGCCGGGCACGGCTTCCGGCAGGCGCAGGACCGCCACGTCCCCGCAGTGCTTCGGCTGTTCCGGTATCCAGTGCTCGACCTCGGCGGTGAAGTGCTGTCCCCCGGCGCCGTCGGCCAGCGGGAATTCGACCAGCACCGTGGTTCCGGCGCGGACGTCCAGGTCCCGGTCCCTGTCGAGGGCGTCCGACACGACGTGGGCGCAGGTCAGCACGCGGTCCGGGGCGACGAGCACGCCGGCTCCCGCGATCGTGCCGCTCGCCCCGCTGACCCGCACGACCGCCCTGTCCAGCGCCTCGTCGGCGCCGCGTGACTCTTCCCCCGCCACCGTGACCTCCACGTCCCCCGCGAGTTGGTCGGATCAACCTATCGGCGCCGCGGGTTCGTCCGGGTCCGCCGGGTCACTTCTGTGCCAGGTCAGACTCACGGAGAAGTTGGCCGCCGTCGCGGTACTGGCGATGACCACGTCCGCCTCGGCCGACAGCGACACCCCGAACTCCAGCGTGATCTCGTCCGGTGCGTTGGCCAGCCCACGGAACCTGCCCACGAAGCTCTCCGCCACCGGCCGTACGGTGTCCAGCATCTGGCCGAACGACTGCTGCGCCCGGGCTACGGAGCGGCCGCCGCGGCCCACCCTGACGAGGGCCTCGTCGACCTCGCGGATCTGCACGCGGATCGTCTCGTCGCTGCCGTCCGCCAGCGGTACCTCGACCGTGCGGACCGGGCGTTCGCTCACTGTGACCTCCAGTACTCGGGAGGGGTGATCGTAACGAAGCCGGGCCGCGGCCGAAGGGCCATCAGCCGCAGCCCGACTGCGTTGCCGCGGTCACGTCCTACGAGGTTCAGCGGTGGCCCCCGCCTCGCTTCAGCGTCTGCACGAGCGCCTGCGCCATGGCTTGCATGCCCTTGGCGTTGGGGTGGGCCGGCGCGGCAGGCGAGGCCGGACTCAACGGCTCGATCCAGCGGTCGGCGGGTGCCTTGCACATGTCGTGGCCGACGGTCGCCTTGTACGTGTCCACGTACTCGGCCCGGTTCAGGAGCGCGACCGTGCGCAGCATCAGGTTGAGGCGCTTCTCGGTGTCCCGCAGATAGGGGAAGTCCTTCGCGGCGAAGGGGACCGTGGGGTAGCAGCCGGTGCCGTCGTCGGGCAGCAGGTCGGGGTAGCCGACGACGATGACGCGGGCGTGCGGCGCCTTGGCGTGCACGGCGCGCAGGACGCGGGCCACCTTGGGCGCGGTCTGGAGGATTTTCAGGGACAGCTGGTCGTAGCCGTCGGCCCGGTAGTGGCGCTCGCACGGGTTGCCCGCGAGGTCCGTCGCGCTGAGTCCGGCGCAGGTGGCGATGATCGACCCGAAGCCGATGTCGTTGCCGCCGATCTGCAGGGTCACGAGGTCGGTGTCGTGGCGGACCGCGTCGAGCTGGGGACCGTTGCTCCCCTGTGCCTGCCACATCTGCGCCGTCGTCGCGCCGCCGCAGCTCACGTCGGTGAACAAATCGACGTGCCGCTCGTCGGCGGTGATCGAGGGGTAGTTGTGGTCGGAGCGGGCGCAGTCGGCGTCGACCTGGCGGGGGATCAGGGGGCCGGAGGTGTAGGAGTCGCCCAGGGCCACATAGTTCGCGTGCCCGCGTGACTCGTGCTGCGCCGGCGCGGCGGCCGCGGTCCCGGTCACGCCGATGGTGAGCGCAAGACTGCTCAGTACGGCCAGGCCCACGGCGCTCTTGCGTCTCGGCACCGCTTCGCCCCCGTGCATCCGTTGCGACATCATGCTCCTCCCCTGTGGTCCTCATGGTCATGGTCCAACTGGGCCTGTATACCGGCCAGTAGCGGGTTGGGCCAGTGATCGGACACCCCTGTGACCGAGCGTGCTCGGGCCCGGAGCCGGGCGTGCCCGTGTCCGGAGGGCCGGCCCCGGGAGGGCTGTCAACCTTCCCGGGACCGGCGGAGCGAGCAGTGGAGCGGACTCGCCCTCGTGCTCGGTTGCGAGCGTCAGACGCACCTGCCGCTGAGCCAGGACTTCAGCTCCTTCGGCCAAGTGGTGGCCATCGGCACCGAGGTGGTCGGCAGGCCGTAACGGCTCAGTCTGTTCAGCCAGGTCGCATAGTTGCCCGAGGCCGCCGGGGCGGGCTCTTCCCAGCCGATCCCGTCGACCCAGCGCGGGTGGTTCTTGAGGGTGACACCAAGGCCCGCCGCCTCGATGCGCTTCTCGAGTTCAGCCTTCAGTTCGGCGTTCTCGGTCTTCGTGTAGATCATGATCTGCTGATCGGCGATCCGGTCCTTGATAGGGGCGATGACCTCGTTCCATGCGGTCGCGCGGATGGAGGCGTCCTTGTTGAGGAGTGACTGCCCGGCTTCTTCCTTGAGTTCTACGAAGGCGGCCATGTTCTGACTGCGGGCGCTGTCGAGCCATTCCCGGAAGGTGTACACGGTCTCGCCCTTGTACGGGCCACGGTCGATGGTCCGGCCCTTGAGCTGGTCGGTTCCGGTGGCCCACCACAGCGTGTTCGCGTACTTGGCATAGGGCCCCGTCAGGCCTCTGGTGGATTGGTTGTGCCACATCACGGCCTTGGTGCCGTCCCGGGTGAGCTGGAGGTCGGCCTCCACGCCACCCGCTCCCCAGCTCTTGTGCTGGGCGAGCCCCCTGGGGTGGTTCGGCTGGCGGATCTGGTCCCGCTCATACCCGTTCACCGCCGTGGGGTAGCCGCCGTGCCCGAAGATGGTCGGGCAGATCGGCAGCCCTTGTGAGTGGCGCTCGATCGGACGCATCCGGTCGAAGGCCCAGTCCTTGTCGGTCTCCCAGCCGTGCAGGTCACCGGTGAGTGTTCCGTCCGCCTGGGCGGTGAAGGTGATGGTCTTGACCGTGCCCGAGCGGAGGTCGGTGTAGCCGTAGAGCGTGGCGAGGTCGTCGCGGCCGTCACCGTTGTAGTCGCCGGTGACGATCTTCATCCGGGACCGTTCGTACCAGCCCGCCGGCCGGTTCAGGATCTCACGGCGATTGCCGAACCTGCCCGTGGCGTCGAAGTCGAAGCCGATCAGCGCGTCGTGCCCGTCGGCGTAGTCGTACCAGGCGGCGATGGAGTCCCGACCGTCACCGTCGAAGTCACCGGAGTGCACGGTCGCCCGGCTGAACGTCCAGCCCGTGGCGGACTCCCAGCCGCGGACCGGCTCGGCGAATCCGCCACCGGGCAGGCCGGTGAAGGACATCAGCGTCACGGTGCCGGAGGCGTAGCCGTACAGCACCCCCAGGTCGTCGCGCCCGTCGCCGTCGTAGTCGCCGGTGGCGAACTTCATGCGCCCGACCTCCCACCCGTCGGCCTCGGTGCGTGCGAAGGACGAGAAGGGGCTGGCGAACCCTCCGTCGGGCCGGGCGAGGAACGTGAACAGCTTGTCGTCGCCGTTGCGGTAGTCGTACCACGCGGCGATGTCGTCGCGGCCGTCACCGTCGAAGTCCCCTGCCTCGGCGGTGATGGCGTCGAAGGTCCAGTTGCCGGGGTCCGCGGTCCAGGAGGTGAGGCGGGTGCCGAACGTCCCGTCCCCCTTGCCGAGCCACGTGAACAGGGAGACCCTGCCGTCGTCGTAGCCGTAGAAGGCGGCGACGTCACCCGTCCCGTCACCGTTGAAGTCACCGGTGACGTACTTCATGTGCTCGGCCCAGTAGTTGCCCTCGGCGGCGTCCCACCCCGTGATGGGCGCGGACAGGCTGCCGTCGGGGCCCGCCGCGAAGGTGTGCAGGGCGTCTTGGCCCTCTGAGTAGTCGTACCAGGACACCATGTCGCTCCGGCCGTCACGGTTGTAGTCGTGACGGGGGCCCCTCGCGGCACCTGCGCCTGCGGTGGCCGCGCGCGCCGCACTGTCCGCCGTGTTCTCCGGAGCCACGCCGCTGACCTGAGGAAGCTCGGTGCCTGCTCCGGCGGCGGTGGCGGCCGTCAGCGGCTCGCCGCGCACCTGGGCGCTCGCGCCGCCGACGCCCGCCTGCAGACCGAGCAGCGCGCACACGACAGCGGCACAGACCATGCCCATGGGTCTCTTCATTCTGCTGTTCATCCCCCTTGTTCAGTTTGCTGCTTCCGCCACCCGACGACGCGCCTGCGCTTCCTCTCGGCCACCCCACGCGGGGCACCCGATCCCCGGAAGTGCACGCATGTTCGACGAGGCGGATCCGGCGCCGATTCGACCATCACCTCGGCGTCAAGTGCCAGCCGGTATCCCGCCGTTCGAATCAAGCCATGGCCGAAGAGCGACCGCATCCGACGATGGCAGCACCGGTGCGAGACCTCCGCCCGCACCACCGGCTCCCAGCCGCTCACCGGGCTTGCGGGCTCCTCGGTAATCCGGTGGCCGCAGCGCGCACAGGCGTGCCAAGCTCCTGGCAGCGAGGGGGTGTAGCTCAGCCCGGCCAGAGCAGCGGCCTCCAAACCCGCACGCCGCAGGTTCGAATCCTGCCGCCCCCGCCCACCGTGACCGGGCCCGGAACCACCGGGCCCGGTCACCTCGCTCAGGGCCCGTGCAGCGTCGCCCCCGAGACGGCGGTGCCCCGACCCCCACCACTACGCAGCCTCGTACGCAGCTCCTCGGGCCGCGTCGGCGCGCCGAAACGCGCGGAGTGGTTCACCATGGTTCTGGGCGCAAGCGGCCCCGCACGGACGGGGCGTACCGCCGACCCGGCCCCTTGAGGAGTGCCGCGATGACCGATGTCCTGTACGTCACCAGTGACCCGGATGCGCTGACCGCGGAGGTCGCCGCTCTCGGTGGCCGGATCGGTTTGAGACTGGAGCACGGTCTGGTTGCGGCGTGGCTGCCCCCTGACCGCGATCCGGCCTTGCGGGCGGGCGAGCCGGTGGCCGAGGAGGACGCGGACTCGGCCGGCTTCGATCCACCGGCGGCGGATCTCGTCCGCGCCTGGTACGACATGCTGCGGGCCGAGTCGGATGCCGCCACCCGCAGCGGCGCGCCCTTGCGTTCCTGGGCCGAACTCGGCCTGGAAGGCGACGAGTCGGGGACCGAAGCCGTCACAGAGCGCCCCGCCGAGGGCGACTCCGCCGCCCCGCGCGGTCCGCGCTGGGCCACCGACATGAACGGCCGCGTCGCCCTCAAGGTCGTCATGGTGCTCGGCCCCGGCGCCCTGACACCGCCGTCGTCCCTGCGGCAGAAGGCGCGGTCGGAGGTCCTCCGCGGTCTCCGCCGCTTCCAGTCCCTGAATCCGATGGGCGAGCTGACCTTCGTCCCCTCCTTCGTCGAGGTTCCGATCACCACCCCGCCGAAGAAGTGTGACGACATCATCGCGTGCGAGAAGGTCTGGCGCGGCCCCGTGATGCAACGCCTGGGCTACACCGGCCGGGATCCCATGGGCGACTTCGTCGCCGCCGTCGGCAATCAGGCCGAAGCCGACCGCGCCTACCTCACGTTCTTCTCCGCGTACCCCAGCCCGGTCATCGCGTACTGCCGGCCCGAGGAAGAGGCGAGCTGGGTGGTGATGTCGTACGAGAACGGCGGCTACACCCCCGAGAAGCTGGCCGAGACGTTCGTGCACGAAAGCATGCACGCCTTCCACGCGCAGGACGAGTACATGAAGCGGAACACCTGCTCCGACCGCAGCGGGTACTTCCACGCCGCGAACTGCAACTCCGTCGCGTGCCCCGGGCGCAAGATCCCGTGCCTGATGTCCTACGACACCTCCGACGGCTGCTGCACCTACAGCCGCCGGCAGGCCGGCTGGGACGCGGTGTCACCGCAGACCGAGATCACCGCCCACAATGAGGCCCGCTCCCCATGCGCACCCTCTCTCACCAGCACCGAAGGCATCGAGACACCTCGCCTCGTGGCCGCTTTCCGCGGCATCTCCGACGCCGCGCTCCTGTACACCTGCGCCAAGGACGGCGACCGCTGGGCCACCCCCCAGCGTGTCCACCCCGACGGCAAGGACGCCGCGAGCCGATGGTCACCGGCGATCGCGGCGGACGCCGGTTCGCTCGTGCTTGCGTACGCAGGCCGCTCCGACCAGGGCAACCTGTACGTCACCCGCGGCAAACCGGGGTACTGGGGCGCCGAGACCTCGCTCACCGAGCAGGTCGGGGCACGCACCGGCTCCGCACCCGCCCTGGCGAGCCTCCACGGGCTCCACCACCTCGTCTATCGCGGGCACGGCTCCGACACCCGCCTCTTCCATACGACGTCCGCCGACGCCGTGACCTGGCGAAAGCCGGTGCTGCTGAAGGCGCCGTCGCAGCTGATGACCGGCCACCGACCGGCCCTGGCCCGGCACGGTGACCGCCTCTACCTCGCCTACCGCATGCCCGGGCGGGTCGGGAACCTGCGCATCTGCTCCTACGACGGCACCACCTGGTCCGACGACCAGGCTGTGACCTGGAACGACGATCCCCTGACCGCCGAAGGGCCCGGCCTCGCAAGTCTCGGGGACGACCTCGTCCTGTCCTGGTCCGGCGCAGACGACGAACGCCGCATCGGCCTGTGCGCGGTACGCGACGGCCGGGCCCTTCCTGCCGTCTTCCTCACGGAACAGAACAACGGCAAGGCCGGCGCGGGCGTCACCCTCACCCCCTGGCAGGGCGGCCTCCAACTCGCCTACCGCGGTCGCTCCTCCGACCACCTCTGGACCGCTTTCTACGCCCCCAACGCTCCTGCCCGAACCAAGCTCGACTCCCTCTGGCAGGGTTGCTGAGGCGAGGGGTTCATCGACTCGCGTGAGATCATCCGTCCATGAGCAGCGATCTGGAAGTAAGTGCTCTGGCGATCAATGTCGTGATCCCCCAGGCACTCCGCTGGACGGACACCCGACGCGGTGACACGTTCACGCTGACGAACCTCAACGTCAGGCTCCTCCCGGACGGTCACCTCGCAGTGAAGGCTTACGGCAGACCGGTTGGTGGTGGCAGGGGCGCGTACGTCTCGTTCCCTGTGCCCGACCGACCCGAACTGGCTGCCCTGGTCGCCGAGGCCGCCGACCGTGCCGCGGTGTTGTGGTCCGCCCATCGTGGTCTCGGCTGAGGGGCGGCCACCGCGGCACCGCTCGCCGTCCGCCGCGGCGTGATCACCCCGCCTCCCCGGCCAGTTGTTCTGCGAAACGGGCCACGGACGCGGGTTCCGCGGTGTTGAGCCTCTGGTCACGCTGCATCGCTCGCGCGTACCGCACCAGATCCTGCGGTTCGAGGGCCGCCAGTCGCTCGCGTGCGGTGTCGAGCAGTGCGCCCGCGGACTCCAGCAGTCCGGATTCGTCGAGGGGGCGCGCGGGCAGCCGCACCCCTTCGCAGAGCAGGCGCGGGACGGCGCGGGTGAGGTGGGCCCCGCCGATCTCCCGGATGGTCAGGGACACATGGGCCGACAAGCCCTCGTCCCCTACCGCGGAGTGGGCGTATCCGCGCGGGATGTAGAGCACCTGCCCCGTGGTCACTGTCGCCTGGAGCAGGACGGGACCGGCGTCTCCCGCGACTTCTCCCGCCTGCCAGTGGTGATCGGGCGGACCGCTTCGGACCGTCCACCGCTTGCTGCCCGCCACTTGCAGGAGGAGCACGTCCGCGTCGTCCCGGTGCACCGCGAGTCCTTGGGCTCCCGGTGGCGTGACGAAGAAGAACGCCTCCACTCGCCGGCCCGTCTCATCGGCGAGGCGGGCCACCAGTTCGGCGGTGGGGCGGTGCCACTGCTCGGTGTTCCGCAGGAGGAGTGTCGCTCCCTTCTGCAGATGGGCGAGTATGGCTGGGCCGTCGGCGAAGCCCACGATGGGTCTGGCGCCCACTTCGCGGGCTTCCGTGTACTCCTTGAGCGCCATCTCCTTGCCCGCTCGGACCATCTCGACATGCGGAGACCTGAGTGTCCCCCCCGCCAGAGCGGTGTCGATGTCGGTGAGGCCCATAGGCGGGGGCGGCGCCGTGTCGAACACCGCGGGCTCCCGCCGCCAGTACGTGGCGTCGAACGTCTCGACATCGCCCACCCAACGATGCATTTCTGTCGAATTCATGGGTTCCCTGTTTCGTGTGAAGATGCCTGCCTCACCTCTGCCGCCCGCGTGGGGTGTGCCGTCAGCCGGCGCTCCGCATACTGTCGTTTCCCAGGATGTGACTCAGGACGGCGAGTTGCATGCGGTTGGCCGCCCCGGTCTTCTCCCGCAGCCGCCGCAGGTGCGTGTCCACGGTGTGCGGGCTGATCCCGAGCCTTCTGGCGATGCTGCCGTAGGTGAGACCTTCGGCGAGCAGCGTGAGCACCTGCTTCTCGCGAGGAGTGATGGGGGCGTGTGTCGAGTCGGTCGAGGTCACCGTGGCTCCCTGATTCTTCGGGACAGTGCGATGCGATGAGCGTGTCACCGCATCGACTCCGGCCTCCAGCACGCTTCCTCTTCAGCAAGTGGCCCGGCAGCATGAAGAACGGTAGACATAAGGCGTTGAACCGGACTTACCGCCGACTTTCCGGGGTCATCGGCGGTCGGACCGCGGGCTCAGCGTGACTCGTGGGCACGCAACACGTGTGCCCCCGCGGCGACCTTGGCCAACGCCTGCGCCCAGCGCTCCACGTGGTCGCGGATGTCGGTCGAGTACACCGGCAGCCGCAGGGCGCGCTCCAAGTAGCGCAGCGAGCCCGGGAACTCCTTGGGGTGGTAGTGCCGGTAGCCCCGCCCCGCACCGGCGTGCGGCGTGAAGGTCCCGGAGTGCCAGCCGCGGTCCGTGAAGACGGGCTGGCAGTGCAGGGGCGCCGAACGCGGCCTCGACAGCGGGACCCCTTCCGCGACCGCCGCACGTACGAACAACTCGGCTGACAGGCCGCCGAGTTCCTCGGGGACGTAGAGCGGCTGGTAACTGTAGTAACCGAGCGCGTCCATGTAGGGCGCGCGGGCGGGCGGGCGCAGGCCGGGGATGCCGGTGAGCAGCTGGTCCAGGAGGTCGTAATTGGCCTTCCGGTGGCGCAGGGTCTCGGGGAGTGCGCGCAGGGAGCCCCGGGCCAGGGCGGCGCCGACGGGGTGCATGCGCAGGTTGTGGCCGAACCCGGTGCCCGCGAAGCGGGCGTACTCGTCGCTGGTCACGGCTTGTTCGGCGCGGTCGAGGAAGTGCCCGAGCATCACGGCGCGTTCGTGGACCCGCTGGTCGTCGGTGAGCAGAATGCCGCCCGTTCCGGCGCTCACCGTCTTCTTGGCCTGGAGGCTGAAGGCAGCCGCGTCGCCGTACGAGCCCACGTGCTTGCCGGCGCAGATCGCGCCGTGTGCCTGCGAGCAGTCCTCGACGACGGCGAGCCGGTGCCGGCGTGCGAACGCCGTGAGCGCGGGCATGTCGGCGGGAACGCCGTTGAGGTGGGTGACGACGACGGCCCTGGTGCGGGGGGTCAGGTGCCTTTCCAGGTCGGCCGGGTCGAGGTTCCCGGTCCGCTCGTCCACGTCGGCGAGGACGGGTACGGCGTTGACGGCGAACAGTGGCATCACGGTGGCCAGGAACGTGTAGGTGGGGGCGAGCACCTCGTCGCCGGGTTCGAGACCGATCCCGAAGAACGCGGAGTACAGCGCGGACGTACCGGAGTTGACGGCGAGTGCGTGGCGGGCGCCGACCAGGCGACCGAACTCGGTTTCGAGTTCGCGTACCTGGCCCTCGTCGCCGACGTAGGCGCCCTCGCCGCGGCGCAGCATCGCCGTGACGAGGGCCAGGTCCTCTTCCGTGGGCGGTCTCGGCCGCGGGTCCGGCAGCCTGCTGGTCGTGGGTTCGCCGCCGAGGAGCGCCAGGGTGGTGGTGTGCGGGGGCGGCATCATGGTCTCCTGCCGGGTGGGAGGGGGTCGGCTGCCTCCGGGGTCGGCGGGCCCTTCTCGGTGAGCCGGTCCGGCGGGGGCGCGCCGAGCAGTTCGGTGAGTGCGGCCTTCACCGAGGCGGCGCGCAGGGTGCGCACGTCGCGAGCTGCCAGGCGGGCGAGGAGCGGCCGGTTGACGGCGGCGACGGCACGGTGGCTGCGTACGGTCCACACCAGCAGTCCCACGGCGCTGCCGAGGGTCTCCCGGTTGTCGTTCCACAGGGCCGTGCGGGTGAGCAGACGCCGCAGCGTGCGGCGTGTCACCCGGTACAGGGCGACGCCCAGCGGGACGTCCAGCCAGATGACGGTGTCGGCTCGTGCGGCCAGCACCGGGTGCGCGTCGTGGTACTGCCCGTCGACGATCCACCTCTCCCCTGCCGCGAGCCCGGTCACGACGGCGTGGAACGCGTCGCTGTCTGCCCGATTCCATCCCTGGTGCCAGAAGTGCGCGTCCAGTTCGTGGTGGGGGTGGCCCAGCCGCTCGGCGAGCCGCCGGCCCAGCGTGGTCTTGCCCGCGCCGGGCGGACCCAGCAGCCAGATCCGCCGCGGCACCGGGGCACGTCCGGGCGGGCCCGTGCCCTTGCGGTGGGCCGTCACGCCGTCGTCCCCTTGTCCGCGTACGGGCGTCCGGCCTCCGGGCGCTCCAGGAGGCGGAGCAGCATGTGCTCGCACTCCTGCGTGGTGGCGTCCTCCGTGACGTCGAAGAGGTGTCCGCCGCCGCCGTGCTCGACGACCGGGTTGCCGCCGAGCGTCGACAGCGCGTCCGCGTCCGCGCCCGCGGCCAGCAGCCTCCTGCCCAGCGCCGTCCGGGCGAGGGGCATCGGTGTCCGGTCGTCGGTGAAGTACTTCTGGATGGTGAACATCGCTTCGACGGGACCGGGAGACAGGTGCACGCCGTTGAGCCGGGTGCAGACCTTCCACGTTCTGAACGTGGCGCGGTCCTTGTACAGCATGTGCTTGACCGAGCCGGGACGGGCCTCGGCCGGGTCGGTCGCGCCGATCACCTCGCGGCGCACCAGGTCGGTGGGCCGGTGCGTCGTGCAGGTCAGGAGGGCGACCGCGCCGCCGGGCTGCTGGAAGTGGGCCAGCTGCATGGGGTGGAAGGCGTTGAGGACCACGAACCTCTCGCCGTCGAGCAGGAGTTCCGTCGTGTAGACCCCGGACGCGGCCTTGACGACCGGCAGGTTCCGGGCGAGCACGTCCAGCGCTGCTGCCGTCAGGTCCGGTCGCTGTGCCAGCAGTTGGTGTCCACCGAGGATGCGGGCCGGGACGGCGTCCGGGTGCTCGGCGGTGTCCTGGGCGTACCGCTCGGCGAGCCGGTGCCGGGCGTTGGGCGGCAGGGCGTCGAGGCCCTGGGTGGAGACCCGGTTGAGTACGGCGTAGTGGTGCTCCACCATGCGCCGCGCCGTGATGTCGGCCGCGCCGACGACGCGGGCGGCCCCCAGACGCAGACCGCCGGCAGTCAGCCTGTCCAGTACCCGGCCCAACAGGCCGGCACCGGACACGGCGGCCTCGGCGAGCAGTTCCGGTTTCAGCATCAGCAGGAACTGGCTGCCGTCGTCCGGGTCCGGCGGGGTGTAGGGGCGGACCCAGCCGCTCTCCGCGGCGGCGGGGCCGTCGGCGGTGACGGCGGCGGTCGCGGCGAGGAGGTCGGTGGCGAGCGAAGGATGTGCTGTCACCACATCGTCACCCCGGTGACGATGATCTCGCGGGTCAGCTCGGCGGTGCCGGCCAGCGCGTCGTCCACCGTCTTGCGGACGAGGTCCTCCTCGGCCGGGTCCTGCGAGAGTCCGTGGACCCGGACCACCACCTCGTCGGGCCGGTCGAGCGGGGCCTCCTTGGACGTGAAGATGTGGGTCTCGACCGGCTTGCCGAGCAGGTCGTGCAGCCGGAGGGCGAGCTTCCTGGCCAGCACCCCGTACAGCTTGCCGGTGTGGTCGAGCGGGTTCTTGCCGGCCGGCGCCTCGATGCTCATGGACCGCATCGGTGTGATCAGCCCCGTGACGCGGTTTCCCCGGCCCACCGCGCCGACGTCGCCGGTGTCCGCGACGGAACCCAGGGCGGTGAGGTAGGGCAGCCCGTTGCGGTCCGTGGGGTTGACCGTGAGCGTCGGTGTGCTGCCCACGCTCCGCGTGAGCAGCGCGAGGATCTCGGCCTGGCATGCCTTCTTGCGCTCCAGGTAGTGGGCGAAGGAGGTGATGCGGCCCGCGAGGAAGGGCATGTTCACCACGAAGTTGAACGACTCGCCGCTGCGGCTGCCGAACACCTTGACGTCCCAGCCGGTGTCCGCGTTGCGGTCCTTGAAGTCGGTCCCGTTGATGAACTGCTCCACGTCCAGTACGGCCTGTTCGAGGCGGCTGAAGGGCGCGTAGGCGTGCAGGAGGTTGGTGTCGTTGGACACCAGGCCGGGGTCGCCGATGGTGATCAGGTCGTCGGCGGAGCGCGGGCGGTAACGGGAGTTGCGGCGCCCCGCGCCCTGGTGGTCCACGATCCGGCAGTCGATGACGAGGTGGCGGTCGGCGTCGAAGCCGGTGCTCACCCGGTCGAGGACCTCGGCGGCGGCCTGCCGCAGGATCTCTTCCAGGGGGATGGGCCGGTCGCCGCACCGGTAGGCGCCCTTGCCGGCGAACAGCACGGTGTACGGGTTGGTCAGCTCGCCCCGGCCGTAGTCGAGGTGGGCCTCCCCGCCGAAGATCATCACCTTGTCGAACCAGTGGTGTGCCACCCGGCCGAAGTGGTCGAGGCAGTACTGGGAGTACAGCTGGGAGGCGCGCTCCGCGATGGCGTCGCACATCGTGTCGGGGTGCCCGACGCCCTTGCGCTCCACGAGCTCGTAGGGAAGCTCCTCGATCTGCTGAGCGTGGTCGGCGTAGACCGAGACGCTGTGCGGAGTAGTGGCTGCGGACATGGCTGCTCCTCATTCGGGTGGGCCGGACGGCCCTGTGCGGGGACGGGAACGGATCGGTGCGGGGCGCGGCGGTGGACCGGCTCGACCGTGTGCGGGTGGGGCGCGGAAGGCATGGGGGCCCGTCGCGCAGGAGGCGGGCCGCCTCAGTTCCAGAGGCTTGCCAGGCGCTCGGCTCCCGCGGTCAGGCCGGTGAAGGACTGGGTCAGCTCGAACCCTGGTACCTCGGCGGCAAGGAGCCGCCACACCTCGTCCGTCTCGGCGGGCGAGGGGCGCGGGAAGTGGGGCAGCAGGAAGTCGGCCTGCTTCACCACGCGGACGGGGTGTTCCCGCCGCAGGCGCCGCGCCGTCTGCTCGGGGGTCAGTTCCCGCAGTGCCGTGTCCGCGGCGTCAGGGACGAAGCGGGGGAAGACCAGTGCGGTGAGCGGTGCCGACGGGCGGACCCCGGGGGCGCCCAGCAGGCTCGCGAGTTCGGCGGGCAGCAGCATGACGGGGGCGGTTCTCCCGGCCGGTCCTCCCGGGCCGGGTGGGCGGGCCGGGTGGGCGGAGCCCCTGGGCGGCGCGGCCCCCAGGGCGGTGAAGGTGTCGGACCGTACCGAGACCGACCGGGGCCAGCCGTGCCCGGTCCAGCCGTTCGGGGACCGGGTGACGCTGAGGTCGTCGTTGCCGACGAAGGCGGCGCCGGCGCGCATGGCCGCCATGACGGTGGAGGTCTTCCCCGTGCGCTTGGGCCCGATCACGGCGATGCCGCGGTCGGTCCGGCCGGCGCCCCGCGCGGTCGCCGCCATCCCGGCGTGCAGGAACAACTCCTGGGCCCGTGTGGCCCGTTGCAGACGGAGCAGGATTCTCGCGTACCGGGCGGCGAGGTGGGTGGCGAACCCGATGCCGCAGGCGGGGTCGAGGAGCAGACGGCGGCGCGTGTGGTCCACGGTGAGCGTGGCCGTGGGCTCCGTCGGGGCGGTGATCGTCACGTGTTCGAGTTCGGCCGGGTCCGCCCCCGCCCCTGCCTCGGCCGGGTACCGGATCGACCAGGTGCCGTCCGGCTGGTGGTGCTCGGCCGGCTCCGAGACGGCGACGAAGGGGGCCAGCCGGTCCGCCGCGTCACCCACGAGGCGCGCGGGTCCCGTCAGGTGTACTCGTGCGCCCGGGACGGACAGGTGGACCGCCGTGTGCGCGTCGGCCCGGACCGGACCGGGCACGGCCGTCATGACGTGCCGGCGCCGGATCACCGGGTCCAGCAGGCGGCGCGCGCGCCGGGCTCCGTCGAGGGACCAGTCGACGTACCAGTCGAGGTGCCGGGGGACGGTGTGCGCCATGCGCCGCAGCCGGTCGGGAGTGGGCACGAAGTACAGCTCGAGGAGCGGGGTGAGCACGGCCGCCTCACGGTCTGCCAACGGCTGCCCGCCGGCGATGCCCGCGATCACGGTGGCGGCCCGGTCCGGATCGATGTCCAGGCTGCCACGGGCGATGCGGCCGAGGAAGAGCGCCGCCTTCGCCAGGTCGTACGCACGGGGCCGGAGCTGGACGGCGTCCCAGTCCAGGAGAGCGCGCAGTGTGCCCTCCCGGTCGAAGACCAGGTTGGAGCCGGCCACCTCGCCGTGGGTGAGGACGGCGGGCAGGGTGTCGTATCCGGCGCCGTCCAGCTCGGCGACGGCCCGCTGGTGGACGGCGCGCCAGGCGGCCACGGCGCTCGACCGCCGCTGCGCCGTGAGCACGGGCGCGAGCGCACGGTCGAGCTGGTGCCAGCCCTCCTCGCCTGCGGTGCGCCAGAACGCGGTCTCGTCGCCGGGGCTCGCCGGGGCGTGCCCGAACCCTGTCACCGGCAGCCGGTGCAGGGTGTTCAGCGCCCGTGCGGTCTGCGCGAGGTGACCGGGCGAGTCGGGGGCGAAGGGCTGTCCCTGCCGGTACGGGCGGAGCTGCCACTGCCGGCCGCCCCGGTGCGCCACCGGGGCGCCGTCGCGGGTCGGCACGGACAGCGGGACGGGGAGCCCGGCTTCGGCGGCCAGCTCACCGGCCACCCTCTGGAAGTCGAGCCAGGCGGTGGTGGCGGGCTGGCCGAGCGCCTTGAGGATGACCTCACCGCTGTCGGTACGGAACCGCCAGAGGTCGTTGATGCTTTCGCGGTACAACCGCTCGGCGCGGGAGGCCTCCAGGCCCCAGCCGGCACGCAGGACTGCCGGGCCGGGGTCGTCGGCGGCACAGGGCTGCCAGCCGGCCTTGGCCACCGGGCCGGAGGGGTCGGGCAGCGGCACCGCCGTGGCGGGCACCGCGTCGGAACCTGCCGGGGCCTTGGCGGTCATGCCGGGTCCTTCGCCGTGACGAGGTCGGCGACGGCCCTCACGGAGGAGAAGTTCTCGAACGACAGCTCGTCGTCCTCGAAGGTGATGGCGAAGGCGTCCTCCAGGTTGAGGGTGAGTTCCACGCTGAGGAGCGAGTCGAGTCCGTGGTCGACGAGCGGTTCGTCGTCACCGAACGTCGCCGCGGTCCCCAGGAGCCGCTCCAGTTCGGTGCGGATGATGTCCCGCACGATCTTCCGGTCCATGTCAGGCCGTCCTTACGAGAGAGTGGTCGTCCACCGAAGCGGTGAAGTGCGCAGGTGCGTGGGCGTCGCCGGGCTCGGCCCGCACGGCGGTGACGAAGGCACGGAAGCCAGCGAGTGCCTGTGGCTCGGACATGCCCTCGCGGGGACTCTTGAAGAGGAAGGCGCAGACCGGATCGATCACGCCGGCGAGTCCGCGGTCGGCGGCGGCCTTCGCCACCCGTACGGCGTTGGCGACCACGGCCGCCGCGTTCGGGCTGTCCTCGACCTCAAGCCGCACCTCCATGGCGACGGGCGCGCCGATGATGTTCTCGGCCTCGATGCGCAGGAAACACACCTTGCGGTCACCGAGGTGTTTCACGTAGCCGTTGGGGCCCGCGGCCACGTCGGTCGCGTCGATCCCCGCGTTGGTCAGGGCGCGGCGCTTGGAGACCTGCTTGCTGGCCGACCGCGCGGGGTCCGACAGGTTGAGGAAGTCGGTGTTGCCGCCGACGTTGAGCTGGTAGGTGTCCTTGACCGTGAGTCCGCGGCCGATGAGCAGATCGAGCAGCGCGGTGTGCAGCGTGGTCGCTCCGAGGTGGCTGCGCAGGTCGTCGCCGAGCAGCGGGACGCCGCTGTCCTCGAAGAGGGCGGCGAGGCCGTCGTCGCCCGCGACCGCCTCCGGCGTGGCGTTGACGAACGCCGTGCCGGCCGCGGCGCAGGCCCGCGCATAGGCCCGCACGGCGTCGGTGGCCCCGGTGGGCAGGAAGCACACGAGTACGTCGGCGGCTGTCCTGCGCAGTTCGGCGGTCACGTCCTCGACCGTCGTCGTCTGCGCGGCCGGTGCGACGTCGACGACACCGGCGAGCCGTCCGGCTATGCCGTCCAGCGCCGGTCCGGGACGGACCAGCACGCCGGTGTCGGGCACCTGGACGTGCTGGACGGCCACGGTGGGGCGCTGACGCAGGGCGTCCGCGAGCTCCCGTCCGATCTTGTTCGCGTCCGCCTCGAAAGCCGCGACGAAGGTCAGGTCGGACAGGTGGTATCCCCCGATCCGGTCGTACATCACCCCCGGCTGTTCCTCGTCACCGGTGAGGGCGGAGGCGGCCACCGCCTGGACGAAGCTCGACGCGCACGAGCCGGCTCCGGCGAGCGCGACCCTGATGGTGCGTGTGGTCATCAGACACCTCATGTTCCGTGCGAAAGCAGAGTTCTTGGGGTTCTTCGCTGGTGTTCGGGCCCTTGCCGGCCGTTCACCGGCCGGCCGTCGTGTCCGTCCTCGTGCCGGGTGGTCACAGCGGGACCGCACGGCGTTCCCGGCGCTCGAAGACGTGCCAGTCGCGGTAGCCGAGGGCGCGCAGGCGCCCGCGGACCTCGTGGAACTGGTCCCCGACGCGTTCGGGGTCGTGTGCGTCGGAGCCGAAGGTCAGCGGTATGTCGTGCTCCCGCAGCCGGCCGAGCAGACGGTCGCTCGGATACCAGCCGCCGCACCGCTTGGTGTTTCCCGAGGTGTTGACCTCCACCACGACACCGGATTCGGCGATGGCCTCGACCATGCGGTCCTCGGCCGGTGTCCGGATCTCGTCCAGGCGGGGACAGTTGCCCCGCAGGGCGTCGATGTGGCCGAGGATGTCGAACATGCCCGACCGGGCCGAGGCCGCGACGAGGTCGCAGTACCGCTCCTTCTCCGCGAGCAGATGGTCCTCGGTGGCGCCGGTCCACCGGTCCCGGTGGAAGATGTCCGTGTCGCCCACCACATGCACGGAGCCGATGATGTAGTCGAGTTCGAGGTCCGCGTAGGTGCGCGCGTAGAGCTCCGCGTGTTCCGGGAAGAAGTCCGACTCCACCCCGGTGAGCAGCCGGATGCGGCCGCGGTACTCCTCGCGCAGCCGGGCCGCTTCGGCAAGGTAGGACCCGAACTCCGGCCTGGCCATCGCCACCCACGGCTTGTGGTGGTCGTCCTCTTCGGCGAAGAAGGGCGAGTGGTCGGAGAATCCGAGGGTGTCCAGGCCGGCGGCGAGCGCCGCCTCGACGTAGTCCCTCAGTTCGCCGCGGGCGTGACCGCAGCGGCGGTGGTGGGTGTGCAGATCGAAAATCAAAGCATTCGCCTCACATCGCCGTGTAGCCGGCGTCGACCATCAGGTTCTCGCCGGTGATGTAACTGGCCTCTTCCGAAAGGAGGAAGGCCACGGCGGACGCGATCTCCTCGGGGTCCGCGGTGCGGCCCAGCATGTGCCGGCCACCGATCTCCGGATCCGCGTCCGCCTGGGCCCGGTCCATTCCGAGTTGCTCGCGGTGGAAGCGTTCGTTGTTCTTGTTCCAGACCGTGCCGGGGTTGACCGCGTTCACGCGGATTCGGTCGGGCGCCAGGTCCATCGCCATACAGCGGGTCATGTTGGCCACCGCCGCCTTGGTCGCGTTGTACGTGAGGTACCCGGGCTGCGCGATGTGCCCGGATATCGAGGCGATGTTGACGACCGACCCCGCGCCGCGCTTCCGCATGTACGGGGCGGCGTGCTTCACGCACAGCGCCTGGCCCATGATGTTGACGTCCATGATTCGGCGCCATTCCTCGACGGTGGCCTCCAGGCCGCGCATGATGAACACCGCGGCGCAGTTCACCAGTTGGTCGACGCCACCGAAATGCTCGGCCGCTAGTACCGTCATGCTCCGGACGGATTCCTCGTCGGACACGTCGGTGTGCACGAAAAGGGCGGCGGGCCGGCCCGCGGTCTCGTCGATTTCCTGAGCGGCCGACTTTCCGCATTCCGTATGGGAGTCGGCGATCACCACGTTTCCGCCTTCTTGGACGACCCTGTCGGCCACGGCGCGCCCGATTCCCTGCGCACCGCCGGTGACGATGACGGTCTTTCCCGCGAGCCCTCGCATTCTTCACTCCCAAGTACGGTGCCTGAGCGGCGTGATGGACGGCCCCGGTCCCGGGGCACACGCGGCGGGGCGACTGCCGGACAACACCGCGCTTCTTATGGCGAACAGCCTGTCACAGGGGGTACGGGGCCCAGAAGTGACGAAATCTCGTGACGGCTCGCAGCGCGTTCCGCTCCACATCGCCGACTAGAATCGACGGCACCGCAGATTGCACGCAAGGCGTCCGTTGCGACGTCCTGGCCCCGTCATTCCATCTCGGGGCGGACTGCCCTTCGGCAGAAGGCACGCGGACCGTCACAGCCTTTTCAGCCCACAATGCGAGGGACTTCCATGGAAAAATCCCGGCTGATTCCCGCCCGGCCCGCCGCGGCGTCCGAGCCCGGTGGCCGGCCGACCGGGACGAGCCAGACGGCCCGTGACCACCTGGTGTACCGGGACATCTGGGCCCAGGAGGGGATCCGGCCGCCCTCCGACACGGCGCGCGCGATGATCGACGCGCTGGCCGCCTCGGCGAACGGCCGGCGGCCACACCTGGCGGACCTCGGATGCGGTGCGGGGCGGCACGCCCTGCACGCCGCGCGCCAGGGCCTGCGGGTGACCGCGATCGACCACAGCGCCCATGCCGTCGCCGAGTTGCGGGGCGCGGTGGACGAGGAGCGGCTCGACGGCTGCGACATCATCCAGGGCGACGCGTTCGGCTGGCTGCGCGGGCTTGCGCCCGCGACGCTCGACGCCGTCGTCTGCTTCGACTCGGTCCACCACAGCAGCGCCGATCCCGAGCGCGTCGAGGAGACGGTCGCACTGCTCGCCGACCGGACCCGGGCGGGCGGCTCGGTGCTGGTCACGCTCCTGTGCGACATCACGTACTCCACGGGGGAACGTCCGCCGGGCCGGTTGCTCATCGGGGAGCAGGACGGCGCCGCCCTGCTGGACCGCGCGCTCGGCGGTCACCACCTGCTCACCGACCGGCGCAAGCCGGTGCGCGTGGCCCGGACCACGAGCATCTCGCCGTCGACGGGACGGCCGGTGCCCGCCAGTTACGCGGCGACGCGCGTCCTGCGCCAGTACCGGATCGGCTGAGCCTTCGCCATGGCCGTCGCAGCAGCCGGATCTCTGCCCGCCGTCCGTTACGCGGCGTTCGATCTCGACGGGACGCTGCTCGACCCGCGTGGCCGGTTACGGCCGGGCCTGGCCGACCGTCTCGCCGAACTCGCCGCGAGCGGCCTGGCGCCGCTGGTGGTCAGCGGCCGGGCCGTCCGTTCCTTCCGCGAGCTCGCGCTGGCCGGCCTGCCGTCGTCCGTACTGGCGGACGAGGTGCTGCTGGGAGACGGCGCCGTGGTGTTGCGGCGGTCGACCGGTCGCGTCACGGCGTTGCGGTGGCTGCCGGCCGACGTCCTGCGCACCCTGGCAGACGGCGGCGCACGGGACTTCGTGGCCGAGGCGGGCGGAGAGCTCGTCGCCTCGTCACGGCGTGCGGCCCTGCTGTACGCGCGCATGTACGCGTTGAGCCGCTCCGTCGTCACGGTGGACTCCCACCCCTCCCCCGCTCGCGGCCAGTTGACGGCCGTCACGGCGTTCGACGCGTCCGAGGATCTCGCCCGGCGGTGCGGGGCGCGGCACGACACCGATCGCGTCGGCCCGCTCGGCGCGTTGCAGATCCGTCCGCGGGGGACGTGCAAGGCGTCCGGGCTCGCGGCCCATCTCGCGCGCCGGGCGGAGCGGCCGGTCCTGGACGCGGTGACCGCCTTCGGTGACGCGTTCAACGACGCCTGTCTGCTGGCCGCTTGTCGTCTGGGGGTGGCAGTACAGGGGGCGGACGAGGTCTGCGCCCGCTGCGCCCACGTCAGCCTCGACCGGCCCCTCGCCGACTTCTTGTCGGGTTTCGGACCGGAACGGGCGGCCCGCCTGTCGCGGGCCGCCGTCCCCCCTGGTACGGCCCGTCGAGGGCGCGGCGGAGCCACGCCCTGCTCGGGGGCCCACCGCAGGCCGGGGCCGAAGAGCGCGCTCCCGCCGTCTCAGGACGGACGACCTGACCGTCGCTGAGGACGATGTCCCTCGTTTCCGGGACATGGCCCGCGGGACGAGGCCGTCAGGGACGGGATCGTCAGGTACGAGACCGTCAGGTTCGTGAAGGAAAGGAACTCGAGAATGCACGAGACAACGGCGCAGGAAGCACACGCGGAGCCCGCGGAGGCGGACCTCGTCCTGCGGCCCACGGTGCGGGTGCTCCTGCTCGACGAGGCCGACCGTCTGCTCCTCTTCTCCAGCCGGGACGAGAGCGACGGGCACACGTTCTGGTACCCGGTCGGGGGCGGCGTGGAGCAGGGCGAGAGCTATGAGGAGGCCGGTGCGCGAGAGGTCGCGGAGGAGACCGGGCTGACCGGGCTCGTCCTCGGGACGGAGGTGTGGCGGCGCCGCAAGACCGGAGCGATGGGGGGCGTCGCCTACCTCTTCCACGAGCGCTACTACCTGGCCCGCGTCCCCGCCTTCGACATCAGCACCGCCGGCTTCACGGAGAACGAGCGCTCCTCCATCGTCGGTCACCGCTGGTGGTCTCTGGCGGAACTCGCCGCGACGGCCGACCGGCTGGTCCCCGACGACCTCCACCCGAGACTCGTCGACCTGCTCACCGACGGCGCGCCCGCCGAGCCGATCGACCTGGCCCCCTGACCGATCCGACCCCGAACCGTACAGAAAGGAATGGTGTGATCACTCCACAGGACATCCGGCGCTCGATGATCAAGATGGTCGCGCGGGCCGAAAGCGCGCACATCGGCGGGAACCTCTCGGCGGTGGAGATCGTGCACACGCTCTACTCGAAGGTGCTCGACGTCGACCCCGCCCGGCCCGACTGGGCGGACCGGGACCGGTTCGTGTGCAAGGGCACCGCGTCGGCGGTGCTCTACACCGTCCTCGCCGACCGCGGGTTCTTCCCCGCCGAGCGGCTGTCCGCCTACAAGGCCGACGGCGGCCTGTTCCCGGTCACGGAACGCTCGGAACTGCTGCCGGGCGTCGAGGCCTCCACCACGTCCATGGGGCGCAGCCTGTCCCTGGGGATCGGCATGGCGCTGGCGGCGCAGTCGAGGGAGCGGCCGTACCAGGTGTACGTCCTGGCCGGTGACGGCGAGTGCCAGGAGGGCCAGGTGTGGGAGGCGGCGACGCTGGCCCCCGCGCTGGGGCTGGACAACCTCACGCTCATCGTCGACCACAACGGCTTCCAGGCGTTCTCGTCGTCCGACGCGCTGATGCCCCGCTCCGGCACGGGCAAGCGGTTCGCGGCCTTCGGCTGGGACGTCCACGACGTGGACGGACACGACGGCGACGCGCTCGCCGAGGTGCTGCTGCGGCCCAGGCAGGGCCCTCGCTGCGTGGTCGCTCACACGGTCAAGGGGAAAGGACTGACGTTCATGGAGAACGACGTGACCTGGCACGGTCGCAGGATCACCAGACCCGAACTCGCGCAAGCCCTGCGGGAGTTGCGATGAGCGCCCCGGCGGTGCCCGCGGCCCGCACCACGACGGTGGAGGAGGAGGGGGTCAGCGCACTCTTCGGGCGTTTCCTCACCGACCGGGCCGCGGTCGATAAGGACCTCTACTACATCACCGCGGACAGCATGTCCGAGTCGGACCCCTTCCCCCGGCGGTTTCCGGACCGTTTCGTCAACGTGGGGATGGCCGAGCAGAACGCCGTGTCCATCGGCTCCGGGCTCGCCCAGTCCGGCAAGAACGTCTACCTGTCCAACATCAGCACCTTTCTGCTGTACAGGCCGTTCGACCAGATCCGGCTGGACGCGGCCCACGCGAACGCGCGGATGCGGCTGATCGGCACCAGCGCCGGCTTCAGCCGGGCGATGTACGGCAACGCCCACATCTCCGTCGAGGACGTCGCCGTCCTGCGCGCCCTGCCGAACATGACCGTGGTCGCGCCGGGTGACCGCACCGAACTCCTCGACCTGCTGGCCGAGGTCGACCGGTTGCCGGGGCCCGCCTACATCCGCCTGCCGACGGAGAGCACGGTGCTGCCGGTCCTGCATCCGCAGGGCACCCGCATCCGGCTGGGCCGCTCCGCGGTGCTGCGTGAGGGCGACCTCGGCACCCTCATCGCCACCGGCCACGTGCTGGAACAGGCGGTCGCCTGGGTCGACGAGTGGCGCCGCAAGGGCTTCGCCGTGCGGCTGGTCAGCATGCCCTCCATCAAGCCGCTGGACACGGCCCGGGTGGCCGAACTCGTCGCGGAGGGACGCCCCGTCGCCACGTTCGAGGAGCACTCGGTCATCGGCGGCCTGGGCAGCGCCGTCGCCGAGACGGTCGCGGAGGCGGGCGGGGGTGTGCCCTTCCGCCGCATCGGGCTGCCCGACCGCTACCCCGGCAGGCCCGGGAGCGCGGAGTACCTCAAGAAGATCCTGGACGTCCCCGGTTCCGAGCAGGTGCTGGCCTGGTTCCTGTCCGCGCCGGGCGCACGGCGGCCGAGCCCCGTGCCGGCCGCCGCTCTGGTCGACAATCTGTACTACGACGGGGCGGTGTACGACCAGCGCTACGCCGACTACGCCGATGACGTGCCGTTCTGGCGCGATCTGGCCCGCAGGCACGGCCCCGACGTCCTCGAACTGGCCGCCGGTACCGGCCGGATCAGTGTCCCGCTGGCAAAGGACGGACACGACGTCACGGGCATCGACGTCGCCCCCGCCATGCTGCGCGAGGCCGAGCACAAGCGGCCCCCCGGGCTGCGCCTGAAGCTGCGCGAGGCCGACATGCGCGACTTCGACCTGGGCCGGCGTTTCGGGCTGGTCCTGCTGCCGTGCAGCTCGGTCAGTCACCTGCTGAACGACGGCGATCTCGCCGCGTGTCTGGCGCGGGTGCGCGAACACCTCACCGACGACGGCGTCTTCGCCCTCGACCTGGTGAACCCCGCGGTCGCCCTGACGACCGAGGCGGACGGCCGATGGCGCCCCGCCTACCAGTACCACGACCCGCGCGACGGCCGGACCGTCGCGGTGCGCCGGGCCCGGCACTACGACCCGGTCAGCCAGGTCCTGGTGGACGAGATGGAGTACCGCCAGGACGGCGTCGAGAACGTCGAGCGAGTGACCAGGCACAGCCGGATGCTCACCCTGGAGCAGGCCGAACGGGTGCTGACCGAGGGCGGGTTCACGGTGAGGCGACGCTACGGCGGATTCGCCGGTGAGCCGTGCACCGCCACCTCGCGGCACCTGGTTCTCGTGTGCACGATGGACAAGGAGCAGAGCCGATGACCCGTACACAGGCGGACGCCTTCCGACGGGACGGATTCGTCCGCGTCCCCGGCCTGTTCTCCCCCGCCGAGGTGGCGCCGGCCCTGTCCGCCCTGGAGGAGCTGCGGGCCACCGTCCTGGCCGGGCCCGAGAAGCACGCCGTGCGCTACAGCTCGCGCCCGCCCGGCCCGATCGACGTGTGGGGCGTCAGCAACATCATGACGCCCGAGCTGTACGACGAGAGGCTCGCGGAGGTTCTCGCCCATCCGGGCCTGCTGGGCTTCGTACAGGAGGTGCTCGGACCGCGCCTGCGGTTCTGGACGGCGCACGCGCTGTGGTCGCCCCAGACGGTGGACTACGAGCTGTGCTGGCACAAGGACAACGAGGAGCACGAGCACTACGAGGCGTCGGGCCGGCCCACCCATGTCCAGTTCAACGTCTGCCTCACCGCGGACGACGCCTTCCGGGTGGTGCCCGGCTCGCACCGCAGGCCGCTCACGGACGCCGAACGGGCGGAGATCGGCCGCCTGGGCAGCGGAGAGCTGCCGGGCGAGGTGCGAGTGCCGTGCGAAGCGGGCGACGTCCTCTTCTTCAACCACCACGCGGTACACCGGGGTTCCTGCGAGAACGGCGGCCCGCGCCGGACGCTCCACATGAACCTCCAGGCAGCGGACGAGCCCGTGGGCGGCCAGACCTCGTGGAAGTTCATGCGCGAGCCCGGCTATCTCGAAACGGTCCATCCCACGCTGCGTGAAATGATGCGCCGCACCATCGAATGGGACGACGCGCACCCCATCTCCCGGGCCGAGGCAATGCGTCGCCTGCGGTCCAAGCGGGACATTCTCGCGCGCGACGCGAAAGTCACTCGATGAGTCACGCATTCCGGGCCGCGTGTCACGAACTCGCGTGACTGCAAGGCCCGGACGCCGCGCTGATATTTTCTTCATGCGCCCCGGAATTACCGATCGGGGATTCCTTCACAACAAAGGAGTAGGCATATGGAGAACGTTTCCTTCGAGACCGTCGAAATCGATGCTCTCACGGACGAGGAGCTCGACGAGATCGTCGGCGGCACGGCGCCCGTCATCGCCGCCGGGTGCATCTGAGCTCGCTGAGCAGACCCGTTGAGTGAGCACGGTGGCCGGGGAGGGCGCGGCGCGCCCGCCCCGGCCGCCGTCGCCCGGGACACGTACGGAAAGGCAGCCCAGTGACCCAGCAGCGAACCGGCGGCGTGTCGGAGCTCTCCTACGCGCAGGAACACGAGTACGGGCGGCTGCGGGAGACGCAGCAGCCCACGAAGGTCGTTCAGCTCGCCGAGCAGATCGAGGGCCCACTGGACGTGCCGGCCCTGCATCGCGCCCTGTCGGCGCTGGTGACCATGCATGAGGCGCTGCGGCTGCGCGTGGGCACGACGCCCGACGGCCGGCCCGTGCAGTGGCTCGCCGACCCGCCCCCGCCCGATGCTCTGCTCGACGCCCGCCGGATCAAGGCCCGCTCACCGGAGCAGTTCGCGACGTACCTGGCCGGAGCCCGCGCCCGGGCGCTCGCGGAGCCCTTCGACCTGAGGAGCCGGCCTCCCTTCCGCTTCCGTCTCTTCCGCTACTCCGAGCAGCTGCACGCGCTCACCGTCGATCTGCCGACGCTCACCGCCGATCTCGCCAGCCGCTCCCTCGTCCGCGCCCGGCTGTGGGAGGCGTACGGCGCCGCGCTGGCGGACCAGGAGTACGCGAGCGACGGTGAGGGGGACGGGCTGCTCGCCGCGATCAGCCGGGCCCGCGAGAAACACGACCGGCGTTCCGCCACGGTCGAGCACCGCTACTGGTCCCGCAAATTCGAGGCCATGGCCGCGCTGTCGGACGAGCCGGAGAACGCCGCGAGCGGAGCCGACGCCCCCTCCGAGGCCCCGGCACCTGCGGCGATCACGCGTTTCTCCTTCGTTCCGGGCCCGGCCGTCGCATCCCTGCGGCGGAACTGCCGGGAGGCCAAAGTGACGCTCTTCCAGTTCGCGCTCGCCCATTTCGCCCGCATCTATTTCCTGCACACGACGCGGCCCGGTCTCGCGATGACACTTCCGCTGGACTCGCGGAGCACCGGTGAACGGACCGTCGTGGGCAAATTCTCCCGGGGCCTGCCGATTCTCGTCGAACACTCCGCCGATTTCACGACGCTGCTGCGCCGGATCGGCTCCGAACTGATGCAGACGATGCGTCATCAGCACATCGCGTACGCCGACCTGTGCCGGGCGCGCAAGGCGCCGGGCCGGGCGGACGGCGACGAACTGCGCGGCGCCATCGTCCGCTACACCCTGCACTCGGAGCGTTTCGTGGAGGCCGGTCCCGGCGGCCTGCGTGTCACGCACAACGCGTTCGCCCCGCAGGTCAACTACACCTGCGACGGCATCAGTTTCATCGTCAACGAATACAACCAGAGTGTGACGTTCGTCCTCTGTTTCGACCCCCGTGCGTTCTCGGTGGCGCAGGCGGACCGCTTCACGGCGGACCTGAACGCGGCGCTCGGCGCCGTCGCCCGCTCCGCGTCACCGTGGGCCGTCTTCCCGGGAGACCCCTCGTGACCATGTCCCCCTCCTCCCCTTCCCGCTCGTCGTCGCCCCCGAGCGGCGACGACGCCCCCGCGGCGCACGCCGAGGCACCGGCCCCGCCGTCCCGTCCCGGCCCGCTGCGCTACCGCCGGCAGGCGGTCAAGGCACGCGGCGGCTCCCGGGAGTTGGGCCCGGCCCTGGAGACCGGCCGGCTGCTGAGCCGTCCGCTCCTGTTGCGCCGGCTGACCGGCAGGTGGCTGCCCTCGCGCGACCGGCGGCGCGTGCCGGTGCGGCTCCAGGCGCAGACCAGCGACTGCGGTGCCGCCAGCCTCTCCATGGTGCTGGCCCTGCACGGCGTCGACGTGCCGGTACGGGAGCTGCGGGAGGCCACGGCCACCGGCCGGGACGGTGTCTCCGCCCGCCGGCTCCTGGACGCCGCCCGCGGGTACGGGTTCGAGGGGCGGGGCGTGCGGGTGCCGTTGCAGCGGCTGCACGATCTGCCCACCGGCGCCGTCCTGTTCTGGAACTTCGACCACTTCGTGGTCCTGGAGCGGGTCAGCGGACGGTGGGTCTACCTCGTCGACCCGCAGCACGGCCGCAGACGGCTGCCGCTCGACCAGGTCGGGGACTCGTTCACCGGGGTGGCGCTGGTCCTCACCCCGCCGCTGCGGGACCCCTCCGCGGGGCGGGGGCCGAAGCGCCCGGCGGGAACCGCCCGGCCCTGGCGCTATCTGCGGCTGTTCCTTCCCACGACACGACGCTGGACGCCCTTCGTCGTCTGCTCGCTGCTGCTGCTCGGCTTCAACCTCGCGACCCCGCTGGCCACGAACTACGTGGTGGAGAGCGTGGCGCCCGGGCACGCCTTCGGCCACCTGGAGTTCCTCGCCGTCGGGCTCGTCTGCCTCGTCGGCCTCGACTTCGTCCTTCAGTTCGTCCGCTCCGCCGCGTTCCTCGCCATCCAGACGCTGGTCGACGAGACGGTGACCCTCGGCATCGTGCACCGGCTGTTCGCGCTGCCGTACGGATTCTTCGCCAGTCGCAGTCCGGGCGATCTGCAACAGCGGGTACGGACCAGCTCGACCGTGCGGCAGACGCTCTCCGCCACCGCCTTCGCCAGTGTCTTCGACGGGCTGCTGATCCTCGTCTACATGGCCCTGCTGCTGATCGCCGATCCGCTGCTCGCCGCCTTCGTCATCGTGCTGGCGCTGCTCCAGGTCACGCTCGTGGCCCTGTTCTGGCGGCGCCAGGGGTACGCGGGCGCTGACGCTCTGGAGGCGCAGGCGCGGGCGGACGGTGAACTGACCGAACTGCTGGAGGGCATGGGCACCCTGAAGTCGGCCGGTCTGGAAGCGGTGGCCGGGCGACGGTTCAGCCAGACCCTCGCCGAGGAGCTGAACACCCGGCTGCGCAGCCGGCGCCTGGCGGCTCTGGCGTCGAGCCTGAGCATCGCCTTGCAGGTCGGTGCCCCGCTGCTCATCCTGGTCGCCGGCTCGGTCCGCATCTCGCAGGGCGGGATCTCCGAGGGCAGGGTGCTGGGCTTCAGCGTGCTGGCCATGGGGCTGCTGGTGCCGCTCGCCAACCTGGCCCAGGTCTGCCTGCAGACGTCGGCGCTCGGCGCGTCCCTCTCCCGGCTGAGCGACATCCTGGAGTCCCCGGCGGAGCGGCCGCCCGGCACGGCCGGGCCCCGCGTGGCGGGCGAACTCACCGTCGAGAACGTCTCCTTCGCCTACCAGGGCGGTCCCCCGGTGCTCGCCGACGTCTCGTTCGACGTGCCGCGCGGCAGCTTCACCACGCTCATCGGGGCGTCGGGCTCGGGCAAGTCGACCTGCGGGCTGCTGCTGGCCGGTCTGTACGGCCCGACCGCCGGGCGGGTGCTCGCCGGAGGTCAGGACCTCGCCTCGGTGGACACCGCCGGCTACCGCCGCGCCATCGCCTTCGTCGCGCAGGACGCACGGCTGTTCGGTGCCAGCATCCGCGACAACATCGCCTGGGGCGGTACCGACGTGTCGGACGCGGACGTGCAGGAAGCGGCCCGGGTGGCGGGCATCCACGAGGACGTGGCGGCCATGCCCATGGGGTACCAGACTCTGCTCGCCCCGGGAGGCGGCGGGCTCTCCGGCGGCCAGCGGCAGCGGGTGGTGCTGGCGCGTGCGCTGGTGCGCAGACCACGGCTGCTCATCCTCGACGAGGCGACCAGCGCGCTCGATCCGGTGGTGGAGCGGGAGGTGTTCCGGCGGCTGACCGCGCTGGACTGCACCCTGGTGGTGATCGCCCACCGGCTGACCGCGGTGGAGGACGCCGACCAGGTGGTGGTGCTGGAGAGGGGCCGGGTCGTGCAGCACGGCCGGCACCGCGACCTCATGGCCGCCGACGGCCCGTACCGGGAGCTGGCCTCGTGAGGGCCGCGGACGGGAGGTCCACGGCGTCGCACACCGGCGCCCGGCGCGCGTGCACGGGCACCGCGGCGGCGAGCATCGGCGAGGCGCCCGTCCCTGACGTGGTGGCGCTGCTCGACGGCGCTGCCGGGCGCTTCGGGGAGCGGCCTGGTGTCACCGACGACGCGGGCAGCTGGACCTGGCGCGGGCTCCAGGCCGCGAGCCGTCGCGTCGCCGGTGCCCTGCTGGCCCGGGGGGTCGCTCCGGGCGACCGGGTGCTGGTCGTGCTGGCGCCCGGCCGTCAGTTCACGGCGGTGCTCTTCGGCGCGCTGCGCGTCGGCGCCGTCGTCGTACCGGCGGGCGGTTCCGCCTCGCCGTTCGAACTGGGTTGGGTGCTGACCGACGCCGAGCCCCGGGTGCTCGTGTCGGACCGCGCAGAACTCACCGCCCTGGCCGAGCGCGCGGGAGCGAGAGCGGTCACCCCGGCGCAGCTGCTGGACGGACCGGTGGCCGAGCCGGTGGCCGTCCCGGCCGACGGCACGGCCCTGCTGCTGTACACCTCCGGCTCCACCGGGCGCCCGAAGGGCATCGTCTGCCCGCACCGGGCGGTCGCCTTCGCCGCCCGGGCGGTCTCCGGGCGGCTGGCCTACCGCCCGGACGACGTGGTGTTCAACCGGCTCCCGCTCTCCTTCGACTACGGGCTCTACCAGATCTTCCTCTGTGCCCTGGCGGGAGCCGAACTGGTGCTGCCGGACGGCTCCGCCTCGCCTCGCGAACTGGTGGCGCTGCGCGCGGCCGGCGCCACCGTCGTGCCGGTCGTCCCCACGTACGCGGCCATGCTGGCGCGGCTCGCGGCCCGCGACCGGCGTCCGCTGCCGGTCCGGCTGTTCACCAACACCGGTGCCGCGCTGATCGGTCAGGACGTCCACCGGCTGCGCGGCGCCTTCCCCGGAGCGGCGGTGGTCTGCATGTACGGCATGAGCGAGTGCAAGCGGATCACCGTCGCCGACCCCGACGAGGACCTGGCTCACCCGGCGACCGTGGGCCGGGCCCTGCCCGGCACCCGCGTGTGGGTGGTGGCCCCCTCCGGGAGGCCCCTGCCGCCCGGTGAGAGCGGGGAGATCGTGGCGGCGGGCCCTCACGTGATGGCCGGCTACTGGAGGGCCGAGGAGCAGAGCGCCGTGCGATTCCGTCCGGCGCCGGACGGCGCGGGTCCGGCGGTGTTCACCGGCGATCACGGCCGGCTCGACGCCGACGGACGGCTGTACTTCACGGGGCGCGCCGACGACCTGTTCAAGCGGCGCGGCTGGCGCATGGGCACTCAAGAACTGGAGCTGGCGATGCTCGACATACCCGGTGTGCGGGCCGCGGCGGCGGTCCCGCCCGCCGCGGACGGCACCCTGACCGTGTGGGCGGTCACCGACCTCGCGCCGGAGCTGGTGTTGCGGGGTCTCTGCGAGCGCCTCGGCGCCGCCCGCACCCCCGACCGGTGCGTCGTCGTCGCCGACCTGCCGCGCACCGCGCACGGCAAGGTCGACCGGGCCGCACTGCCCGCGCCGGAAGGGGCCGCGCGATGAGCTTTGACACGGCCGCCCTGACCGGCGGCGTGCCGTGCCTGGACCACGCCGGGCTGCACGCCCTGGCGCAGCGGTTCGGCACCCCCGCGTACGTCTACGACCTGGCCGCCGTGCGCGAGGCCGCCGACGCTCTGCGCGCCGATCTGCCCGCCGGGGCCGCGCTGCTGTACTCGGTGAAGGCCAATCCGCACCCGCTGGTCGTCCGGGAGCTCGCCGGGTGCGGTCTGCGCACCGAGATCAGCTCGCTGGGCGAGCTGGCGGCGGTGCGCAGCGCCGGCGCCCGGTGCGCGGACGCCCTGTACACGGGACCGGGCAAGACCCCCGGTGAGCTGCGCGGCGCGCTCGACGCGGGCGTCCGGCACTTCTCCGTCGAGTCGCTCGCCGACCGCGACCGGCTTGCCCGGGCCTGCCGGGACACCGGCACGCGGGCGGAGTACCTGGTCCGGCTAAACGGGCCGCGCGGCAGCAGTGGCGGTTCGCTGCGGATGACCGGACGCCCGACGACCTTCGGCACCGACTGGCAGGCGCGGGAGGAGCTGGCGGCGCTGTTCACGCCGGCCGGTCCCACCCGGCCGGTCGGCACCCACACCTTCTCGGCCACCAACGTGGAGGACCCGCGCGCGCTGGCCGTCGAGCTCCGGCAGGCGCTGGCCACCTCGGTCGAGGTCGCCCGGAGCGCCGGTTTCGTGCCGGAACTCCTCGACCTCGGCGGGGGCTTCCCCGCTCCGATGGCGCGGCCGGGCCCTCTTCCGCGCTTTCCCGCACTGGCGGGAACTCTCGCGGCCGCTGTCGACGCGCACTTCCCCGGTAGCGTCCTGGAGGGGCGACCGGGGGTCGCCTTCGAGACGGGCCGTCATGTGACCGCCGCCGCGGGTACGTTGCTCACCACGGTCGTCGACGTCAAGCGCTCCGGTGACCGGACCTTCGTGGTTCTCGACGCGGGCGTCAACGTCCTGGGCGGGATGTCCGGCCTGGGCCGTCTCATGGCTCCCCGGACGGTCCCGGTTCCCGTCGTGCCCGCCGAGGAGGCCGGACCGCCGACCGCGCCCGCCCCCTCACGTGCGGAGCGGGTGAGCCTCGTCGGGCCGCTCTGCACCCCTCTGGACGTGCTCAATCCGGCCGCCGACCTGGCCGATCCGCGGCCAGGCCAGGTGCTGGCCGTGCCCAACACCGGCGCCTACGGACTGACCGCGAGCCTGCTGGGCTTCCTCAGCCGTCCGACACCCGTCGAGATCACGGTGGACGGATGCGCGGTGGTGGCGGCCCGACAACTGACGCTGCAGACAACGGGAGTTGACGTCAATGCCTGAGACCGGTCTGCGCGGGGCACAGCGTCCCGCGGCACCTCGCGAGCGCCGCCCGCACCCCTCCCCACGGTCTCGCAGCGACGAGCCCGACACGCTCACCCGGCTCGTCGCGGTCCTTGCCCAGCGTGCGGACGCGGCCGACCGCGAGGCCGCGTTCCCCGAGGAGAGCGTGGACGCGTTGCGACGCGCGGGGTATCTCGGCTTTCTGGTCCCCACCGAGCACGGGGGGATGGGCGGCGACCTGGCGGGGCTGGTGGAGACCGCCCAGGCCCTCGCGGGGGGCTGCCTGTCGACCGCCATGATCTGGGTGATGCACTGCCAGCAGGTCGATGTCCTCGTCCGGCACGCCGGCTCCGGACTGCGGGACCGGCTTCTGCCCGCCGTCGCCCGCGGGGAGCTGTACCTGGCCTCCGTCACCACCGGGCCGGTGACCGGCGGGCACTTGCTGACCGCCGCCGAACCACTGCGCCGCACCGTCGACGACGCGTCGGAGGAGAGCGGTCTGTGGCTGGAGCGGACCGCCCCCGTCGTCACCGGGGGCGGCCGGGCCGACGGCTTCCTCGTCACCATGCGCGCGGCGCAGGACGCGGGCCCGCACTCCGTCTCCCTCGTCTACGCCGACCGGTCGGCCCTGACCGTCGAGTCCACCGGCGGGTGGAACACCCTGGGCATGCGCGGTACCGACAGCGGACCGCTGCGGCTGCGCGGCGAAGTCCCGGCCGATCAGGTCGTCGGCGCTCCGGGCGGGTTCCGCCGGGTGGCGACCGACAGCATGATCCCGCTCGCCCATCTCGGCTGGAGCGCGTGCTGGCTCGGCGCGGCGCGTGGTGCGCTGCGCGGACTGCTGGGGTGGCTGCGCGGCAGCTCCGCGCACGACACGACGTCCCCGCTGGTCCGCGAGCGCATCGCCCGCGTACGACTCGAACTGGAGCTGGTCAGCGCCTATCTGGAACGGATGCGGGAACGGGTCGACGAGGTGCGTGCCGCCGGTGGCAGCCTCGACACCCCCGCCCTGCAGATTCAGCTCAACACCCTGAAACTCGCCGCCTCCGAGCTGTCGTTCAGCGCGGTGGACCGCATGGTCCAGCTGGCCGGACTCTCGGCCGGCTACGGCGCCGAGAGTCCGCTGCGCCTGGAGCGTGCCTTCCGGGACCTGCGGTCGGCCGCCCTCAACTACGCCAACGACCGCCTGCTGACGGCCAACGGCTCCCTCGCGCTGCTCGACCGGAAGGTGGGTCTGCTGTGAACGTGCCGTACCCGGCGCCGGAGCGCCGCCCGTGGCCACCCGTCCCCGCCGAGGTCACCACTCCGCCTGTCACGGTGTCGTGGTTCGACCTGCGGCTGGAGGTGGTCACCGCCCTCGACGGCGTCCGCGCCGAGATCGAAGCGCAGCACGAGGTACTGGACGCGGCCCCCGGTTCTCGTACAAACCATCGCGTGACGCTGGTCATCGACCCCGGCCTCGTCGCGCGCGTCCGCTCGGCCGGCGCCGGACGACCGTCCACGTCGGTGGAGTCGTTCGCCGGGTGGTGGTACGAGACCTGGCCGGGCGAGGGAGCGGGCCGGGTGCTTGCCTCCGGCGAGGGGCAGGAGTGGGATCACGTCCTGCTCACCGAGGACTTCGTCTCCTGGACGGTGGTCGGCACGGCAGTGGCCGGAGCCGCCGTCGCCGTGGGACGGCTGCTGCGTGAGCTGATCCGCGAGGATCTGGTACGGCGGGGGGCGCTGATGTTCCACGCCGGGGCCGCGGTGCTGCCCGACGGCCGGGCCGTGATGCTGCCCGGCGACGCCGGGGCCGGGAAGACCTCGTCGGCCGTCCGGGTGGCCGAGGCGGGCGGCCGTGTCGTCGCCACCGACCGGCTGCTCCTGCTGCCGCCGGGCGGCGCGCGCGGTCCGGACGGCTGGTGGATGGTCGGCCTGCCGTCCACCACCCGCCTCGGCGCCGGGGCGGTGGCGGCGTCGGGGCTCGCCGGCCGGCTGATGGGCGGGGCGGCCATGGGCCGTTCCAGGCCGGACTGGCTGGCGGAGCTGGCTCGCTCCGGGGCGCTCAGCGAGAGCTCCCGGAGCGCCGGAAAGCTGTCGCTCAGCAACAAAGAGGTGCGCACGCTGGTGGGCGGCGGCTGCCTGAGCGCCGCTCCCCTCGACGGGATCGTCGAACTGCAGGCGCGGGACGTCGTCAGCCCGGTGCCGACCCGTCCTGCCGCACCGCTCGGTGCGGTCGAGCCCCATCTGCTCGTGCCCGACCCCGCGTACCGCACGCACTGGCTCGCCGCCCGGCCCTTCCGGGAGGATCCGTCGGCCGCGCGCCGGGCACTGGCGCGGCTCGTCGCGGACGTGCCCGTGCGGCGGCTGGGGTGGAGCCCCGCACGGCACTGTGACGGCGCGACGGCCTCGCTGCTCGGCGCGGCCCTGGAGAGCGCCTGCCGGGACGAGGCCCGTGCCTGCGGTGATCCCGCGCCGCCGTCCGCCGTCGCCGTCGCGGCCGACGGTTTTCGTCAGAGCGTCCGTCAGGGGCCCGCGGAGCATGCGCCGGCCACCCCGTCCTCGTGGAGGAACGAGTGAGCACCTCATCGACACACGCGCCGGTCCCCGCGGCCGGCGGTCCACGGCGATCGTCCGCGCTGGAAGGCGACGAGCGGACCGTCCTTTTGGCGGTGGCCGAGCGGCAGGGGCTCGCCCAGGTGCCGGACGACGTCGGCGAGCTGCTGCGCAGGCCGGACTTCGATCACGGGCGGCTGATCGAGCACGCTCTGCGGCACAAGCTCGGCGCGGCGCTCTCCGACTATGTGCACCGGCACGGGCTGCGCCGCTCGCTCCCCGTCCAGCTGCGGGTGCCGCTGTTGTCGTTCCATCAGATCGCCCGCCACCGGGCGGCCGTGCTGACGGCGGAGGCCGCCCGGGTGTCGCGGTCGGTCACCGCGGCCGGGATCGCCGCTGCCTGGACGAAGGGGGTCGTCGCCCAGGACCGGCTCTACGACGGACGCGCGGTGCGTCAGTTCAACGACATCGACCTGATGATCCGGCCCGGGGACCGGGACCGGCTGAGTGCGGCGCTGGTCGATGCCGGGTACGTGGCGGAGCAGGTCTGGGACTCGGTCTCGGGGCGCCTGCTGCCCCGGTCCCGGGCCGAGTTGCGCATCTACCAGTTGTCACCGGACCACTTGCCGCACTTCCACCGGCTCGGCCCGGACCCGGTGGTGCCGGTCGTCGTCCTGGACGTCGCCAACAGTCTGACCTGGCACGGCGCGACGTGGCAGGTGCCGATGGACGAGGTCCTGGCCGGACGGCGGAGCTTGCCCGCGGGCGGGGTGTCGCTGCCCGCGCTGTCCGGCGCGCATTCCTTCCTGTTCGTGTGCCTGCACCTGTTCCGTGAGGGGTGGGTCGACCGGTTCGCCCGGCTGAAGGGCGCCAATCTGTCCCAGGTGGCGGAGGTGCTGCGGGAGTGGCGCCGGCTCGGTGCCGGTGAGCGCGCGGCGGTCCGCGACGCGATCGCCACCCACGGCCTCGCCCGGCCGGTGGCCTGGGCCTGCGGGCACACCGACCGGGTCTTCGGGACCTCGCTCACCGAGGACGTGGGGGTGGGGAAGGAGGCCACCGCGGAGTGGCTGGGCGAGGGCCGGGGCGGCTTGCCGGGCTGACGTGTGGTGGCGCACCCGGTGACCCGCCTCGCGAGGGCGGTCACCGGCAGGCGCGCGCCGTGGGCGAGGGCGACTCGGTCCGCGCCCGGCGATTCTTGCGGAGCCGGCTCAGGACTTGTGCGCGGCCGGCGTGTTCGGCGAGCGGCAGCAGGTCCTCGATCCGCACGCTTCGCACGCCGTCGGGGGTGGGCAGGAGGACCCGGATGCCGGGGTGGTAGTCGAAGAGCACCTGGCGGTCCCTGCCGCACGGGCCGACGGGTCCCCGGCCCGCGTCGCCCACCGCGACGATCGTGGACAGCTCCCTGGCGCCGGAGGCCCGGGCGTGGCCGAGCGCGACGAGTTCCGCGCAGGGGCCGCCGGTGAAGTGGTAGACGTTGATCCCGCCGTACACCTTCCCGTCGGCGGCCCTGACGGCTGCGGCCATGGTGTGGGCGCTGACGTCGCCGTCGGAGTGCGCGTCGACGATCTTCTGGGCGAATTCGACGAGTTCGAGGTCGTCGGGGGTCAGTTCTCGGCTGGGAACAGTCATGCGGCGATGCTAGAGAGGGCCGCTTCCGGGCCACCATCACGAGTTCTCTTGACACGCGTGGCGGCACGGCTGTCGCGGTAGTGGGTGGCGTCGGCGGTGGTCCGTGTCAGAGGGCGGTGAACGTGAACTCGAACATGTCGTTCAGACCCGACCTGAGGTATTCAGCGGATTTCGCGTAGTAATTCAGGTGCCAGTCCAGTCGCCGTTCACCGACCAGGGAAAGCAGCGCGGTCCGGTTGGCGTTCAGGTTCCGGACGAACAGGTCGAGCGTGCGTGCGTAGTCGGCGGCCAGCGAGCCGGACGTGCGCACATCGAATCCCGATTCCCGGGCGCGTTCCTCGATCTCGGCCCTCGACGGCACGCGGAACATCCGGCGGTCGGCCGTCACCGTCAGCATGACCATGACGCCTCCCACCGGCAGCAGGGTGCGGCAGTGCGGAAGGAAGCCCCGCTTGTCCTCGAAGTTCTCGAAGGCGTTGACGCAGACGATGCGATCGACGGGTTCGGCGAACTCCTCCCAGCTGCTGAGCCGGAAATCCACGCGCGGGCCGCCGCTCTCCGCGTCCCGGCGGCGCGCGTAGGCCAGTTGCCCCTCGTCCAAGGTGATGCCGATGCAGTGCGCTCCGTACCGCTGCGCCGCGGCTCTGGCGGTCGCGCCCCAGCCGCAGCCGACGTCGAGGACCCGCATGGCCGGCTCGATCCGGCAGCGGGACAAGATCGCGTCGGTCTTGGCGCGCTGGGCCTGTTCCAAGGACAGGGTGTCATTCCTGAAATAGCCGGAGCTGTGGTTCAGTTCGGGATCGAGGTGGAGCTGGGCATAGCTGGTGTCCATGGCTGCGGTCCTTTCCCCTTCCGGCGCCCCCGCTCTCTCCGCGGTGACCCGCCGCCGGATCTTTTGCGCCGCTCTCATCCTGGCACCGGCTCCACCGTTTCATTGCTCCGGTCGGCAAGAGCGGCCGTCACGAGTATTCGGTACTTATGGCGCGTGCCGGACTCCGGAAAAATGCGTCTCGCAGACATCGCCCGTACCGCCGGAACCCACCCTTGACTAAGGAATCAGCGTGATGGAACTTTCGCTGGACACGATCAAGTCAGCGGCCACGGCGAAGGGGCACCGGCACGGGACGGACCGTCTGGTGCCGCCGCGGGAGACCTTCGAGAGGGTCCGCCCCCATTTCGCCGAGATCGGTCTGACCCGGGTCGCCAACGTGACGGGGCTCGACGTGCTCGGCATACCCGTGGTGCTGTCGGTCCGCCCCAACTCGCGTTCCCTCGCCGTCCACCAGGGCAAGGGCCTCACCCTCGACGCGGCGCGGGCGTCCTGTGTGATGGAGAGCCTGGAGCGGTGGCATGCGGAGAACGTGACCCTGCCCCTGCGTCTGGGCACCCCTCGAGAGATGGCGCGGCTGGGGCGGGTGCTGGACCTGGAGCGGCACGAACTCTTCCAGAGCGAGGACGTCCGGGACCGCAGGCGGCTGTGGCTGGAGGGACGCGACTTGACGGGCGGCGGCGCCGTCTGGGTCCCCCACGACCTCGTCACCATGGACTTCCGCTGTGACGGCTTCGACCTGCTCGGACATGCCACCGTACCGCCGTGGGGGAACTCCAACGGGCTGGCCTCCGGCAACCACCCCATGGAGGCCCTGGCCCACGCCCTGTGCGAACTGGTCGAGCGCGACACGTTCATCAGGGACTCCGTGCGGCCCGCCGCCCCGCGGAACACGGTGGACCTCGCCACGGTGGACGATCCCGCCTGCCGACAGGTCCTCGACGTCTTCCTGTCCGCGGGCCTTCGGGTCGCGGTCCGGGACCTGACACCCGACCTGGGCATCCCCACGTTCGAGTGCGGGATCGGTGAGGACCCCGGGACCTCGCTCAGTCCGCTGCCGATCAACACCGGCTGGGGTACGCACCTGCGCCGCGAGATCGCCCTTCTGCGTGCCCTCACGGAGGCCGCTCAGACCCGGCTCACCTTCATCTCCGGCGCCCGCGACGACCTGCCCCGCAACGTGTACGACTCGCAGCGCGACAGGCTGCGGCTCACGGCCAGGTGGAAGGAGATGTGCGGGACCGGCGGCACGCGCGCCTTCCACGAGACGCCGAGCCACCTGCACGACACGTTCGAGCAGGACGTGCTCACGATCGTGGACGCGCTGCACGAGAGGGGGCAGTCGCAGATCGTCGTGGTCGACCTGACCAGGACGCACATCGGGATCCCGGTGATGAAGGTGCTCGTCCCGGGCCTGCTGGCCCCCATGGAGTGAGCGGCGGCAAGCACGGTGACCGACCAAGGAGCCAGACAATGACAGCGTACGTCTTCGTGGGTCCGACCCTGGCCGAGGAGGACCGCCCGCGGGACTGGGACGTGGTGTACCTGCCGCCGGTCGAGCAGGGCCACATCACCGCACTGGTGCAGGAGGCGCCGACGGCGATCGGCGTCATCGACGGGAGGTTCCACGACGTGCCCGCGGTCTGGCACAAGGAGATCCTGGAGGCGCTGCACGTCGGTGTCCCCGTCTACGGAAGCGCCAGCATGGGAGCGCTGCGCGCCGTCGAACTCGCCCCGTTCGGCATGCGCGGCATCGGCCGGGTCTTCGAGCAGTACCTGGGCGGTGTCCTCGAGGACGACGACGAGGTCACCGTCGCGCACGCCGGCCGGGAGGACGACCACGTACAACTCTCCGACGCGATGGTGAACATTCGGGCCACGCTCCGCGAGGCGCGTGCCCGGGACGTCATCGGCGACGCCACCGAGCAGCGCCTCCTGGACCTCGCCAAGGCGACGTACTACTCGCGGCGCAACCTGCGCCTGACCCTCGCGGAAGGCCGCGCCGCCGGGCTGCCGGCGCACGAGATCGACGCGCTCTCGGCGTTCGTCGCGGAGCACTCGGTCGACCAGAAGAAGTGCGACGCCCTCGCCATGCTCGCCGTCATGCGTGACGAGCACGGCACGTTCCCCGGGGCCGAGGCACGCTTCCCCCTCCAGCGCAACGCGTTCGTCGAGCGCTCGCACAGCAACGGTCTGATCCACGACGGGGCCGGCGACTTCCTGCGGGTCGACGCGATCCTCAACGAGGTCAGGCTGCGCCCCGCCCGCTATCTCCGCCTGCGCCGCGGCGCGCTCGGCACCGTCGTGTCCCGCCTGGGCACACCGCCCGGCGACGCGCGGACCAGGACGTCGGCAGCGCTGGCCCGGTTCCGCACGATCCACCACCTGACTGCAGATGCCTCATGGCGGAGCTGGCTGGCCGAACGCGAGTACACGCAGGACGGCTTCACCTCCCTGGTCGAGGACGAGGTCCTCGCACGCGGCCACCGCCCCTACGGGGGCGCCCTGAACCTGCCGTTGCTCCGCGCGCTGCGCTCGGACGCCGACTACGCGCGCGTCGTGCGCCGCGCCCGCGCGAAGAAGCACTTCCTTGCGGCCCACGGACTCGCGGACCCGTCCGGCCCCGGCCAGGCGGCGGACAAGGAAGTCCTGCGCTGGTACTTCGCCTCGACCGGCACGCCGTTCCCCGGTGACATCCACCGGTACGCCACCAGTCTCGACTTCCTGGACGGCTACGAGTTCCTGAAGGCGGTCAGGGACGAGTTCCACTACGTGAGCGGGGATCCGACGACGCCGTCCGCGGTCCCCGAGATGGCCTGCGAGACGCGGGAGACCGACGAGGACGACCTCAAGAGCCACATCTCGGCCGCTGTCTGGCAGGCCGAGTGGCCGACCCGCTGAAACCGTCCGACCCTCGGGACCGTCAGGCACCCGGGCAGTCAGGCACCCGGGAAGTCAGACACCCGGACGCCCGGACACCTGGCGGTCGCGTCGGCGGAAGTCCGGCCGAGGAGAACCCTTTTGTTCAACCTTCGCCCATTTTGCGGGCCGTTCGTTTTGCTGCCGGGCAGGTTGGTGAGCACCTGATCCCATGGCGAGCGGGGCCCGCACCGGAGAACCTTGAGTCAGCGGGGGCCGCGGACCGAAAGCCCGCCCGCCGCGATTCCGCACCACCTCACGACAGGAGTCCCAGTGAACGTCAGACGCCCCGTCACCGCAGTGATCACAGCCGCACTGCTCGCCCTCGGCGCCGTGTCCGTCGCGGACGGCACGGCCCTGCACGCGGTCACCGTCGCGGCGACCACCGACGACAGCGGCTGGGGCAGTGTCGAGCCCCCCGTGGCTTCGGGCGAACTGCGTACGGCCGTCGCGCCGGCCGACAGTGGCTGGGGCAGCGTCGAACCCCCGAAGGCGTCCAGCTGAGGGGACACCGCCACCGCGGGCGGCTGACTCTTTCCGCTCCGGCCCCGTTGCGCGACCGCGAGTGCGCGCCCACCGCCCGCGGATGACCGCGATGCCAATCGAGAAGAACCACGCCCGGCGAGGCCGACCGTCGGCCTCGCCGGGCGGCCGGACCGGTGGCAGCGCATCCGCGCGGTGTCACGGAAACTCGTGACTACGCGGACGGACGCGCGAACGTCACAATGCCTGTCACACCGCCGTCGGCCGGTGCCGGGACCGGTGGAAACCCTACGCAGTGCGATGGAAGCGGCAGCCGACTCGACGGAGCCCGCGTTTTCCCGGCCTGGGACGGGCCGACGCGAGATCGGAGAGTTGTGCCGGAGCCCCGACGGCTGGATCAGCCGCTCGATTCGTTCGTGCGGGAGATCGCGCTGTGCGTCGCGACGAACGGGGACAAGGGCCCGGCGCTGTTCTGGCCCGAGGATCTGCGCACGTTGCCCGCACTGCAACGACTCGCGCGGTCCGGTCGGCCGGCCGGTGACGGGTTCCGCGCGCCCGGACCGCGGCTCTCCCCCGCGACCGGGCCGCCGCGACAACCCGGGGCCGTCGGCCCGCAGGCCGAACTGCTGGCAGCCGCGCTCGGCGAGCTGCTGGGCCTTCGGGTCCGTCCGTCCTACCGGTTCCTTTCCTGCGGGGCGGTCGCCGCCCGGCGGGCGTCGTGCGCGGCCGAGTACATGGTGACGGTGCTCGACGGCGCGTGCCGGTGCCGGGTCACGCGCGACGCCGATGCCGCGGGAGGGCCTCCGAAGGATGCCGTGGACCTGCGCCTACGTGCGGGCGGGACACTCTTCGTGCCCCGCGGCCACGCCTACGACCTCCTCGATGTGCACACCCCGACGGTCCTGATGGAGCTGGTCCTGAACCGACCCGATTGAGGGGCAGGGTTCTTGACGTGGCATCGGTTCACGTGTCGGAGTTCTGGAGTTCCTCACCCTCGGCGGCCGGGTCCTCGTCGCTGAGCAACCCCCGTGTGGCGACGGCGAATCCGGCCTGGAAGCGGCTTTCCGCACCGAGCGTCTGCATGATGTCCGCGATGTGCTTGCGGGTCGTCCGCAGTGACATGCCGAGGCGGCGGGCGATCGTCTCGTCCTTCCTTCCGGTGGCCAGCAGCCGGAGGATGGTGCGGTCCAGGTCCTTGGCCACGGCCTCCAGTCCGTCGGCGGCCGCGTCGGAGAAAGGCTGCGCCTCCGTCCACGCCTGCTCGAAGAGTTCACACAGGAAGTGCACGACGGACGGCTCACGGATGGCGACGGCCCCCCACGTTCCCCGGTGGTCGGGGAGGAACGCCAGGGTGCGGTCGAAGACGATCATCCGTCCGCAGAGCTGGTGAGCGGTGCGGTACTCGGCGCCGAGGGCGCTGGCCAGCGCCACGTAGGCCTGGCTCGGGCTGTTGAAGCGCGCGGTGTGGTGGTACAGGGTGCGGATCCGTACGCCGCGCGCGAGCACCTCGCTGTCTCTGGCCAGCGCGTCCTTGAGCACTTCGGGGGCGCGTGTGCCGCCGGGCTGGACGGTGATCATCTCCTCGCGGCACATCTCGGCGGCCCGGTCCAGGGCGGCCCGTACCTCGCTCAGAGCGGGGATGGTCTCCAGGGTGGCGGGGGTGCCGCGCAGCCCTTCCTCGTAGTGCGCGGAGAGCTGGACGAACTGGTCGCGCAGGGCCCGTAAGGATATCTCCTGCTCGCGGATGGCCCGCTCCACCGGCGCCGAGGCCACCGCGGCCGCCAGGTGCGGGTCGACCGCTCTGAGCACTCCGTGGCCCACCGTGTCCCGCTGGAGCAGGCCCAGTTGGAGGAGGGAGTCGACGGCGCCGGTCACCTGCCCCTCGCTCAGGGCCAGTTCCGCTGCCAGCCCCGCCGGGTCGAACTGCCGGTGGAGCGCGATCTGCCGGTAGACGGCCTCCTCCTCGGCCCCGAGTTTGTGGTCGACACCCACCGTGGGATCTTCAGCCCGCTGCCGCACAGTCATCCCCTGTCCATGCCGGACGACGTGGGAACACAGGAAACTCGCTTGGCCCCGTCCGATGCGGGCGATCGACTCTTCACAGACCTGAGGGTCCTCTCTTCTGTGGATACGCACCGGGTTGGAGAGTGGGCGCGACGAGGGCGCCCACCGTGCCGGGACCGCGAGGATCTCTCGCGTCTCCCCGTCAACCAGCCGTTGCGACGCTGCGACGGACGCTCCCCCGAACCCGCCCGGCCGCCGTTCACGCGCCGCCGATTCATGCTGATGGTGCCCCCAAAAAAATGCCCGGTGCGTAGCTGGGCGGGAAATACCATAGCGCCCGAATCGCAACGGAGGCACGGCGGACATGCGGGGCGCCGGCAAACGGACACACGCGGGCGCACGCAGGCGGACCTCGGGCGCGGGGCGGTCGGCCCGGGCGGCAATGACCAGCCGTGGAGCCGGGGCCGTGGGCTCGTTCCCGCCGTAGAGACCGCCGGTAGCGGTGCCCTGTCCATCTGTCCCCGGAAGCCCTACTATCCGGTGGCTCCGCGTCGTCTCAGCGTCCCCCACCTCACGCCGGAGGTTCAGATGCGCCGTCCCCTCACCGTTCTGCTGGCCCTGTTCGGCGCGTTGAGCGGTCTGCTCTGCGCGGCACCCTCGGCCTCACCGGCCGCCGCGCACCGGCCCGTCATCCTCGTCCACGGTTACAACGCCGACCCCGGGGTCTGGGGCTCACTGGCGGACGACCTCAAGGCATCGGGTTACGGCGACGGGGAGGTCTTCCGCTGGTCCTATGACACGCACGCCTCCGTCAACGAGACGCTGGCCGGCCAGTTCGCCGCGTACGTGGACGGTGTCCGGGCCCGTTCGGGCGCGGACCAGGTCGACGTCGTCGCGCACTCCTTCGGCAGTCTGCCGGCCCGCTGGTACCTCGCCTTCGGCGGTGGAAGCCGGCACGTCGCTCACATGGTCTCGCTCGGCGGCCCCAACCACGGCACGTATACGGCGTGGGCCTGCGCCGCCTGGGACCAGGCGTGCCGGGACATGTCCCCCGGCAGCTATGTCCAGAAGCACCTGGCAGCGGCGGACGAGACCCCAGGTGCCACCCGGTACGCGACCTTCTGGTCGAACTGTGACGAGGTGATCAACCCCGACAGCAGCGTGCTGCTCGCCGGGGCCGCCAACACCGCGGCCGGCTGCCTCGACCACAACGCCCTGCTCGGCGACGACGGCGTCTCCTCGGGCGTACGCGCGTTCCTCGCGACGCCCTGACGGCATGACCGCATGACGGCATGACGGCATGACGGCATGACGGCATGACGGCATGACGCCGCTACCGGGCTCTCGCCGGGGCGTGTGGTGGCGTTCCAGCTCTGGGACCTGGTGGTCAAGGTGCGGCGCCATGCCTCGGCGCGATCCGGAGCGCCGGCGTCCCCCGTGGTCAGCGCGCGCGGCGCCGGCCCGTGAAGCGGGTCCGTCCCGGCAGGAGCAGCAGCAGAAGGCTGTAGTACTGCAGCGCCGGTACGGCGAGCGCGAGGGCGAACGCGACGACTATGGCGATGACATTGCCGAAACCGTCGGTGTACAGGTGCGCGATCCTCCGGCGGGTCTCTTCGCCATCGCCCTCGATCATCCCCGGCTTGCTCTTCAGGAGCTGCAACATGGCGAGCCTGCACACCATGCCGACCAGGAGCACCGCGTAGTAGAACGCCGCCACGAACCGGTCGCTGCCGAAGGCGCCGATCATCTCCGTCGGGAGTGGGAGCACGACGACCGACAGCAGCCAGCCCATGTTCCACGCCGTCAGGGAGCGGGTGGCCGTACTGACCGTCGAGAAGGTCCGGTGGTGCTCCTGCCAGATGTTCGCGATGACCGCGAAGCTGAGCAGGAAGCTCCAGATCTGGTCGAGATGACCGGTGATCACCTCACTGGCGCCCTCGTGGGCGGACGCGACCTCGGGGACGAGGTCCACCAGCGGCAGGATCAGCAGCGTGATGGAGATCGCGGTCACCGCGTCGGTGAACAGCACCAGCCGCTCCCCCGAGACACCTCCTTCGATCCTGTCCGGCCCGTCCGGCCCGTCCGGCCTGTCCGGCGCGGGAACCGACGGCTCTCCCGGGCCGCCTCGCCCCGTTCCGGTCGCGTCGATGACGCCCTTGCCACCCATGTGTGTGCACCTTTCCTCGTCATACCCGCCGCCGCGCCTGCCTGCGCCGGCCCCGCGCGCGGGGCCGTCCCGTCGTGGCGCGGGTCAACAGGGCGTTCGGACCGTCGATGGGTTCTTCCGTCGCCGTGACGTACCGCACAGCCACGAACTCGTTGCGGATCGATGTGGCGATCGCGTCAGGGGCGAGCAGTGTCAGCGGCGGTTCCTCGAACCACGAGTCGTGGCACACCGACCGGCCCGACGGGCCGACGCACCGGCCGATCGTCATGTCCGTCGCCCCGCGCCGCCTCCCCCGGAGGCGGATCAGCGTCCGATCATGATGGCCGGCTCCGGACGCCGGTCCCTTGTACCGGTCGGCCTCGTGCGTGGTACTTCCCTGCCACCCGGGGCCCGCACGGTGAACCCGGCCCGGGCGGTGGCCAGGTGCCGGAGTAGCTTGATCCGGATGAGGACCGAAGTCAGCGTGGCTCCCTGGCGGATCGGAAACCCCTCCACTCCGCTGATCGACGTCACCGTGCCGTACGCGAACGAGAACCGGAACCGTGTCCTGCTCAGGGAGTGGCAGCGTCAGGGGGGCGAGTCGGTCCCGGCACCGCCCATGCAGCTGCCACGGCACGGCGAAGGGACGTACCGCGCCCGCATCTGGAAGCAGGACCTGCTCGACCTCTTCCTGGAGGACCAGTACAGCGACGCGCTCGCAGGGGACACCGGAGGCCCGGGCGGGCACCTCGAGGACCGGATCGTGACGAGCGTGACGCTCAGCGGTGAGTGGCGCTTCGCCACGAAGGGCCAGCGGGCCACGGCGGCGGCCGGGACGGTGTGCGTACGAAGGAACGAGGGGCTCTGGGACTTCGAGATCGACCGGGGCACCCGGGCCGTCACCCTGGTCCTGCCCGCGAGCGAGATCCGCTTCCCGGCGAACACGCGGGCGGTCATCGCGGAACAGGCCTCCCCCGCCGCGGCCCTTCTGCTCGCCCACCTCCGACTCTGGGCCGAACTGGGGGACGGGCTCGGCTCCGCCGCGGCGAGGGCGGCCCGCAACGCGACCCTGGAGTTGTTCAGAGGACTGATGAACGACCAGGTCATGGACGACGCGGAGTTCGCACCCGCGCTCCTCAGGGCGGCGACGGACCACATAGAGGCCCGGCTGCTCGCCGAACCCGACCTCGACCCCACAGGGATCGCGGCGGCCCTCAACGTCTCCGTCCGCACCCTCTACCGCGCGTTCGGTCGCGCGGGCACGTCGTCGGTCATGGGCCATGTGCGCGAACGCCGGCTCGAACGAGCCAGGGCCGATCTCCTCTCGACGCACCTCACCGTGTCCGAGATCGCCGCCCGCTGGCACTTCGCCGACAGCAGCCATTTCGTCAAGGCGTACAAGAAGCGGTTCGCCGAGACTCCCACCGCGGCCCGACGGCCCGCAGCGGATGAGTGATCCGGGCTGAACAACCTCGTTCGCGACCCGGGGCGGGGGTCGTCACGCGGAGGTTCGGCGTGGCCAGAACGACTTCATTCGTGCCGCGTCTGACTGCCGCGCGGGGCCGCCTCCCGCCGCCGTGGCGCAGGACCGCCCGGCGTACTGGTCGGGGTGGAGGAGGAGTACCTCGTCGTGGACCCGGTGTCGCGGCAGCTCAGCACGCGTGCGGACAAGGTCGTCGCCGAGGCGGCGGCGGACCTCGGGGCGCGGGTCGGTACCGACCTGATTGGCTATCAGGTCGAGGTCCGTACCCACCCCCACGCCACCCTGGCCGCCCTCGGCGAGGACCTGCGGCACCTGCGACACGTCGCCGCACGGGCCGCGTCCCGGCTGGGCGTTCGGCTCATCTCCAGCGGGACACCCGTCCTGGGCCAGCACACTCCCCCGCCCCTGTCGGCGGGCGGGCGGTACGCGCAGAGCCTGGCCACCTTCCGCGCGCTGGACCATGAACAGACGGTGTGCGCCTGCCACATCCACGTGGAGATGCCCGACCTGGACACCGCGCTCGCCGTCAGCAATCACCTGCGGCCCTGGCTGCCCGAACTCCTCGCCCTCGGCGGCAACTCGCCGTACTGGCACGGACAGGACACCGGCTACGACAGCTGGCCAGCTTGGCCTGGACACGCTGGCAGGTGGCCGGGCCGCCGCCCTACTTCGAGTCCGCGGCCCACTTCGAGGACCTGGTCGGCCGGCTCATCACCTGCGAGACGCTCCTGGGCCGCTCGGGCGTCCACTGGGACATCCGGCCCTCCCACCACGTGCCGACGCTGGAAGTCCGGGTCGTCGACGCAGCGTCCCGCCCCGACGACACACTGCTGCTGGCCGCCGCCGTCAAGGGCCTGGCTCTCGCGGCCCTGACAGCGGTACGGCAGGGGCAGGCCGCGCCGCGCCCGGAGCCGGAGATGCCGCGGGCCGGATACTGGCGCGCCGCCTGCGACGGCGTACGCGGGCAGAGCGTCGACCTGCGATCCGGCCGCCTCCGTCCCACCACCCAGGCACTCGTGCGGCTGTGGGAGACGGCCCTGCCCGCCCTCGCCACTCAGGACCTCGCCCTCGCCGACGCGGCGCGCCATCGCCTGACCCGGGAAGGCAACGGAGCCGACCGTCAACGCGCCGCCTACCGCCGGCGCCATCGCCTGAACGATGTCGTCGACCACCTCGTCCACCAGGTCACCGGCTGAACCGCCCCCGCACGCACCTGGGCATCCGGGATGCTCGGCAGTGCCACCAACGCGTCGACCGCTCGGCCTCCACGACGTGGGACCACTCCCCGCTGCGGCCGAAGGGGCCACACCGTGCGCCGCCGCGACACTGACGTCAGCGAGCGCACCGCTGCATCGGTGCTCACCCGTCCGCGCCGGGGGACGCCACCCTCCTGCGGCGTGCCTCCGGCGCCGGCTCCTGCCAGGCGAAGAAGACCACCGCCGTGACGACCGTCGCCAGGCCGGACAGGATGAACAGCACGAGCGTCTCGGGCTCGGCGGTCGCCAGGGTGCCGGCGGACGCGAGGGCCAGGACCGAGCTGGCCGGGAAGACCGCCCGCAGGGACCAGTACGAGGCACGCCCCGGCCGCAAGGGCGTGCGCTGCACGAAATGTTCCCAGCCCAGGGTCCGCAGGCCGACCTTCTGCTCGACCTCCGTTCTGATGTAGGCGGCTATCCGGTGGATGCGGAAGGTGTGGTGGAGCCAAGTGAGCCCCAGGATGAGGGAGACCAGCGGGTGCACAAGGACGATGGGTGCCTGCTGGGTCTGGAAGCCGATCGAAAGCACCGTGCCGAACGCGATCACTGTGAGGGACACCAGTTGGTACTGGAGGTCCGTCAGCTTGATGATCTCCTCGCGGAGCTTGGTGTACTCCGCGACAAGTAGCTGGGAAGCATCCCAGTCAGGTGTGTTCTGCTCAGTCATGGCCCGTACATGACCCACAAGAGGGGACGGCCAAACCCGGCCCCGGCGTATCCCCGTGAGAGCCGGCCCGTACCCGCGCTGACCTCACCGCGGACCCGGGGTGACCGGGTCGGACGTCCTCGTCAGGTCACGACAGGGCCATGCCGCTGGTGAAGCCGCCTGCGAGGCAGATCGCCCATGCCGTGGGTGAACTCCACAGCCTGGTGGCGGCCAGGGCGGCCGCCGCCGGAACGATGACGCCGGTGAACAGGGCGCCCACGACCGAACCCCAGCTTGCGTCCTTCCCGGCAAGTGCCCATCCGGTGGCCGCCGCTGCCAGGGCCGCGGCGGCGTGACCGTATCGGTAGTCCGCCGGGGAGGGCCAGGCGGACGGCCGTTCCTGGCGGCGTCGTACCAAGCGGTAGCGGATCAGGACGCCCAGCTCTGCCAGCAGGACGGCTGTTGCGATGATGTCGAGCAACGTGGTCTCCGGGGGTCAGAACCTGCAGTGGCGCTTGATGCCGTCGATGCCGATGAGCGTCCCGACCATCTTGCGGAGCGAGAGCTTCATCTTGCGGCGCTTGGAGTAGTTGTAGATCAGCTTGGCGACCTTCTTGAAACCGATCTTCTTGGCCAGGCGGACCGCGGTGATCACCCGGTACGTCGATCCCGCCGGAGCGAAGGAGAGGACGATCGGGGCGACGCCGCGCACCGCGCAGTTGAAGATCTTTTTGGTGGTGGACCACCAGGAGGGGTCGATGACGAGGGGGTAGGCGCTGTTGCTCCCGAACTCGACGTGCTGCACCAGCTTGTTGCCCACCACCTTGTAGCTCGTGGGTACGTCCTTGCCGCCCGCGTCCTTGGCCCAGGGGGCTTCGAAGAAGCCGGCCGGCTCGTTGGTGGGCGTCTTGGAGGTGTCTTCGTCGCCCGGGGAGTACAGCGAGACGGATCCGTCCTCGTCATGGACGACGGCCTTCATCCCGGCCGGGAGGGTGTAGCCGGTCTCGTAGTCGTGGGGCGCGGAGCTGCTCTTGATGATGTTCAGGGTGCGCGAACCGCCGTCGACGGTCGGCTGGACCACGGTGTCGACGGGGCCGTTGGACGCGTACACCACATTGCCGCCCACCGGCGTGCCCCTGGCCGTGGCCCCGGGGATGCTGAGCTTGGTGGGCATCTGCTCGTTCTGGATGTCCACGGGCTTGCTCTGGCCGTCCCACGGCACCCTCACGGTGTTCTCCTCGGTGGCGGCGATGGAGGCGTAGGTGTCGTCCGAGGAGGTGGCCGCTGTGACATCCGCGGCCTCGGAATACAGGTTCGCCAGGCCCAGCGCGTTCTCCGCGGTCGTGGGTCTCCACGCGGTGTCGACGTAGAACTTCACCGACGGCGACCAGCCGGTGGCGTAGTGGGTGCCGTCGAAGGCGGTGGTGCGGAAGCTGTAGGTCTTGCCGGAGGCGAGCTTGCCGGCGGGCACCTTGATGGACGCGGTCGTGTTGGAGGGCACCGTGTCGGAGTTGACGGTGGCGACCACCTGGCCGGTGGCGTCGTCGGTGATCTGGAAGGTGCCCTGGACCGTGTCGTCGGCGTTGCTGTCGTTCATCGAGGCGCGCAGCGTGGGGGTGGTGGAGTTCACCTTGTATATGCCGCCGCTGGAGATGAACGGGGTGCCGGCCTGGAGGTTGCTCCCGGCGCCGGGCCGGTAGTTGTGGGTCACCTCCAGGGTGGGGATCTTGTCCTGATCGGTGGAGTTGGCGGAGTAGAAACGTTTCCAGCCGTAGGTGTCGGCTTCGTCGGCGGCCCGGAGGGCGAGCGATCCGGTTTCGGCCTTCGCTGATGCCCAGGTCTGAGCGAGCTTGGTGACGTCCGCGTTCACCCATCCGGGACTGGTCGCGGGTTTGGTCTCGGTGGAGGTGGCGATCTTCTCATTCAGGGCCGGCTGCTTGGTCCAGCGGGTGTTCTTGTCCGCGGGACCGGCGGCCCAGACCTCCCAGGCTCGCGCCTCAGCGGACCATGAGTGGTAGTTCCACAGCTTCAGATTCGCTTTGGTCACCAACGCGTCCGCGAAGGGCGAGGTCCGGAAGGTGAGGAAGGACCGCGCGGTGCGTTTGGTACTGCCTTGGTAGTCGCCCGGCCAGCCGAGCTTGAGGTCCGTGCTCGCGGACTGGTCGGTGGTGTCGCCACCTTGGACGAAGGTGTCGAACAGGACGTCCAGTGCGTCCGCGGCCGGGTCGATGGTCACCGGGTACTGCGTCTCGGGGTCCCTCAGCCAGGCGGCGTCCGGGGTCAGGGTGAGAGTGACGGTGCTGCCGTCCTGGTGCAGCCGCAGGTCGACCCGGCGGCTGTTGGTGCGCTCCAAGGAGCGGGGGTCGCGCCGGCTGTCCCACATCGACGGGGCGGGCATGACCGCTGTCTTCTCTCCGGAGGAGTCGGTGAAGGTGACCGAGCCGTCGGCGTTCTGCTGAGCCTTGGTGCCGTCGGGGACGGTCATCGGGACGACCATCGGTGCGCCGTTCCGCGGGGCTTTGTTCAGGCGCAGGTACTGCTCGAATCCGGTACGGGTGGCCTCCACGATCAAATCGCCCTCGGGGACGGCGTGTTCGTAGGTGGCCCGGTTCCCGTCCAGCTGAGGGGACGGCAGACCTCCCTTCCACTGAAGAGTGAGCTTGTCCTGACCCTGACCGATGGACACGAGATCGTTCGCTCGCGCCGGGTCGGCCTGTGCCACGGCCGCCAGCGACGTGGGGAGGCTGCCCTCCTTGCCTGCCAGCTGCAGGTGCTCGGGGTGCGCCGCGGCCTCGACGTGGCCGCCGTTGGAGCGCTTCAGGCCGAGATCGACGTCGACCCAGGTGCCGTCGCGGACCATACGGACGGGGCCGGCGGCCACGACGGTCGTCAGCGTGCCGTCGGGGTTCGCGTACACGGTGTCGGTTTCGGTCCGCATCTGCAGGACCTCCACCCGGCGCTCCTGCACCTTGGCGGCCTCCAGGGCCGCCTCCACCGTCTCGGCCTCGTCTATGGGGTGGGCAGCCAGTTCCGTTGCCGCTCGCTTCAACTCCTCGGCGACAGTGTCGATTTCTCGCTCCGCCACGTCGGGCTTCTCCATGGCCGTGGCGACGTGGGGGGTGGAGACAAACACCGCCCCGGCGGTCAACGCGGCCACGCCGGCGGCGCCCAGAGGCCAGGCACGCCAAGTGCTCTTCATTCGTGCTGCTTTCCGATGTACCGCCCCATGACGCCCCGAAGAGCGCCGCATGGGCGTTTTTGTTCTTTACGGCGCTCATACAATCACAAGATCGGCATCGGTCCGTAACTACCGCTATTCATGGGCAAACCACCAGCGAGGAGGGGCATCGGTACGGAACCGGACACTCCGACATGAGCGCGCCGCGCAAGGTCTGCCGAAAGGTGGTGCCGCCGGCTGGTGCTGCGCCGTCACGAACGACCCTGTTTTAAGGGCGAGTTGTGTGACGCGTGCTGCCCTCACCATTGCAAGAAGCCATGAGTCCTACCCGCCGTGCCGCCGCCGAAGTCACACCGCCCAGAGCGCGATGCCATCTCATGAAGGCGCGCGTCCGGACGACGCTTTGCGCTGGTGCTGGCCGTGCGTCGCCGTCACGGGTCCGGGCATGACGCTCATGGCCCGCGGCGGCCGCACACCGGCGTCGGGGGTGCCGGTGATCGGCCACGGGCTGGACGGACTGGCCGACCGGCCGGCCCTGGAAACGTGCAGGTCAACCTGCACCCACCGCAACCGCAGGGCCGTTCGATCCCCGAGCCGCTTCCTGCATCCGTCCGAACACGCGAATCGACGGCACACCGTGGACGCGTCGACACATCTGGGCACACCTCTTGTCATACAGTGCGCCTGTTTCAGTGTTTTCGTCACGGAAGGCTCCTCATGCATCCTGTCTGCATCCGCATCGCCTCGGTAGGCGCCGGTCTGCTGCTGTCCGCCGCTCCCCTGGCCGCGGCCCCCGCCGTCGCCAGCCCCTCCGCCGCCCCAACGGCTGCCGCTGCCGCCGTAGAGCAGTCGGCGCCGCGGCCCACCCTGTCGGCCAAGGCCACCGTGAAGTCCATCGGGGCCTGGCAGCAGTTCCGCGTCTACGGCTCCTCCACCCGTCTTCCGGCGGGGACCCGCGTCACCCTGCAGCAGATGCAGAAGAAGAAGTGGGTGAGCCTGCCCATCCACATGAACACCACCCGCAGCCACACCTACAACCTGCGTGTGAAGCTCGGCCTGAAGGGCCTCAACAAGATCCGCATCGTCGGCGGCGGCGCCGTCTCCAACACCGTCCAGGTCACCATCCGCTAGACCCACCGCCGGTCCGCACCAGCCCTGCGCCGCGTCTTCGACCACGTCCTCAAGGGTGAGAAAAGTGGCGGGTCGGATGAGACGCCGACTGAATGCCGCGGCTGGGATCGTCTCGTGCTGTGCGCGGGGCGTGCTTGCGGGGTCGGCGGAGCGGGTCGGCGGAACGCGGTGCCCAACCGCCGTCCTCGGCCGAGGGCTGCGATGCCGGGTCCTGGAAGCCGTCCGCAACGGGCAGCGAGCAGCCGCGGACGCCGGGCGCTCCCCCAGCCGGGGAAGCGCCTGGCGCAAGGGCTCATCCCTGGCCGCCGGGGGCCGGAGAGGAGCCCGGGGAGACGTATCCGCCCCCTACTCGCCCGGCCTTGTCGGTGCCGGGCTCGACGGTGCCCGTTCCGCCTCCCGTCTCCCCGGTCCGCATCCCCGTCCCTGTCTCCCGCTCAGTCACACCCGAGGTCCGGCCACCCCCGCGGTGCCCCTCTCGCCACGGACGCGTCCGCTTTCGTCTCATGGCCGGCCCCGAGCCTTCCGGGGCCCTGCCGGCGTGGTCGGCGGCGCACAGCGACTCTCCAGTTTTCGCAGAGAAAGGAACGCTGCCGCCCGTGTCGCTGTGGTGGGTCAGCGGCCTGGACTGCCACCTGATCCTGGACGGTCACGCGCGGCTCGCGGCGGCGGTCGCCGAGTCCGTCGAGCCTCCGCTGCTGCAGTTGCACCGCACGGTGCCGGGCGACGACCTGGCCACGCGCATCAGTGAGGCCGCGGGGTCTTACGACCACGAATTGGCGCGATTCGCCGGCCTCGGCGCCGTCCACGGCCCCGCGGTCCCGGACGGCGCCGCCACGGCCGGCCCACAGCTCGTCCGTCGCCTTCACGACCTGCACACCGCGGAACAGCTGACCTGGGCCTGGCCTCTCCCCGGCGGAGCGGCACGGTGGCACCGCATCGCCAGCGAGGTGACTTCCCGTCAGGACTGGCCACACTAGGCCTTCTTAGCCAGCGGCGGCGATCGGCCGGAGCGGCGGTGCCACCAGGCGACGCGCAGCGGGCCCGCGGTGCACGCTTGGAGTCTGGATGTCTGGAGCGGCGTAACTGCACAACAGAAGCCAACGCTTGTGTGAACTCGGGCAGCGACGTGGGGGGGGTCCTGCCCGTAGATCCCCAGCCACGGTGGAACCCCATCCGCCCCGCCTGCCCTCAAGACGACAGTCCGGTGTTCGTGCTGTTCGGTGGAGTGAATACACAGAACTCATTGCCCTCGGGGTCCGCGACCACGATCCAGCGGAAACCGTGCTCGGTGCGAGCTTCGGAGAGCCGCGTAGCGCCGAGCCGTTCGAGGCGAGAGACCTCAGACGCCAGATCCGCGGTGCCGAAGTCGAGATCGAGATGCATGCGGTTCTTGCCCTGTTTCGGTTCCGGAACGTGCTGCAGGAGAAGGGTCGGTGCGGGAGCAGGCCCCACCAGGCTCACGTACGGAGGTCCGTCGAAGCCGCGCCGGTAGTTCAGCGGGGCAAGGGCGGCGAGCCAGAAGGCGGCTTGCGCTTCGGTGTCACCACAGTCCAGTGTCACGACGATCTGCATGGTCGAACGGTAGGCGGCACAACCCACCTCGACGATCCATTTTCCCGGCCTCCCCGAGCGGCGCTTCTACCCGTGTCGGCCGGAGGTCGCCTACGCGCGACGGCGCGTCGCCGGGGTTCCTGGTGCGGAACGACGCACGACAGATCGGCCCGCGGCGGAGTTACGGCGAGACGGTCGCCGGTGCGCGCGCCCCGAACGCACGAGGTCCTCCGGGGCGCGCGGCTCGGGCCGGGTCAGGCGTTGTAGCCGCCGTGAGCGTCCAGCACCGCGCCCGTCACGTACGACGCGGCGGGGCTCGCCAGAAAGGCGATCGCCGCGGCGATCTCGTCGGGGTGCCCCATGCGCTGCAGGGACAGCGAGCTGACCAGGGCCTTGAGGGTCTCCTGGTCCGGCGGTTGCATGCCGCCCTCCATCAGTCCGGCCTCCACGACGTTGGCCGTGATGTTCCGCGGTCCGAGGTCGCGTGCGACGCCCAGGGTGTATCGCTCGATCCCGGATTTGGTGGCCGCGTAATCGGCTAGGCCCGGGGCACCGACCCGGGAGCCCAGTCCGGAGCTCACCGTGATGATGCGGCCGCCCGTGCGCAGCACGCGGGAGGCGGCCCGGATGACGGCGATCACGCCGAGGTAGTTCGTGGCGTGCATCCGGTCCAGTGCGGCGATGTCGGCGTCCGGATCGTCCACCGTGCCTGCCACGGAGATCGCTGCGTTGTTGACGAGGATGTCCAGGGCGCCGAAGCGCGCGACGACGTCGTCGATCAGCGGTGATGCCTGATTGGTGTCCGCCTGATCGGACCGGAAGGGGACGGCCTCGGCTCCCTTGCGGTGCACCTCGTCGACGACGGCCTGCGCCTGCTCCTCGGAACTGACATAGGTGAACGCGACGTCGGCGCCCTGCTCGGCCAGCAGTCGCACGGTCGCGGCTCCCAGTCCGCGCGACCCCCCGGTGACCAGGGCCACCTTGCCCACGAGTGGCTTGCTCATTCTTCCCACCTCGTTGCTCGATCTCTTCCAGCTGTCGAAACATTAATTGTTACGACAGCCGGTTGCAACCTTTCTTGTTACGACAGTGCCGTCGTAACATGAGGTGTTGCGGCCGAGAGGAGCATGTTCATGAGCGCCAACAGCAGGCTGACCATCGCCGCCCACGCGCTGGCATGGATCGGCCTCTACCAGCGCCAAGGTCATGAGGTCGCCACCTCCGAGCAGATCGCGAGCAGCGCGAACACCAACCCTGTGGTGATCAGGCGGTTGCTGGGCGATCTGCGCAGGGCCGGGCTCGTGGAGTCCCGGAGGGGCGTGGGCGCGGGCTGGTCACTCGCACGCGACCTGGAGTCGATGACCTTGCTCGACGTGTACGACGCGGTGGAACCCGGCCCTCTGTTCGCCATGCACCGCACCACGCCTGACCAGGGATGCGTGGTGGGTCACGGCATTCAGCCGGCGATGCAGTGCATTTACGAGGGTGTCGAGAAGACCCTGAGAGACGAGCTGGGTCGCGTCACGCTCGAGAACGTGCTGCGGGACGTTCTCGCGGCACCTCGCTGATCTCCTTGTCGCCTGCCGGCCGGACGGCTCGGGGGCCGACCGGGGCGTAGGCGCGGGTGCCGTCGGTGGCGGTGTGGGCGTCGGCGGTGCGTGTGCGGGAGCCGGCGTGGTCGCGGTGGCCGCTGCGGCCGGCGTGTTCGTCGCGGTGGCTCCGGCTCGCGCGGTGCTGCTCGGGAACTGGCGGCAGGGGCGGCGCCCCGCGCTGTCCGAGGTCGTACGGACCTGGGCGCACCGCCAGTCCGAATCGTTCCGACGGATCAGTTGCTGACCGTCAGGCTCGTGAAGTGGATCGTGACGCTCTCCGCGGCGCCGGTCTCGACCTTGACCACCCTGGGCTCTTGCAGGGTGAACTGTTTCGTCGTGTTGCCCGCATAGTCCAACTGGTCGAGGGACGCCGTCGCGGGCTGGGTATTGCCGTCGATCAGGTCGGTGAACTGCTGGGACTGCTCGGAGCCACGGATCACGATCACCGTGCCCGACTGCGGTTGCTCTCCGGGGACGAGTCGGTGGCCGTCGGAAGGCGACTGCTGGGTCGGTTGGTCCATCGTCAGTCCGGACACCTCGGTGAGGGACTCCGTCCCGCCGTCGACGCTCAACCGGAACTGTGTCGATGCCAGCGAATCCCCCTCCTGGAGCTTCAGCACGCCGCCTTCGGCCTGCGACGGCTTCGAGGAGCCCTTCGCGCCGGCATCGGGCGAGCCGGCAGGCGCCGTCTTGGCCCTCCCGGTCGAACTGGGACTCGGTGCGGCGGTGTCCGACCCCTCGGAGCCGCACGCAGTCAGAAGTCCCAGGGACAGTAAGGCGGCGACGGCCACGCCTGCTGTGCGACGGCGCGTGTCGGTGATGGTTCGAGACATGAAGAGGCTCCCTGAGATGCCGATGCTGGGGTGAGTTGACGCCCTCGACACATGTCGTGTGTAGGGACGACCCGAGCATGCCGGGCACCTCGCCGGCGCAGCGACCAATCCGAGGCAACTTGGGACACTGGAACGCCGAAAGCCCCTCTGAGCTGGGCAGATACGAACAACATGGAATGCGGACCTGGGATGCCTCTCCGCCCCTGGAACGGACTCATGAGCATGGCCCTCGTCCGGCTCAGCCGGATGCCAGCTCTCGGTCGGAGGCGCTGCGCAGGACACAGAACTCGTTGCCTTCGGGGTCGCCCAGGACGGCCCAGCCCGTGCCGTCGGCGTTTCGGTGATCCGCGACCAGGACAGCGCCAAGACCCAGCAACCGCTGGACCTCCTCCTCGCGCGAGGTCTCCGGACGCAGGCACAGGTGGATCCGGTTCTTGGCCGTCTTCGGTTCCGGTACCTGATTGAAGTGCAGCAGCGGCCCGAGCGGCAGCATCACGTCGATCTCGGGATCGCCCGCCCTGTCGTCCGGATGCAGTGGGCAGCCCGTCACCGCGCTCCAGAACCGCGCCAGTTCATAGGCATCCGCACAATCGATCGCCACGTTCTGCACCACCGAGACCATGAGAGTGAGGCTGCCTCAGCACGCATCCGTCGTGCAAGCGTCGGCGCGCCTCGGAGTCAGCGAGCGCCCCCTTCGCAAGATCGGAAGCCGAACGGCTCGTGCAGCGACTCCCCACCTGAGTCGTGCGTCGTATGGGTATGCCCTGCCCCCGGGAGGTGTGCCCTGCCCCCCAACATGTGCGGGACACACCCACACACCCAGCGTCAGAGGATGTGGTGGACAGTGACAGTGACGTCGCCGTGGGGGCCCGGAATCGTATAGGCATCGGGGCCGTGGAAGGGCACGCAGCCGTCGGCGAGGACGTCGTCGACGTTGTAACCGGTGTCGTCCTCCCCTACGTAGGCGCACACCTCGTCGAGAGGGTGTCCGACGTACCGCAGGGCAGCCCCGACCCACGGGTAGCGCGGCAGGGTGGGGGTTTGCAGGCCGCGGTCCGGGCGTTCCCACAAGGTCGTGTGGTGAGAGTCGTCCTGGACCAGGATGCGCCCGTAGGGTTCGGGGAGCTTGTTGTCGTCGTTCTCCTGCGGATTGGAGAACTCGACCGAGTAGGTGATCAGCCCTCCGAGATGCAGGACGTCGGCGGCGGACCGTGGGTGTGCCTGTGCCGATCCCGCGGCCGATCCCGCGCTCAGCACGCCGGCCAGCACGACGGCCGTCGACGCGACAGCCGCTGATCGAGCCATGAACGATGGACGCATCCTCGTCTTCCTCTCGCTCGGGTGCGGTCGACCGACCGCAGGCGTGAGGCTATGGCCCGGGCCCGGGCAGACGGGTGAGAGTTCCGGGCAAACCACCCGGGCGTATGGTGCTGATGCACTTCGCCTGACGAGCGTGCGCGGGTGGTACGCCTCCGGACCAGGATGCGCCAGGGACGACCGGTCCGTCGTGGCGCACCGCTCAGTCCAGAGCCAGGTGCATCCGTACGATCAGGCCCGACGGCGGGGTGCGCATCTCGACGAGGTCGCACAGCTGGTGCATCATCCATACGCCACGGCCACCGGACGCGGAGAGCGGATCGGGACGGCGCCGGCCGACAAGCGCGTCCGTGAGCCTTCCGCGGTCCTTCACCTCGGCGATCAGCGTGTCCGCCGTGCGCCACAGCCGCAGAACGCCCTGTCCTCCGCCGTGTCGCACCGAGTTGCCGGTCGCTTCGTTGACGGCCAGCAGCCAGTCGGTACGGCGACGCGGGGACAGGCCGGCCGTCTGTGCCCAGTGCCCCGCGGCGTCGCGGACAGCGGCGAGATCCTGTTCCGTGAAGGGCAGGACGAGCGGATCAGACGGCTCCTCCAGGGGCTGGTCGCAGTCGCCGCACACCGTTTGCGGATCCTCGTAGCGAGAGCTGGGCCGGTAGCCGTCCGAGCCTGCGAGGACCGGGTGCGTGCGGTAGGCCTCCGCCAGCACCCGCTCGGGCAGCGCCGTGTCGTAGAGGCACAGGATCGAGACAGGGCGGCCGTCGAACGCCAGGTTCATCAGCGCCTCGTGGCGGGTCGCTTCCCGTGCTTCCGCCGCGGTACGCCCGACCCAGATCGGCTCGCCCACGATGGACGGCCGATCTTGGGGGTGCCGGTCGGCGAAGTCCTGGAGCAGCGACAGGATGCGCCCGGGGTTGCGTCCGGCCTGCCGCATGTCGATGAAGGTGACGTTCTCGCTCTCGGCACCGACGGCTTCCTGGAGCAGCTGCAGTCGTGGACCGGGAACAGCGACCAGGACAGGGCGTCCGCCCGTCGCCTCGACCCGTATGAACTCGCCTGCGCCTTGCAGGTAGTCCTGCTCCGCTGTGTAGAAAAGGGCGGGGTGGTGGAAGGGCGAATCGATCTCGCCCGCCGTCGATGTCGGTGTGTAGGTCGTCACTGGCGGCCGACCTTCTGCAGGTCGGTCCCCAGCTCGGGGAAGAGGTCCAGCATGCGGTGGAGCGCGGGCGGCGCGCCGACGACGCGCAGCGGTGTCCCGAAGGGGCGCCGCCGTGCGGCGTGGGCGATGTCGGTCAGTGCGGCGACGTCGAGGTGGTCGAGGGAGGAAAGGTCCAGCGTCAGGTCCTGCGCCGGCGAGGCCGCGAGAGCCGCTGACGCCGCGGCGGTCACCCGGCGACTCTCGTAACCTGCCGATCCGGACAGCCGGAAGCCGGGGCGGCCGGCGAGCGGCGTGACCGCGAGTTCGGGGCGGGCGTGGGGGCGGGGTGCGGCGCCCGCGCGCGTCAGGTGGGCGTCCGTCAGCACGTCGAGGGCTTCGGGTGCCAGCAGGCGGCGGTCGTAGAAGCACCAGGCCGTCAGGGGCAACGGCTCGAAGACCTCGTGGTGGATCCGCAGCTCGTACTCCAGCAGGCGCTCCGCGCCGGTTATCTGCCGGGTGCCCCAGGACATCTCGCCGATCACGCGGAGGTTGCCGTACCCCTGAGCATGGGCGTCCTCGACCGCCCGGCCCCACAGGCCGATCATGGCGTCCGGGTCGAAGCGGCTCCCGCTCAGGTAGGTCTCGTCCGCGGTCGTCACCACGAGCTGTCCGCGGCGGACCGCGGAGTCGACGTCCAGGCCCGCGTCGGCGAGCGTACGCACCACGCGACCGGGTTCGGTGGCGTCCGCGAAGTACTGGACCTGCTCGCCCCGGTCGAAACCCGCGCGGACGAAGGGCACGAGGTGAGCGGCCCACTCGGCGTCGGTGGAGTACTCCACCGCCACATGACGGTCTTCCGCGGCTCCGCCGCCGTACGTCCGGCATACGTCGTCGTGCACCGGCCTGCCCCCCCCTCCCGCCTGATCGTGTGGCCAACCTGGGCGCTCATCACCTTAACGCAGGTGCCGGAAGGCCTGGAGAGCCCTCAGTCCTCCTGATGCAGATTCCTTGAGCGTCGTTGTTGAGCGCGTGGGCCGCGGCCTGCTCTTGCGGGTGCGTGGGCGGCGGCCTGCTCTTGCGGGCGCCTGAGCCGCGACGGCACCTGCCAGAACGGTCGGGCCTCCGGCAGGGGCTCCCGGAGGGATACGACAAGCTTGGTGGGCGCTACGCCACCGTCTTCTGTCTCCTCTACGCCGCCCGGAGGGGCCTCACGCCAGGTACTCAGCGAGCTCCCTTTCGAGGGCGGCCTTCGGCCTGGCGCCGGTGATGGACTTGACCATCTCGCCGCCCTTGTAGACGTTCACGGTCGGGATCGAGACGACGTTGTACGCGGCGGCGGTCTCCTGGTTCGCGTCGACGTCCAGCTTCACCACCGCGATCTCGCTGTGTTCAGCGGCGATCTGCTCCAAGACCGGCTTGAGCTGCCGGCACGGGCCGCACCAGGTGGCCCAGAAGTCGACGACGACAGGCTTGTCGCTCTTAAGGACGACCTCATCGAAGTCGGCGTCGGTCACCTGCGTCAGTTCCATGGGCGGGCCCTCCTCAGCGTGGGCGACAGATGTTTCGCTATGCCCACATATGCCAGGTATTGCACTGTTACGCACATCATGCCCTGTACACCCGGCACCTCGTTCGGGCCACGCTGGACGGAATCCTGCCCGCGCGGCCTGGCGGCGCGTTAGCGTCAGGCCCAGGCGCGAGGGGGAGGTCCGGGGTGGGTTATCCGAGCGTGAACATACCGCTGCTCCAGCGGGTCGAGGATTCCCAGGGCGGCCAGGGCGGCTGGGTCACGGTGGCGGTGGGCCTGGACGCACGTTCCGCGGGCCCGCTGGTCAAGCACGGGCTGCTGCGCGAGGCCTCCACCGAGGACCGCGCGGAACTCTCCGCGCGGGCCGGCCGGCCCGTGCGCTGGGCGGTGCAGGTGACCGCCGACGGCAGGGACGTGCTGGCGTACGCGCGGCAGTGCGCTGTCGTACCGGTTCATGAACCGCCCGAGCCCGGGCTGCAGAAGGTCGCCCTGCGCCGCGGTGACCTGGACATCCTGAAGCGGTTCGTGGCCTTGGGCGGACAACTGACGGAAGAGCCTTCTCTTGGTCTGGCCTCAGCGGTCGAGACGGCACGCTTTGACGCCGCCTCGAACCGGTGGATTGTGTATGTGGACGGCGGCCAGATGAAGTCCATGGCCCGCGCCTTCTTCCTGGAGCGCCATGGCGGGGCCTCCGGCAGCGGTCCCGCGAACCGGTTCGCCCGCGTGTATGGGGTCATCTACCCGCCGCAAGGGATGGAGTTCACGGCGCAGGCGCAGTACAGAAGGGCGCCTTGGCTGTAGGGAGCCGCATGGATCGATCTCGTTCGCGTCCAGGGGCTTGTGTTCGACTAGGTCACATGCCTTCACGGCTCCTGCCGAGGTTCTGTGACGTCGGCAATCACGCAGCTGACGTTGTCGGGGCCGCCGGCGCCGTTGGCGAGAGCGATGAGTTCGCGGACGGCCTGCTCAGGCTCGCCGATCTCCGCGAGCACGCGGCGGATGTTCTGGGCCGGCACGACGCTCGACAGGCCGTCGGAGCAGAGCAGGTATCGGTCGTCCCGCTGGGCGTCGTGAAGGCGCATGTCGTGTGTCGTGTCGGCCCCGCTACCCAGAGCGCGTACCAGCAAGGACCGCTGGGGGTGGGAGGCGGCTTCTTCTGGGCTGAGGCGCCCTTCGTCGACCATCGACTGGACCATGGTGTGGTCCTGGGTGATTTGGAACAGTTGTCCGGCGCGCAGGAGGTAGACACGAGAATCGCCGACATGGACAAGGGCGAGCTGTGATCCGGTCCAGAACATCGCGGTGAGTGTAGTGCCGACTTCCTCGGACGAAGGGCCGGTTCCGGCGAGCCCGTGGACGGCCTGCTCGGCCTGTTCTATCGCCTCTGCGAGGACGTCGAGGAGGCCACCCGCCGGTACGTGGTCGGTTTCGAGTCGCTTGAGCGCATTGACAGCGGCCGCGCTGGCAGGGGCTCCTTGCGGGCCGAAGCCGTCGGCCACGGCAAGCAGGCGGGCGCCGGCGTGGACGGTGTCCTGATTGTTCTCGCGCACGAGGCCCGTGTCGGACAGAGCGGCGTAACGGATTTCCAGAGGTATGGCGGTCGGAGACATCGCGGAGTCCTTCCAGGACAGGTGGTCGATGAGGAAGGTGGCCAGGTCCCGCCGCGCAGCGGTGTCGGCCTCGACCTGGGCCCAGTACACGCGGACCTCACGGGCTGCCGCGACCGTACTCAGCGTGAGGATGTGCTCGATACGGGCCAGTGGCATCCCCAGCCTGCGGAGCCAGGCGACCAGTCTGGCCTGGTCCAGTTGCTCCGGTGCGTAGAGGCGGTAACTGGAGACCGGGTCGACGCGGGCGGGGGACAGCAGGCCGAGCTCGTCGTACAGACGCAGTGCCTTCGGCGACAGCCGGGACGCCTTCGCGAACGCCCCGATGGTCAGCAACCCCATGCTCTCGTTCCTCCTCATGCCGGGCCCGTTGCCCGGCCCCACTGATGCTGGGGGCTCCCCCGAGGTCAAAGTCAAGGTCGGGAGCAACTCGGGTTCGCGGTCGGCTGCGTCCGGTGGTCGCCTGCCTCCGAGAACCCAACTGGCCGACGTCCGTCATGGTCTGGCGAGCGGCCTGCTGCGACGGCGCTGCGTCCGGCCTCCGCCAGCGCGGCGAAAGCCTGAGCGGCGAGTGCAGCATCGAGGCCGGGCGAGTCCCGAGGGCACCCGGGCGCTAATGCGGTTGGCAGCATCGATACATAGATGAGTCGACTGTCCGGGCTTTCGCTTCGCGGCACCGGCTGGACGACTGGTTACTCGCGGGGCTTACGTCGGGTCCGCTGTGTCCGATTGGAGATCAGAACGCATGCGAACACGAAGGGGGTGCAACCGGAGAGGAGGACTGCGCCTGCCCCGTCACCATGGTGAATCCTCATGATCAGGAAGCCGAGGCTCAGGAGGAACAGCGGGCCGCACACCCAAGGCACCCAGGGGGCTCCCGGCCTGCTCCATGCGGGTGCCTCATGATCTGGTAGCTGCGGCATACGCGCCTCCCTCATCCTCTCCTCGCGTGCCCGCTTCCCCTTCACACACGCCCCGGTCAGGGGCTGAAGGCTTTTGGGGGCCGCTTGGGCCAGTTGTGCCCCCGGAGGCATCAGACTCTGGACTCCGGGGGCACAGCAGCCGTCGGTGACCGGTCAGGCGGCAGGGAACAACTGCGGGACGGCCAGGGACGAGTCAGGGAGCGGTCAGGAGTGCGACCCGGTGGCGTTGCCGGTCGCGCCGGTGGCGGTGGCCGTCTTCGACGCCTTCACGAAGTAGGCCTTGCCGTCCTTGAAACCGCTGAGCGTCTTCGACGTCGAACCGCCGTAGACGGTCGCCGAGTTGTCGGACTTGCCGTAGCCGGGGCCCGGTTCGGCCGCGGCGAGACCGGCGCCGGCCATGACCATCGGAGTGACGAGGGCGCCGACGACGGCGTACTTGGCGATGCTGCGCATGAGATGCGGTCCTTTCAGATGCACTGGCCCGGATCGGAACCCGGCGAAGACCCACCGCGTTCCGGTGGAGACGGCCACCGCTCCACACGCCACGAGCCTGCCCCGACACCGCGCCCACCGCATGCCCAGCACGATGAAGGGGTGAACTGCCTCCTCCGCGGACCGTCAGCGCGACGACATCGAGAACATCGACGGGTGCGCCGGATGCACCGGAAGGATCGACATCCACCTGCGGCCGCGACGGCTTCAGGTCTCCGGCGGCGGGTGATGGTGCCTGCCATCAACCGTCGGCGCTAACGAGGCCCCTCCTCTAGTCTTCTGCGGTAACTGCAGCTGGAGTTGGGGGCTCGCATGTACTCTGCCGAGGTCGACAGGTCCGTCGGGAGTTTTCTCTGCCTGCCGTTCAGGACCTTGAGCGGGGGTGGTTTCGCCGGGCTGGTCTTTCTGTTGAGCCGTTCCGCCGATGCCCCGAATCTGCAACGCGGGTTCTTCGAGCACTGGAGCGACATCGATGACCTGACCGGCCGCTACGTGGCGGTCTTCTCTCCCTCGCCCGAAAAACTGACGGTCTCGGTCGAGCACCCCCACTCCTTCTACGGTCCCGAGACCATCTGGGTACGCGGTCTGGAGGAGGCCGGGGGTGCAAGCAGCCGGCTGTATCTGTCGACCCGCGCCTCGGCCGGTGCGGTGCGCATGGGCCAGGAGCTGCCGTTCGGATCAGTGCCGCAGGGAGTACAGGAACCTCCGGCGGCGGCGGAGCGGGCCCGGTTGGTGGCTCAGGCCTCGGACCACCGGCCGCACGGTCTGGAGCAGCACCAGCGAGCGCTCACCCGCACCGTCTCCGACATGCAGCGGTTCTTCGGCGTCCCGAGTTCCCTCGTGCCGTGCGCTGTCATCGTCGATCTGGAGCAGCGGCGCACGTTCGTCGTCGCCCTGCACGACGGTCTGAGCGTGTATGACCTGTTGAAGCGGGTCATGGGGCGGATCGAGCGGGCCGTTCCCCGGATCGACGAGGCGGAGGCGGCGCGGGTGGCCGCGCTCGATGACCGCTGCCGGGCCCGCAACCGGCTGGGACAGCTGCGCGTGTCCGCCGATCACGCGCGGCAGGACTGGGACGCACACAAGCGGCGCCTCATCGACGATCTCCACGACCTCTCCGGGCGTGTGGGGTCCGAAGCGGCCGGCCTGTGCTGCTGGATGGCTGAGCGGCTGCACCGCGACGAACCCCTCACGGACGACGAGTGGGCGTCGGCGCGTGCGCTCCTGCGCGCCCTGCACGCGGCACGGCTGCCGGGCAGATTGCCGCGACGGCTGCGCCGGACGCTGGCGGGGCTGAACAGCGGCCGGCCGGAGAGCGACGCGGCACCGCGGCGACTGGCGCAGGCCCTGGCCGACGCAGAGGACACTGAACTGCGGATCGGCCGGGCCAAGGCCCGACTCGACGCACTCGGCCCGGAGTTGAGGCTCGGCCAGGCGGTCGTCGACGCCGCCGGCGAACTCGGTCTGACTCCCCTGCCGCAGCCCGACCTGCTCACCCCGCGGGGCCTGCTCTGGACACCGACGGTGCTGGCCCGCCAGGCACCCGGGAGCGTAGGCCGGCTAGAAGGGTGGAGCTGAAAGCCACCACCGCCATCAACACCCCGCTTGCGCGGCACGGCGCTCAGTGGTTCCGGAGAGGCCACTGCCGCGACACGAACTCGCTGCCCCGAGGATTGGCGGAAGCCACGTCATGAACGACGACGCGCACCGTGCGCCTCTCGCCACCTTCATCGCCGGTCAACTGGCCGAGGAGCGGGCCAAGAAGGCTTCCTTCGAGACTCGGGGCATGGCCGTCATCTCCGCCGCGGGCACGCTCATCAGTATCGCCACCGGCTTTCTCGCACTGGCCGCGAGCAGTGACTCCCTCACGCTCCCCCACAGTGCCCAGGCGGCGCTCCTCACGTCCCTAGCCTTGCTGGTACTCGCCGCTGTCCTGGGAGTACTCGTCAATCTTCCGGTGCGACTGCCGCACGCCGACGCCGACGGTCTCCTGCGGCTCCTGGCACCCGCGGCCCGCTTCGACCCGGCCGAGGCAGACCTGACGCACATCGAGACGATCAAGGCCTTGCGGCGGGTCAACCGTCAGCGTGGCCGCCTCCTCGCCGTCGCCCTTCTGCTCGTCGTCCTCGCCCTGGCCCTGATGATGGCCGGTGCCGCGTTCACTCTGTGACCTGGCGTCCCCGGGCTCGGCTGCGCAGCGCGGAGACCCAGGTCCGTCCCACGGCCGGGGCTGCCGTACTGGTGCGGTGGCATCCGCCGCGGCGGGCGATACGACGGTTCAGCCGGGTGACGGTCCGGTGATACGGAAGGTGCTCCCGTTCGTCGGTCCGAGTCGTGCGGCCATGTCGATCCTCTGGTCGGTGGGGGCGACGGTGAACTCGACACCGGCCTCACCGAACCGAGCGGAACGCTGACCTCGGTAGCGGAAGTACACCCGCAGCCGATGCCGCCCTTGGGCGACCCACACCTCCCTGGTGCCCCAGCCGCCCTCATACTCCTTGCCGTCGACCTCCACGGTCGGTCGGGTGAGGAGGCTGTGGAAGGGCGCGGCAAAGGCCGCCGGCCTGAGACTGATGACGACAACTGCCCCGCGCGCAATCATGAGTTGCCCCCTTCCCGGTATGCGCCACCATGTTTCCTGTTTGCGCCATCGTGCCGTTCGGTGCGGCTGGCGAGGCACTGCGGGCAGGTGGTGACCGGTCACTTGCGCACCGGGTTGCCCTGAGCGAGGCGAGAGATGTGGTCCCACTCCTCAAGGCCTGCGAGCCGGCCGGCGTACTCCGTGCGGAGCGCGTCGAGGCCGCCTGTGCCGAACAGCACCCGCGGGGGTGGGTTCGGGGCGTCGGCCACGGCCAGCAGGGCTGCCGAGGTCGCGGCTGGATCGCCCGGGACGAACCCGCTCTCGCTGGCCCCCGTGTACAGGGCCTGCCGGGCGTGGTCGTAGGCCGGGTCCGGCTGAGACCGCGGGGAGCCTTCGGCCAGGCCGGTGGGGAACATGATGGGCTCGATCAACGTGACGTGGATGCCGTAGGCCCCGACCTCTGCGGCCAGGGACTGGCTCATCGCTTCCAGTGCCCACTTCGAGGCCTGGTAGATGCCCAGCGCCGGGTAGGCGACCAGCCCGCCGAACGAGGAGACCTGCAGGATCCGCCCGGAGCGGCGCTCGCGCATCCCCGGCAGCACGGCGCGGGTGGTCCACAGGGAACCGAAGTAGTTGACGTCCATCTGCGCCCGGGCCTGTTCGGCGCTGACCTCTTCGACCGCCCCGACGAGCATGTGCCCGGCGTTGTTGACCAGGACGTCGATGCCGCCGAGCTGCTGCTCGGCGGAGTGGACCGCGGTGTCGACGGCGGTCCGGTCGGTGACGTCGAGCGCCAGCGGCAGCAGCCGACTGCCGAAGCGGTCGGCGAGCGGCTTGAGTACCGCCGCGTCGCGGGCGGTGGCCGCGACCTGGTCGCCGCGCTCGAGCACCGCCTCGGTCCAGAGCGCGCCGAACCCTCGGGAGGCGCCGGTGATGAACCAGGTGCGGGTGGCAGACATGTGGGTTCTCCGTACGTGAGTAGGTATGACCCAGCGTCGGTGTTCGGGCAGCCGGTAGGCAGAGTAAGTCTCGCTCTGCCTACCGCGCCGCTGGGCGTGCAGACTTTCGTCGTGGACACTCAGCAGATCGCCCAGTTCCTTCGCGTCCGGCGCGAGGCGCTCAGCCCCGCCGACGTCGGCCTGGCCGCGGGCGGGCGGCGGCGCACTCCGGGGCTGCGCCGGGAGGAGGTGGCCGCTCTGGCCGGCATCTCCACGGACTACTACAGCCGCCTCGAACAGCAGCGGGCGACGGCGACCCCATCGGAGTCGGTGCTGCGTGCGCTGACCCGTGCGCTGCGGCTGAGCCTGGACGAACGTGATCACCTCTACCGGCTGACCGGGCTGACGGCCCCCGACCGCCGCCGCGGCGACCGGCACGTCGCCCCCACCCTCCTGACCGTCCTCGACCGGCTCCACGACGTGCCCGCCCAGGTGATGACCGATCTGGGCGACACGCTGGCCCAGAACCATCTCGCCCGTGCCGTCTTCGGTGACCTCACCGGCCGCAGTGGTCCCGAGGCGAGTGTCATCTACCGCTGGTTCACCGACCCAGAGGCTCGCCGCGGGACCCCGGCCGAGGACCGCGCCGGTGAGTCCCGGGCACTCGTCGCCGACCTGCGGGCCGCCATGGTCCGCCGCGCCGACGAGGCCGCCCGTGTCCTGGTCGAGCAATTGCACCTCGCGAGCACCGAGTTCTCCGCGCTGTGGGAGCTGCATGACGTCGCTGTGATGCGGTACCGCCGCAAACGAATCCTGCACCCGGAAGTCGGCCTGCTGGAGCTGGACTGCCAGTCCATGATCGACGAGGACCGCACCCAGATCCTCGCCCTGTTCTCCCCCGTCGTCGGCACCCCGGCCGCGGAGCGTCTCACGCTGCTCGGCCTCGCCAACAGGTCCCACCATCCCTAGGGAGTGTCTTTCCGATCATCGGATCGTTGGTCCGGTCGTGAGGGATAGGGAGATTTCTGATGCTGCCTGGGCGGTGATGGGGCCGTTGTT